>NZ_JBLIYX010000001.1:0-589496 GCF_057480955.1 Pseudomonas sp. P65(2024)
TCGGGGCGCATCATCGTCGGCAGGCTCCAGAAAGAAATCGGGAGCACAGCATCGGGGATCAGGTAAGCGCTTTGAATGTGGGGTTCATGGAGCGCTTACGCTGCAACAAGAGGCCTTCAATCCCACGACCAGCAAAATGTTCGTGACAGTCGCTGCGACTGACTACGCTCTTCGGGCGGTCGTAGCGCCCTTCCTGAGCGCACTCCGAAAGCAGGCTCCAAACATCCGGGTTGCAGTTCGTGCGGTAGACCTAGCCAGCTTGCCAACTCAATTGGAGCAGGGCGAGATCGACATAGCCCTAGTCACACCAGAGATGATCCCGCCAGGAGCGTTATCACAGCGCCTTTTCGATGAACGCTACGTTTGCCTGATGAGTGCAACCCATCCTGATGCCCAACCGGCTACGCTGTCACTTGATCGCTTCTGTGAGCTAGACCATGTGCTAGTTTCGCCAGCGGGAGGTTCTTTCAGCGGAGTGACTGATGAAGCGCTGTCAAAAATTAATCGCCGACGCAGAGTCTGCATCTCAGTCTCCAGCTTCCTCATACTCCCTGAGTTGCTCAGCACCTGTAATCTGATCGCTGTAGTACCAGAGCGGCTGACTCCAGCGGATGAAACACTTGTCGTGAGAGAGCCGCCAGTCGATATTCCTGGGTTTACCAAAGCTATGATTTGGCATGGGAGAACGGAGCGAGATGAAGGACAACGATGGGTGCGATCAATTCTATTTGAATCATCTCAGCACCGCTGCTTATGACTATGACCGAGGGTTCAGCATTTCACTGCAAGAGCAAACTGAAAACTAAATAGCCAGGGCGCTTGTGCTCAAGGAGTGTAGACATCCAGCCATTACACGCGGAAGCTTAAGCGGTGTAATGGCGGACGCCCAATCCAAGATCTACAGGTTTACTGCATTTTCCTGTAATTCATAACGCTTCCGCGCTTTCCTCTCGCTAAAAGCAACGATAAAAGCTAGTACGTTAAAACTTGACGGGCTCTCTTGTCTTCCAAAGCGACAGCAATACACCGCCAATCAGAAGACCAATTGTAACGCTCAGAGAAATCTCTGCGGGCACCTTGCCCACGATATCGTGAAGGAAAATCTTCGTACCTATGAAGACAAGCACCAAGGCCAAGGCATACTTAAGATAAGCGAAGCGGCTTATCATCGCCGCCAGCGCAAAATACAGCGCCCGCAATCCGAGTATGGCAAAAATGTTAGAGGTATAGACAATGAAGGGATCCTGAGTGATAGCAAAGATTGCGGGAACGCTATCAACAGCGAAGACCAAGTCAGCACACTCAATAAGAATCAAAGCAAGAAATAGCGGTGTTACCCATAACACCTTTTTACCTGAGTCATTGGGCAGCCGCACCAAGAAATTCTGACCATGCAATTCCTTGGTTATGGGCAAATGACTACGGAGATACTTGACGAACCGGTTATTCTCCAGATCAGGCGCATGATCCACACGAGCGAATAGCATCTTTATCCCAGTGAAAACCAAGAAAGCTCCGAAAAAGTAAAGTATCCAGCTGAACTGCGCAATGAGCGCGGCCCCCAGGCCTATCATAATGGCCCTCAAGACGATGACTCCCATAATCCCCCAGAACAGCACTCTATGCTGAAACTCTCTAGGGATGGCCAGGAAGCTAAATATTAATGCGATAACGAATACGTTATCCATCGACAGGGACTTCTCAATCAGGAAACCAGTCACATAGTCCATACTTGCGTCGCTGCCTTTCTGGAAGTAAACCCAAACAGCGAACAGTAGGCCCATGCTGATGTAACCAGCTGACAGCAGCAAGCTCTCTTTGACGCCAATCTCTCGATTCCCTCGATGGAGAACCCCTAAGTCAAGCGCTAGCAGAGTTAAAACCACAGCAAAAAAGGAAAGCCAGAGCCACAGATCAGTGCCCAGGACATCCTGAGAGAGATACGCATTTAGGGCAGTCATGAGCCCCTCCTATATAGTCGTAGTTCAACAACTATGACTCCGACATGGCGGCTAATTAACCGTCAGAGGGGCCCGGCGTCACACGTTAAGATTTTATCCAATCAAACAACCTTGCAAGAGGAAAAATTTTACCAATTATTTCTCCAGCATACTCGGCATTGGATCATCCCGAGCTGCCGAATTGCACATCAAAGGTCACTCAATGATGGGCTGCAAAACCCGCCAAGAGCTAGACCGATTAGTTAGCAAGCGCTTCTGATAACCGAAAGCCCTAAAAGCCGTCACGCACAGGGCTGACCTAGTCTAGGTGGTACCGCCTCAATGGTTGCCCAGCCGCTGCCATCGGGATAATGAGCTCAATCAAAAAAATACAGTACAAGTGCACCAATTAGCAAACACACACTTGCGACTATGGTTAAACGTACTCGCATAGGCCAGTACCACCCAGGCAAAATATTGACCAATTTACGATCTTGCCAAAGATGCCCAATGAAACCACAAGCTAATACCAAGCAGCCCCATGACACAGGTAACAACATGCTAACCCAACCGATGAGGGCTGGAATAACACTCCACACGAGCCTCTCCTGTCGTCCCTTTGCAGACAATCCCTGTAAGGTCATAGCGAAACCCCAATGCAAGGCCCCGACAAAACTCAGTATCACAGCCCCATAGCCAACCAAAGCAACAGATAGAAAATCTCGGTAATCAGTCGCTAAACAAAACAGCAGTGCCACACCAACGAACGGCAGCAAGCCACTATAACCCAGGACTTTAAAACGACTTGAAGATAACGTATTGAAAACTGCACTCATGGGCACGTTCTTCCTATGCGGCTAGGGATCATATTTCAGGTATGTCGCCCAATGAGGTTGAGGAATTCGTGCCGGGTAGTCGGGGAGTCTCGGAACTCACCCAGCATTACCGATGAAATCATCACTGAGTTCTGCTTTTCTACACCTCGCATCATCATGCACATGTGCTTGGCCTCGATAACGACGCCAACACCTGCCGCATCAGTCACTTCCTGCATGGCACACGCAATCTGTCTAGTCAAATTCTCTTGAATCTGCAAACGGCGGGCAAACATATCGACTAAACGCGCCACTTTGGAAAGCCCTAATACTCGTCCTGTTGGCAGATAGGCGACATGCGCTTTCCCAATAAACGGCAACATGTGATGCTCGCACAATGAGTACAACTCAATATCGCGAACGACCACCATCTCATCATTCTGACTTTCGAACAAAGCGCCATTGACTAGCTCAGCTAGGCTCTGGGTATAGCCATTGCATAGATATTGCATCGCTTTGGCAGCACGTTGGGGGGTATCCAAGAGCCCTTCTCGCTGCGGGTTTTCACCAACGCCAACAAGGATTTCACGATAATGCTCGGCTAGCGAATGTGACATTTGGATTCCTCACCTTTGCAACGTTGCCTACCCTCGGGATGGGGTAACCAGGCCAAACTTGGCCTCAAACGACAGAACAACCTGTACAGAACTGAAAGCAAAGGACGTAGCGGACGCCAAGCCAGTGGAGCGGCCCACATCCCAACACCGGCAGCACGCCAGCTCCAAAGGGTAGCGTCCAAGCCTGTTACCCAATGATCGTTCGCGAACCTTGCGTGCAAGCACGTTCTCATTTGCTCAATCGACAGGCCAAGAGGTATGGGATCGAAGTCATCGCCATCGATATCGATCAGGATGAGCTTTGCTGCAGTTGAACGCCTGCGCAGGAAGGCCACCTCCCTGGCGCACAATGGGCAGGCACCGTCAAAATAAAGGGTCAAAGGCCACTGGCAATACATGTACAACACCTCAATCTTGTACAGGTTTTGTATAAGTTAGCGGAACCCGCGAAATTAGCAATGGCCGTGATGAGGGATCACCTCGTAAAGCGCCCACTCACTGGAGGCTGGTGGGTTCAGTAGCTTCGGGCGGATGACGGGCTCCGGCTAGAGACGTCAAGCCATAACCGGGATCGAAAGGTAGCTGCTCGGCTGACGGCGCGAGGAGCCTCGCTTTTGTGGCGTCGATTAGCTCAGTGAATTTCTCAAATGGCTGCACGCCCCGACAGTGATTGAGTTGGGCGGCTCGCAGTAACACTGGAGTAGCACATTTGGCGTGTGACGCTTATCGCCGAGCACCTATGAAAAGGTTTTACAGGTTGCGCTGATTCCGGCTTAATGCCGGCGCTCGCCAAGCGGAAAGGATCATGGTCTCGCGCTTCCGTAACCACCTGCTGTTGCTCGCCTGCTTTGCAGTGTTGTTCAACCTGCTGATGATGCCGCTCGACCGTAGTTTGCGTAACGCTCCAGTTGATGAGTCTCTGATCCTGGGCAGCTTCTGCAGCATTCATGGCCTGGAAAGCTTGCCTAAATCCTTGCTGGCACAGATTAAGGTTGACCAGACAGATCTGGCTGATAATGCTCTGGGCAAGGTGCAAAGTGGGGACTGCTGTTGCTGCCATGCCGGCCAGGCCGGTGTATCCGGCGACTACTTCAAGCATCTGTTTCCACGCTTCTGGCCTGATACTGTACTTCTAGGCGATACCCCGCTCCTTCCCCTACCTCGCCATCAGCGGCCTAGTCTAAATCCTCGCGCCTCCCCCCTGGTTTAAGCAGTCACTCAATCCAGAACGTGCTCGCGTTTGAGCGAGTCCGGTCGTATTCGACTTTTACCAGGAACATACGTCATGCCTGCGTATTGCAATTCCGCACGCGCTATATTGCCCGTGCTCGCCATCACCAGCGCCTTTACCGTCAGTCCACTTTCGACTGCAACTGCCGATACCCTGCCGCCCGAAAGCTCCACCCTGACTCTGGGTGCCGTGAACATTTCAGGATCTAGCACTGGCCCCCTGGCCACCAGCAGCGTACTCAGTTCAGTCGACATTCTCGGTGGCGACATCCTTGAAAAAATGCCCGTTACCTACAGCTGGGAGCTGTTCAACCGGGCACCTGGCGTGATGCTCACCGAGTTCAACCAAGGCACCACCTCCGGAAAAATCTCGTTTCGGGGATTCAATGGAGAGGGTGAGGTTAACGCAGTGAAGCTGCTGATTGACGGCATCCCGAGCAACACGAATGACGGCAACATGCCCTTCATCGATTCGGTGTTCCCCATGGACATCGACAGCATAGAGATCGTCCGTGGCACCAGTGACGCTCGCTACGGGCTGAATAACATCGCTGGCAACGTCAACATCAATACTCGTATAGGCGGTAACTACAACAAGGCACGACTGCGCTATGGCAGCTTCAATACCCGTGAAGTCCAAATGGCCAAGGGCATCGAGACCAGCAACTGGACGCAGAACTACTTCTTCGCTCGACAACAGGTAGATGGCTATAGAGACCATGCTGACACCGAACGCTACAGCTTCGGTGGCAAGTGGTTTTACACCCCTGATGACAACGGCTATCGCTTGGGATTGATCGCTAGGCACTACGAGGCCGAAGCAGATGAGGCTGGATACCTGACAGAAGACAATGCCCGGCATCACCCTCGCATGAGCAACCCGTATAACGCCACGGATAAGGGTACGCGGCGTATGAATCAGGTCAGCCTGCACTTCGACACTGATCTGGCTGACACGCTGTCCTGGTCAGCCAAGACCTATGTGAACACCTTCGATGACCGCCGCTGGACGCAATACTGGAGCACCAGCTCGCAGCAAGAGCGTGACGCCTACGAGACCCAGTACGGCGCTATCACCTCTTTGACTTGGCGACCCGAGGTTGACTGGTTGCACGCCTTCGCTCTAGAGGGTGGTAGCGATGTGCAGAAACAGGAAAATCGCAGCGAGCGCTACAACACCATCAACCGGGTGCGGCAGAACCAGACTCGCGACCAGGATTTCGACTTCAATACCGTTGGGGCCTATATGCAGGCCGAAATCGAGCCCTTTGAGTCGCTGAAGATTGTCCCGGCCTACCGCGTCGACAAGATCAGCGGCGATTTCACCAACAAGCTCACCGACCAAGATTACGACATTAACGACTATGGCCTGATCAAACAGCCGAAGCTCAGTGTCGTATACTCCCCCTGGAAGTTTGCGAGTTTTTATGCGAACTGGGGCCGCACTTTCCAAGTAGGCACAGGTGCAGCTGCCTATAAGGTACCGCCGCGTAACGAAGACCTTGATCCATCGATCAACGAAGGCTGGGAGACCGGCATCAAGTTTACGCCAGTCAGCTGGATGGACGGTCGCGTTGCCTACTGGCAACAAGATGCATCGGGTGAAGTCAGCCGACGTCTGAACGACCCCAGTGGCGACTCCGATAATGTGGGGGAAACACGACGGTGGGGCTATGACCTGCAGGTCAACCTCCGCCCGGACGAACGCACTGAAATGTGGATGTCCTACTCCTGGCAGTATTCAAAAATCCTTGAGCCCAGCAGTGCGTTACCACAGAGCAAAGGCAGGGAGATCGACCATGTGCCGCATCATCTGTGGAATACTGGTATCAGCTACCATGCTACCCCGATGCTTCAACTATCTGCGTGGGCAAACGGACAAACCAATTACTACCTAGAGAGAGAGAACACTCAAGGCACTTATGGTGGTTACGTACTCATGAACATCGGGGCCACCTATAAGTTGAGTGAGTCGATGAGCGTGGATCTTCAGTTGAAAAATCTAACCAATCGCTACTACGAGTACGCTTGGTATGACCCCGATGGCGCTAAAAACTCGCTACACTCGCCAGGCGATGGCCGGGCCCTGTATGCAGGGGTGACGCTCGATTTTTAACAATCAAAAACCTTCGGCCTGTACGAGTGGAGACTCTGTTTGATCGGTCAGCCCTGCGGGGAAACGCTCCGCTGGCCTCCTGTCGAATCCACTCAAAGGAGGCAGCACGGCAACGACGTGAAGTGCTAAAAACTTTACAGGCACTGGCCATGACAGATGGACATTCGCAGTCCGTCCATCTGTGATGGCGCACCTCAATTCAGTACCGTAAGAGATACAGGTCTATTTCACCTCGTTAGCAAAACGCCCAACAGCTTCCACTACTTGCTTTGCTCCATTTTGAATCTCGAGGATAACCGTGCCCGCCTCGTTGGCGAGTACCAAACCCTCCTCGGCTTTCGCACGACTGCTGAACATCTGGGCGACGGCCTTATCAGCGAGCTCCTGGTTTTGCTGAACGACGTTCACAATCTCTTCGGTCGCCGAGCTGGTATGGCCTGCAAGCTTTCGGACTTCATCGGCAACCACAGCGAAGCCCCGTCCCTGCTCTCCGGCACGTGCCGCTTCAATCGCCGCATTCAAGGCAAGAAGGTTAGTCTGCGACGCAATACCGCCAATGGTTTGAACGATTGAGCTGATCAACGCAGATTGCTTACCGAGTGCCTCGATGCTGTCGGTTGCGAGCTTCATTTGCTCAGCGATACTTCGCATCGTGCCTACCGTTCGCGTTACCACGACGGCGCCGTGTTCGGCACTAGAGTCCGTTCGTTGCGACACATCAAAAGCAACACCGGCGGCATCTTTAACTTCTTGCTCTCTAGCTACCTGGTCGGTAACCACACTCGCAAATTTCACGACCTTCGCTAGGTTGCCCTCAGTGTCGTGCACAGGGTTGTAGGTTGCCTCCAGCCAAATATCGTTACCACGCGCGTCGACTCGCTTGAAGCGATTCGCGACGTATTCACCACGGTTGAGTGTCTTCCAGAAACCTACGTACTCATCGGATGCCGCTTCTTGCGCCGAACAGAACAAGCGATGATGCTTGCCTACGATCTGGCCCAGTGAGTAGCCCATGGCATCGAGGAACTGTTTGTTCGCCGTGATCACGGTGCCATCCAATTTAAATTCAATGACAGCTGTTGACCTAACCAGCGCTTCAATCAGAGCCCGGTTCTCCTTGGCCTCCTCAACGGTGCGAGTGATCTCACTGCCGTAGCCCTGGACATGAGCCAAGCTCCCGTCTTGGTTTCGAATAGGAAGCCAGTAGATTTTCAACCATGCAAGAGTACCGTCAGCCCGCAGGTAGCGATATTCGTCATTGACGGGTTCGAATCGCGCCACAGCTTGATTGAAGGCGTGGAAGCAAGGGAGATTTTTGACGTAAGGCGGAACGATCTCCGAAAGCGGACGGCCATGCAGATGGTCGCTCGAGTACCCCAGAGTTTCTAAGAAAATTCGATTGAATGCACAGATCCGGAACTGAGCATCAAGTCTTATGGAAAGCATCCCTCTGTCCATTTGCTCGACCTGCTGACGTAGCAGATGTAGCTCCGCACTCTGCTCCTGCAGCGTTTTTTTGAGTTTGCGGTTGAACAATTTTAGGCTCCACACGTGCTGAATCAGCAATTATCGACACAGGCCACTTTTTCTTGAGCGGCCAGTCAGTTTTTGATTGGGTCGGTAGGGTGGCGCGCCAACGGATCCATGAATCGCCCTTGGTTTTGTAGACGCCAGCCAGAGCCTCTGGAAGCGCAGTTGGCCTCAAGGGGAGGAAGACTGATGTGAATTGGAACCGCTGAAAATCGAAGATCTCTCCGCGATTGCAGATCAGGATGGCAACGAAGGCTGAGTATTTTGGCTCAAGAAAATGGCCCAGGTTTCATATGAGTGTTGATGCCATTGGACAGCATCGTCCCAGAGGACACCGTTGATTTCGCCCCGAGAAATTAGGTGCCTGAGCCTGGAATTTGAAGCATCCAATTCGAGGAGATGCCTATGAGCGGTGTACCGAAAATCGTCGTTGCTTAGCATTGGACTGATGTCCTGAAGGGCTGGCTCGAGGATACGTGCCGATGTCCCTGTGCATCATTATGACATCAAAGCAAATGGGTAGTTCTGATCTCATCGCACATCTTACGCTCCCTGCCGTGAAAGCAGCCGGCGAAGGCTATCTCAGGACGGATACCGAGCTATCCAGGAGACTTTTACCCAGAAGCGGCTGGTCGAGTAACCACTCAGGCTCCTTGATTAGCTGTTCGGTGGGCCATCGCAACACACGATGACAGAGCCTGTGTCATAGATTCCCCTAGCCCCGAGTCGAACGCCTCCTCAGTAGGCCACACCGGTAGTGACCATCCCGAGGCTTGGCTATCCGATCATAGGATTTTCATATCAACGATCCCGAAAACAAGCCCCATAGGCGGATGGCGGTAGCCCCGACTAGAGCCGTCAGTCCTCAGTCGAGATCGAAAAGTGCCGGTTTGCGGCTGAGTGCGATAGAGGCCTCGTTTTTGGAGCGCTGGCACGACCAGCCCGGCGAAATCCTCAAGCGTGCCAGGGCTTGTGAGCGGGTTAAGCATGTAGCCACTGGTGCCCGAGATGCGAGCACGCTCCTCGACTCGATCAGCAATTTGTTCGGGCCTACCTACCAAGATCAGATCAGTACCTCGTGTGACGTTGGCAAAGCGCTGCCTCACATCACCCGCTGTCAGCGGCTTACCGCTTCCATCAGGACGCATCATGTAGGAAGTCAGGCCTTCAGTGTGAGTTGAGAGCACATCGCTATCCGCATAGCGGCTAGGGTCGATGCCTGTGTCACCTGCATAACTGAATAAGCTTGTGCTATCGCGCTATAAAAGCCATAGCCGACCGGCTATCCAGATACGAACGGAATTGAACTCGCCAACTTGATCATATAGTCAGGAAAACTGAAGTCCAGGCTTTGCCATAACCCCGCAGCAGTTCTTGAAGCCACGCCAATCATCCAGGAGAATAGCGAGCACTTCCACCGATCAGTGCTGTATTGCCCCCTGATGATCAAGTGAATTTTTTGTACAGTTCACATGTCGTATGCGTGACGAGCTGTCCACGATACGTTGAAGCGGCAAGTGGATTCAGATTTTTGTAACCGTAGCTATATGTTCGAGTGCTAGTATGAAAGACTTTCTTCCAGTAGAGGAGATACACCGCCCTAACGTCCTCATTGTGGAGGACGAACCAACGCTTCGGGAGTTACTGACACTACTGATGGAAGATTGGGGTGCTGCGGTTACAGCCGTAAGCACTGCCGATGAAGCCCGTGAGCAGCTAAGAAAACCAGGCTGGCGCTTAGTGCTCACTGATGTGCAGATGCCCGGCTCGCTCACCGGAGTGGACATTGCCTGGATTACCAACGAGGAACACCCTGATGCCAAAATTATTGTCATGAGTGGATACTACGAGTTTGAAATCAAGTCTCTACCTGATCTCGCTATATTTCTGCCAAAGCCCTGGCAGGTTACAAAGTTAGAAGAATTAGTTTCGGCACACCTTGGCACCCCAAACAGAGCTTACAACTTGGAAAATCCCCCAAAGCAACACATGACAACGCACAAGAAAACAGAACCACAAACCATACTTACACCTGCACCCCTGCGCGAAATTATAAAAAAGCATCCCTGCTAAAATAAATCCAAAAACAAATATAGACCTAGAGCTTAAAGCCTGAAGTCCTGGACTACACGATTTAAGCCGACAGCAAGGCTGGACACTTCCCCGCTAGCACTCGCCGTCTGGCTCGCACCCGCTGCGCTTTGAGTAGACAAATCACGAATACTTGTGAGGTTTCGATCAATCTCTCGTGCCACCTGCGCCTGCTCTTCTGAAGCAGTCGCAATCAAAATATTACGTTCGTTGATCATAGTGATTGACTGGGATATTTCCTCTAGCGACTCACTAGCCAGCTGTGCTACAGAGGTAGATTCATCAGCCATTTTCTGACTTTCGACCATAGCCTTAACAGCCTGAAGCGAATCGTCCTGGATAGAGCCAATCATTTGCTCAATTTCTTGAGTGGATTGTTGAGTACGATGGGCCAGAGCCCTAACCTCATCTGCAACTACTGCAAAGCCTCTACCTTGCTCCCCAGCCCTTGCGGCCTCAATTGCGGCATTCAACGCCAGTAAGTTGGTTTGTTCAGCGATGGCTCTAATCACTTCGATGACTTTACTGATGTCTTGAGCTCGCGAAGAAAGCGTTTGGATCTGCTCACCCGTAGACTCAACATAGGAGGATAGCGCTTGTATAGCTCCTAAAGTTCTCTTAACATTTTCGAGCCCAGATTTGGTGAGTTGTTGAGCTCGCCCGGATGCATCAGCGGCTTCCGCAGCATTGACGGCCACTTCATCAACTGCGGCACTCATCTCATTGACAGCGGTGGCAGCTTGGTTGACTTCATCGTTTTGCTTGACCAACCCTCGACTACTTTCTTCAGTGACCGCCGCCATTTCTTCAGCAGCCGAAGCAAGTTGCGTTGAGCTATCGGAAATATGGGTCAATGTGTCTTTTAAGTTATTTTGCATTTGAGAGATAGCAGCCAGCATCGCAGCTGCCTCGTCTCGACCTGAAACCTTGAAAGTCTGCGATAGATCCTTATTCGCGATAACCTTGGCAATTGAAAGCGCTTCGTCCAGAGGCTGAGTCACACTTCGCACCAGCATGTAACCCAAAACAATTGTAAGCGTCACCACGGCCAAAAGCAGACCATAGATTGTGACTAATCCGCTATGATAGATTTCACCTGTTAACACCCCCGCTGCTTTTGCTCCTTGATCATTATAATCCATCAAATCAGAAATTTGATCAACGAGACTATTGGTAAGGGGGCGGATAGTCGAACTAATCAACGCAGAAGCAGCCGCATTGTCACCAGAGAGGAGCATTGGCTCTAACTGGTTCAGGAAACCTTCATAACGATCAGCGCTCGCCCTGACCTTATCGTACAGTGACTGCTCTTCAGGACTCGCTACCACAGACTCATATTTTCTTATGAGGCTTGTGAATTCCCGCCGATAGTCCGGAAAAGTTTTCACTGTCTGATCACGAACTACAGGATCATTCGTAGTAGTTGCTCGAAGACTTTCCAACCTTAGCCTAAGAACGCTTGAGTTTATAAGCCCAGCTAGCCGAATGCTGGCCATCCAATTTGTTTCAACATCTTGCTCTGCTTGACGAAGCCTCTCCAACTTATTAGCAGAAAGTAGCCCCATCATAACAACCACAGCGACAATAATTGCAAAAATAAGCGCCGCACGCGGCCCTATTTTAATATCACGAAACTTCATATAAACCTCTGTCCTACACACCAGTCTATGCTTATCGGCTGAATCGTTTAACTCTTTAGGCTTAAGGAAAAATTTTTGAGATGAATAGTTCTCCTTCTCATCTTTGTGGCTGAGACTATCTATCCACGCATCTGAATGATCTTCTGGTCGGGGTACCAGGCAATCACCTCGCCGGCACAATAACGTCCTTTGGGGTCGTGGTCTCGAAATCTCCGTAATCACGCAGTGATTTCCAATGTGAACGATAGCCGCTTAACGCCTGGGTCAAAGCATGGGGGGTTGGGTATGGCCTAGCTATTTAGCGTGCCGTTGAATGAGCCGTAGATCCTAGTATTTAAACGCTTCCCGCAGGCTAGATAAGCTTAACGCCCTTACGCAATCTCTACTCACATCCAAAACGGCAAAAGGTTCGATGAGTAAGGTAGACGAAGAAGATTGGCTGTCCAGACGCTCGACCCGGTCGCGATCTACTTGAATTCCAGGCGAAAAAAAAACCGCCAACAGGGGCGGTTCATAAGGTACTGCTCGGGGTCTCCGGCTCTCCACGACGAGATTTAGGTTGTCGTTAAAGAGGTCTTTTCCTCACAGAGGTTTTGTCGCCGGACACTTAGGCTGCGGATCGCAGCCATTCCGCTAAAGGTGCGGAGATTACTGACGCCACGACTCCACAGTCTCGGCGCCATGCTCGGCTTTCCAGGTTTTGAGGATGGCATGGTTACCGCCCTTGGTCTGGATCACTTCGCCGTTGTGCGGGTTCTTGTAAGTCTTAACTTCACGTGGCTTACGAGTCGCTTTCTCTGGAGAGACTGGAGCAGCGGCACGAGCGCGAGCTTGAGGATCAAGAATGCTGATCACCTCACGCAGGCTGAAACCGTACTCACCAAGCAGGGCACGGAGTTTGTTTTCAAACTCCATTTCAGCCTGGATTGCACCGTCATTTTTCATCGCTTCCAATTCTGCGAGCTGCTGAGCAAGCTGGAGTTCAAGGCGGCGGAATTCTGCAAGACGAGACATGGGGGGGGTGTTCCTTGGGGGCTATGATCGGGCCAGATTACAGAAATTGTCGAAGAATGTCTTAACCATCTCAGGTCAAGCTTGCCCAAAAAATCTTTGACGAAGTGAAGCGACTCGACTTCTAAGACAATTGCTGTAACGCATTTCCTGGAATGTAACAACGCCAATGTTACATTCCAAAAACTACGTTACAAGCCCTATAAACAAGGGGTTTGACACCAAACGGCAAGCGGAGCGCGCAGGCCAAGGATGGCCGCAGGCGTGAGGATGGAAGCCCGGAGGGCCGTGACCGGCAAGCCGGGCACGGTTTACGACAGCCGCCCCTCTGAAGGAGGGCTCGCCCAATGGTCAGCGATGCATTTTGCTGAACCGCTCAACAAGCTTTGCAGGTGCAATCGACTGCCAGGTGTCCAATACCGTTGTTTTGTAGAACAGATTTATCCCTACTCCCACAAAAAACGCTGCAATCATACAAGCAAGAGCGAATGCATAACGCGTCACATCACCCGCATACTCAGCAAATCCATTTACAGAACTATAATGATACCCATCAACCAGGGTGCCTAATCCAAAGAACAAAGCTACCCATGCCAAAACAAAGGCCACTGCTGAGATCACCGCTCCATTCGCCCAAATACCCAGCTGGGAGGTGTACTTTAGGCTAGGCTGCTCGAGCACTTTCCCGCTAGCGGTCTTTGCGGCGTATATAAAGCCTGTATTTTTTTGTTTATTCTTAGATTTCTGAACAAGCCCGTAAAACTCGTACTGTCCGCCATTTTCCAGATCTTCGTAGATACGAGTAGGCATCCGAAAATTAGGAATGAGAACGTCATCTATTTTCATGATGACTTGCACATTATCTGAGAAGCTCTCAAAAACTCGTATGTCTTCCAGGCAGCCAGAAAATTTCAGGTATTCAAACTTAATAAACACTTACAGCTCCTTGCTCGGGCCCAAATTTCAGGCAGGGGGAGGCCTTGGGCACACCTTGGCGTGCTCAGGCTCGATCTAAATCAGTGCAGTTGAGTATTGGGGAAGCGCTCTCCAACCAAGCGGCAGAAATCCCTCAGGCTCCGGCGTCCGCCATCGCGGCGGAAGGTAGCTACCACGTACTTGGACTTCATAGTCGTGATCACCCAGAACTTGCCTTCCTTCTTAATACTCACGATGTCGGATGTCTGGATCAGGTGCCCATCAGCAAACCGACCATGAGGCCCTTGCCGCATATGCCCAAAGACTACGCCAACGGCGCTCAGTCGATGAATGTGAACATTCACCAGAAACGCGGTTATCTCATCCTCGTATCCCTGGCCTACAGCTCGAGCAATACGCAACAGGTCGAAGTCCGAGTAGCGCTTCACGTGATAGTCCACCTTCACCGTATTGACCTCTGACATCCCTAAGCCCTCCGAGATTCTGCTGCAGCACTGGCCTGAGCCATACCGCGTCGATACAGCTCCCTGACGCCGTTCAAGGAGTCGGCACCGAGACCAGGCTCATGCGTATCGACGTACACAGCACCACCCTCTACTTCCAGAAGGCAGACGGCCACACCAGCGTGGTTGTGTCCCATCGACAGTGAAGTGAGCCTCTCCATCTTCCAGCCGCCGTCTTTGTTCATCCAGGATGGAGTCACGGCCTGGACTTCCTGCACAACTAGGCTCTCGTCCTGCGCTATCAGCAGCTCGACGAGGCGCATCTCATCGTTGAGCATCTCCTCATAATTCCTGAATTGGCCTTCATGGAGACGCTGAACACTCACGTGGTACCAGTGGGTAGCGAGAGCTCGGGAAACGCCATGCCAATGCATCAACCCGTCGCCAAACATGCCAGGGATGCCGGCCATGTCAGCATGGTGAGAACGAAACATATCTTGATCTCTGAAACAGTAGAGTCGTCACGAGCGGGGCCGAGAGACCTAGAAAATTGAGAAGATGCCTTGCAGCGAAGACGGCTTCCGTTGGCCTGGCCCCTTGAGTAGGTAGACAGTGTTCCTGGTCGCGAAGAGGTAGCCCTCATTGAAGGTTCGAGCGATAGTCGACCGCACCCAATCGCCCGCCTCAAAGCGTTGCTGTTCGTCATGTACGACCTTGTGGGCAAACAAGAACATGGGCTGACATCCAGCAGCAGCCACCTTAGCCAGCTCATCTTCCGTGAGGATGGCGTCCAGGATGACCCACTCCTCAACCACGCAGAACGGCATCCACTTGTAGCGCTCACGAGCGGCGAGAACCAGTTCCTCCAGGGTCAACTCGGAGCCGATCAGATCAACTCCCTCCCCCAATAGCCCGTCGTTGAGTGGGCTATCCATCAAGCACATCCCCGCATTTCAATTTCCATAAATTGCCGGTAATTCGGCCACACCGCCAGAAACACGACTATAGACGTTTGTTTGGCGGTAAGCAAACGCGGCATATCGTTCGCTTTTGGGGAAAGCATCATGTCGCTGCGTTACTCATTTGCTGCAGTGCTTCAGCTACTGCGAACGCACAAGGGTTTGTCCCAAGACGATTTGTCTTCATTCGTGCCACAAACTAATGTGAGCAAGCTGGAGTTGGCCAAGAGCTCCGTAACCGTTGATACAAGCTATCTACTAGCTTCAGGCTTGGAGGTCGAACCCACCACCCTCCTAGCCCTGGTCATGGCATCACACGATCACCGCTCAGCTCGAGAAACACTTCTTGCATCACTGGCTGAACTAGAAGCGCTGGGACTGGCCGACAGCCTTCTGCCGACCGAGCCTCAGGCTGTGACACGAGTTAACGTATCGTCAGCAAGAAAAAAATTGATGGCTGTACAGGAACAAAAAGCACTCGGTCTCAGTCAGTCCCAAGCTGCTAAAAAGCTAGGGCTTCCAGAAAGCACCTTGCGTCGACTGTGGCATCAATCAATTCAAGACTAGACCTTCTGGGTCTCAGGATCGCTCTCCATCGGCAAATCACGGACGCTGCAGCGCTCTTGGCCCAACTTAGCGAATTGCCCAACAGAGAAGCTCATAAGACCTCTAATAAATCTCCCCAACTGATAGCTGACATCCCACGACTTAGCCAGATCATCCCCCCACCCCTAAGACCTCGATTGATGAAGAAACTGTTTTTCGCAGTAGCGCTAACCCTCACTACTACCCTGACCGCCATTGCCGCTCCTCCTACAACCTTCACCGAAGCTAAGATCATTGCAAAACAGAAAATCTACTTTGACCAAGCTAATAGCTCGGTCGGAGATCTCTACTGTGGTTGTAAATGGACTTGGGTAGGACAAACGGGTGGTCGAATCGATGCTCAGTCATGCGGCTATGAGACTCGCAAGCAGCAAAATCGGGCGGAGAGAACAGAGTGGGAACACATTGTCCCAGCATGGACTTTTGGGCATCAGCGTCAGTGCTGGCAAACGGGCGGGAGAGAAAACTGCGTTGATTCAGATCCTACATTCCGTGCGATGGAGGCTGACCTTTTCAACCTCTACCCAGCCGTAGGCGAGGTGAACGGAGACCGCAGCAATTTCAATTACGGTATGGCACCAGGTGTTGCACGTCAGTATGGCCAATGTACGACCAAGATTGATTTTCAACAGAAGGCTGCTGAGCCTCGCGATCAGGTGAAGGGGCTGGTTGCTCGAACAACGTTCTACATGTTTGATCGGTACAAGCTCAGTATGTCTCGTCAACAACAGCAGGTTCTGATGGCATGGGATAGACAGCATCCGGTGACTGCTTGGGAGATTGAGCGTAATCAGCGGATCTCTCGTATCATGGGTCATTCAAACCCTTTCGTGACTGGCGAACGAACTTGGACGCTCGGCTACAAACCAACCGGTAGCCCCTCGGCCCTATCTGACATCGCGATCCAGTCCAATGCAGATACCGCTAAGCCTACGCTGGAGAAAAAGGCGACGAATGTGTCGATTCTCGGCAATCGGAACAGCCACGTGTACCACCTAGCATCTGGATGCCCTGGCTACCATCAAGTCGCTGAAAAAAACCAAGTGCTATTCAGCTCAGAAGCGGATGCACAGGCTGCGGGGTATCGCAGGGCTAGTAACTGTAAATAACTTGCTCCCTACTCGCAGGACGACGATATAGGGGAGAGCATCTGCGGGGAGGTTATCCTCCTCGCCTACATCAAGTTTCCTCGCGGCAACGTTTCACCTGGCTCATTAGTGCAGGGAACAGACCTACTCTCGGGCGAGCGAATTCCTCTTAGCAGCAGGCAAAAGCGCAAAGCTCACAACGCGTCATTGAAACGAACTCGATCTGGTTTCTCGGCCAGCCTCGGCGTCAATATTGACATACATGTCAACACCATCATCATGGCCTGCAGCCCAGTAATTTCGGGGCCTCCCGGTGATGTCTGGAATTTGTCACCATGCTTTTTTATCAGATAAGAATATCAACGGCGACCGCAGCAACTTCAGCTTCGGCTGGCTGCCCGAGCAGCATGGCCAGTACGGCAGCTGCCTGACCCAGGTCGACTTCAAGGCCAAGAAGGTCATGCCGCGCCCATCGATCCGCGGGATGATCGCGCGCACCTACTTCTACATGAGCAAGCAGTATGACCTGAGGCTGTCCAAGCAGGACCGCCAGCTGTTCGAGGCCTGGAACAAGACCTACCCGCCGCAGGCCTGGGAGCTGCAGCGCAACCAGCAGGTGGCATGCGTGATGGGCCGTGGCAACGAGTTCGTCGGGCCTGTCAATCTCAAGGCCTGTGGCTGAGCAGGGTCAGGCCAGCGTCTGCAGGTAGGCGCTGGCCTCCCGGTAGCGGGACAGCCGGGCCAGGTCGGCCGGGCCAGGATGGGCAATGCGCGAGAGGTCGCTGTTGTCGGCCAGGTCGGCGAGCTTGACCTGGCGCGCCAGGGGGTCGACGCCAAGACGGATGACGAAGGCCTCGTAGCTCTCCCCTTCGCGGCGGCTCAGCGCCAGCAGCGCGGCGAGGATCTTCAGCGGGAAACCTTCGCGGGCGAGGTCGGACAGGGTCAGCGGGGTGTCTTCCAGCACGTCGTGCAGCACCGCGACGATGCGCTGTTCCGGGGTGATCACTCGCTCCATCACCCGCAGCGGGTGGAGGATGTACGCCGCACCGCCTTTGTCGAACTGCCCTTCATGTGCCTTGATGGCCATCGCGATGGCCCGCTCCAGCGTCGCCATGAAGTCATCCCCTCTTTGAACCCCCGCACTAGACAGCATAGCCGCTGTGCGCCCTCACTGCAGCGGACTGCCAACGGGAGCGGACGTGCCGCGTGATCACCCACGCAGCCAGTGCCATGTTATTGCGCAGCGCGCACCACAATGGACCTTTCACGACCCCGAAGGCACTGTGCAGCCCCCGCCCGCCAAGGCCTCCGGCCACCTGGCACCCTCCTTGCTGCCGTCCCCCGCTTAACCTTTTGCCAGCCTTAGGTTTTTTAAGGTTCATGAGCACAAATTTACTAATTTCTCGATACCCGCCCACCCCGCATCATCGCTCCAACAAGAACGCGTCGCCCCTTGCCGGCACGCACCCGGGCTTCCCCCGATGCCCCACCTTGCCTTGGAGTCAGTCATGACCAGTGCAGCCAATTCGGCACCCCTCATCGAGAAACACACAATCGGCTACGTGCCGCCGCAAGACCGCCATGGAAAGGTAAGGGATCTGTTCACACTGTGGTTCGGCGGCAACATCGCGCCGTTGCCCATCGTCACCGGCGCGCTGGGCGTGCAGCTGTTCCACCTCAACCTGGTCTGGGGCATCGTCGCCATCCTCGTCGGCCACCTGGTCGGCGGTGTGCTCATGGCCCTGCACTCGGCCCAGGGCCCACAGATGGGCATCCCGCAGATGATCCAGAGCCGTGCCCAGTTCGGCTCGCTCGGCGCCCTGCTGGTGGTGGTGATCGCCGGGGTCATGTACATCGGCTTCTTCGCCTCCAACATCGTGTTGGCCGGCAAGTCGCTGCACGGCGTGGTCGACAGCGTGCCGGTGCCGGTGGGCATCGTCATCGGCGCCCTGGGCTCGGGCATCATCGGCATCATCGGCTACCGCTTCATCCACGTGCTCAACCGCATCGGCACCTGGGTGCTGGGCATCGGCATCGTGGTTGGTTTCGGCTACATCTTCAGCCATGTGCAGAGCGACGACTTCCTCACCCGCGGCGGCTTCAACCTGGCCGGCTGGCTGGCCACCGTGTCGCTGGCGGCGCTGTGGCAAATCGCCTTCGCTCCCTACGTTTCGGACTACTCGCGCTACCTGCCGGCCGACGTCAAGGTGTCCTCGACCTTCTGGACCACCTACCTGGGCTCGGCCCTGGGCTCGAGCCTGTCGTTCATCTTCGGCGCGGTCGCGGTGCTGGCGATCCCGGCCGGGATGGACACCATGGACGCAGTCAAGCTCGCCACCGGCACCCTTGGCCCACTGATGCTGGTGCTGTTCCTGCTCAGCGTGATCAGCCACAACGCCCTCAACCTGTACGGTGCGGTGCTGTCGATCATCACCCTGGTGCAGACCTTCGCCTACCGCTGGATCCCCACCGCCAAGAGCCGCGCCGTGCTGTCGCTGATCGTCCTGGCCGCCTGCTGTGTGGTGGCGGTGTTTGCCTCGGCGGACTTCATCGGCCACTTCGTCGACATGGTGCTGGTGTTGCTGGTGGTGCTGGTGCCGTGGACGGCGATCAACCTGATCGACTTCTATGTCATTCACAAGGGCGACTACGACATCGACTCGATCTTCAAGGTCGACGGCGGCATCTACGGCCGCTACAACCCACAGGCGCTGATCGCCTACGCGGTGGGCATCGCGGTGCAGATCCCGTTCATGAACACGCCGCTGTATGTCGGGCCGGTATCCGTACACATCAATGGCGCCGACCTGTCGTGGCTGGTGGGGCTGGCGATCACCTCGCCGCTGTACTGGTGGCTGGCCACTCGCGACAGCGCGTATCGCCGTCGCCAGGTGAGTGCAAAGCTGGCGGCGGGGGTCTGAATCCGCCGGGCTGATGATCGACAGGAAGACCCGCCACGGCGGGTCTTCTGCCCTTGCCAGGCATACTCAAGGCTCATCAAGAAACGTCCTACATCGCAAGCGGACCCAGCTGACTACTTCAGGCAAAACACCTTGGCGAGCATGCGCACTTCCCGCACAAGGAGTGTCCCATGCAAAAATTGCCAGCCCCCGACTTCCCGGTCCGACAAGCCAGCCCCGCATTGGGAGTCTCAGGTACCAATGCGGGGACCAGTGGCCAGATTTTTACTCAAGGCGTCTTGAGGTCCAGCACCAGATCCCTCGCCGCCTTGGTCGCGAGCACGCTTATCAGTTTGCCCATCTCGTCCTGACGCCCAAGCCCCGCGTCGGAGCCTCCCATCATCACGCTGGGCACCGGCGCCTGGGCTGCTGCGTTGGCGTGGGTCATCTGGCCCGCTTCGTTGTAGAAGAACACTTCGTTGAACACGGCAGCGATGGCGCCGAGGGTGAGCCCGTTCAGGCGTGCAGCCGAACCTGAGCGGGCGGTTCACGATGTTCTTCAGTGTCCGCTGCGCAACATCTCCTTGGGCCCATACTTGCCAATCTCATACTTGCCGATCGCCGCCCGGTGCACTTCATCCGGTCCGTCGGCCAGGCGCAGGGTGCGTTGCATCGCATACATGTACGCCAGCGGGAAATCACCGCTCACCCCGGCCCCGCCATGAATCTGGATGGCCCGGTCGATCACCTTCAGCGCAACATTCGGCGCCACCACCTTGATCTGGGCGATCTCGCTGCGCGCCACCTTGTTGCCGACGGTGTCCATCATGTAGGCGGCCTTGAGGGTCAGCAGGCGGGCCATGTCGATCTCCATCCGCGAGTCGGCGATCTTGTCGACGTTGCCGCCCAGCCGCGCCAGGGGCCGGCCGAAGGCGGTGCGCTCGACCGAACGCTTGCACATCAGCTCCAGGGCGCGTTCGGCCATGCCGATCGAGCGCATGCAGTGGTGGATCCGGCCTGGGCCGAGGCGGCCCTGGGCGATTTCGAAGCCGCGGCCCTCACCCAGGAGCACGTTTTCATAAGGCACGCGCACGTTCTCGAACAGCACCTCGGCATGGCCGTGGGGCGCGTCGTCGTAGCCGAACACCGGCAGCGGGCGGACGATCTTCACCCCGGGCGCGTCGGTGGGCACCAGGATCATCGAGTGCTGCTGGTGGCGCTGGCCGTCCGGGTTGGACAGGCCCATGAAGATCATCACCTTGCAGCGCGGGTCGCAGGCGCCGGAGGTCCACCACTTGCGGCCATTGATCACCCATTCGTCACCGTCGCGCACGGCGGTGGCGGCCATGTTGGTGGCGTCCGAGGAGGCCACGTCCGGCTCGGTCATGGCGAACGCCGAGCGGATCTCGCCGCGCAGCAGCGGCTCGAGCCACTGGCGTTTCTGCGCCTCGCTGCCGTAGCGCACCAGCACCTCCATGTTGCCGGTGTCCGGCGCCGAGCAGTTGAACGGCTCGGGCCCCAGCAGCGAGCGGCCCATGATCTCCGCCAGTGGCGCGTACTCGAGGTTGGTCAGCCCCGCGCCGTACTCCGATTCCGGCAGGAACAGGTTCCACAGCCCCTCGACGCGGGCCTTGGCCTTGAGCTCCTCGACAATCGCGGTGGGCTGCCAGCGGTCGCCCTCGGCGACCTGGCGCTCGAACACCGGCTCGGCCGGGTAGACGTATGCATCCATGAATGCGCTGACGCGCTCGCGCAGTGCCTGGACCTTGGGCGAATAGGCGAAATCCATCGGGGCTACCTTCAGTCAATGAAGAACATGGGCCTGAGCCTAGAACAGCCACCCTTCATCCACCTAGTCTATTTTCTACGTGTATAAACATTCATAACCAATATATGATCACCCGATAATTCCAACAAAGAGCGGCGCCCATGAACCTCAGCAAGGTCGACCTCAACCTGTTCATCGTCTTCGACGCCATCTACACCGAAGCCAACCTGACCCGCGCCGGGCAGATCGTCGGCATCACCCAGCCGGCGGTGTCCAACGCCCTATCGCGCCTGCGCGAGACCTTCAACGATCCGCTGTTCGTGCGCACCGCCCAGGGCATGGTGCCCACGCCCATGGCGCAGAACATCATCGGCCCGGTGCGCAACGCGTTGTCGCTGCTGCGCACCTCGGTGCAGGAAAGCCGCATCTTCACCCCGCTGCAGGCCAGCAAGACTTTTCGCATCAGCATGACCGACCTCACCGAGGCGGTGATCCTGCCGCCGTTGTTCCAGCGCCTGCGCCGCCTGGCCCCGGCACTGGTGATCGAGAGCTTCCTGTGCAAGCGCCGCGAGACCACGAAGGAACTGGCCGCCGGGCGCCTGGACTTCGCCGTCGACGCGCCGCTGAATACCGACCCACAAGTGCGCCACGTCAAGCTGATGCAGGACCGCTACGTCTGCGCCATGCGCCCCGGCCATCCGCAGGCCGACGGCAAGCTGACCCTGGACAGCTACCTGGCCATGACCCACATCCATATTTCCAGCCGCCGCAACGGCTTGGGCTATGTCGACCTGGCCCTGGGCAAGATGGGCGTGCAGCGCCGTGTCGCGCTGCGCTCGCAGCACTACCTGATGGCTTCGCAGGTGCTGCAGCAGACCGACATGGTCATGACCGTGCCCGAGCGCTTCGCCCGCCGTCATCAGCTGCGTCACCAGCCGCTGCCGGTGGAGGTGCCGGCGCTGGAGACCCACCTGTACTGGCACGAAAGCACCGACCAGGACCCGGCCAACCGCTGGATGCGCGAGCAGATCATCGAGCTGTGCGAGCGGGTGGTGGCCCAGGATGAGCAGGAGCAGGCGGATTCGTCCATGGCATCGGCCTGAGTCGCCTACACTGTGGGGGATTGCCTCTGAACCCGGGAGCCACTCATGGACGACCACCAACACGGCAAGCCACCGACCTTCTGGCAGATGCTGCAAAGCATCCTCGCCGCCGCCTTCGGCGTGCAGAGCGGCAAGAACCGCGCGCGCGACTTCACCTACGGCAAGGCCAGCCATTTCATCGTAATGGGAACGCTGTTCACGCTGATCTTCATCTTCGTGCTGATTGGCCTGGTGCAGCTGGCGCTGCACCTGACGGCGCGCTAGCCGCGCCAGGGCCAGCCCCTGCACAAGGCCGCTCCTACAGGGGGTATGCATTAGCTGGCCCAAACGCAACCCGCCCGCGGATATCCCTTCCGCGGGCGGTTCAGGTGTTACTCACGGTCTCGAGCAGTTTTGCGCTACTGGCTACTGATGGCTGACCCAATACACCGCAGTGACCACCACCAGCACGATCAGACACAGGATCGCCCAAGCATCGACACTGCTGTCAGCTTTGCGGACCTTGGTAGAGTTTCCCATTGCATTGCCTCTTGTAGTGGTTATGGGAATGCACTTCACAAGCAGCAGTTAAGTCCAGCAATGCCCTTCCCTCAAGCAGGGGTTTTCAGTAGTCGACGGGTGACGTGAGAAAGGGGTAGCGAAAGTCCGTCGGCCTGCCCTCGGCACTGAAGCGGTGGAAGTCGATGCCGTGGTTGTCCTGTTCCAGCAGCTTGAGCCAGCGCCGGGCCTTGTCCGCGTCGATCAGTTGCAAGGCCGGCACGCTATGTTCCCGCTGGCCGTCGCGCCCCACTGCCAACCCCTGGGCATCATCATGCAACATGACCATGGCCCAGCCGCCGAGGGTAAAATGCCCGCCCATCAGCACGCTCAGACGCCCGTCGATCCGCGCCCGCAGGGCCTCGGGCGAGCTGTTGACCGCGCTGAACAGGGCATCGCGCCCCGGCACCTTGCCCAGGGCCTCGAACGCTTGCATGGCGCCAAACGCCATCTGGTCGTTGGCCGACCACACCAGGCGCGTGTCGGGGTAGCGCTCCAGCAGCATCTGCGCCTGCTCGAAGGCGCGTTCGCGGCGCCAGCCGCCATACACCACCTGGCGCAGGCGCACCTGGGGGAACTCCGCCAGCGCCCGGCGCATGCCCTGCACCCGCAATTGCGAGGCGGGCGTGGTCTTGATCCCGGCGAAGGCCAGCAGGTCAACCGGCCCTGCGTCAGTCGGCACCTGCGCCACCATCGCCTTGAGCATCTGGTAACCGGCCTCCTCGTCGTTGCTGACCAGGGTGCCGAGCACTTCAGGATACTTGTCGGGCTGTGCCTGGACGCTGTGCGCCTGGCTGTCGGTGAGGCCGTTGTTGACCAGAAAGAGCTTGACCCCGGTGCCCCGTGACAGGCGGATGATCTCTGGCGCGACATACTGCTCGTTGACCAGCACCAGGTAGTCCGGGCGCTGCGGTCCTTGCAGCACTTCGCGGGCCTGGGTCAGCGCGAGGTCGGCACGGCGCTCGCTGTACTGCACGCGCAAGGCCATGCCCAGGTCCTGGGCGGCGGCCTGCATGAAGCGCGAATAATCGACCCAGAACGTCTCATTGGAATAGCCCGGGTTGAGGAACACCACGGACGCTGCCTGTGCGCTCGCTGCCAGTGGCAGGCTCAGGCACAGGCTCTGGCACAAGGCCTTGAGCATGCTGATACTTCCCTGCGGAGCAAACCCCGGATTATAGCGCCGCGATGTACCGGCGCGGACAAATGCCAGTCAGTCTCACTTAGTCCAAATGGTTCTTTTCATATGCAAAAACATCACTTTAGCGCATAAACCCACTCTGCTATCGTGCCTCGGCTCCGACCTGGAGTGCGCGGCCGTGCGCGCGATTAGCTGCATGCTAGCCTGAGACAGGACTTATATGTACGTATACGACGAGTACGATCAGCGGATCATCGAGGACCGCGTCAAGCAGTTCCGTGATCAGACCCGCCGCTACCTGGCCGGTGAGCTGAGCGAAGAAGAATTCCGCCCTCTGCGCCTGCAGAACGGCCTGTATATCCAACGTTTCGCGCCGATGCTGCGTGTCGCCGTGCCCTATGGCCAGTTGAACGCCCGCCAGGCCCGCATGCTGGCGAAGATCGCCCGCGACTACGACAAGGGTTACGCGCACATCAGCACCCGCCAGAACGTGCAGTACAACTGGCCGGCGCTGGAAGACATCCCGGAAATCCTGGCTGAACTGGCCACCGTGCAGATGCACGCGATCCAGACCAGCGGCAACTGCCTGCGCAACGTCACCACCGACCAGTTCGCCGGTGTCGCCGCCGACGAGCTGGTGGATCCGCGCCCGTGGTGCGAGATCGTCCGCCAGTGGACCACCTTCCACCCGGAATTCGCCTACCTGCCGCGCAAGTTCAAGATCGCCGTGAACGGCTCCAGCGACGACCGCGCCGCCATCGAAGTGCACGACATCGGCCTGGAGCCGGTGCGCAACGCCGCCGGTGAGCTGGGCTTCCGCGTGCTGGTCGGCGGCGGCCTGGGCCGCACCCCGGTGATCGGCTCGTTCATCAACGAGTTCCTGCCCTGGCAGGACCTGCTCAGCTACCTGGATGCCATCCTGCGCGTGTACAACCGTTACGGCCGCCGTGACAACAAGTACAAGGCGCGGATCAAGATCCTGGTCAAGGCCCTCACCCCGGAAGTGTTCGCCGAGAAGGTCGAGGCCGAGATGGCCCACCTGCGCGGTGGCAGCACCACCCTGACCGAGGACGAGGTGCAGCGCGTTGCCCGCCACTTCGTCGACCCCGAGTACCTGGCCCTCGACAACGTCGACTACAGCGCCCTGGACGCCGAGCACCCAGGCTTCGCCCGCTGGCGCTCGCGCAACACCCGCGCGCACAAGAAGCCGGGCTACGTCGCCGTGACCCTGTCGCTCAAGCCCACCGGCGTCGCCCCGGGCGACCTGACCGACAAGCAGCTCGACGCCGTCGCGGACTTCGCCGAGCGCTACAGCTTCGGTTTCCTGCGCACCTCCCATGAGCAGAACATCATCCTCGCCGACGTCGAGCAGCGACAGCTGCACGCGCTGTGGCTGGAACTGCGCGAGCAAGGCTTCGCCACCCCGAACATTGGCCTGCTGACCGACATCATCTGCTGCCCGGGCGGTGATTTCTGCTCGCTGGCCAACGCCAAGTCGATCCCGATCGCCGAGTCCATCCAGCGCCGCTTCGACGACCTGGACTACCTGTTCGACATCGGCGAGCTCGACCTGAACATCTCCGGCTGCATGAACGCCTGCGGCCACCACCACGTCGGCCACATCGGCATCCTTGGCGTGGACAAGAAGGGCGAGGAGTTCTACCAGGTCTCGCTGGGTGGCAATGCCGCACGCGACGCGAGCCTGGGCAAGATCCTCGGCCCCTCCTTCGCCCAGGACGACATGGCCGACGTGATCGAGAAGCTGATCAATGTGTACGTCGAGCAGCGCACCGAAGACGAGCGCTTCATCGACACCTACCAGCGGATCGGCATCGACCCCTTCAAGGAACGCGTCTATGCAGCGAATCATTAAGAACAACCAGATCGTCGACGAAACCTGGCACCTGCTGCCCAAGGACGTCTCGATCGACGAGCTGACCAACTGCGACGACTACATCGTGCCGCTGCAGCTGTGGCGTGACCATCCAAGCCTGCTCAAGGCCCGCGACGGCGGCCTGGGCATCTGGCTGGACAGCGACGAGGAAGCCGAGGAAATTGGCGAAGACGTCGAGCACTTCCAGGTCATCGCCCTGAACTTCCCGGCCTTCACCGACGGGCGCAACTATTCCAACGCGCGCCTGCTGCGTGACCGCTACAAGTTCAAGGGCGAGCTGCGCGCCATCGGCGACGTGTTGCGCGACCAGCTGTTCTACATGGCCCGCTGTGGCTTCGACGCGTTCGCCATCCGTGCCGACAAGGACCCGGAAGACGCGCTGCAGAGCCTGAAGGACTTCTCGGTGACCTACCAGGGCGCCACTGACGAGCCGCTGCCGCTGTTCCGCCGCCGCTGATCGCTCCTGGCCCTACGCAACAGCCCGCCAATCGGCGGGCTGTTGCGTTTGGGGCCGACCGTGCTTTAGCGCAACGGCACGTAGATATCGGTCTGCCACTGCTCCAGCGGCGTCTGCGGGTAGATGCTCAGGTAATGGAAGAACAACGGATGATCGCGCAATTCCTCGCCACTGGCCGGCAGCCAGTCGCGGTAGAGCGGATAGATCGTCTCGCCGATATGGTCCGGCGAGCCGACATGCCGCACCACCGCGCAGCGCCCGGCGGGCAGGCTCGATTCCCGCACGCCCTGGGCATTCGGCGCCACCGCCTCGTGGATTTCCCCGCAGATGGCGAAGCGGAAGTCTTCCGGCGCCGTGGTGTCCGGATTGTTGTAGGGAATGCCGAAGCTGCGGCTGCTGGCCACGGGCGACTGCCCGCTGCTCATGCGCCAGTCGATGAAGTGGCGCACGGTCTCGCTGACCCGATTGGCCGGCCCACGGTGCTCGAGCGCCGCAAGGCGCACGGCAGCGAAATCGACGATTCGTACCTGCATGGTGATGCTCCTGGAAAAATGAGGAATGGCAAACACCGTATTCCATACCTGCCAGTCAGGCCGGCGGCGGAACGCGCTGGGCGCATGCCCGAAGGCCCGGCGGAACGCCCGGCTGAACGCTTCCGGGCTTTCGAAGCCCGCCTCCAGCGCCACCGCCAGCACCGAGTGGCCTGGCTGGCCGAGCAGCCGCAGGGCCGCGCGACGCAGTCGCATCAGTTGCACGTAGCGGGCAACCGGCACGCCCACATAGGCGCTGAACTGGCGATGGAAGTGGAACACCGAAAAGTGCGCCACCGCGCTCAGGGCCTCCACCGACAGGTCGCCTTCCAGGTTGTCCTGGATATAGGCGAGCACGGCGTCGAAGCGGGTCTTGTAATGAACGTTGACGGGCAAGGTCAGTGTGCTCCTGGAAATACGGCAGGCCACAGCTTCGTCGATCCGCGCTCGGGCCTGCCTAGCCGCATTTGCTCAATCACAACCACCTGCAGGTTTGCCATGATGCCGGATGCATCCCCCTGCTTGATACCCCTATTGCCTAGCCACCAATCACAACCCACCCTCCCATTCATGACTCCAAGTCAAAGGACCTTGACTCACCGGCGTCTTAATCAATCCCGCCGAACGGCGCAAACTGCGCTCACTCGTTCGAACCCGCACCCCACTGTCCGGGCTTCGATCCCCTCACTCGACAGGAGCAGATCCATGAGCATTCCTTCCTTCGGCCTGGGCACCTTCCGCCTCACCGGCCAGGCCGTCATCGATTCGGTCAAGTCGGCGCTGGAGCTGGGCTACCGCGCCATCGACACCGCGCAGATCTACAAGAACGAGGCCGAAGTCGGCCAAGCCATTGCCGAAAGCGGTGTGCCGCGCGACCAGCTGTTCATCACCACCAAGATCTGGGTCGACCACTACGCCGCCGACAAGCTCATCCCCAGCCTGCGCGAGAGCCTGGCCAAGCTGCGCACCGACCATGTCGACCTGCTGCTGATCCACTGGCCGGCACCAGGCAACGGCGTCGAGCTGCCCGAATACATGCAGGCCCTGGCCGAGGCCAAGCACCAGGGTCTTACCCGCCAGATCGGCATCTCCAACTTCAACATCGAGCTGACCCGCCAGGCCATCGCCGTGGTCGGCCAGGGCGAGATCGCCACCAACCAGATCGAGCTCAGCCCGTACCTGCAGAACCGCAAGCTGACTGCCTTCCTCCAGGAGCAGGGCATCACCACCACCTCCTACATGACCCTGGCCTACGGCAAGGTGCTGAAGGATCCGCTGCTGGCGCAGATCGCCGCCAAGCACAAGGCCACCGTGGCCCAGGTGGCCCTGGCCTGGGCCTTGCAACTGGGCTACGCGGTGATCCCGTCGTCCACCAAGCGTGAGAACCTGGCCAGCAACCTGCTTGCCCAAAGCCTGCGCCTGGACGCCGACGACATGGCGCGCATCGCCACCCTGGAACGCAACGGCCGCGAAGTCAGCCCGGACGGCCTGGCGCCGAACTGGGACTGATCTGCACCGGGCATGGAAGCCCACCCCCGTTCTCAACCGCTTTTTCGGAGCTCCCAATGAGCACGCTTTCCCCCAAACGGGTGCTGTTCGCCCTGGCCATCGGCGCCTTCGGCATCGGCACCACCGAGTTCACGCCCATGGGCCTGTTGCCGGTGATCGCCGATGGTGTCGGCGCCAGCATTCCCAGCGCGGGCATGCTGATCACCGCCTACGCCATCGGCGTGATGGTCGGCGCGCCGATCATGACGTTGCTGTTCAGCCGCTTCGGCAAGCGCGCCGCACTGATGATGCTGATGGGCATCTTCACCCTCGGCAACCTGCTCTCGGCCCTGTCGCCGGACTACTACACCCTGCTCCTTTCACGCCTGATCACCAGCCTCAACCATGGCGCCTTCTTCGGCCTGGGCGCGGTGGTGGCCGCCAGCGTTGTGCCCCGGGACAAGCAGGCCAGTGCCGTGGCCACCATGTTCATGGGCCTGACCATCGCCAATATCGGCGGCGTGCCGGCCGCCACCTGGCTCGGCCAGCAGGTCGGCTGGCGCATGGCCTTCGCTGGCACCGCGGTGCTCGGCGTGCTGGCCATCGCGGCGCTGTGGTACGCCCTGCCCAAGGGCGAGCGCGGCAGCGTGCCCCATGTGCGCAAGGAACTGGCGGTGATTGCCCGCCCCAACGTGCTGCTGGCCATGGCCACCACGGTCCTGGGTGCCGGCGCCATGTTCACCCTGTACACCTATGTCGCCCCGGTGCTGGCCGAACTGACCGGTGCCTCCGACAGTTTCGTCACCCTCGGCCTGGTGCTGATCGGCGTCGGCTTCACCCTCGGCAACAGCCTGGGCGGCAAGCTGGCCGACTGGTCGCTGGACGGCGCCGCGCGGATCTTCCTCGGCGCGCTGGCGGCGATCATGCTGCTGATGCCGCTGGTACTGGGCAGCCATGTCGGCGCCGCCCTGGCGCTGCTGGTGTGGGGCGTGTTCACCTTCGCCGTGGTGCCACCGCTGCAGATGCGGGTGATGACCGCCGCGGCCGAGGCGCCGGGGCTGGCGTCGTCGATCAACGTGGGCGCGTTCAACCTGGGCAATGCCGTCGGCGCCGCCCTGGGTGGCGCGGTGATCAGCCTGGACCTGGGCTATGCGGCGGTGCCAATGGCCGGTGGCCTGCTGGCCGCGACCGGCTTGCTGCTGGTGTGGCTGGGCGGGCGCGGCAAGGCCAGCGACCAGGCATTGGGCAGCACTGCCTGATCGCTGTCGCCGCAGCGGGTCGGCTCCGCTATCACTCATACCCTGGGTGATGCGTGCAGGCCCGGCTCGCGACGGCGGCAGTGATTGCTTAAGCCCGACGCTTTACCTAGGCTAGTGGCCTTTTCCTCGCAACGAGACAGGGCCATGTCAGAACACGAAACCATCGGCGAAGGCCGTTTCAGCAGCATCGAGATCCGTGTGCTCGGTTCGCTGATCGAGAAACAGGCCACCAGCCCGGAAACCTACCCCCTGACCCTCAATGCCCTGGTCCTGGCCTGCAACCAGAAGACCAGCCGCGAACCCGTCATGAACCTGACGCCCGGCCAGGTCGGCCAGGCCCTGCGCAACCTGGAAAGCCAGGAGATGGCGCGCCTGCAGATGGGCAGCCGCGCCGACCGCTGGGAGCATAGAGTGGACAAGGCCCTGGAGCTGGTGCCGGCGCAGCTGGTACTGATGGGGCTGATGTTCCTGCGTGGCCCGCAGACCCTCAGCGAGCTGCTGACTCGCAGCAACCGCCTGTACGCCTTCGAGGACGTCGATCAGGTCCAGCACCAGCTCGAGCGCCTGGTCTCGCGCGAACTGGCCCTGCACCTGCCGCGCCAGGCCGGCCAGCGCGAAGACCGCTACACCCACGCCCTGGGCGACCCGGCCGAGATCGAGGCGATTCTCGCCGCCCGCCAGCAGGACGGCGGCCACCGCTCCACCAGCGCGGCGGACGAGCGCATCGAGGCGCTGGAAGCCCGAGTGGCGGCGCTGGAAGCACGCCTGGCCCAACTCGAAGGTTGACTCAGGGCTTTTCGGCATCGGGAAAGTGACGGCAGCTCTTGCGTTCGGCCAGCTCCCGCTCACTGGGGCGCTGGTCGACGAACACGGTGCGGCCGTCGGCGTAGATTTCCAGGTAGCCCCAGTGCAGGTCCTGCTCGGTCTGCCCGGGCTTGGGCGGGACGAGCCACCAGGGTTCGCGGCTGATCAGGGTCATGAGTGGGCTCCAGTGGGGCTGGGGGTCGCTTGTGCGGTAACTATAGACAGCCAGGCCTGACACTCCCGCCCGGATTGTTCCTCCGAGGACAATTATGAAGTGCCCGGTATACCGATTCTCCCTGCCCTGCGATGGGTCTAATCTCGGTCCTGCAAACCCACTCCCTGCAAGGAACGACCACGATGTCCCGCCCACCACTGCCCCCCTTTACCCGTGAAACCGCCATCGAGAAGGTGCGCCTGGCCGAAGACGGCTGGAACAGCCGCGACGCCGCCAAGGTGGCCCTGGCCTATACCCTCGACACCCACTGGCGCAACCGCGCCGAGTTCTGCACCAGCCGCGAAGAGGCCCAGGCCTTCCTCACCCGCAAGTGGAACCGCGAGCTGGAATACCGCCTGATCAAGGAACTCTGGGCCTTCACCGACAACCGCATCGCCGTGCGCTACGCCTACGAGTACCGCGACGACAGCGGCCAGTGGTACCGCGCCTACGGCAACGAGAACTGGGAGTTCGCCGAGGACGGGTTGATGCGCAACCGCCACGCCAGCATCAACGAACAGCCCATCAGCGAGGCCGAGCGCAAGTTCCGCTGGCCGCTGGGGCGCCGCCCGGACGATCATCCGGGGCTGAGCGAGTTCGGTTTCTGAACAGTGACGCCGGATTTGCGGGGCCGCTCAACGACCCCGAACAACCGGCGGGCACATAGCGGGATTACCGAGCAGACGAGACAGGTCGTACGCAGCCTCCAGAACTTTTTCCGTTTTCCCGGTCTATTGGGTGAGTGCGCTCCACGGTTGTTCCAGCAACCACCGAACGCACCTTCAATTGCCAATCAGAGGTTGTCTTCACTCATGAACTTCCCTGCCCCATGCCTGCTGCTCGTTGGCCTGTTCGCACTTGTGGCCGCAGGCTCGGCATCCGCCGCCCCCATGAAGACTTCGACACCTCCCGCCCACAGCCTCGACCTGGCGGACCGCCAGGCCAGCGAACGCCCTTGGCCAAGCCTGGCCAGCACGCCGTCCGCACCGCTGCTGGCCCACGACGAACGCTACCGGCACGACGAACGCTGGCATGACCACCGCGACGACTGGCGTCGGGAACAGTGGCGGCGAGAACAATGGCGCCGGGAACAGCACCGTCGGGAAATGGAACGGCAACGCTACTGGGAGCGCCATCACGAGCGTGCCCTGCGTCATCGCTATGACGACGATCACCGCTACTATCGTCGCTGAACAGTCCATGCGCTGCCCTCTTTTAAGGAAAAACGCGGTAATTCATTGATTTAGCTAGGTCCTGTGGGAGCGGCCTTGCGTCGCGAAAGGGCTGCGCAGCAGCCCCGGCAATTTTGCTGGCGGCTCGAAATCAGGGGGCGCTACGCGCCCCTTTCGCGACGCAAGGCCGCTCCCACAGAGGTCCAGCTCCCTGCGCAACAGCGCATCCCCTTCTCCTGCACCGCATCCCTGTCATCCACCGAATTGAATTGCAATATACATATGAAAATCCGTATATTCGGATATCCATATGTATAGGCCATCATCATGCTCACGCCCCCCGAGGTATTCAAATGCCTCGCCGACGAGACCCGCGCCCGTGCCACTTTGCTGATCGCCCAGTCGGGCGAGTTGTGCGTCTGCGAGTTGATGGGCGCCCTCGGCGACAGCCAGCCGAAGATCAGTCGCCACCTGGCCCAACTGCGCAACTGCGGCGTGTTGCAGGACCGCCGCCAAGGCCAGTGGGTGTACTACCGCCTTGCCCCGCAGCTCCCCGCCTGGGTGCGTGAACTGCTGCAACTGACCCTACGGGCCAACGAAGCCTGGCTGCACGACAACACCACCTGCCTGCAGCTCATGGACGGCCGCCCGCAACGCGCCGCCTGCTGCTGAACCTGCCCCCGGAACACATCCATCATGCTGATCGCGATCGCGGTATTCGTCTTCACCCTGGTGCTGGTGATCTGGCAACCCCGTGGCCTGGGCGTGGGCTGGAGCGCGGCACTCGGCGCGCTGATCGCCCTGGCCGTCGGCGCGGTGTCGTTGCAGGACATCCCGGCGGTCTGGGCCATCGTCTGGAACGCCACGGCCACCTTCATCGCCATCATCATCATCAGCCTGCTGCTTGATGAAGCCGGCTTCTTCGAATGGGCCGCCTTGCACGTGGCGCGCTGGGCCAATGGCAGCGGCTACCGCCTGTTCGCCTTCTGCGTGCTGCTGGGCGCTGCGGTGTCGGCGCTGTTCGCCAACGACGGCGCTGCGCTGATCCTCACCCCCATCGTCATGTCGATGCTGCTGGCCTTGCGCTTCTCGGCCGCCACGACCCTGGCGTTCGTCATGGCTGCCGGCTTCATCGCTGACACCGCGAGCCTGCCGCTGGTGGTGTCGAACCTGGTCAATATTGTTTCGGCAGATTATTTCGGCCTGGGCTTCGGCGAGTACGCCGCGGTGATGGTCCCAGTGAACCTGGTCAGCGTCGCCGCGACCCTCGGCGTGCTGTGGCTGTTCTTCCGTCGCGACCTGCCCCGGCACTACGCCCTCGATGCGCTCAAGGCTCCCGAAGCGGCGATCCATGACCGCGCCACCTTCGTGGTCGGTGGCTGGATGCTGCTGGTGCTGCTGGTCGGTCTGTTCGCCCTGGAACCACTAGGCGTGCCGGTCAGCGCGGTGGCGGCGGTGTGCGCGGCGATGCTGTTCGCCGTCGCCGCCCGCGGTCATCGCATCTCCACCCGCCGCGTGCTGCGCGAAGCGCCCTGGCAGGTGGTGATCTTCTCGCTGGGCATGTATCTGGTGGTGTACGGACTGAAGAACGCCGGCCTCACCGACCTGCTCACGCAACTGCTCGACCGCTTGGCCGCGCATGGCCTGTGGAGCGCCACCCTCGGCACCGGCCTGCTCGCCGCCTTGCTGTCGTCGGTGATGAACAACATGCCCAGCGTGCTCATCGGTGCCCTGTCAATCCAGGCCAGCGATGCCCAGGGCCTGGTGCGCGAAGCGATGATCTACGCCAACGTCATCGGCTGCGACCTGGGGCCCAAGATAACCCCCATCGGCAGCCTTGCCACCCTACTCTGGCTGCACGTACTGGAGCGCAAGGGCATGCGTATTACCTGGGGCTACTACTTCAAGGTTGGCATCCTGCTGACCCTGCCGGTCCTGTTGATCACCCTCTCGGCCCTGGCCTTGCGCCTGAGCCTTTGATACCTGGAGCGCCCCATGCGAGTCCTGTTCATGTGCACGGCCAACAGCTGCCGCAGCATCCTCAGCGAAGCCCTGTTCAACCACCTTGCGCCACCGGGCTTGCAGGCCGTGAGCGCCGGCAGCTTCCCCCGGGGCCAGGTGCTGCCTCGCAGCCTGAGCACCCTGCAACAGGTCGGCATCGCCATCGAGGGCCTGAGCAGCAAAGGCAACGACGCCTTCGCCCTCAACCCACCGGACATCGTCATCACCGTGTGCGACAAGGCTGCCGGCGAAACCTGCCCGGTGTACTTCGGCCCAGCGCTGAAATGCCATTGGGGGCTGGCGGACCCTTCCGAGGTGGTGGGCGACGAGCAGGCCATCGACGCCGCCTTCCACGCCACCCTGGCGCATATCGAACGGCGCTGCCGGGCGTTCTTCGCCCTGCCCCTGGACCGCCTCGGACGCGATCAGCTTGGGGTTGAGCTGGAGAAGATCGGCAGGCTTTGAGGGCTGGTCCTTTCGAAGGCGCTGCAACACGCTCGTCGAATCCCAGGGAAAATGGCAATCTAGGTCTCGCAGTGAACCATCAACAGGATGTTCAAGGGAGTCATGTCGTCATGGCAGCACTGGATCGCGCTTTTCATGGTCTTCACCAGCAAGGGTTGTTAGTCCTGGCCAACGTGGCGGACGCCGGCGGCGCGCGCCTGGTCGAGCGCCAGGGCAGCCAGGCGGTCGCCACCAGCAGCGCCGCCGTGGCCTGGTCCCACGGTTATCAGGACGGCGACAAGCTGCCCCTGGCACTGCTGGCCGGCACCGTCGAGTCGATGGCAAGGGTGCTCAGCGTGCCGCTGACGGTGGATATCGAAGGCGGCTATTCGGACGCCCCCGAACAAGTTGCCAAGGTCGTCGACACGGTCATCGCCGCAGGCGCGGTGGGGATCAACATCGAGGATGGCACGCAGCCTCCCGAACAGCTCCTGCGCAAGCTCGACGCCGCCAGGAACGCCGCGAGCCGGCGCGGGGTCGACCTGTTCATCAACGTGCGCAGCGATGTCTACCTGAAGAACCAGCTGCCCGCCGAGCAGCGCCTCGAGGAGCTCCTGCGGCGCGCCGCGCGGTATGCCGCTGGTGGCGCGAACGGGCTGTTCGCCGCCGGCATGGTCGAGCCCGGCGAGATCGCCACGCTGTGCCGGGAGGTGACGCTGCCGGTCAACCTGCTCTGGCGCGCAGGCCTGCCCACCCCCGCCGAACTGCAACGGCTTGGCGTTCGCCGCCTGAGTGCCGGCTCGAGCATCGCCGAGTTTCTCTATGGTGCCATGAGCGGCCTGGCCCAGCGTTTCCTGGAAAGCGGCCAGCTCGACACCCACGGATTGAAGGCCCACAGCTATGGTGAACTCAACGCACTGATGGCCAGCCAGGCCGATGGCTCATGACTGGCGAGAACGTGTCCATAGACATCTGCCTGTAGCGCCTTCGAGTACCCATCCATGCACGTGATCGCCGCCCCCTCGAACCTCGGCCTCAGTCCCCTGAGGCCAGGCCATCAACCCGGTACCTGGCGTGCCCCGTCAGCCCTGCTGGCAGCGGGTCTGCTGCAAGCGATCAACGCCAGTACCGTGAGGCATCTGCCACGTCCGCTCTACTCAGCCGAGGCACAACCCGGCACCCGCCTGCGCAACGGCCACGCCCTGCGCGCGTTCAACCTCGCCCTGGCGGACCTGGTGCGTGCCGCCATGCAGGAGGATGACTTTGCACTGGTCATCGGCGGAGACTGCTCAATCCTGCTCGGCGCACTGGCCGGTGCGCGCCACGCAGGCCCGCTGTCGCTCCTGCACATCGATGGGCACAGCGACTTCCGCCACCCCGGCAACTACGACCCGGAACAGAGCCTGGGCGCCGTCGCCGGCATGGACCTGGCCCTGGCGACCGGCCGTGGCGAGGCGCTGGCAACCGACTGGCCCGGCATAGCGGGTCCGCTGGTGGGCGATGCCCAGGTTGTCCAATTGGGCGAGCGCGAGAACCGTGATCACGACTTCGCCTGGCCCGACGTCAACCATACGGCCATCAACCGAATCGACGTCTTCGAGGCGCTGGCCATCGGCCCGGACGCGGTCATCGCACGGATCAGGGACACGCTCGACCAGGTACCTGGCCAGGGGTTCTGGATACACCTGGACATCGATGTGCTGGACCAGGCGATCATGCCCGCGGTCGACAGCCCCGGGACACCGGGCATCGCCCCCGACGACCTGGCGAGGATCCTCACCCCGTTCGTGGCGGACCGACGCTGCCGGGGCATGACGGTCACGGTCTTCGACCCCGACCTGGACCCGGACGGGCACTGCGCGACGACAATCGTCGAGCTGCTGGGGCAGTTGCCGTTTCCGTCAGACAAGGGCACTTGAAGCAGCCGACGGTTTGCTTGTCCGCAGGTAGTGTGCCGCGCCCCCGAGCCTGTGTATGCTGCACGAGCGCGGCGAGCGGCCCCCGGCGGCTTGCAGGACCTCGCGCGGCCGCCCTGCGTGATCGGACCATGACCGGGCTACCCGTTTCGGACACTTCTGCCCTATGCCCGTCGATCTGCAAGCGCTCTACCCCAGGCTGATCCACCTGATGCTGGACACCGTGTTCGTGGTCGACCGGGACGACACCATCGCATTCGTGAGCAACGCCTGCGAGGCCTTGCTCGGCTACCGCGCCGACGAACTGACCGGCACCCCGATCACCCGCTACATGCACCCGGATGACCTGGAAACCACCCGCGCCTCGATCGCCCGGGTCATGGACGGCACCCCGCACTTCGACTTTCGCAACCGCTATGTGCGCAAGGATGGCGAGATCGTGCATATCCTCTGGGCGGCCTTCTGGTCCGACGAGGTGGGCGCGCGGATCGGCGTCGCCCGCAACATCACAGCCCTCACCCAGGCCGAGCAGGAACTGCGCTTTCTCGCCCATCATGACCCGCTGACCAAGCTGACCAACCGCTCGCTGTTCAACGACCGCCTGGCCACCGCCCTGCGCGCCGCCCGTCAGCAGCAGCGCCGGCTGGCGCTGCTGTTCCTCGACGTCAACGACTTCAAGGGTATCAACGATGTACACGGTCACGCGGCCGGCGACCGCGTGCTGTGCACCATCGCCCGACGCTTGCAGGACAGCGTGCAGGAAGCGGATACCGTGGCGCGGATCGGCGGGGACGAGTTCATCGTGCTGCTGACCGATGTACCGTCGGAGGACGCCGTGTACGAGGTGGTCGAGCAGATCGCCATGGTCATGGAGGAGCCGCTCGGCGCCGAGTTCGGCGACGTCAGGATGCCGTCCTGCAGCATCGGCGTGGCCTGCTACCCCACCGATGGCGAGGATGCCGACACCCTGCTCAGCCATGCCGATGGCGAGATGTACCGCAAGAAGCGGCGGCGGGCGCGGGTGGGGTGATGGCCAGGTGTTATCTGGTCTTGCCCGCGATGTGGCCCGCACACTTGCTCAGCCCTTCCAGGCCTCCACCACCACCCGCGTCGCCGCCGCGATCGTCTCGCTGTTCCACGGCGCATCCTGTTTCGTGCCACGGCTGAACACCACCAGGATCCACGGCGCCCGGCCCTTGGGCCAGATGACCCCGACGTCGTTGGCCACGCCATAGTCGCCCGAACCGGTCTTGTCGCCCACCACCCAGTCCTTTGGCAGCCCGGCGCGAATACGGGCATCACCCGTGGTGTTGCCCTTGAGCCAGGCCTGCAGCTGTTGTTGCGCGCCGGCGGGCAGGCCATCGGTGAGCAGCAGGCGCTGCAAGGTCACGCCCATGGCCAGGGGCGTCGTGGTGTCACGCGGATCGCCCGGCAAGGCGGTGTTCAGCGTCGGCTCGTTGCGATCGAGGCGGAAGGTCGGATCGCCCAGGCCGCGGACGAACGCCGTCAGCCCGGGTGGACCGCCGACCAGCTCGAGCAGCAGGTTGCCAGCAGTGTTGTCGCTGTACTGCACGGCGGCGGCGCACAGTTCGGCGACGGTCATGCCGGGCCCGACATGCTTTTCGGTGACCGGTGAATAGACCACCAGTTGCTCGGCGCCATAGGCGATGCGCCGCGCCAGCAAGCCCGGCTCGGCCTCGTTGCGGTGCAGGACGGCACCGGCGAGGACGGCCTTGAAGGTGCTGCAGAAGGCGAAGCGCTCTTCGCCGCGCCAGGCCAGCTGCCGACCGCTGCCGGTGTCCAGGGCCCACAGGCCGATGGTACTGCCGCTGGCCGCCTCGAGCTGTTGCATCGCCTGACGCAGCGGATCGTGCGCCCAGGCGGGCAAGGTCAACAGGGCCGAGCAGCCGAGCGCGCCCTGGAGCACGCGGCGGCGGCTGAGGGTTGGAATCATGCAGACATCCCTTGTGAAAATAAGCAAAACGCGAAGGCTAGAACGTTTTAGCACCCGAGCCAAGCACCTCCTTACCGCTCCGGCAGGCGAGCATAGGCCGTGGGCAAGCGGATTCTTTTCGCGCCACTGCCCTGGCCACCCTTGCGTTGACCGGCAAAAGGCAGGACAGTAACCGGGTGTTCCCGCAATGAAACGGAGATTCGCCTTGACTACCGATCGCCTGAGCCTGCTCCAGTTCGAGCAACTCAGCCTGAAGCCCGCCGCCGCCAGCCAGTTCGCCCTCTCGCTCAAGGAGCTCGAACAGCTGACACTCCCCGAGCGCTACGCCTATCGTGCAGCCCACTACCTGGGCGACATGGCCGAGGCAGAGAACAGCCAGCAGCTGGCTGTCGCCAAGGACCAGGGCATCGGTTTCACCCAGGGCCTGCTCACTGCAGCGGCCATCGAAGATGCCCTGGCGAAAAGGCTGATCGAGGTCTTCAATAACGCGAGCGAGCGCGCCTCCAAGCTGCTGCCACAGTAACGGTAGTTGCCTTCCCGAGCCCGGCGCCTGTCCGGGCTCATACCTGATCCTGCCGTACCAGCTTCTGCGTCTCGCCTGGCCATCGTCCAAGGAGTCCACATGCCACTGGTACGCATCGATATCAAGCGCCACCCCGACCCTAACCATCTGCGCACACTCGGCCAGATCGTCTACGCTTGCATGCGGCGCACGATCAATGTGCCCGAGCACGACAATTTCCAGATCCTGACCGAACACGACGGCGACGGCGTGGTGAGCGACCCACGGTACCTGGGCATCCAACGTTCCGACGGCCAGGTGTTCATCCAGATCACCCTCAACGAAGGCCGTACCCTGGAGCAGAAGAAGGCGCTGTACCAGGCCATCGCCGAAGGTTTCGAGCACGAGGCCGGGGTGCGACCGCAGGACGTGTTCATCAACCTGGTCGAGGTGCGCAAGGAGAACTGGTCGTTCGGCAACGGTATCGCCCGGTACGCCAGTTGAGGTAAGGCCGCGCCCGGACAACGGCAAGGACAATGCTCCGGCTTCGCTAATCGCCAACGTAGAATTCAATCTTCCCTTTGATCGGTGAACCCTTTCATGGCAAGCGCGCCATTTTTCCCCTTGCAAGCCCTGGCGGCCCAACTGCTGCCCTATCTGCCCGCCGACGGTAACGACGGCTCCCACGACCTCGCCCATCTGCAACGGGTCTGGCGCAATGTCCAGCGTATCCAGGCCAAGGAAGGCGGCGACCTCGACATACTGCTCGCCGCCACCGTGCTGCACGATTGCGTGGCGGTGGAAAAGAACTCGCCCCTGCGTGCGCAGGCCTCGACGCTTTCGGCCGAACGCGCCGCCGCGATCCTCGCCGACATGGGCTGGCCGCTACCGCGCATCGAACAGGTGGCCCATGCAGTGATAACCCACAGCTACTCGGCAGGTTTGCCGCCACAGAGCCTGGAAGCGAAGATCCTCCAGGACAGCGATCGCCTCGACGCCATCGGTGCCGTCGGCATCGCCCGCTGCTTCTATGTGGCCGGGCGCACGGGGTCGGCGCTCTACGACGTCGAGAACCCCACCGCCGCAGGCCGGGACTATCGCGACAACCGCTTCGCCATCGAGCACTTCCCGACCAAGCTGCTCAAGCTCGCCTCAGGCTTTCAGACCGGCGAAGGTGCGCGACTGGCCGCGCTCAGGCATCAGCGGCTGGCGTCGTTCCTCGCCGAATTCATGGAGGAAATCGGGGTAGACTGACAGCCTTTGCGCCTCCCACCCTTGCCATGGACAGCAAACCCGATGCGACTGCTCTATCCCTGCGAACCCTTCAACCTGAAACAGCCCGATGAACAGTACGCCGAGGAGTACAACGCGGCGCTGGCGGCCGGACTGGACACCCTGTTGTTCTCGTTCGAAGCCCTTCAAGCCGGTCTGCTCGAAACCTCCCGCGCCCTCAATCCCGGCGATTGCATGTTGTACCGGGGCTGGATGCTGACGCCCGAGGCCTACGCCGTGCTGGTCGACCTGCTGCATGGTTGTACCGCGGTCGCGCTGACCAGTCCCGAGCAATACCGGCAGTGTCATCACCTGCCGCAGTGGTACCCGTTGCTGGCCGCGCATACAAGCGAAACGGTGATACTGCCCGACGACGCCGATTTCGAGCAGGCGCTCGCCGGCCTGCAATGGCCGGGCTATTTCATCAAGGACTATGTGAAATCGCTGAACACCGGCACCGGCAGCCTGGTGGACAGCCCTCGGGAGATCGCGCCGCTGGTGGCCCAAATGCGCCAATACCGCGGCCAGGTCGAGGGCGGTATCTGCGTCAGGCGGCGGGAAAGCTACCTCGAGGAAACCGAGCGTCGTTACTTCGTACTCGATGGATGCGCCCACGGTGCGGATGGCAAGGTGCCCGAGCTGGTGCGAGAGTGCGCAAAGCGGATCGACAGCCCGTTCTTCTCGGTCGACACGGTGATGCGCGCCGATGGCGTGCTGCGGCTGGTGGAGCTGGGCGACGGCCAGGTATCCGACCTCAAGGAATGGCCCACAAAGCGCTTCGTGGGCCTGTTGAAGAGCCGCTGAGAAAACATCCTTCAAGAGCACGCCGGCGCTGCCTGTGATCACAGGCAACCCCGATCTCAAGAAACGCCTGTTTCTTTAGAAACCCGCTTTACCTGTCTATAGCTTCATAGTTCATCATCGCCCCACTGCATGAGGGGAAGACCGGTGTATCGCATCTCCGAATTGGCGGCGAAGGTGGGCCTGAGCCGCTCCACGCTGCTCTATTACGAAAAACTCGGACTGGTGTCCTCGCGGCGCCAGGCCAACGGTTATCGTACCTACGGCGAGCAGGACCTGCAGCAGCTGCGGCTGTTGCAGCAACTGCAGGCCGGCGGGCTGAGCCTGAAGGAGTGCCAGGCCTGCCTGGAGGCACGCCTGGACCGCGCGGCCCTGCTCGAACGCCTGCACACCCTGGACGAAGAGATCGCCGCCCGGCAACGCTCGCGTGACCTGCTGGCGGCGATGCTCGGCATGTCGTCCATGCGCCCCTGGCACGAGGCCCTCGAGCAGCAGGCGCCCGGCGCCCACCTGGCGTGGCTGCGCCGGCAAGGATTCAATGAGAAGCAGGCCCTGCGCCTGAAATGGCTGTCCCGCGACATGAACGAACACGACCGCTACATGGCCGACTTCGAACGCCTCTTCGAGGGCCTTGAGCACCTTGGCCCAGGGTCGCCAGAGGACTCACTCAAAGCACTGCACGCCCTGCCCCACGCCCCCGCGACACTGCTGGACATCGGCTGCGGCCGTGGCACCTCCAGCGTGCTGCTGGCCGAACACAGCCAGGCGCACATCACTGCGCTGGACAACGACGAGCACAGCCTTGGCTGCCTGCGGGCGACCCTGTTCGACAAGGGCCTGCAGGCACGGGTCACGCCGATTTGCGCGAGCATGACCCAGCTGCCGTTCGCGCCTCGGCACTTCGACGCGATCTGGGCCGAGGGCTGCGCCTACATCATGGGCTTCGACAACGCCCTGGCGTACTGGCGTACCTTCCTCAAGCCCCAGGGTTACCTGGTCGTCAGCGACCTGGTGCGGGTGGCCGACAGGCTCGCCCCTGCGGCCGAGGCGTTCTGGCAGACCGCCTACCCCGACCTGCACAGCGTCGACACGCGCCTGGCCGCCATCGCCCGCCTGGGCTATCGCACCCTGTCGCACTTCCCCTTGAGCGCGCAGGCCTGGGCCAACTATCTGGAGCCGCTGCGCGCACGCGTGGCCAGCCTGGCGAACGAGACCTTCGCCTCCCAGGCCCTGGCCGACATCCGCCGCGAACTCAAGATCCACGAAAACCACCTGGGCGAGTATGGGTATCATCTGTTCGTCATGCAGACGCGCTGAACCCGCCCCAGGACATGGAGCCACCATGAACATCGAAAAACTGCAGAACCGCCTCGCCTTCCTGCGCCAGGCCGAACAACTCAAGAGCGTGATCCGCAGCGCCCACACCTCCAGCGGCCGCGCCGAGAGCACCGCCGAGCACACCTGGCGGCTGTGCCTGATGGCCATCACCTTCGCCGACGAACTGGGCGACCTCGATCTGCTCAAGGTGTTGAAGATGTGCCTGGTCCACGACCTGGGCGAGGCCATCAGCGGCGACGTCCCGGCCGTCAGCAAACAGGGCTTCCCCGACAAGAGCCGGCAGGAACGCGAAGACCTGCTGCAACTGATGGCGAGTCTGGACGCCGCCCTGCGCGACGAGATCATGGCGTTGTGGGAGGAGTACGAGGCCGCCACCTCGGCCGAGGCACAGGCGGTCAAGGCCCTCGACAAGCTGGAGACCCTGCTGCAGCACAACCAGGGGCGCAATCCTCCGGGCTTCGACTATGCCTTCAACCTCGACTACGGCAAGCGCTACACTGCCGCCACGCCGCTGTTCGAGGCCCTGCGCGGCCTGATCGACGCCGACACGCGCCGGCATCTCGACAATGGCATCAGCCTGCGCGACGAGCGCCCGGAGGACGCCACCACGATCGGCCGGCTGACCGAAGCCGCCTTTGCCAACGCCGAACACAGCAGCCACACCGAGCAGTTCATCGTCAGCGCCCTGCGTCAGGCCGGAGCGCTCACGGTATCGCTGGTGGCCGTGGAGGCCGGCGTCATCGTCGGCCATGTGGCGATCTCCCCGGTGACGCTGTCGTCGGGTGCCGAGGGTTGGTACGGGCTGGGGCCGGTCTCGGTGCTGCCGCGGCGTCAGGGCCAGGGCATCGGCTCGGCGCTGATCAACGCCGCGCTGGCCCGCCTGCACGGGCTGGGTGGCCAGGGCTGCGTGGTGCTGGGCGACCCGGGGTACTATGGCCGCTTCGGTTTCAAGGCCCAGCCGGGCCTGAGCTTGCCGGGCGTACCGGCCGAATACTTCCAGGCCCTGTCCTTCAGCGGTGATGTGGCGCAGGGCAGCGTGCAGTACTGCGCGGCGTTCGAGGCAACCTCCAACGCGTAAAACGCGGTCACTGCAGGAGCGGGCTTGCCCCGCTCCCGGAGGTTGCGCATCACCCCGCGAGCCGACACGAACAAATGTGCTCCGCAGCCAGCGACCATCGTCTACCTGAACGTTTTCGAACGCGCCTTTCCTTCGCACCAGGTTCCCCGATGCAAGCACTCCTGCAAGAGATCCTCGACCACGTCCGCCCCCTGCTCGTCCAGGGCCAGGTGGCGCAATACATCCCCGCCCTCGCCCAGGTCGACCCGAACCAGCTGGGCATCGCCGTGCAGAGCCTGGACGGCCAGTTGCACTGCGCGGGCGATGCGCACACGCCGTTCTCGATCCAGAGCATCTCCAAGGTGTTCAGCCTGGTGCAGGCGATCAACCACAGCGGCGAGGACATCTGGTCGCGGCTGGGCTACGAGCCTTCGGGCCAGGCGTTCAATTCGCTGGTGCAGCTGGAGGTGGAGAAAGGCCGGCCCCGCAACCCGTTCATCAATGCCGGGGCGCTGGTGATCTGCGACATCAACCAGTCGCGCTATGCCACCCCCACCCTGTCGATGCGCGACTTCGTCCGCCGCCTGGCGGCCAACCCGCGCATCGTCAGCGACACCGTGGTGGCCGAGTCGGAATACCAGCACCGCGCGCGCAACGCGGCCATGGCCTACCTGATGCAGGCCTTCGGCAACTTCCACAACGATGTCGATGCGGTGCTGCGCAGCTACTTCCACCATTGCGCGCTGTCGATGAGCTGCGCCGATGTGGCGCGCGGCTTTGCCTTCCTGGCCAACAGCGGCTACTGCCCGCACAGCGGCGAGCAGGTGCTCAGCCCGCGCCAGGCGCAACAGGTCAACGCGATCATGGCCACCAGCGGGCTGTATGACGAGGCCGGCAACTTCGCCTACCGGGTCGGCCTGCCGGGCAAGAGCGGCGTGGGCGGCGGCATCGTCGCGGTGGTGCCGGGGCGCTACAGCATCTGCGTGTGGTCGCCGGCGCTGAACGCCTCGGGCAACTCGCTGGCAGGGCTGCGGGCGCTGGAGCTGCTGAGCGAGCGAATGACCGGGTCGGTGTTCTCGGCGGTCTGAGCGAGGTTGTTGCAGGCAGGCACTGGACTGCACACATAACCTGCGTGGGGGCGGGTTTGCCCCGCGATGGAGTCAGATGCGCCCATGGTACGGCCTGGTCCTGTGCTATCGCGAGGCTAGCTCGCTCCTACAGCTCTCGCGCCAGGCCCAAGGGCTCACCCCCACCCATCGTTTTTTCGTACGAAGCTTAGAGTTTCAACCAACAAAAAGGGGCGCAAAGCGCCCCGGACCTCATTGGTGTGAATGGAAGACGTTCAGCCTTCGATACGCCCTTCGACCGTCACCGGCCCGACCTTCAGCTTGCCGTCATCCAGCGACACGCTGGGCAGACCGGCTTCAGGCAGCTTGGGCAGGTCGAGGGTGGCCTTGACCTGGTAGCCGAGCGGTTTCACATCGGCACCGAGCGTGGTACCGCCCTGCTCCACGCCCTTGACCTGCAGACCCAGCCCACGCTGTGCCGAGATGCCCGAAGCCTGCGTAACCCCGGCCTTGCGCACGAACTCGCCCTGGGCATTGAACGACGGCGTGTAGTCGAAGCCTGGTTTTTCCTGGCCCTCCTTCGCCTCGCCCGGCTTGCCGGCCAGGCCCGCGCCCAGGTCGACCCGTACCGAGGTGGTGGTGTCCTGGCGTTCCGCGACCGTCAACCCGCCCGCCAGCTTGCCGCCGACCTGCTGGCCGTCGACCCGTGCGCCGCTGAGTTGCGCCGCACCGGCACTGTTCAGGGTCACATCGCCAGCGGTGATATGGCTGTTCTGCTGGGTGGTGGCCTGCAGATGGTCCACCTGCACCTTGCCGCCCAGGTCGAAGTCATGGGACGAGCTGACCTCTTGCCCCGCGTCCGCCGGCGTAGTGCGGCTCAGGTTGCTCCCGGCCTTCACCTCGACGCCCCAGTTGGTGCGGGCCTGAGTGGACTGGGCCGACTCCAGCGCCAGGCCACCCTCGCCTGCGCTGGCGTTGACGCCCGTGGCACCGACCTGCGTACCCTGCAGATGCACCGACTGGCCGGCCAGGTCCACGTTGCCATGGCTGTTCAACTGGCCGCCGGCCAGGGTCTGCGAACGTTCGTTGGTCTGGCCCACATTGAAGTTGCCGCCCAGCTTGCCGCTCAGATCACGCCCTTGCTCACCGGTGGCAGCCTTGCCGCCGAGGTTGAGGCCGCCGCCCAGATGGCTGCCGCTGACAGTCCGGGTGTCGCTGGCGGCCTGCAGGTCGAGGGCGCCACCGGCCTTGAGTTCGACCGGGCCGTTCGCGTCGATGCGCGTGCCCTGCAGGGTCTGGTCGCCACCACTGCCCAGTCGCACCGGGCCGTTGCCGCTGATGCTCGCCACCTGGGCCTTGCTGTCGACACTGTGCTCGCCGGCATGGTCGAGCTGGAACCCAGCGCCCAGGTCGACCTTGTCGCCCACCGGCAAGGTGCCCACGGTCAACGAACCGCTGCCACCGAGGCTGCCGGTGTCGCGACGCGCCTGGTTGCTGGCCTGGTCCAGGGCCAGCTTGCCGCCAGTGTTGACCGCCACCGCGCCCTGGCCACCGTCGAGGCGGCTGCCTTCGAAGCGGGCATCGCCACCGACCTGGATGTTCAGGCCCTGGCTGCCACTGAAAGTACCGACCACGGCAGTGGATGTATCTTCGCTCAAGTGCTTGCTGCCACCGGAACCATTGGCGGTCACGTTGAGGTCTTCGCCGGTCTTGGTGTAGATCCGGGCGGACACATCGGCGTTCACCTGCTGCTCGCTGCGGCTGTGGGTGTTGCTGGCCGCGTCGGCCTGAAGCGAACCGGCCTTGATGTCCAGCGCGCCGCCGTTGGCGTTGTAGCGGGTGCCCTGGTCCTTCAGCGCACCGGCCACGTCCAGTTGCACACCCTGGCCATTGAACTGGCTGACCACCGCGGTGCCGGTCTGCTCGCCCTGTTGCTGGCTGGCATGGCCCACGGCCAGGTCGACGCCCAGGTTCGGCGTGCCAAGCTTGCCCAGGGCGGCGGTCAGCGAAGTCTTGCCGTCCAGCACGTCCTTGACGTCATTAAGCGGCAGCTTGCCGTCGAGCGCATCCTTGACCGACACCTTGCCGTCCACCACATCCTTGACCGCCCCGGCGATCGGCCGGGCAATGTCCTTGTACTCGACGTTGACACCGACATCCGCCGTCCAGCTGCTCTGCTGATGGCTAGTGTTGGTGGTGTCGCGGGCCGCGCGGTTGTCTACCTGACCTGCGCTGATGCTCAGGGTACCGGCGCTGTTCACCTGCGCGCCTTCGCTGGCCAGTGTGTCGGCCTTGATTTTCAAGCTGCCGGCGCTGTCGAGGCCGGTGGTCTTCGCCGTGGTGCTGCTCGAGGCGTCCTGCTGGGTGCCATGGGCGAAGTCGACCCCGGCGCCGGCACGGTCGAGGCCAGCGGTAAGGTAGACGCCACCGCCGGTGTGGCTGCTGTCGCGGGTCTCGCTGCGGCTGTCCTGCTCGGCCAGCAGCGACACCTGCTTGCCGACCAGGGTGGTATCGCCCGCGGTTGACTTCACCGCGGCACCCTTGACGGTCAGGTCACCGCCGGCGGTCAACTGAACTTCGCTGCCGCTGAGGCTGGAACCCTGCTGGCTGACCTGGCTGCCACTGGTGCTCTGACGATCGCTCGCATAGCCGACGCCAGCACGATACTGCCCGGAGCCCGGCGCGGTTTCCTTGGCCGACGCAACGAAGCCACGGCTGCTGCTGGCGCTCTTGTGCTCTCGGGTGTCCTGGGCCGAGGCGACCTTCAGATCCCCCGCCGCATCAGCGTTCAGCGCACCGCTGGCCTTGACCGTCGAGCCGACCACGTCGATGCCCTCGGCGCTGCTCAGGCCGACGCTGCCACCGGCCACCAGCTCGCTGCGCACCGCGGTGCTTTCCCGGCTGTTCTGCTTGGCTTCGTTGTGGCTGACGCCGAAGAACTTGCTCTGCTGGTTCTGGCTGTCACGCTGGTCGGTGCGCGAGGCGTTGCTGATCTGCACCTGCTTGCCGGCGATGCGGATGTCCTGGCCACTGGTCAGCTGGGCACCTTCGGCCAGCACCGAGGCCTTGGCGTGCAGTGCGATGTCGCCACCCTTGAGCTGGCTGGTGACGCTGCGCTGGGTTTCGTTGCGGTTGTCCCAGTCGGCTTTCCAGAAACCCTTGGTGTGCTTGCCCTGGTCGGTCTGCACCTGGCGCTCGGTGGCGGCGGTCAGACGCAGGTCGGCGCCGCTGTCCAGGCTCAGCTTGCCGGGCGCCTCGAGGCTGGCGGCGCTGAGGGTGAGATCCTGGCCGGCGTTCAGCCCGGCATCACGCTGGGCCACGACCCGGGTGGCGTGCTCGCGGGTGTCGCTGTCGGTCTGGGTGCGCTGGTAGGTCTCCCAGTCGATGCCCAGCGCGCCGCTGCGCCAGTTCTCGCGTTTTTCCTGGAGCTTGCGGCTTTGCACGGTGCTCAGGGTGAGGTTGCGTCCGGCGTCGAGCTTCACATCGCGCCCGGCCACGTCGGCGGCGGCCAGGGTCAGGTCCTGGGCGCCACGCAGTTCGACATCACCCTGGCTGCTGCGCACGCCGGCACGGGTCGCTTCCAGCGAGTCGGCCACTGCAGCGCCGCTGACGTTCAGGTCTCCCGCCGAGTCGATGCGCACGCCGTCGCGGCCGTCGACCTGCCCCGGCCCAACCCGCACCCCGGCACCTTGCGCGGTGCTGACGATATTGATGCGTCCGGCCTGCATCGCGCCGAACAGGCTGGCATCGATACGCTGCTCGCCACTGGCCGCGCCGCGGTCGACGACCTGGACCTGGCCGCTGGCGTAGTCCACCTGGTTGCGGCCCACGGTGAGGTTGAGCTGATCACGGGCATCCAGACGGCCCTGGCTGTCGATGCGCGGGGCGATCAGGTTGACCGAGCCGCCATCGTTGCGCAGGCCGGCGCCCTGCACATGCAACTGGCCGCTGGCGTCCTGGGTGCCCAGGGCCTTGAGCCGGCCCGCGTCCAGTTCAGGGCGGCCCACCACCAGGCTGGCATTGGGCGCGTTGATGAAGCTGGCGCCGTTGACCGAAATGCCGTTGGGGTTGGCCAGCACGTAGTCGGCGGCGCGGCCGAAGATTTCCTGGGCGCCATTGATGGCGGAGGCGTTGCGGCTGACCACTTCGTTGAGGATCACGCTCGCCGCCTGGCCCTGGAACTGCGGGTTGGCCGCCAGCTCACCGGCCAGCTGCGAGTGGCCGGCCTGCAGGGCGTTGTTCAGCACCAGGCCCTGGCGGTCGACGTTGTAGTCGAGAAACTGGTTGTGCGACAGGCCCGCGCCGTTGGGCGCGACGATATTGACGATGGGCACGCCGCCCTGGGTCTGCAACTGTGCCGTGCCCCCGGGGCCGGGGGCGACCACGACGCCGCCGGCCAGCGCCTGGGGCAGGCTCGTGGCCAGGAACAGGCTGGCTATCGCCCAGCGCAGCTTGCCTTGCGGGGACAGGTTGAAGGTAAAAGGGGTCTTGGGCATAGGTCACTCTCCATGTCGGTACAGCTAATTCGGTGCGCTCAAATCTGCACGGCGGCCCTGAACAGCCAGACTTCGGGCTCGCGGTGGTAACCGCTGGGGGTGGTCAGGCTGCGCTGGTAGTCGACATCCAGCTGCAGGGCCTTCCAGCTCAGGTTCAGGCCCAGGCTCGCGCCGCTCAGGCGCTGGCTGGCGGCGCCGTGGTCGGCCTTGATCCAGCCGTGGTCCAGCCCCAGCCGCGGGGTGATGGTCAGCGGCCCCTGGGGCTGCAACGGCAGGCGCAGGGTGTTGCGCCACACCGCTCCGCTGGCCCCGGACAGGCTGCTGAGGCGGTAGCCGCGCACGGCGGAATCGTCGGTACCGAGCAACTGCTCGATGGCCGGCAGCGGGTCGGGGCTGTACTGCAGGTTGAGCTGGCTCTGCCACTGCCAGGCCTGGCCCAGCAGGTGGCCATTGCGCCACTGGCCGAGGCCGGCGCGGTACTTGCGAAACTGCGCCATGGGCAGGTCGGGCACTGGCCGATCGGCATCGTCGTCGGCGCCAAACCAGTGCAGTCCCTGGGCGTAGTTGAGGTCCAGGTTCCACACCGCGCTGTCGAGCCAGAACAGGTTGAGCCCGGCTTCGGCCACCGTCAGCGTCGGGCTCTGCACATCCAGGCGGACCTTGGCGAGTTCGCTGTTGACGTCCTTGTGCGCCAGTTGCAGGCTGGCGCTCAGTTGATGGCGCTGGTCGCGCCACAGCACGCGCTCGCCGCGCAGGCTGAGCTGATCGGTGATGCCGGTGCTGTGCAGGGTCAGGGTGCTGAGCTTGATCGGCGAGCGGTACTCGGCATGGCTGGCGAACAGGCTGAACGTCCAGTAGCCGTAGGGAATCGCGTAGTACAGGCTGGCATTGCGGCTGTAGCGATCGCCCTGGTTGAGGGTGTCGCTGGCCGACAGGCTGAGCAGGTCGTTGAGCGCCAGCGGGTTGTCCAGGCTCAGGCTGAGCACGCTGCGGTCGCGCCCCGTGCTGGCGCTGCCGAGATTGTCCAGGCCCAGGCCCACGGAAACCCGCGGTTGGCCGGCGCTGCGTGGGCGCAGGATGATCCGTGAGGCACCCGGCTGGCTGCCGGGGGCGATGTCGGCACTGAGGTCTACCGAACGCAGGCGATTGAGCTGGTCCAGGCCCTGCTCCAGGTCGCGCAGGTTCAGCGGCTCGCCGAGCATGCCGGGGAAGGCCCCGGCCAGGGACACCGGCAGGCGCTGGTCGGCCAGCTCGATGGCCTCCAGGTAGCCTTCGTCCACCAGGATGTCCAGCGACTGCCCGGCCGTCGGGGCGCTGCTCAGGTAGGGGCGGCTGGCGATATAGCCCTTTTCCAGGTACAGCGCGGTGATGCCCGCCAGCAGCTGGTTGATCTGCCCCACGCCCATGCACGCGGCCACCAGCGGGTCGATGCGGGCATCGAGGGTGGCACGGTCGATCAGCGTGACACCGCCGATGCGCACCCCGGCCAGCGGCCAGCAGCGCGCATCCGCAGCCGAGGCCTTGGGTGTCTGCGCAGTGTTGTCGGGTGCGGTGAATGCACCGCGTTGCAGTTGCCGGCGGCGTTGTTCCAACTGCAGTTGCTGCAGGTCGTGTTGCTGCTGTTGTTGTTGGCGCAGCACTTCCTGACCGGGCGTAAATGTCTCGGCATGCAGGTTGCCAACACACAGGCAAGCCAATGCGACAGACAGCGTTAATTGACGACGATCAACAGCAGACAGGTACGACATACAACACCCATTCGCAGGCAAAGGCACAGCGAGAATCGCAGTACTTGGAACTTCCCGGCACGGTCACCGAGGGTTATCGGCACACGCGCAATAACTTTAGAAAGTTGAGCGTTGTTTGTTGAAACGCTCGCGGAAAAGTTAACGACTGCTAATTACCACATGGCGCCAGGCATGACCGCATGGTCACTGGCTAGCCCGTGGCAGAGCGGGTAAAGGGGTTGACGAGATCTAATTGTCCAACAATCCAACTTGATGACTGTCTGGCCCCACGGTACTTGTAGAAACGAGTGAGAGACACCGGACTTTAGTCGTACGTGACCTGCTGGTTAAACTTTCCGGCTTGCGAGCAGAAGGAAAGTCTGGCGAACATCAATAGAAAGCTCAACGTCGTATCACTGATCAAATTTTCTGTACACCGGACTACTCCACCAGATAAAGGGGGTGAGTATCACACAAGGGGTGAGCGCTATTCAGCACCCGCTCCAGCAAGCAACGTTCTAATTCGGTGAAATACGTCGCCCCGAAGTCGAAAAAGGTCCCGGCTGGATTTCGCTGTACATGGAACAAGCCGACAAGGTTATCGCCATCACGTTCGAAGATCAGTTCCAGATGCGACTCGGCTCGCGTACTACCGACAAGATAAATGTACCCCGCCACCTCTGCCCAACCGCACCAGCTCAGTTCCGCCCATAACTGCAGGCTGCCATTCTCGGTCGCTGCTTGAGGCAACGCCCAAGCCCCGGTACCGTTTGCCCATCCACACAAGGCCGGTAGCAATCGCTCCAGGGACAGAACCTCCAGCATGTGCCCGCGCAGACCGAAATGCACAGAGTCGATCGTCGATTCAGGGGCAGCATCGAGTGCAACCACCCTGGCGTGCAGCACATGGCTAAAGGCGATTTCAGAAGGTTGCTCACTCCAGCCATTGAGGTCGGAAACACTTGGGCACCAGATGAGCCGAACGGTTTCATCAACCTGAATGCGCTCATTGCGCTCGAAATAAGCGAGCGTGACCGCCCCGACAACCGGCAACAGCGCATCGAGACGCACCTGCGGGGCGCTGTGATCGACTTTGCTGTCATTGGGCCAGAACAGTGGCCAGTAAGTCTGCATCAGAGCACATCCTCAACCGTCCATGCTCTTGGTCAACGCTTCGCTGCCCTTGGGCGGGTAGACCACCTCTCGGGTATCGAGGTCGCGAATCTCGGAGGTGATGGTGATGGTCATCGTCTCTCGACCGGGCGGGCCATTGATGGCATCGACGGTGTCGAAGTCGACGATGTAGCGCTTGCCTGCGCGGAACTCGACGTCGCGCGCGGTGAAACCGCATTTGCCGCCACCGGTCCCCAGCGCGTTCATCGAGGCCCAGCACCAGCTCAGCGAGTGCTTGCCCGGCGTCAGCCGCAGCGCCTGCTTGCCCGCGATATCGAGGATCGAGCGCCGCCCGGCGCCTTCGAGCAACTGGTCATCGACATGGGTGGCCAGCAGCAGGCGATGAAACGGCACGCCCAGGGCGCGGTAACGGACGGTAGCGAAGTACACGACCGGTGCGTCGGCCTGGTTGCCGGACAGATCATAGGGCGTCATCGTCTCAGGCGCCCAGTCCCCCTGGTACTCCTTGTAGTGGTAGTTGGCGCAAGCACCGAGCAGGCTGGCAAGTGACAGGGCTACAAGCGATTTGAGGCGGGACGACAGGTGCATGGTTCTTCCTTGATGAATGCGGGCGCAAGGATAACGGCTGCGCACCCTTAAAATCAAAACGCCATCATCCTCGTCGCTCACGCACTGCGGTGTATGCTTCGCGCAAAGGTCCACCCCTCCTGCCCCTGAAAGGACATCGTCATGCTCCGCCTGGACTGGCTGAAACACCACATGGCCCACAGCGACACCCTCGCCCAGTGGCTGCACCAACAGTTCCACTATGAGTACGCGGACGTGCCGCTGGCCGACTGGCAACGCGAATTCGCCGAAGGCCAGCACAACGGTCAATGGCAATGCCTGGTCGCCCTGGACGGCGACCGCCTGCTGGGCAGTGCCGCCCTGGCCAGCGACGACCTGCCCGGACGCAGCGACCTCGGTCCCTGGCTGGCCTGCGTGTTCGTCGCCCCAGAGGCGCGTGGGCAAGGCCTGGCGGAGCGGCTGATCGAAGGTGTCTGCGAGCATGCCCGCAGCAACGGAGTTGCCACGCTCTACCTGCATACCCACGACCAGGACGCCTACTACGCCAAGCGTGGCTGGACGCATATGGAGCAGTTCGAGGCCTGGGGGCATAGCCATTGGTTGATGTCTCGCACGCTCTGACCAGCGCCGCTCCTACAGAAATCGCGCATGGTTTACCCACGCAAATGACCCCGCAGGGAATTATTTAGCGCGCCGTTGTATCTGACCCTAGGTACAAGGCTGGCCAAACCATGGCCACGCCCCAAGCCTTCAAGGACAACGGCCCATGAAATCACGCAGGAAACCCGTCAAGCCCATCGGTTTGAAGGACATCACCATCGTCGACGACGCCAAGATGCGCAAGGCCATCACCGCCGCCGCCCTGGGCAATGCCATGGAGTGGTTCGACTTCGGTGTCTACGGCTTCGTCGCCTACGCCCTGGGCAAGGTGTTCTTCCCCAACGCCAGCCCCGGCGTGCAGATGATCGCCGCCCTGGCCACCTTCTCCGTGCCGTTCCTGATCCGTCCGCTGGGCGGGCTGTTCTTCGGCGCCCTGGGCGATCGCTACGGACGGCAGAAGGTGCTGGCCGCGACCATCGTGATCATGTCGCTGAGCACCTTCGCCATCGGCCTGATCCCCTCCTACGCCAGCATCGGCATCTGGGCGCCGATCCTGCTGTTGCTGGCGAAGATGGCCCAGGGCTTCTCGGTGGGCGGCGAATACACCGGAGCGTCGATCTTCGTCGCCGAGTACGCCCCGGACCGCAAGCGCGGCTTCCTTGGCAGCTGGTTGGACTTCGGCTCGATCGCCGGCTTCGTCCTTGGCGCCGGGGTGGTTGTGCTGATCTCGACGGTGCTTGGCGAGGAACAGTTCCTCGAATGGGGCTGGCGCCTGCCGTTCTTCCTGGCCCTGCCGCTGGGCCTGATCGGCCTGTACCTGCGCCACGCCCTGGAAGAAACCCCGGCGTTCCAGCAACACGTCGACAAGCTCGAACAAGGGGACCGCGAAGGCCTGGCCAGCGGCCCGAAGGTGTCGTTCAAGGAAGTCGCCACCCAGCACTGGCGCAGCCTCTTGACCTGCATCGGCGTGGTGATCGCCACCAACGTCACCTACTACATGCTGCTCACCTACATGCCCAGCTACCTCTCGCACAACCTGCACTACAGCGAGGACCACGGCGTGCTGATCATCATCGCGATCATGGTCGGGATGCTGTTCGTGCAGCCGATCATCGGCCTGCTCAGCGACAAGTGGGGACGCAAGCCGTTCATCATCATTGGCAGCGCTGGCCTGTTCCTGTTGGCGATCCCGGCGTTCATGCTGATCACCAGCGGCAAGCTGGCGGTGATCTTCGCAGGGCTGTTGATCCTCGCCGTGCTGCTGAACTTCTTCATCGGCGTGATGGCCTCGACCCTGCCGGCGATGTTCCCCACCCATATCCGCTACAGCGCCCTGGCCAGTGCCTTCAACATCTCGGTGCTGATCGCCGGCCTGACCCCGACCCTGGCCGCCTGGCTGGTGGAGACCACCGACAACCTGTACATGCCGGCCTACTACCTGATGGTCATTGCCGTGGTCGGCCTGCTCACCGGCCTGACCATGAAGGAGACCGCCAACCGCCCGCTGCGCGGCGCCGCCCCGGCCGCCTCGGATATCGAGGAAGCCCGCGAGTTGCTGCAGGAGCACCACGACAACATCGAGCAGAAGATCGAGGACATCGACGCACAGATCGCCGAGCTGGAGGCCCGGCGCCAGACGCTCGCACAACAGCATCCGCGCATCGATTGAGGGCTACTTGCGCATTCCGCCGGATTGCTTGCCTGATCCTCTGAATCTGTGGGGTGTATCGGTTGCGCAATGGGCCTCTGTGCTAGCGTTTCCGGATTGGGGAACAGCGTATTCCCCGCTTCCACAACCGATGATCAGCAGGTGAGCCCATGGAATTACGAATCAACCAGCAGACTTACCAGGTCGAGGCTGACGCCGACACGCCCTTGCTCTGGGTGATCCGCGACGATTTGGGCCTGACCGGCACCAAGTATGGCTGCGGCCTGGCCCAGTGCGGCGCCTGCTCGGTGCTGGTGGACGGCAACGTCGTGCGCGCCTGCGTCACCCCGGTGGCCGGCGTGGTCGGCCGCGAGATCACCACCATCGAGGCCATCGAGCACGATGCCGTGGGCAAACGCGTGGTCGCCGCCTGGGTCGAGCACCAGGTCGCCCAGTGCGGCTACTGCCAGTCCGGCCAGGTGATGGCAGCCACCGCGCTGCTCAAGCACACGCCCAAACCCAGCACTGCGCAGATCGACGCGGCGATGGTCAACCTGTGCCGCTGCGGCACCTACAACGCCATCCATGCCGCCGTGCAGGATCTCGCCGAAGGGGATAAAGCCTGATGAGCACACGCATCGATACCCCCGAAGACTTGCTGAAACTGCCCGCAGGTGAAACTGTCAACCTGTCGCGCCGGCGCTTTCTGGTCGGCACCACCGTGGGCGCGCTGGTGCTCGGCTTCGGCCTGCCAGTAGGCGCACCACGCGTACAGGCCTCCAGCGCCCCGGAGCGCGGTACCCAGGTGCCGGCCTTCCTGGAGCTGCGCCCGGACGGCAGCGTGCGCCTGCTCAGCCCATTCATGGAGGGCGGGCAAGGCGTCAATACCGCCATGGCGCAGATCGTCGGCGAGGAACTGGACCTCGATCCTGCCCGCTTCCTGGTCGAAAGCGCGCCCGCCGGCGAAGCCTACGTGGTGATGGAAAACGGCCTGCGCATCACCGGCGGCAGCATGTCGGTGCGCATGAGCTACCCGACCATGCGCCGCCTCGGCGCCCTGGCCCGGGCCATGCTGCTGCAGGCCGGCGCCCAGCGGCTGGGCGTGCCGGTGAGCGAGCTGACCACCGAGCCGGGCAAGGTAGTGCATGCCGCTTCGGGCCGTTCGCTGGGCTACGGTGAACTGGCCGAAACGGCCATGGACCTGCCGGTGCCGGACCCCGCCAGCGTCACCTTGCGCGACCCCAGCCAGTTCCGCTGGATCGGCAAGCCGGTAAAGCGCCTCGACGCCTACGACAAGTCCACCGGCAAGGCCCTCTACAGCATCGACATCAAGGTCGACGGCATGCTCCACGCCGCCGTGCAGCATGCGCCGCGCCTGGGCATGAGCGTCGGCGGCCTGCGCAACGAGGAACAGGTCAAGGCCATGAAGGGCGTGCATTCGGTGCATCAGCTGCCCGGCGCGGTGGCCGTGGTCGCCGAACGCTGGTGGCACGCCAAGCGCGCCGTCGAAGCACTGCAGGTGGACTGGAAGGAGGCGGCTGCCGACAGCCAGGTGCGTGCGATGCCCGCCGATTTTTCCAGCGACGGCTGGCGCGACCACCTGGCCGCCCAGACCGGGCCAAGCCGTGACGAGGAAAACCAGGGCGACGTGGCAGGCGCCCTGGCAGGTGCCAAGACCACGGTCGAGGCCACCTACCACAACCAGTACCTCAACCATGCGCAGCTGGAGCCGCCCTCCGCCACCGCCCGTTTCAATCCCGACGGCAGCCTGGAGGTGTGGCTGCCGAACCAGGCCCAGGACATGTTCCGCGACGACATCGCCAAGCGCACCGGCCTGGACCCAGCGCGGATCACCCTGCACTCGCCGCTGCTCGGCGGCTTCTTCGGCCGCCACTTCCTGTACGACTCGGCCAACCCCTACCCACAGGCCATCGCCCTGGCCAAGGCCGTGGGTCGGCCGGTGAAGCTGATCTGGAGCCGCGAGGAGGAGTTCCTGCGCGATGCCATGCGGCCGATGGCCGTGGTCAAGTTCCGCGCCGGCCTGGACGAAAAAGGCCTGCCGGTGGCCATCGAGGCGATCAGCGCCACCGAAGGCCCGACCGAGTCGCTCGCCGGCAAGCAGGGCGACAAGGTCGACCCCACCGCCCTGGAAGGGCTGTCGGGCAAGGCCTACGCCATCGCCAACAAGCGCACCGCGCAGATCTATGTCAAAGGCCCGGCCATGCTCGGCTACTGGCGTTCGGTGGGCAACTCGCTCAACGACTTCTTCTACGAGTCGTTCCTCGATGAGCTGGCCGACAAGGGCGGCCACGATCCCTTCGAGCTGCGGCTGCAACTGCTGCAGGGCAACCCGCGCCTGACCACCCTGCTGCAGGCGGTGGGCGAGTTGTCCGGTGGCTGGAAACGCGGCCCGTTCACCGCCGAGGACGGCAGCAAGCGCGCCCGCGGCGTGGCCATGGCCTCGCCGTTCGGCTCGGAGGCGGCGGTGATCGCCGAGGTGTCGCTGGAGGGCGGCCAGGTCAGGGTGCACGACATTTGGCAGGCCATCGACCCGGGCAGCATCGTCAACCCGGCGATCATTGAGGCCCAGGTCAACAGCGCGGTGTCCCTGGGCCTATCCCAGGTGCTGCTGGAGGAAGCGGTGTGGCTCAACGGCATGCCACGGGCACGCAACTACGACCTGTACCCGGTGCTCCCGCCGTCGCGCATGGCCCGGGTGCATGTGCGCATCGTCGAGAGCGGGGCGAAGATGGGCGGCATCGGTGAGCCACCGCTGCCGGCGGTGGCGCCCGCGGTGGCCAACGCCGTGGCGCGGCTCACCGGCCAGCGCGTGCGCAGCATGCCCCTTAGCCGCCATACCTTCAGCTGACACGACAAGGACAGCCCATGAACAACCGCCGATTCGCAAGAACCGCAGGCTGGCTGGCCGTGCCGTGCCTGGTCGCGGCAGGCCTGCTGGCCTGGTACGTCACCCGCGAGCCCGCCTCGCCCTTCAGCGTCACGGACAGCGCCGACGCCACCCTGGTCAGCCGCGGCGAATACGTCGCCCGGCTCAGCGACTGCGTGGCCTGCCACAGCCTGCCGGGCAAGGCGCCGTTTGCCGGCGGCCTGGAAATGGCCACGCCGCTGGGCGCCATCCATGCCACCAACATCACCCCGGACCGCGAGCATGGCATCGGCGCCTACAGCCTGGCCGACTTCGACCGCGCCGTGCGCCAGGGCGTCGCGCCGGGTGGGCGACGGCTCTACCCGGCCATGCCCTACCCGTCCTACGTCAAGCTCAGCGACGACGATGTGCGGGCGCTCTACGCGTTCTTCATGAAGGGCGTGCAGCCGGCCGCCGAGGCCAATGTCCCCAGCGACATTCCCTGGCCGCTGAACCTGCGCTGGCCCATCGCCCTGTGGAACGGCCTGTTCGCGCCGACCAGCGCCTATGCGCAGAAGGCCGACCAGGACCCGCTGTGGAATCGCGGCGCCTATATCGTCCAGGGCCCCGGCCACTGCGGCAGTTGCCACACGCCTCGGGGCCTGGCCTTCAACGAGAAGGCCCTGGACGAAAGCGGCGCGCCGTTCCTCGCCGGCGCCCTGCTCGATGGCTGGTACGCGCCGAGCCTGCGCCAGGACCACAACACCGGGCTCGGGCGCTGGAGCGAGCCGGAGATGGTGCAGTTCCTCAAGACCGGGCGGAACAAGCACGCGGTGGTGTACGGCTCGATGACCGAGGCGTTCAACAACTCCACGCAGTTCATGAGCGACGACGACCTGAACGCGATCGCCCGCTACCTCAAGTCACTGCCCGGCGACCCGGGGCGTGACGGCGCACCCTGGCAGTATCAAACGACTGCTGCGCAGCCCGACACACCGGGGGCGCATACCTACGCGACCCGCTGCGCCAGCTGCCATGGCCTGGACGGCAAGGGCCAGGCCGAGTGGATGCCGCCACTGGCGGGCGCCACCTCGATGCTGGCCACGGAGAATGCCTCGGCGATCAACATCACCCTCAACGGCTCGCAGCGCATCGTCGCCGCCGGGGTGCCGGATGCCTACCGCATGCCGGCGTTTCGCGAGCAGTTGTCGGACCAGGAGATCGCCGAGGTGCTGAGTTTCGCCCGCAGTGCGTGGGGCAATCACGGCGGCGCGGTAGAGGCCAAGGCGGTGGGCACGTTGCGCGGGCATACCGACCCGGCCAGCAGCAGCCCGATCATCCTGCATATGCGCTGATACCGGATTGCCGGCGATGGGCCGCGTAGCGGCCCGAAGCACAATCGACTGAAATACCGAGGACACCATGGAAAGCATCGACCTGCTGGTCCTGCGCACCACCCATGACTGGCTCCAGGCCGGCCATCGCGTGCTGCTCGCCACCGTCGCCCGCACCTGGGGCTCGTCGCCGCGTCCGGTCGGTTCGATGATGGCCCTGCGCAACGACGGTCGGGTAGTCGGCAGCGTGTCCGGCGGCTGCATCGAAGACGACCTGGTCCACCGCTACACCACCGCCTACGGCGGCCCAGGCCTGCCCGAGGGCGCGCCCGAGGTGATCCGCTACGGCGTCAGCGCCGACGAGGCCCACCGCTTTGGCCTGCCGTGCGGCGGCACGCTGGAACTGATCCTCGAGTTCATGCCCGCCGCCCTCCCACTGCGACAACTGCTGGTACAACTCGACAACGGCCAACTGATGCGTCGCCAGCTGAGCCTGGCCGACGGCGCGGTCGAGCTCGAACCCACCGCCACCCCGGAACAGTTCTGCTTCGATGGCCGGCAGATGACCAACACCCTCGGCCCCGGCTACCGCATGCTGCTGATCGGCGCCGGCGCGCTGGCCGAGTACCTGGCGACCATGGCCCTGTTCAACGGCTTCCGGGTGGCGGTGTGCGACCCCCGGCCCGAGCACATGGCCACCTGGTCGGTCGCCGGCGTCGAATACCTGAAGGGCATGCCGGACGATGTGGTACGCGACTTCAAGGCCGATCTGCGCACCTGCATCATCGCCGTCAGCCACGACCCCAAGCTCGACGACCTGGCGCTGCTCGAGGCCCTGCACGGCCCGGCGTTCTACATCGGCGCCATCGGCTCGCGGCGCAACAGCCAGCTGCGCCGCGAGCGGCTGATCGAGCACTTCGGCGAAACCGAACAGTCCCTCGAGCGCCTGCATGGGCCCATTGGCATCTACATCGGCAGCAAGACCCCGGCGGAAATCGCGGTGAGCGTGATGGCCGAAGTGCTGGCGGCCAAGAACGCCGTGAACTTGCCGGGGGCGGTGAGTGTGTCCGGGGCCAAGCGCCAGCGTGACCATCAACCTTTCTAGTGCCTGAACCTGCCGCACACCTGCCAACCAGTGTCTATGCTTCCTCTCGCATGCACCCTCGACCACAAGGAAGACAGGCCAATGAACCCGACCCGCGCCATCGCTCTCACCTCGCTCATCTTTGCCGCCAACCTCACCACCCACGCCGCCGAACTGCCCATCGCCAGTGAGGCGCTGGAAAGCCATGTCACCACCGAAGTGACCAAGATCGACCTGACCAATCGCCAGGTCACGGTGAAGGGTCCCCACGACAAGGACGTGACCTTCCAGCTCACCGAACAGGCCAAGGCCCTGCCCAACCTCAAGGTCGGCGATCAGGTCGACATCTACGTGACCCGCGCCGTGGCCTACGTGCTCAACACCAAGGAAGGCGGCGCACCGAAAGCGTCCGAGGAATCCGGCACTATCCGCGCCACCAAGGACAACCCCAACCCCGGCGGCGAGGCGTTCCGCCAGGTAAAGGTCACCTCGCAGATCAAGAAGATCGACCTCAACACCCATGAGGTCACTCTGCTGCCGCCTGAAGGCAAGGTACAAGTCGTCAAGGTCGAGGACCCGGACCTGCAGGCACGCATGAAGAACCTCAAGGTCGACCAGACCGTCGACGCCATCTATACCGAGATCCTGCGCGTGGAAACCTCGCGCCCAGCCCAGTAAAACCTTTGGCCGGCCTGCGCATCGAACATCATGTGAGCCCTTTCCCCCTTCAGGAGGTTTTCCATGGCGATGCGCCTGGCCGTGCCATTTTACTGCTGCCTCACCCTCGCGTTCACGGGCTGCACCAGCGCCCGCGACGAGCCGCCGCCTACCACGCAACAGATAGAACTGCAGCGCTACCAGGGCACCTGGTACGAACTGGCGCGCCTGCCGATGTTCTTCCAGCGCAACTGCGTGCAATCCGAGGCCCATTACGGCCTGCGCGAGGACGGTCGTATCGATGTGACCAATCGCTGCCTGGAGAAGGACGGCCAGTGGAATGAGGCCCACGGCCTCGCCGAGCCACAGGTGGCCGGGCGCACCGACAAGCTCTGGGTGCGCTTCGACAACTGGTTCAGCCGCCTGGCCCCCGGCCTGACCAAGGGCGAGTACTGGGTGCTCTACCACGACCCGGACTATCGCGTGGCGCTGGTCGGCCATCCGAACCGCGAGTACCTGTGGCTGCTGTCGCGCTCACCGACCGTCAGTGCCCAGACCCGAGAACAGCTGCTGGAGCTGGCACGCCAGCAGGGCTATCCCACCGACCAACTGATCTGGCGCCAGCCAGCCCCCCAGTGACGGCCGCCATCCGCCCCTGTAAGGTGAGCCACCCGGCTCACCCAAAGGATTGCATGCAATGATCACCTGCCACCTCAAGTACATCATCGACCCCTACCAGATCCCAGCCTTCGAGGCCTATGGCAAGCTGTGGATCGGCCTGGTCAACCGCATGGGCGGCACCCACCACGGCTACTTCCTGCCCAGCGAAGGCGCCAACAATGTCGCCTACGCCCTGTTCAGCTTCCCCAGCCTGGCGGCCTACGAGCAGTACCGCACTGCCTCGGAAACCGACCCGGAATGCATCGCCGCCTTCGCCCTGGCTAGCGAGCAACGCTTCATCCTCAGTTACGAACGCAACTTCCTGCGCCCTGTGCTCGACTGAGCCAGGGTCATTTGCGCCACATCACAGCTCTTTTATCAGTTGGTCGGGGCGTGTGCCGCCGTGAACCATGCCCTGTGCCGGGCTTGCTTCATGGCGGCAGCCGACCAGGTTCACAAAACAACAGAATCTCCCAGCGAAACCGGTATTTTTTCTGTAACGAAAATGTAAAATTCGTTTTCGCATACCTATAACAAGTTGGGAGCTTCACATGTTTGCCTTCTTCCGCCCTGCCGCGCACCAGGCGCCGCTGCCCGACGAGCGCGTCGACAGCACCTATCGCCGCCTGCGCTGGCAAATCTTCGCCGGGATCTTCTTCGGCTACGCCGGCTACTACCTGCTGCGCAAGAACTTCTCACTGGCCATGCCCTACCTGATCGAGGAAGAGGGCTACACGCGCGGCCAGCTGGGCGTGGCGATTTCCGCCATCGCCATCGCCTACGGCCTGTCCAAGTTCCTCATGGGCCTGGTCTCGGACCGCTCCAACCCGCGCTACTTCCTGCCCTTCGGCCTGCTGATCTCGGCCGGGGTGATGTTCATTTTCGGTTTCGCGCATTGGGCCACATCCAGCGTGACGATCATGTTCGTGCTGCTGTTCATCAATGGCTGGGCCCAGGGCATGGGCTGGCCGCCGAGCGGGCGAACCATGGTGCACTGGTGGTCGCAGAAGGAGCGCGGTGGCGTGGTGTCGGTGTGGAACGTCGCTCACAACGTCGGCGGCGGCCTGATCGGCCCGCTGTTCCTGCTGGGCCTGGGCTGGACCAACGACTGGCATGCCGCCTTCTACGTGCCCGCCGCCGTGGCCGTGCTGGTGGCTGTGTTCGCCTTCGCCACCATGCGCGATACCCCGCAGTCGGTCGGCCTGCCGCCGGTCGAGCAGTACAAGAACGACTACCCCGAAGGCTACGACGAGAGCCACGAGCAGGAATTCAGCGCCAAGCAGATCTTCGTCGAGTACGTGCTGCGCAACAAGCTGCTGTGGTACATCGCCATGGCCAACGTGTTCGTCTACCTGCTGCGCTACGGCGTGCTCGACTGGGCGCCGACCTACCTGAAGGAAGCCAAGCACTTCAGCGTCGACACCACCTCGTGGGCCTACTTCTTCTATGAGTGGGCCGGCATTCCCGGCACCCTGCTGTGCGGCTGGATGTCCGACAAGATCTTCCGCGGCAACCGTGGCCTGACGGGGATCGTATTCATGGCCCTGGTGACCGTCGCCACCCTGGTCTACTGGCTCAACCCGCCAGGCAACCCGACCGTCGACATGATCGCGCTGTTCGCCATCGGCTTCCTGATCTACGGGCCGGTGATGCTGATCGGCCTGCAGGCGCTGGAGCTGGCGCCGAAGAAAGCCGCCGGTACCGCAGCCGGCTTCACCGGGCTGTTCGGCTACCTGGGCGGTTCGGTCGCGGCCAGCGCGGCGATGGGTTACACCGTCGACCACTTCGGCTGGGACGGCGGCTTCGTGCTGCTGGTGAGCGCGTGCGTGCTGGCGATCGCGTTCATGGTGCCGACCCTTTGGCACAGCAAGGCGGCAAGTGCAGGTCGCGAGGCGATCGCCTGATAGCCCCCTGAACCGGCGACACGTACCGTAACGACACTGCCTGGACGACCAGGCGGTGTCGCGGTCGCCTCCTGAAGGAGCGTCCTTACTCCGCCCGGAAACTCCAGACAATCTCGACCACTCGCGACGCCAGGATGAGATAGAGCAGGCACAGGATGACCTGCAGTACCGTGTGGTATGGCAACTTCGCCAGACGATGCAGCGTGTCGCTGATGTTCAACAGCAACAGCAACGCCGACACCAGGATCAACCCCCAGCCGGTGAAACTGGACACCCACAAACCCAACAGCATCTGCTGGTTGCCATGGATCGCCTCGGTGCCCGCGGCGAACAGCAGCGCGCACACCAGCAAGTTCTTGAAGTTGTCGAAGACCTTGTTACTGAGGTCCGCATCCAACAGTGCGAGGTACCTTCGCCACAGTCTGCGCATAGCTTCCCCATGAATTCGGATCATCAGCAGGTGTCAGGGACACGCAAGCGCGCCTGACGCCCGGGCCAGGCCGCAACGGCGTCTTGCCCTAGCGCTTGGCGTTCTTCTTGACGATAGCCTTCATTCGCGAAGCCGCCCGCTGCACGGTCGCCATCTTCTCCGGGCGCTTCATGCCCCGCCATTTGCGAATCTCATCCCGGGTTCGGCCACAGCTCACGCACAGTTCGCCATTGAGTTGGCACAGCGAGACGCAGGGGTTGTCGATGTCCTTGGCCATGGGGCGCTCCAATATCGGGGGCGCATGATAACGGTTCGACAATCGCCCTTGAACCGGCCAATCCCTAGGGCGCGGCTCCCTGCGCGCCGATTAATCGCTACTTCCCATCCAAAGCCTCTAAAATGCCGCTTCCAGCCTGAACGGAATCAAGCGATGCCCGCCTCCCTGATGCGCCCCTCTCACGCCCCTCTGCTCGCGCCAGGGGAAACCGTGCTGCTGTTCGATGGTGTATGCAAGCTGTGCAACGGCTGGGCGACGTTCGTTATCCGCCACGATCGCCACCAACGTATCCGCCTGGCCACGGTGCAGTCAGCCGAAGGCCAGGCATTGCTGGCCTGGGCAGGCCTGCCCGTGATGGCGTTCGACACCATGGCGGTCATTCGTGACAACCACTACTGGGTGCGCTCCGAGGCATTCTTCGAGGTAGTACGCCAACTGCCCGGCGCCTGGCCACTGCTGCGCATGCTGCGTCTCTGCCCTCGCAGGTTGCGGGACGGGTTGTACGATCGTGTGGCGCTCAACCGCTATCGGCTGTTCGGCCGATATGAGCAATGCCTGATGCCCAGCCCAGACCATCAACGTCGTTTTCTCGGGCTGCAGCCATGAACCGTCTTCACCAGGTCCACTGGCTGGCCCGCGCCAGCCTGGTTGTCACAGGTGTGCCGTGGCCATCGCCCAGCCAGCGCGGCCGTGCATGAGCATCGACAGCACTTCGGCGCAGAACGTCGAGAAGGTGGTCAGCCCGCCGCAAAAGCCCGTGGTGATCAGCAGCAGCCAGGCCGGACCGAGGTTGGGCAAGCGCAGGAAGAAGGCCATCGCGCCGCCGATGACGAACCACCGACGAGGTTGACCAGCAAGGTGCCCAACGGCATCCCGGGAAACAGCGAGTTCAGGCGCAGGCCAAGGATCCAGCGCAATACGCAACCGGCACTGCCTCCGACGACAACGGAAATGAACGAGAGGTACATCGACTAGCTCCAGGATAGGTCCGAAAGCCCCCATGGAGAGAGACAGGCACAGACCTACGCGCCCTCCAATGGGGTTGCGCAGGCATCATCAGCGCTGAGGCGGTTCAAGGAGGGAGGCCATCTCCTGAGGGTCGGTGCTACGGGTCGAAACCCTCGCTTGGCAACATTTCGATGCAAAAATGCAACACACACCTTCGCCCGCACCGTTAGAATGGTCGCCTGGCGTGTGCTGCGTGCGCCCGGGAGCCTTCCCGAATACGGAGAACATTCATTTGTTTTCCGTGAGATCCGTCCATGTTGCACGCATGCCTCCATTCCCCATGGCCCTTCCTGCCCCGTGTCCTCACGGCGTGGGTCGCTGCGCCGCATTTTCCATCCTTCTTCTCGCCCTTCGCCGCAGTGGCCCGTCTTGCCCGGAGCCAGCGTCCCGCCGTGCCCGTTGCCCGTCGCGACACTGCCACCGCGAGGGTGATGCCATGAACGAGGAGCGTTATATGACCGCACCCCTTCCACCCCTCAAGCCGCGTTCGATGCTGCGGCACCTGCTGGCCACAGAGGCGGCCGGTGGCGTCTTGCTGATGTTCACCGCCGCGCTGGCCATCGTCATCGCCAACAGCCCCTGGGCCAGCGCCTACCAGCACCTGCTGCACCTGCCCGTCGGCCCGGTGCTGACCGACAAGCTCGGCCCAATGACCGTGCACATGTGGATCAACGATGGCCTGATGGCGATCTTCTTCCTGCTGGTGGGCCTGGAGATCAAGCGCGAGCTGGTCGACGGTCGCCTGGCCAGTTGGGAGCAGCGCCGCCTGCCGGCACTGCCGGCACTGATGGGCATGGCCGTGCCGGCGCTCATCTACCTGGCGGTGTCCCGTGGCGAGCCGGGCCTGGCCGACGGCTGGGCGATCCCGGCCGCCACCGACATCGCCTTCGCTGTCGGCGCCCTGGCCCTGCTCGGCCGGCATGCGCCGCTGTCGCTCAAGGTGATGCTGGTGTCGGTGGCGATCATCGACGACATGGGTGCGGTGGCGATCATCGCCGTGTTCTACACCTCGTCGCTGAACCTGCTGGCCCTGGCCGGCGCCGCCGGCATCGTCGCGGTGCTGCTAGCCTGCAACCGCCTGCGCGTGGTCAGCCTGTGGCCCTACCTGATCGGCGTGGCCGCACTGTGGTACGTGACCCTGCTGTCGGGCGTTCACGCCACCATCGCCGGCGTGGTCGGCGCCCTGCTGATCCCCTACAGCACCGGCGGCAGCGAGGCCCGCGAAGCCAGCCCGCTGCTCAAGCTGGAGCATGGCCTGGCGCCCTGGGTCGGCTTCCTCATCGTGCCAGCCTTCGGCTTCGCCAACGCCGGCGTGTCGTTCGGCAATCTGGGCCTGAGCGACATCTTCGCTCCATTGCCACTGGCCATCGCCCTGGGCCTGCTGCTGGGCAAGCAGCTCGGCGTGTTCGGCGGCGTGCTGCTGGCGGTCAAGACCGGCCTGGCCAGCAAGCCCCATGGCGCCAGCTGGCTGCAGATCTACGGCGTGGCGATGCTGTGCGGCATCGGCTTCACCATGAGCCTGTTCATCGGCGAGCTGGCCTTCCCCGGCCAGGCCGATAAGATCGACGCAGCCAAGATCGGCATCCTGCTGGGCTCGCTGCTGTCGGCGGTGATCGCCTGCCTGATCCTGCGCTTCGCGCCCAAACCGGCGGATTGATGCAAGCGCTCGGGGCTGCCTGGCAGCCCCGTTCAATCTACTGGTAACTGAACTTGCGTGTAGTAACTGGACTTGCGTGGGCTTGCCCCACGATCATTTTAAAGGGCCACGCGGAACCTGCAGCCCACCTCACCCCCGCACCACCGACACCCCGCCATCCACCAGCATGGCCGCCCCGGTCATGAAACTCGATGCCTCCGACGCCAGGAACAACGCCGCCTCGGCGATCTCCTGCGGCCGGGCCAGACGCTTGAGGGCATGCAGCCCTTCGACATGGGCCCGGGCCTCGGGGCTGTTCATCGCACTACGGCCCATGGGCGTATCGGTACCGCCGGGCAGCAGCGCGTTGGCGCGTATGCCACGGCAGCCCTGCTCCGCCGCAATGACCTGGACCAGGCCGACCACGCCGGCCTTGCTCGCCGCATAGGCGGCCATGCCCGGCATGCCCACGCTGTGGCCGACAAAGGTCGAGGTGAAAATCAGCGAGCCGCCACCACGGGCCAGCAACGCCGGAATCTGCGCCTGGGCGCAGAGGAAGGCGCTGGTGAGGTTGGTGTGCAGGGTGTGTTGCCAGCCCTCCAGGGACAGCTCGGGGACGGCGGCCAGTTCACCGAGGGTACCGGCATTGTTGAAGGCGATATCCAGGCCACCGAAGCGCGCCACCGCCACGTCCACCAGTTCCCTGACCAACGCCGCATCGGTGATGTCGCCAGCCACGGTAATAGCCCGGCCTTGCCCGGCCGCCGCGATGTCCGCCGTCAATTGCTCGAGTTCGGCCTGGCGCCGGGCCGTGAGCACAAGGTTGGCGCCGTGCCGGGCGAACAATGTCGCCGCGGCTCGGCCGATACCGGAGCTGGCGCCGGTGATGATTGCCACTTTGCCGGCCAGTTGCATGATGAGTACCTCGTCCTGAAGATGATTTGCAGGGTGCGCGGGTACTATCGGGTGCGGTACAAGGGGGATGCTCTCCGTTTCTTGCGGACTGTGGTCAGCCGACAGCAAGATGAGGATTCGACGAGTCAGCGGGAGCACTGGTCAAGGGCGAGGCAAACTGATTGCTTCAGGTGAAGATGGGACACGGCGAACACGAGCGCTGTGCCCCCCTGGTAGGGCCACCATCTGGCGCCTGCGCAAGCTTGCATGCAGTCATCGAACCCATGCCCAGATATCGGTGGCACCCCTACCGACACTTCGCTACGAACTGCCGCGCGAATCTCTTCGAAGAGCTTCTTTGTAAGAAGGCACTTAGCATGGCTCACGAACAATGCTTGTTCGGATAGCGGGGTCACCTCTTCTTCCATCACTTCTCCTCCTGCGACGATCGGATTGCGCACGGTGCGCATCCCAGCCTCAAGTTGTTCGATGGCCTGGGTGCAGAAATGCAAAGCTTGTACTCGCCCTTCCTTTTGTATCGCCCACTCCTTACATGACAGGTGCGATCGTCTGTCCGACCAGAGCCACACTGGATGTCTGTTGCAGCAACCCGCGCGGCAAGCGGAAGCCTTTGAACGGTTGTTGAGTAATTGGGTTGAAGGCCTTCTCTGCGCTGAGTCGGTAGCGCATCACACCATCACCAGTCCTGAAACTCAGATCCACGCTGGTCGCCGTCCGCCCATTGAGCGAACCGCGACTGAGCAGGCGAAACATGGACCATGGCCCTCGGTACTCCAGGCTGCTGCTGTTGCCGTTCTGCCTGAGCAGTGTCAGGTTGCTACGCACATGTTGCCCAAGCGTATTGGGCCAGATAATGCCGGTGATCTGGCTCGTGCCATGGGTGTAGGAAATCAACTGACCGTCCAGATCCAGCAGGCTGGTGCGCTGGTTCGCACTCAGCCCTAACGGCTCGATACTGAACTGCACACTCAAGTTGCCGCGTTGATCGAAGAACGTTTCGCGAATGCGGTCTGCCAGTTCCAACTGCTCGATCACATCGCTGCGGATCAGGGACTGCCCCTGCTGGCCGGTTTGCAGGGCTTCGAGGTTGTCCTTCAGGAACACCTTCAGATACTGCTCATTGAACTGCTTCAGCCGGCCCTTCGGCCCGAAGAACGCCTCGAAGTCATCCAGGGACGCGTCGGGCGCCCTGGCCACGAAGGGGTATCGACCTGCCAGGCGCTGCTGGAAGAAGCTGTACACCTCGGCGTCCCAGCGCCGTTCCAACTCGCGCAGGGCTTCAACGTTCAATACCTGCGCCGTTTGATCAGCCACCTTTCGGACCTGGTGGTTGATAGGCTCAGGCAAGCCGGTGGATACCCGTTGCAAGGTGCCGATGGGGTCATGCCCGATCATCGAGAAACGCTGACGCACGGCCTGCAGAGCAGCCTTGCCTCGGTCCGGGCTGTCCTGCACCGCCTTGGCGTAGTCGTGCACGTCTGCGATAGCAGCCAGGGTTTCATCGTAGTAGCTAGGCTTCTCTGCCGTTGCCTGCAGCATCGCGCTCAGCCCGGCAAAGGCCCTTTGAATAGTCCACGCCTGCTGATGCCCAGGCTTACTACTTGTCGGTGGCACGGTCTTGGCTTCATCTGCCACCTCAACAACACCAGTCGATGAGAGCGACGTGTTGTCCCTTACCGTATCGAGCAATCGATGCAGCGGCGCCGCAGGCCCCGTCAACTGCTGCAGGATCGCGACACCATGGTCCAGGTCACGGAAATCAGCCACGCTGAAAGCGTTGAGGGCACGGCGCCAACTGTCAATGTAATCGGCGCTGTACAAGTTGCGCAGCCGTTCGCTCAGCGCCTCCCTGTCGGCGTCCGAATAATCGAGCTGGCTACGCTCGCCCAGCGCCCATTGGTCAATCATCGCCAAATCGGCGAAGCTCTGACTGCGTGGCTCGAAGTACTCCTTGAAACCTTTGGCAGTGAGCATCGGCGCTAACAGCACATCATTACCCATCCTGGCGCCCATGGATGGCTGATACACCACGTCGAAGGCAGGCCCAACCTGATGACGCAAGTCCAGCCCGGTGTGCAACTGCTCCCCAGCCTGTTGTTTCAGGCCGGCGTAAACCCGCTCGGGTAGCGGCACCTTGCGCAGCGCTGCCTGCGCCACCGCGACACGTTGGCTGTACTGCGGCAGGTCGGTATCGGCGTAGGCCAAGGCGTACTTAAGGTGACGCATGAGGTCACGCTGCAGTTGCCCCTGGCCAGGGAATTTCTGCTGCCATTGTCGGGCCATCCACTCTTCGACCCATTCGGTGCGGCGGTTCTGACGGTCTTCCAGCATGCGGTAAACCCTGAGGGCAGCCATTTGCTGCTCACTGCCTGGCGGCGCCGCATCCATGGCATCGATCACACCACTGGCCAAGGCCGGCAGAAACCGCTTGGAGAGCAAGCTGAGATATGCCTCATCGACACGCGGGCCTATAGCGCGCCCCTGATACAGGCCAAAATCGGAAACACCCGGCCATGCAGCGCGGTAGTCGCCAAAAACCGATACCGCATCGCGAATCTGGTCCAGCGGCTCCAGCAGGTTGCGTCCGGTAGGATCCAGACGTTGGTCCACCTCGTGATGGCTGTACTCCCTGCTTTTGGCAAGCACGTTGGCGGCTTTGTCGCCATTGATGTCGAAAAAGCGCTGCCAGCCGGCGATGGCGACACAAAAAGCCAGCATGCCTACCCCTGAGCCCACCCATAGGAGTTGGCGCTTGCTGCGTGCCACCTTGATGTTATCCCCAGCAAGTCCGGCTTCCTTATAGATGACGCGCCCGAACGCATGCTGGATGAAGTACGGCAGCGCCTTGGTTTGCGCCTTCCCCTCGAGCAGAGGGAGCTTCGTCTTGTAGGGTTGCGCGGCCTCGCGCACGAACGCATTGATCATGTCACCTTGCTGGATGACCGAGGACCAGTACACCCCGCGTACCAAGGCTGGCGTGGTGTAGCGATCACTGGCCAGCGCTTCTTTCAGGAATTCCAGCAGTATTGGGCGCAAGCCGATCAATTGGGCATGCAATGAGAACAGGCGCGCGCGCTGCGCAGCACTGTCCAGCGCATCGAGCCGATCCACCACCTGCTCGAACAGCTGGCTGATCAACTGTTCGTAGTGATCGCCATACTCCTCCAGCCAAGCGTCGAACGTACCGATCGCATCCAGCTTGAACGTGAAACCGAGCATTTTTTCCCGCATGGGGACGGAAAGCCCGGCATAGAACTGGTCGAACCCGTCCAACAGGTCGAACTTGGTCAGCACCACATACAGCGGCAGCCGCGAACCCAATTGACTACTGACCTCGTACAGACGGGCGCGCAACACATGCGCCAAGGCAATGCGCTGCTCGGGTGTGCCATGCAATAGCGCGGGTAAGTCGACTACCAGCAATATGCCATTGAGGGCTCTCTGGCTGCGGCTGCGCAACAACCAGTCCAGCAGGTGCTGCCACAGCCTGGCCGAGGTTGCAGGTGGCACTTGCTGTGTGGCTGATTCGTCGACGGGCGAGCCTGCCAGCGACTCCTGCCGGATGAACGCCCCTGGCGGATCGATGATCACCGCATCATTGCTGACCCACCAACCTATCGGAAAGGCTAGCGTTTGGGCCTGCCTGCCCCGAGCCTGTGCCTTGTCGATGCGGGTCAGGGAAAAGCTTTGTTCTGTGCGATCGATGAAGCTGGTCTTGCCAGCATGCTGGTCACCTATCACCAAGTACCAGGGCAATCGATACAACGCACGTCGCCCGCCTGCGCCATCGAGAAATCGCGAAAGTCCTTGGTCCAAGGCTTTCTCTTGCGCCTGAACCAGCGGCAATACGCTGTCCAGCTCAGCGTCCACCGCCTGCTTGCGCTCAGCCTGCAGGCGAACGTATCGCCTGCGCAGCACCACTAGCCAGCACAACAGCGGCACCAGCACGAGCACCAGGCTGGCCAAGCTGCGATGCGCCATGCTGGCCAGCGGGTGCTGTTCACGCCACGTCCACTGCGGCCCGAGCCACCAGATGGCGACCAGCATCAGCATGGTACCCAGCACAAGCAGCAGCGGCATGGCCAGGCCGATCCGAGTCATCAGGGGCAAACCCCAACGTTTCAATAGCTTCCATAGTTGATTCATGGGGGGCCTAGTCCTTGTTCTGATCAGCCAACACATGGGCAGAGGCATACTGTTGCAGTCGTCGAAACACCTCTGGCTCCCAAACGGCGGCCGTGGTGTGCTGCATGGTCCGTGCGACGCTGGCGCACAGGTCCTGAGCCAGCCAGGACACGCCTCGCGCTGCCAAGAGATCGGCCGCAATGACGGTGGTATGGCTGCGCTCACGCGGAGCACGAAGGTCCGCCTGCATGGCCTGCAACTTGAGCAAGACCGGCTCTACCCCACCTGCGTCCAACTGACCGGCCAACTCTTCGCGCAGGCCTGCGAACTCGTGGGCAGATTCGGCTTGCGTTTGCCCAGCTGCGCCTCTGAGCCAAGCCATGCTTTGATCGTCCACGAACGACCTGCCGTCGCTGAAACACAATTGCTGGAGCGCGGGCATGCGCTGGACGAATCGGGCAGTCGCTGCGCGGATTGCCTCAGCTACCTCCCCCATCGCCAGCCGTGTCGCCGCACTGGCCGCGAGGAAACTGCCGCGTACCCAAAAGGGGCAAGCCGTCACGCTCTTTTCGATCCGCTGAAGCAACACCGCGTCGATCGCGGTGCCAGCAATCGCCTCTTCATAGTCGCTGGCGATATCCAGCGGCACCGCCATCAGTTCCGTGCGATTGCCTTGCTTGATTTGAGGCGCCGCCTGGATATGGGACCACAGGCCGAATCGACGCAACTGGTAGCCCGTCGGGTCGTAGGGGTCTTGTTGATTGATCATCTCGGCCATGGCCAGCACGGCCCGTCGTGATTCACGCTCGTTGCCTAACGACACACGAGGCATTGGGGTGGCAATGACCTCGGCCAGCGGTGCAGACTTGGCCGCCGCCGACGACTTCGCCGCAGCAGGCTCGCCAGCGCCACTCGCCTGCTCCGCCTGCTTGCGCAGCAGTCGGTCGACAGCATTCAGAATGGCTCCATCCAACTGAGCAACGGCTTGCTGCTGTCGCAGGCGCTGCAATGCCTCTTGAGCTACGGCCGCATGAGCAGGGTTGAATGTGTAGCGGTCCAGGCGCGGCAGCGCTTCGTTCAAGCGATCGAGCACAAGGCCAACCAGCTTGCGCTTGCCCAGGAAACCTTTGGGGCCAGGCTTTGGATGCGCAACCTCCCAATAGCGCTCGACCATGCCGGCCAGCAACGCCAAGGTAAAACCCCATCGCTCCCAACATCCACTGCGAAGCCACGCAGCACTCAGGTGCGCGACGATACGCAAGTGCTTGCACTGCTGCGCCAGATACTGTCGTGACGCTTCCTCGATATAGGCCCAGTCGATGGTGGATGCCTGCAGCCCGCCCAGCTTGACCATTTCCTGGTCAATGGCCTGATAGGTTTCGTCCTCCACATCAAACAGACCGACGGGTGCCTGCGCATCGATGGGTGCGAGCAGCCGGGCAATTTCCTGTGCGTTGACCTCTGCTACCAGCGACATGTTTTGCGCGCCTCGTCGATGAGCGGGTCCAGGCCTTGGGCATCGAAGACCAATCCATCAATGGAAGGGTTGTCGCTTTGGACCTGAATGCGATGGGCCCCAATAAGTTGCTTGATCTGCTCGATTCCGGGCAAGCCCCGGCCCGCATCGAGTACCTGACCGTTCTCCGTCACCTGCCAAGGGGTTGCGACGGTGGTGCTCCGCTCCCCCTGCAATCGCACCGTCACCCGACCAGCATCAATGGGTTGCGCGGCGACCAGTTGCAGCCTGGAGATGTTCTGCAAACAACTGATCACCAAGTAGGGATGCGACACGGCCGAAGCGATTGCAGGTGCAGAGATCGTCAGCCCGTCGTCTTCAGGCGTGAGTCGAAACGTTAGGTCGTCGGGATGGCGTCCTGCTTCGTGAGTCAGCACCCGGCGCACCGTGGGTGAGTCCTGTTCTGGCGGCGACCACTGCATGGGCACCGAGTGTGCAGGCGTTCCGGCGGCCTCATCAAAACACGCCAAACGCTCAAGGTTGGACACGATCCGCGAACAATCCTGATCGGAATACACGGGTGTTGGCATACACCCGAGCACCAGCCAAAGACTTACGCCACAATTTTTATTACCAAGCATCGCAAGTAAATACCTTTCATATAGTGCATATGACCTATTCAAATCAGTGGATCTGAAACAGCCCTCCCAGGCACTCAAATTCCCGCAAACAGCAAGAGCCTAGCCCATCGGGACAGCAACAAACAAAAAAATATTTTTTTACATTTTCATACTCGACGACATGATAAAACCAAGCGCAATGTTTTTACGCGACGCACAACCAATCCCGCACCTTGTTTACACCTCCAACAAGTAATTAGGAAATTTCCCACACACTAATTTGCAAATAAAAACTCAATACGGACAACTCTTACTAGAACACGGAGAGATTCTGCGATGGCAAAATCCACAGGATCGGTTGCACCCAAAGAACGCATCAACATCAAATACGTACCCGCCACCGGCGATGAACAGGCCGAAGTAGAGCTGCCGCACAAGATGTTGGTAATGGGCGACTTCGGCCTGGATGACACCCGTGCGCTGGAAGACCGATCGGTCATGCGCATCGATAAACACACCTTCAACAACGTGTTGAACGACGCCGATGTCAGCTTGGCCATGTCGGTACCGTCCATGCTCAGCACGGCCATCGACGCGGAGCTGGCGGTCAATCTGCAGTTCAGATCGATCAATGACTTCGGGCCAGACGGCATCGCCCGCCAAGTACCAGAGCTCAGCAAGCTTCTGGAGCTGCGTGAGGCGCTGGTGGCACTGAAAGGCCCGCTGGGCAACGTGCCCGCTTTCCGCAAGCAATTGCATCACCTGTTGAACAACGAGCAGGCCCGCAAACAACTCGCCGAAGAATTGGACCTGGTGCTTGAGGCGCCAAAAGAAGACTGAGACAACGGAGCGTCCCCATGCCAAAGCCAACCAGCACCTCCCTCGCCGCTGAACTATCTGGCGAGACATTGAGCCATGCCACTCTGCTCGATCAGATCATGGCGCAAACACAACTAGTGCCCACTCAAGAGGGCTATCAAGTCGCTCGTCAAGGCGTATCGGCTTTTATTGCAGAAATACTCAAAACTGGTGATCCAGATCAACTAATCAATAAACATCGCGTCGACCAGATGATTGCAGAACTGGATCGAGTGCTCAGCAAGCAAATGGATGCCATTCTTCATCAGCCGGAATTCCAGGCGCTCGAATCATCGTGGCGCAGCCTCAAACTTCTGGTGGACCGCACGGACTTCCGCGAGAACATCAAGCTTGAAATCCTGCATGTCAGCAAAGAAGACTTGCTCGACGATTTCGACAATGCCGCCGATATCACCTGCAGCGGTATGTACAAACACGTTTACACCGCAGGCTATGGGCAGTTCGGTGGTGAGCCGGTGGCGGCCATGCTGGGAAACTACAACTTCGGCCCCTCTTCGCCAGACATAAAGTTACTGAGCTACATGGCCTCTGTCGGTGCCATGTCGCATGCCCCGTTCCTGGCCGCCCCCGCCCCCGATTTCTTCAATCTGAGCAGCTTTGAAGAGCTGCCAAACCTGAAGGAAATCAAAGACATTTTCGCAGGGCCGCGACATGCCAAATGGCGCGCCTTCCGCGAAAGCGAAGATGCCCGCCACACAGCGCTGACCGGGCCACGCTTCATGCTTCGCTCGGCCTACCACCCCCAGGAACAGCCGATCAAAAGCTTCAACTACGAAGAAAGTATCGACGGGCGACACGACAATTACCTGTGGGGCAATTCCGCCTTCCTGCTGGCCAGCTGCATCAACGACAGCTTTGCCCGCTACCGCTGGTGCCCGAACATCATCGGCCCGCAGTCCGGTGGCGCCGTGGAGGATCTGCCAGTGCATCTCTACGAGGCGCTTGGGCAGTTGCAAGCGAAGATCCCAACCGAGGTGCTGATTTCCGACCGCAAGGAATTCGAGCTGGCCGAAGAAGGCTTCATTGCGCTGACCATGCGCAAGGACAGCGACAACGCCGCGTTCTTCTCGGCCAATTCGGTACAGAAACCGAAGAACTTCCCCAAGACCCCGGAAGGCTTGCAGGCTCAAACCAACTACAAGCTGGGCACACAGTTGCCTTACCTGTTCATCGTCAACCGGCTGGCCCATTACATCAAGGTGCTGCAACGCGAGCAGATCGGCAGCTGGAAGGAGCGCCGCGACCTTGAGTCCGAGCTGAACAAATGGATCAAGCAGTACGTCGCCGACCAGGAAAACCCCTCGGCCGACGTGCGCAGCCGCCGCCCCCTACGTGCTGCGAAGGTCGAGGTTTCAGACGTTGCCGGCGATCCGGGTTGGTATCAGGTTTCGCTCGCAGTACGCCCGCACTTCAAATACATGGGCGCGAACTTCGAGATCTCCCTGGTAGGCCGGCTCGACACCCAATGAGCGGATTTTTCGACCGCTTGGTTGCCGATCAGTCCGTGATCCGGGCGCCGTCCAGGCAAGAGAACGCGTCCCACAAGTTCGCCGCCATCAAGCGCCACTTGGAAACGCTGCTCAACGCTCGCCAGGGTTGCTCACAGAGCAGCCCTGAGCTGGGCCTGCGCGATTTCAACGGGCATGACGTGAGCAGTGGCGACCTCCTGAAACAAGTGAGCGCCGACATACGCCGCACCATCCAGCGTTTCGAGCCTCGCGTGCAGGTACGTTCACTCAAGGCCGTGCCCGCTTGTCACGCCCCTCAGGAGCTGCATTTCAGGCTGGACTGCCAAGTGCAGGTGAATAACCACACGGAGCAGTTGCAACTGGAGTTGCTGGTCAACGGCCATAACCGCCATACCCGAGTGAGGTAATCGATGTCGCTCAAAGATCGATTCAGCGAAGAGTTGCGCTACCTCCATGAACTTGGGGACGACTTCGCCCAGGACAATCCACAACTTGCCCGGCTGCTGGGCAAGAGGGGTAGCGACCCCGATGTGGAGCGCTTGATGGAAGCCTTCGCCTTCCTGACGGCGAAGCTGCGCCTCAAGTTGGAGGACGACCTCCCAGAGCTGACGCACCCCATGTTGCAACTGCTGTGGCCCAACTACCTTCGCCCGCTGCCGAGCGCCACGATCATCCAGTTCACACCGTGCAAACAGGCGCTCAGCCAGTCGCAACGCGTGCCAAGGGGGGCACGCCTGTTCTCCAAGCCTGTCGACGGAATTCCCTGTGAGTTCCGCACCTGTACCGCCGTGGACATTCATCCGTTCGAGATCGACGCGGTGGGCTCAACCCAAACGCTCGACAGTTCAGTGGTTCGCATCGACCTACACACGTTGGTCGAGCGCCCATTGAATACGCTCGAATGCACCAGCCTCGACTTTCACCTGAGCGGTACCACCCGAACAGCGCGCACACTGTACCTATGGATCGCTCACTATCTCAGCCATGTCAGCGTGACCATCAATGGTCAGGCTCGCCGGCTGCCGGCCAGCAGCATCGTCTTCCCAGGCTTCAGCCCGGACGACGCGTTGTTGCCTTATCCGCAGAACGTCTTCGACGGTTACCGGATCCTGCAGGAATACTTCATTTTTCCTGAGCGCTTTCACTTCTTCGCCCTGACAGGCCTGGAGAAGATCTGGCCTGGTCAGACGACTCAGCAAGTGGGTCTGGAATTCCACTTCACCCGTCAGCTACCAGACTCGCTGCGCATTGGCAAAGCGGATTTCAACCTGTTCTGCGCCCCTGCGGTAAACCTGTTCAAGCACAGCGCCGACCCCATTGACCTCTCCAACGAGGCCGCCCAGGTCGAACTCACACCCAAAGGTGCCGAGCGCCACGCCTACGAAATCTTCAGTGTCGATCAGGTGATCAGCACCCGTACGACAAACGACGGAAGTACTGGTAAACACCTGCGAACCTTCCGCCCCTTCGAATCGTTCGCCCATGAGATCGAGCATGTTCAAGGGCGCACGGCGCTGTATTACCGCTACACCCTCGAAGACTCACTGCGAGGTGATGGCGTCACGCATCGCATCGCCTTCGTGCGTGCCGACGCCAATACCTATATCGGTGAGCTGGAAACGGCGTCCATCGACCTGACCTGCACCAACCGCGATCTACCCCTGGCTCTGGGCATCGATGACATCAATGTGCTCAGCGAAGTCACCCCGCCACTGACCACCTACACCAATATCTGTGCACCGACCCGCCCCTTTCGGCCGGTGCTGGACGGCCAGTTGCAATGGTCCTTGATATCCAACATGTCGCTCAACTACTTGTCGCTGCTCTCAGCCGAGCCATTGAAGGCGGTTATTCGCGCTTATGACTTCGCGGCATTGCACGACATCCAGCAGACACGCACCACCCGCAAACGCCTCGACGGCATCCGGGATATCCAAACGGCGCCTCTGGATTGGCTGATCAAGGGGCAGCCCATTCGCGGCCTGCGCACGCAACTGAAGCTCGACCAGGCTGCATTCCTCTGCGAAGGCGACCTGTACCTGTTCGGCTGTGTGCTCGCGCACTTCTTCGCCTTGTACTCCAGCATCAATTCCTTCCATCAGCTGGAAGTGATCAACATCACCAACAACGAGCATTACACATGGCCCATCCAGACCGGCAAGCAACCGCTGATCTAGCCGACAAGTTGCTCGCGGGCGCGCACCGGTACAACTTCTACCAGTTGCTCGAGCGCCTCCACGGGCTTCACGGAGACGATCTTGAACCCCGTTGGCCCAGCAAAGAAGCCCGCCTGCGCGTGCGGCTTGGCAGCGACCCACGCCTGAGCTTCCCCGTTTCGGATATCTGCAAGGCCGAACGCATGCCCGAAGCACAAGATCGCTATCGCGTGTGCACCACGTTCATGGGCCTGCACGGCACTGATTCGCCTTTGCCCTCCTATTACCTGGAGCAGGTGGCATACGAGCATGCACAGGGGATCGGCGTGCGTCCGGCGTTCTTCGACTTCTTCAATCACTACCTGCTCAGCCTGCTACACCGCATCTGGCGCAAGTACCGCTACTACATTCGTTTCCAGCCGGGTGCCAGCGATGGATTCTCCCAGTACATCTTTGCCCTGCTCGGGTTGAATGACAAACAGCTACGCGGCGACACGGCGTTGCCCTGGAGCCGGCTGCTCAGCTTCGCCGGCGTCATCGCCAGCCGCAGCCGCGCACCGGGTACCGTCGCCGGCAACATCGCGCACTGCTTCGACCTGAAGCAGGTGCAGATTCGCGAGTTCGAAACCCGCTTGGTACCTACGACAATCCAGCAACAGGTAAGCCTTGGCCGCAACAATGGTGAGCTGGGCAATTCCTTCATGGTCGGCAGCCGCACGCGAACTCGCAGCAGCAAGTTCACCATCGTGATCAGCGAGCTCGACCAGGCACAGCTGCGTTACCTGCTGCCCAGCGGCATCAACTTCAACCGCTTGCGTGCTCTGATCGACTTCCTGTTGCGCGACGGCTTGGCCTACGACCTGGAGCTGCGGCTGAAGCAGCACGCGCTGTCGCCCTTCTGCCTGCACCCCAGCCGTGGCGCCCAGTTGGGCTGGACCAGCTTCGTCGATGACCGCCGCGGCCAGATCAGCCCCGTCGTGCGGTTCCGGGGGCGCTCATGAGCACGTTGATCTTGAGCATCACCAACCTCGACCAGTTGCAGCACAACGTCACCGCCCGGCACGAATTCGATCGTGCAGGTGGCACCGTCGGCAGCGCGGGAACCACGTGGCTGATCAATGATCGTGAGCAGGGCGTGGCGCCGATCCATTGCGAGATCCGCTGGATCGAAGGCGGCTTCTGCGTGATCGACCGCTGCGAGCGCACCTACCTGAACGACAACCTCGATAGCCTGGGGCCGCTATCGGCCAGGCGTTTGCTCGAGGGTGACCGGCTACGTGTTGGCGCTTATCGACTGTTGGTTCAGCTTTCACAAGCTGATGCCCGTTCGCTGGAAGAGCTGTTCAACACTGACTTGCGGGTGCTCGAGCGACTCATCATGGATGCACCCGCGCAGCGTTGGCTGCACAAGCCCACGGCTGCCCCAGTCGTCGCTGAGATCTGCTCGGCCTTCGATCCGGGCATGGGCAACGATCCCTTGGCGGCCCTGGAAGCAGTGACGCGGCCAGTGCAAGAGAACCCGCTGGATCGACTGATCTCAGGAGAACGCTCATGACGCGCCATTCACTCATGGCCGGCCTTCTGGCAACACTGATCGGGTCCTCGGGCTGCACCGCCCTGAGCAAGATGGGCCAAGTGGCGATGGACCCCTCGATACCCGTCGGCGCGACCAAGGATCAGCCCACCGAAATCGCGTTCAGCATCAACGCGAGCCCCACGCTCAACAGCAACCCCAACAGCCTGCAAGCAGCGACTGAGCAAGAAAGCAGCCTGGAATACAGCCCCTACGCGGTCAGCTTGAGCGCGGGCGACCCCTATGCCCTGACCGAGAAAGTCGAGACCCTGCTCGAGTTTCTTAACGAGCAATTCCCGGCCTTCTCGCCCGTCGAACTGCCAGAGGACGAGGCCGATGAGCCGGCTCGTTCTCCCTTGGAGGAAAGTACGCCGGGCCACTACGAAGACTCGAATGTGGTGCTGACCTTACCGCGTACAACCACAGTGGCCTCCGAGCCGGCCGCCACCCCAATGGCCATCAAGATCCTGCAACTGCGCGACGACTCGCTGCTGCGCAACAGCATTTATGAGCTGTTGGACAAGGATCCCGCCAAGGTGCTGCGCAGCACCTACATTCGTGATGACGACTATCTGCTACGCCCCGGGCAATTCAAGTTCATTCCGTTTGCCGCTATCGAGGCCGAGACCCGGTTCATCGCGGTGATCGCCGACTACCGCCACCAGGAAAACGCGACCTGGAGCCAGGTACTGCGCATTCCACCGCGCGGCCAACACATGATCTTGTCGGTCTTGCTCAACGACACGCAGATCCTGCTCAAGGAGGAGGACTGATGGCGCCTGCAACCCTGCCCTTCTCACTTACTCACGCTGACATGGAGCGCTCATGAGTTCACGTAATCCCGTCCTGTGGCCTGAAGGTCTGTTCGTCAAACCGCAGCATTTCCAGCAGGCTGGCCGTGCCGCTGAAGCGGCCCTGCATCAACGCCTTGGCAGCCTGAACGCAGCTTTCTATGGATTCAGCGAACTGCAACTGAACGACGAATATTTGAGCCTGGGCAAGATCGCCATCACCCGCGCACGCGGCATCATGCCGGACGGCACCGTGTTCGATATCCCGGCAGATCTGCCACCGCCGCCGCCGCTGGAAATCGAGGACAACGGCGCGAAAGACAGCGAGATCTATCTCTGCCTGCCACTGCGCACCGAGGGTGGCCGAGAGGTGAGCTGGCCCGACAATGCCGCCAACTTCCGCTACAGCGCACAGGCTCAGGAAATCAAGGACACCCATAGCGCCGACGGCGACTTGGCGCAGGTCGATCTGGCAGTGCCCAACCTTCAGCTCAAACGCAAGGCCGATGACAGCAGCGCTTACACCCGCCTTGCCATGGCGCGCATTCTGGAGCGCCGGCCCGATGGCAGCCTGCAACTGGATGAAGGGTTCTATCCGACCAGCGTCTCGGTACGGGCGGTGCCGGCACTCCAGCGTTACCTCGAGGAGATCACCAATACCCTGCGCGAGCGCTCGCGCAACCTAGCTAGCCGGATAGGCGCATCGGGCCAGTCCGGTATTGCCGACATCCGCGACTTCAACCTGCTGCAGGCCATGAACCGCTGGTGGCCGTGCTTCCAGCACTTGGCCAGGCAGGGGCAGACACACCCCGAGCAGTTGTACCTGCATATGAGCCAGGCCTGTGGCGAGTTCGTGACCTTCACCGACGAAAGCCGGCTGCCTCCAGAATTCCCCGCCTATCAGCACACGGCTCTGCGCACGTCATTCAAGCCACTGCAGGACACCTTACGCCGCGCCCTGGGTACGGTCCTGCAACCGCGGGCCATCTCGCTGCCGCTGGACGCGCTGGATTACGGCGTGATGACGACAACGCTCGAAGACCGCCGCCTGATCGATGACGCGGACTTCATTCTTGCCGTGCGCGCGGACCTGCCGCCGCCAACATTGCGCCGGCTGTTCCTGCAGAAAGCCAAGGTCACATCCCTGGACACCTTGAATGACCTGGTGCACAAGCAGTTGCCCGGCATTGCGCTAAATCCGCTGCCTGTTGCCCCTCGCGACCTGCCCTTCCATGCAGGGTTCAGCTACTTCGAGCTCGACCGCCGCGACCCGGCCTGGGTCTGCATGAAGACGGCCAACGGTTTCGGGATTCATATCGCGGGGGAGTTCCCTGGGCTTGAGTTGCAGTTCTGGGCGATCAGGAGTGAGTGAGATGCAAGAGAACCACCTCACACGCAATGAAACCGCATCAGCTCAAACTGAGCAGTTGCCATCGAAGCTTGGAAAGGCTTTACCCACTGGCGCCGAGGCCTGCGAGGCAACCACACCAAAGCCCGCCCCTGTTGACAAAGGCTACCCCGCCGATCCCGACTTTCAGCTACGGGGCGGCTACGACAACCTGATGCTGGACGCAGCCACACCACTGCTTGGACTGGTCATGCGTCTACGCACGCTCGATGCGCTGCCCAACATCGAGGAAGTGCACCAACAGGTACGCATCCAGATTGAAAACATCCAGCAAGAGATGCGTCAGCATGGCTACGAGACCACGCAACTTCTGGCGTATTCGTACGGCCTTTGCCTGTTCATCGATGAAGCTGTGATGGAGCGCCCCTGGGGGCAGACCAGTTACTGGAGCCAAGAGCCCCTGCTCAGCATTTTCCACAGCGAAACGTTCGGCGGCGAAAAGATCTTCACCGTTATCTCGCGCCTGATGCAAGAGCCCCAGCGCTACAAGGACGTGCTGGAGTTCATGTACTTCATCCTGTGCCTGGGACTCAAAGGCAAGTACGCCCTCGCGCCCAAAGGCGAAGAAACGCTGAATACCCTCATTCACCAACTCCACGGAATCATCCGTGAACTACGAGGGCCCACGCCGACAACGGTCTCTGACCCCTACACCAACGTTGCCCCGCGCAACTTCCGCATGAATCGGCAGTGGCCCTGGTGGAGCCCATTTGTGATTTCCGCCATCGCCATGGCCACCGCCTACGGCATCTACAGCTACCGCCTGCACCTGATCACCAGCGAGGTGCTGCAGTCGCTCAACGGCATCTTGCAGCAATGAACAGCCGGCAGTCGGCACAACCGTATTCAACGAATTGACGCGGCGTTTGCTGCGTTGAAAAAGCCCATCGATTCCGATGGCCACGCTGCCGCTCATGCGCGTGCTTATCCACATGGACGCAGGAGAAACTGCCATGCCAACACCCGCTTACATCAAGATCGAAGGCCAGACCCAAGGCAACATCACCGCGGGCGCCTTCACCTCCGATTCGGTCGGCAACGTGTTTGTCGAGGGCCACGAAGACGAGATTCTGGTGCAAGAGATCAAGCACCAGGTGACCGTACCCACCGACCCGCAAAGCGGCCAACCTGCAGGCCAACGGGTCCACAAGCCTTTCATCTTCACCAGCGCCCTGAACAAGGCGACACCGCTCATGTATCAGGCCCTGTCCAGCGGCGAAATGCTGCCGACCGTTGAAGTCAACTGGTACCGCACTTCGGTAGAGGGCAAGCAGGAGCATTTCTTTACCACCAAGCTGGAGGACGCCACCATCGTCGACATCAACACCACCTTGCCTCATGCACAAAACAAGGAGAACGCTGACTTCACCCAGTTGATCGAGGTCTCGATGTCATACCGCAAGATCTCCTGGACACACGTCACCGCTGGCACCGAAGGCTCCGACGACTGGCGTAAGCCGGTCGTCTAACCCGGCTGAACATCCCTGGCAGGCAGGCCCTGCCGGGGGCGTTTGAACTCTCGGACGGCGGAAGGACATTTCATGCCCAGCCAATCTGATTTTCGGTACACCTTTGAGCCACTCGTTGGCAACGCCGAGTTTGAAGTGGTGTCGTTTGAACTCCAGGAAGAAATCAGCGCGCCTTTCACGCTCGAGCTGGAATTGATCAGCTTCGAGCCCGACATCGATTTCGGCCAACTGCTGGATAAACCCATCGTATTCACAATCTGGGATGGCAAAGGTCCGCTGCGCCACGTGCATGGGCTGGTCAGCCGATTCAGCCAGGGTGAAAGCGGCTTTTACCGTACCTACTACCACGCCTTGGTCGAGCCCATCCTGGCCCGCGCCGGACTGCGCTCGAACTGGCGCATCTTTCAGCAAAAGACCGTCCCGCAGATTATTGAACTGATGCTCCAGCGTCAGGGCATCGATCAATACGAGCTTCGCGCGAGCCTGAACCATCAGGTGCGCGAATTCTGCGTGCAAGCGGGCGAGACCGACCTCGACTTCATCGCCCGGTTGGCGGCTGAAGAGGGCTTCGTCTATCGCTTCGAGCACAGTGAAAAACTGCATAAGTTGATCATCACGGATCAACTGCAATCCCTTGGATTGATCAGCCATGGCGCGCTCGAGACCGACAACAATGACCTCTTCGATAGCGAGGACGTTATCGATCCCAACACCGTCCTGTATCAATCCAACAGTGGCGGCGATCAAACCAGGCCTTGCCTACGGCGCTTGCGCTACAGCGAGCAGGTCCGAACCTCGCGACAGGTCCAGCGCGACTACACCTTCACTCACCCGGCGTATCGCCAGGAACACCGTGCTTACGGCCCTTTCCTGGAACACCAGTCCACCGAGTACGAGCGTTTCGACTATCCCGGCCGCTACAAACGCGATGCCGTGGGCAAACCGTTTACCGAAAACCGGATCACTGCCCTGCGTCATGATGTGCGCATTGCACAAGTTCAGGGCGATGACGTCAGGCTGCAGCCTGGGCTCAGCTTCACGCTCACCGGCCACCCACGTGATGATCTGAATGCGCATTGGCGCGTGAACAGCGTGTTGCACAAGGGCAGCCAGTTCACCAGTCTGCAGGAAGAAGCCGCTGGCCTCGACCAGAGCACGCACTACGAGCAAACCGCTCAGCTGGTACCCGGCAGAACCGAGTGGCGCCCTGCTCCGCTCAAAAAGCCCCGCGTCGACGGTCCCCACATGGCCACCGTGGTCGGCCCGCCAGGTGAGGAGATCTATTGCGACGAATGGGGCCGGGTCAAGGTCAGTTTTCCCTGGGACCGGGAGAGCAACAACAACGAGTTCAGCTCCTGCTGGGTCCGGGTATCCCAAGGCTGGGCAGGTGGCAGCTGGGGCTCGATGGCCATCCCGCGGATCGGCCAGGACGTGATCATCCAGTACGTCAACGGCGACCCCGATCAACCCATGATCACCGGGCGCACCTATTGCGGTAACCAGTTGCCGCCCTACGACCTGCCCGATCACAAGACCCGCATGACCATCAAGAGCCAGACTCATAAGGGGGATGGGTTCAATGAGTTGCGGTTTGAGGATGAGCTGGGCCGGCAGGAGGTGTTCATCCATGCGGAGAAGGACCAGAACAACGTCGTCAAACACAACGAAACCACTTTCGTCGGCAATGACCGCAGTGAACAGGTCGATCATGACGAGACGCTCAGTATCGGCCATGACCGCAGCCAAACGGTGGGTAATTATGAGCGGGTCCGGATTGGCCAGGATACGTTTGTCGATATAGGCCGAAATCAGAAAATAAACATCGCCAAAGACCGTATAGAAGCCGTCGGCAACCATCGCCACGACAAGATCACAGCCAATCACCACATCAGCGTCGGCGGCAATCTTGAGCAGCAGGTCGAGGGCCATGCAGAGCTGGAGGCGGGACTGGAAATCCGCAGGCGCACTCGACGCTACGACCTTCGAACAGCGGAAGCTGTGATCATCCAAGGGCCTGGAGGCTCCATCCGGATTGATGACACGGGCATCACCCTGGACAGCCCGAACCTACACATCAACGGCGTCCTGCTCCAATCTCCAAGCGGTAGCACCAACCCCTTTTCCATCAGCAGCACCCCCATCACTGGCAAACCTCTGGACCGCCTATGCGGGCGGCGCCCCGATGGCACCTGCCCGTTGCCCGACTGCCGCTGTATCAAAGGGCCAGTCCAATGAATACAACACCCTCGTATCTGTCCGGCGAACCTCTCGGACATCCCTATCGCTTCATGCTGCTCATGACCCGCGAGCTCGAGTACTGGGCCTACCGGCCCATACCGCAAGAAGGCGAATTGGTGCCGGCCTATGCCCCATCAGTACTCGACCTCATCCATAACGTCAGCCGAAATACTCAACATGCATGGCTATGGAAGCGCAGCGCGCTGGACGACCGCCACGAATTTGGCCCTTTGCTGGTCGACGTTTCAGAAGCGCCCGAACTCCTTGCCCATGCAATCACCACCTGGATGCCCGTTGGAGGGGCCATAGCACTGGATAGCGAAGCGTGCCTCGCCGTGCTAGCGGACCATTTCACCAGCCTTACTCAGGTCACGCTCCCGGATCAGGGAGCAGCCACTTTTTATTTAAAGCCGGATCATCTTGCAGCCTGGCTCGATGCCTTGGACGAGGATCATCGCGCCACCTGGCTTGGGCCTGTGTCGTCACTAGCCTGGCGAGTCAACTGGGGGCCGGCCCATGAATGGAAAACACACGAACACATCCCGACCACTGCCCGCCTGATATCGCAAGTACCGCTGCGCCTTCGCGTACATGAACTGGACCGGCTGCACGCAGGTATACGCGAGCACTTCATCCTCACGCTGGCGCACGAAGTCTTGGCCATGCCACCCCATGCCGCCCAAACGTTAGCCGCCATTAGGAAATGGATTGAAGCCCTGTTGCCGCAGCTGGAATCCCTCAACTTTCGCGACGAGGAAACCGCAGGTCAGTTCATTCGGCTGATGGCCGGGCACATGTGGCTGATGAGCAGTGACCAGGCTACGAAGATCTACACCAACCTCAACGAGTCGCCCCAGGCCCGTCTTCGCGAGCTGCACGCACTGGTCCAAATCAAGGAATCCACCCATGACTAGCCCCGCCGTCGGCAGCGCCACCTCCGGCCCCGCCTGCAGCCCACGCGTGCCCATCCTGCCAGTGCGTTATGCCATCGTGCCGCGTACGGGCGATGCCCCTGCCTGTCGCTACGCAGGCGCAGGCTTCAACCTGGAACAAGGCTTCGCCCCGCTGCAGCACTCGTCCTACACCCTGCGCGCACTGCGCCCAGGCTACATCTACGTGTTCATGAAAGGTCCTCAGGGCGAAAAGCTGGTCATTCATGAATACGACGGCGAAGGACATTACCGGGAGCTGAGCTACCAGGGCCTGGAAGGCTACCACTTGCGCGAACGCTATCTGGCCAGCCAGAGCATGGGCTGGGTATGGGCCGACACCTGCCCGGACACCGCCAAGGAAGTGTGGATCGGCTACAGCCCGCACCTGTGGACCAACGCCACGACTGCCCGCATCACCGCTTCAGCAGCCCTGCGCAAACGGCATATGCGCCAGCTGGACATGGCCGAGCTGATTGCCGGCAACCCAGTCCCCTCCACCCAGCCCCATGTACTGCCGCTCAGTGCGCTGCAAAACTGGGTCGAAGACTACAAACCGGCAAGCCGGCGTATGTCCCTGACCTGGAGCAGCCACGCGTCCACAACCACCTTGTCCGTCGGCAGGCTCAACGCCATTGCCCGGGACTATCCCAGCACCCAGCCGAAAATACCGGTGGTGGTGGCGCTGGCTGATGCTGAAGGCGTGGCCCTGGACCTGAGCCTGTCGGTCTCGGCCTACCAGCACCAACTGCACGACCTGATGCCCGCCGAGCAGTTGGAACACACCAAACCTGCACAAGGCTCCGAGCAGGCAGGCGTACCGGCGTGCTACCAGCTCGATGCCGAACGGCTCAGCCAGCAGAGCCGCGATTTTCACCATCGCAACCTGGTCGCCCTGTTGCTGAACAAAACCCTGGAGACGATGTACCCGGCGGATATGCCCGCTACCGAAGTGGTCGAGACAAGGCTGCAGTCCACCCGCACCGGACGCCCTTTCCCCCCGGCCGAGGCACGTTATCGGGCCCTCACTCACGAGGACTATTCCCCAAACGGTGCGCGTTTGGCGCTGCGCATCGATACCGACAAATACCTGCAGTTCCTCGCCGAACGCGATGAGCTGGAGCAGCGCATTGCAGGCCTGCGCAACCTTGCCCTGCAAGCCAGTCATGATCACGACGCGTGGCTGGCCACGGCCGAAGCTGCGCATATCGATGACCCCTACAGCCTGGCCGCCGCACTGGCGTGCTATGACCGCAACGAACGCATCTCGGCCCGTGGCCTGGAAATCGCCCTGGCCCTGCTGATTTACCCGATGGGCCAGCCGACACCCGGTACCGAAGACCGAGACCTGCGCTTCAAACGCCTGGAACAGTGGCTGGACCAGCACGACAGCCCGCTCTACACCGCCCTGGCGCCGTTCAACCCCTTCAAGGACAAAGCCGATGCGGCCGGCGGTGTGCTGGGGGGCAGCGACAATGTCATCGAAGGGCTGGCCGGGCGTTTTCCGGCCATTGCCGACATCACCGATCTCACTGCCCAGTCCGTCAACGCCGTGGTGCTCAAACGCCTGCGTGGCCAGACCCGCTGGGACGCCAGCCATACCCTGCGTCAGCAAGTACTGCTGGCGGCGCGTGAGGCCAATGCCGAGAAAGCGCTGGGGCTGTTGGCGGCGCGTTACCAGATCACCGACCAGGCCATCCGGGAAAACCCGTTCAGCCAGGAGGTGGAGCGGTATTTGAAGAGCGGCATGGCGCAGGTTGAGGAAATGAAGCAGCTGCGTATTTCGGGCAATCGGACGGTGGCGGTTGAGTTGACCACCACTGCGCGGGTTAAACCCAACTTGCTCGGGTTGCTTACTTCGGGCGGAGGCGGTGGTCTGAACGCCGGGATGCTGTGGTTCAACGTGATCTCGCTGAAGACGGCTTACAACAGCCTGCAGAAAAGCGATGCGCCGGAATATACCACCGGGTTTGCGGCATCGATTTTCGGTGTGATCGGTGCAGCTGCGGCGACATTGGTCAGCGTACGGGCAACGCAGAAGGCGGTGATGTTGAGATTGAGTTCGACGGCGCCGGGGATGGGGTTTGGTAACGGCGTGATCAAGTTCTTGAGCAGTAATCTCTTTGCGCGTTTAGCGGGATACCCTGCAATAGCATTTGGCTTGCTCTCTGATGGACTCAAGACGAAACGCCAACTCGATAATGGTGATTCAACTGCAGCCAGCTATACGTCAGCCGGTGGAGTAAGCATGGCTGTTGGCTCTGTCATCGTCCTTGAGGCCGGGCTTGCAATAGCAGGGCCCACGGTGTTTGTGCCCTTCGCCGGATGGGCCGCAGTTGCATTGGTGCTCGCGGGAGCAGCAATCATTGCTGGAGGCCTGTATCTTCACGCCAAAGCACATGAACGCGTTCACAGGCCGATTGAGCTTTGGGCAGCACGCAGCATCTTTGGCAATCGCATCAACGATGGAGAGGCCCGTTCTGAAATTATCCTGGACCATGAAAAGAAACTTTCGAGATTCTCCTCACTGCACGCAGAAATCAAAGCTTGGCACAACGAGCACTACGGACCAAAGCTCATATCAGCCGAGCAGGCCCTATCATTTGGTGTAACCAATGTGGACACCAAGTGGCATCATAACAACCATTGGGCACCGCCAAACTGGACCGCTATCACGCATAACGAAGTAGGCACGCCTCAACCAAGCGCTGAGTTCACAGTTCTTTTACCGGGCTTCGCAATAGGAACAAGCGAGTGGTCAGGAATTTCGAGCAGCCTTCGTAACGATGGAGGAATGGACGTATTTCCGATCACTCCCGCCGCCTACGTTGTGGGCGCCGGCTTGATTCTGCATTTCAAGCACACGCTGACCCACCAAAACCACGTCTCACTGCATCTCGCCTACAGCGCCAATCAAGGGCTGGACGAAGGCACTGAGATTCATTCGAACTTCCGTCTCGAGCGCTGATCATGGCAACTATATGGCTTTTTAACTCAACCTCATGCTCAGGGTACGAACCCGCCATTGGTGGACAGCTATTAAACATATCCAAAAACTCTTTATGCCTACGCAACCCATGGGTAACAGACTCTGTATTCATGGGAAAACTTTACTGCGCAATGATTATTGGATTAATGATCGGTTTCTACCCATTTCTATTTTCTAGCGTCAGCTGGAAGGATTTTTTACTTGAACCCATACTAATGACCGGAATGGTGCTTATGCCTTTTACCTTCCTTCCATTTCTATTTTACCGAATATGGTTCATCAAAGGCTTATCAAGCGTTTGCTTCAACCGCTCAACAAAAAAAATCTACTACCAACGCTTTAAGAAGGTATTCGTCTTCGAGTGGAGCAATACTGGAGGTGGTCTTTTCAGGCGCACAGAGTCTGGTGGATCATCTTTCACCACCTCCTATGCACTCGCATTCGCACCCCGTCGAAAAGACGGAAGTCTCCATCAAAAAGATTGCCTCTGGACCGACAGCAACGAACCCACTGAATCCGACATCAAACACGTCGCCGAAGTCTGGGAATACCTTCGCCACTTCATGAACCACGGCCCAGCCAAACTCCCTCCTCCCGGCGAACCCAACTGGTGGCACCGGCCTCTTCATGCCATCTGCCTGACCCCGGCAGAAGCCTGGCGCCACTACGCCCCCTGGCGAACCGGCGAGCCCGGAGAAATGCAGGGCAAGAAAAACTGGCAACTGCCGTTCTGGGCCGTGTTGTTCCCTTACAACCTCGGCCTCGCCCTCTGCTGGTATGGCGTGTGTCGACTCTTCAATGTCCGGGCAGCACCGCCTCCGCCAGAGGCCTTCGACGAAGCCCCAGTACGCTCAACCAAAAGGCAGCGTAAATGACCGACGTTTCTGCCAACAGCGCCACCTCCGGCCCCGCCTGCAGCCCACGCGTGCCCATCCTGCCGGTGCGCTATGCCATCGTGCCGCGTACGGGCGATGCCCCGGCCTGTCGCTACGCAGGCGCAGGCTTCAACCTGGAACAAGGCTTCGCCCCGCTGCAGCCCTCATCCTACACCCTGCGCGCGCTGCGCCCAGGCTACATCTACGTGTTCATGAAAGGTCCTCAGGGCGAAAAGCTGATCATTCATGAGTACGACGGCGAAGGACATTACCGGGAGCTGCGCTACCAGGGCCTGGAAGGCTACCACTTGCGCGAACGCTACCTGGCCAGCCAGAGCATGGGCTGGGTATGGGCCGACACCTGCCCGGATACCGCCAAGGAAGTGTGGATCGGCTACAGCCCGCACCTGTGGACCAACGCCACGACTGCCCGCATCACCGCTTCAGCAGCCCTGCGCAAACGGCATATGCGCCAGCTGGACATGGCCGAGCTGATTGACGGCAACCCGGCCCGCTCCACCCAGCCTCATGTACTGCCGCTCAGTGCGCTGCAAAACTGGGTCGAAGACTACAAACCGGCAAGCCGGCGTATGTCCCTGACCTGGAGCAGCCACGCGTCCACAACCACCTTGTCCGTCGGCAGGCTCAACGCCATTGCCCGGGACTATCCCAGCACTCAGCCGAAAATACCGGTGGTGGCGCTGGCTGATGCTGAAGGCGTGGCCCTGGACCTGAGCCTGTCGGTCTCGGCCTACCAGCACCAACTGCACGACCTGATGCCCGCCGAACAGCTGGAACACACCAAACCTGCACAAGGCTCCGAGCAGGCAGGCGTACCGGCGTGCTACCAGCTGGATGCCGAACGGCTCAGCCAGCAGAGCCGCGATTTTCACCATCGCAACCTGGTCGCCCTGTTGCTGAACAAAACCCTGGAGACGATGTATCCGGCGGATATGCCCGCTACCGAAGTGGTCGAGATAAGGCTGCAGTCCACCCGCACCGGACGCCCTTTCCCCCCGGCCGAGGCACGTTATCGGGCCCTCACTCACGAGGACTATTCCCCAAACGGTGCGCGTTTGGCGCTGCGCATCGATACCGACAAATACCTGCAGTTCCTCGCCGAACGCGATGAGCTGGAGCAGCGCATTGCAGGCCTGCGCAACCTTGCCCTGCACGCCAGTCATGATCACGACGCGTGGCTGGCCACGGCCGAAGCTGCGCATATCGATGACCCCTACAGCCTGGCCGCCGCACTGGCGTGCTATGACCGCAACGAACGCATCTCGGCCCGTGGCCTGGAAATCGCCCTGGCCCTGCTGATTTACCCGATGGGCCAGCCGACACCCGGTACCGAAGACCGAGACCTGCGCTTCAAACGCCTGGAACAGTGGCTGGACCAGCACGACAGCCCGCTCTACACCGCCCTGGCGCCGTTCAACCCCTTCAAGGACAAAGCCGATGCGGCCGGCGGTGTGCTGGGTGGCAGCGACAATGTCATCGAAGGGCTGGCCGGGCGTTTTCCGGCCATTGCCGACATCACCGATCTCACTGCCCAGTCCGTCAACGCCGTGGTGCTCAAACGCCTGCGTGGCCAGACCCGCTGGGATGCCAGCCATACCCTGCGTCAGCAAGTACTGCTGGCGGCGCGTGAGGCCAATGCCGAGAAAGCGCTGGGGCTGTTGGCGGCGCGTTACCAGATCACCGACCAGGCCATCCGTGAAAACCCGTTCAGCCAGGAGGTGGAGCGGTATTTGAAGAGCGGCATGGCGCAGGTTGAGGAAATGAAGCAGTTGCGTATTTCGGGCAATCGGACGGTGGCGGTTGAGTTGACCACCACTGCGCGGGTTAAACCCAGCTTTCTCGGGTTGCTTACGTCGGGCGGAGGCGGTGCTCTGAACGCCGGAATGCTGTGGTTCAACGTGATCTCGCTGAAGACGGCTTACAACAGCCTGCAGAAAAGCGATGCGCCGGAATATACCTTGGGGTTTGCGGCATCGATTTTCGGGGTGATCGGTGCGGCCGCGGCGACATTGGTTAGCGTGAGAAAAACGCAGCAAGCAGCAATGCTGCGATTGAGTTCGACGGCGCCGGGGATGGCGTTTGGTAACGGCGTAATCAAGTTCTTGGGGAGCAATCTGTTTGCACGATTATCCGGTTACCCTGCAATTTTTCTAGGACTCGCTTCAGACTTTCAAAAATCAAAAAGACAAAAACGACACGGCAACACGGAAGCATCTGACTTGACACTTTATGGCGGAAGCGCTGTCGCGGCAGGCTCCGTTTTAGTACTGGAGGGCGGACTCGCGGTTGCGGGAGTTACATCAGTTGTACCCTTTGCCGGGTGGGGCGCAGCAGCGCTTGTACTCCTGGGAGCAGTGATTATCGCTGGAGGCTTATACCTTCACGCCAAATCGTATGAACACCTCCATACCCCTATTGAACTGTGGGCAGCAAGGAGCATATTCGGCAATCGTAAAAACGATGGAGAGGTGCATCCCGAAGTCGTTCTGGATCATGAAAAAAAACTTCCTACATTCCCGTCTCTGCAAGACGAACTTAAAGCCTGGCATGATGAGCATTACGGACCAAGGTTAATAACCGCAGAAGAAGCGCGATCCTTTGGTATAACCGGGGTCGACAGTGGCTGGCATGAAAATAAATATTGGGCACCAGCAAACTGGGCTGCCATCACCCATAACGAAGTCACCACTACACAATCCACCGTGGAATTCACAGTATTCCTACCGGGTTTCATCGTAGGTACAAGCGAATGGTCAGGTAGCTTGAGCAGTCTTCGTGAAGACGGAGAAATGGTCGTCTTTCCACTTACCACTATTTGCTACGTTATAGGCGCCGGCTTAATTCTGAACTTTAAAAATACGATAAACAACCAAAACCATGCCTCACTGCATCTAGCCTATATTTCCAACCAAGGTTTGAGTGAAGGCAACAAGGTTAATTCAATTTTTCGTCTCGAGCGCTAATCATGGCAGTCATATGGATATTCAATAAAAACTCAAGCTCTGGATACAAGCCAGCAATTAATGGACAGCTAAAAAACTTGTCCACAGACACATTAACCTTGCAAAACCCGTGGGTATCCGATTCTGTATTCATGGCAAAACTATACACCGCCATGACATTAGCCCTGGCTCTTTCTTTCTACCCAGACATTGCAGACCCCGAATACAGACCCATACTACTAGAACGCACCCAGTCCGTGATCCAGTATATTTTTGCACCACTAATATTCACACCTTTCCTCGCCTATAGAATCTATTTCATAAAAAAACTTTCAAACTTCCACTTCATCCGATCAACCAAAAAAATTTACTACCAACGCGGCAAAAAACTTATCACTTTTGACTGGAACAAGACCCATGGTGGCGTATTCAAACGTACCGAATTTGGAGGCTCATCCTTTAGCACCAGTTATGCACTTGCCTTCGCCCCACCTAGAGAGGATGGCAGCCTGCACCAGAAAGATTGCTTATGGGTCGACAGCAACGAACCCACTGAATCCGACATCAAACACGTCGCCGAAGTCTGGGAATACATTCGCCAGTTCATGAACCACGGCCCATCCAAACTCCCTCCTCCCGGCGACCCCAACTGGTGGCACCGGCCGCTTCATGCCATCTGCCTGACCCCGGCAGAAGCCTGGCGCCACTACGCCCCTTGGCGAACCGGCGAGCCCGGTGAAATGCAGGGCAAGAAAAACTGGCAACTGCCGTTCTGGGCCGTGTTGTTCCCCTACAACCTCGGCCTCGCCATCGGCTGGTACGCCGTGTGCCGCCTGTTCAATGTCCGGGCAGCACCGCCTCCGCCAGAGGCTTTCGACGAAGCCCCTGTTCAACTAAAAAAAGGAAAGCGCAAATGAAACCCATCGTACTCGTAGGCCATCGTCATAGTTGCCCTATCCATGGCGAAGGCACCGTAGAAACAGGCGCAAGCGCAGCATTCGTGGATGGCAGGGCAATAGCACGCGTCGGCGACCGAATCAGTTGTGGCGCTGTCATCGAAACCGGTGCTGGCAGCACGATCATCGAGGGCCAACCGGCGGCAAGGGAGGGAGACACCACCAGCCATGGCGGAACCTTGGTCGAGGGTGATCCGGGTTGGTTGATTGATTGACAGCAAAGCCGGCAGATGGCTTTGACAATGTCTAGCCCTGAAATAGATTTACACCTGTTCAGGTAGGCCGATAGGCCTTAAAACGCCCGATGCACCGCATCGGGCGTTTTGTTTTTCAGGGCCATGTTAGGCCGATCTGTGTTGTAGATCTGCACGGCTCAACAACCATCTTCCTTGCCTGTTCCAGACTTTCAGGGCTACTTAGCAGCAGCTCTGTTTTGAGGATTCCGTTGATGCGCTCAGCTAGGTGTTCTGTTCTGCAAGGTTTTGGGTGCGGCGCTGATGCCGGCGATGCGTGCAAGGGTTGGTGCCTTGGGCGATCAGCCGCCGCGCTTCATAGCGCAGTGAGCGCGCCTGACACAGGCCGACGTCGGGGTAGGTACCGAGGCATGCGATCGGAGTGGCTTTGACTGGAACGAAAAAAGACGCCGAAGCGTCTATTTTCAATGATCTAAAGAATCCCATGAAACTCTGTAGATCTATATTTGGAGCGGGAAACGAGACTCGAACTCGCGACCCCGACCTTGGCAAGGTCGTGCTCTACCAACTGAGCTATTCCCGCGTCGTGATGGGTGCCATTCTAGCGATTTCCAGAACGGCGTCAACCCCTTGATTCAAAAAAACTTTTACTTCTGCTCCGAACCTTCGCGCAGGTGCGGCCAGGCGGCCAGCAGGTAGTGCACCATCGAGATCAGGGTCAGGCCCGCCGCGACCAGCAGCAGCCCATAGCCCAGCACCACCCAGAAGGTCAGCAGCGGCGGGTTGGCCAGCAGGATCACCAGCGCCAGCATCTGCGCGGCGGTCTTCCACTTGCCCAGGTTCGACACCGCCACGTGGGCGCGGGCGCCGAGCTCGGCCATCCACTCGCGCAGCGCCGAGACGACAATCTCGCGGCCGATGATCACCGCCGCCGGCAGCGTCAGCCAGAAGTTGGCGTGCACCTGCACCAGCAGGACCAGGGCCACGGCGACCATCAGCTTGTCGGCCACCGGGTCGAGGAAGGCGCCGAACGGGGTGCTCTGCTGCAAGCGACGCGCCAGGTAGCCGTCGAGCCAGTCGGTGGCGGCGGCGATGGCGAACACCGTGCTGGCGGCCATGTAGCTCCAGTGATAGGGCACATAGAACAGCAGGATGAAGATCGGGATGAGCAGGACGCGTAGAACGGTGAGCAGGTTTGGAATATTCATCGGTACGACTGGCTGCGAGTTGAACCCGGCATTCTACTCGCTATGCAGGCTGGCATAAATCGACTCGGCAAGCTTTTTACTGATGCCGGGGGCTTTGGCGATCTCGTCGACACTGGCGCGGTTGAGCTCCTGCAGGCCGCCGAAATGTTTCAGCAGGTCGCGACGGCGCTTGGGGCCGACCCCGGCGACGTCCTCCAGGCTCGATGTGCGCCGGGCCTTGCCGCGCCGGGCGCGGTGGCCGGTGATGGCAAAACGGTGGGCTTCGTCGCGAATCTGCTGGATCAGGTGCAGGGCCGGCGAGTCGCCCTTGAGGGTGAACTCGTGGGCCACGTCGTTCAGGTACAGGGTCTCGAAACCGGCCTTGCGGGTCACGCCCTTGGCCACCCCCAGCAGCGTCAGGTCAGCAAAGCCCAGTTCCTGCATCACGTCGCGGGCCATGTTCAGCTGGCCCTTGCCGCCGTCCACCAACAATACGTCGGGCAACTTGCCCTCGCCGTCCTTGATCCGCCCATAGCGGCGCTGCAAGGCCTGGTGCATGGCCGCGTAGTCGTCGCCAGCGGTAACGCCTTCGATGTTGAAGCGGCGGTAGTCGGACTTGAGCGGGCCTTCGGGGCCGAACACCACGCAGCTGGCCACGGTGGCTTCGCCGCTGGAGTGGCTGATGTCGTAGCACTCCAGGCGTTGCGGCACCTCGTCCAAGTCGAGCACCTGGGCCAGCGCCTCGAAGCGCGCGGCCATGTGCTGGCGGTTGGCCAGGCGGGCATTGAGGGCCTGCTCGGCGTTGGTCACCGCCAACTGCTGCCAGCGCGCGCGGGTGCCGCGCACCCGGTGGCTGATGCTGATTTCGCGGCCGCGCAGGGTCTGCAGCGCCTCGCTGATGGCGGCGAAGTCGTCGTGCACCACGTTGACGATCAGCTCGCCCGGCAGCTCGCGCTCGGCGTTGCCCAGGTAGTATTGGGAGAGGAACGCGGCCATGACTTCGGCCACCTCCTCCTCGATGCCCACCTGGGGAAAGAAGTTCTTGCTGCCCAGCACCCGGCCGCCACGCACGCTGATCAGGTGCACGCAGGCGCCGCCCGGATTGACGAAGGCCGCCACCACGTCGACGTCGCCGGAGCCGCCCTCCATGTACTGCTGATCCTGGACCCGGCGCAGCAGGGCGATCTGGTCGCGCAGCTCGGCGGCCTTCTCGAAGTTCAGGGCCATGGCGGCCTTTTCCATCTCGGCGCTGAGCTCGTTGCCCAGTTGCTGGCTGCGGCCTTCGAGGAACATCACCGAATGGCGCACGTCCTCGGCGTACTCCTCGGCGGCGACCAGCCCCACGCACGGACCCTTGCAGCGCTTGATCTGGTACTGCAGGCACGGGCGGGTGCGGTTGGCGTAGTAACTGTCCTCGCACTGGCGCACCGAGAACGCCTTCTGCAACAGGCTCAGGCTCTCGCGGATGGCACCGGCGCTGGGGTACGGGCCGAAATAACGGCCCTTGGCCTTCTTCGCGCCACGGTGGATGCCCAGGCGCGGGAATTCACCGTCGGACAGGAACACGTACGGGTAGGACTTATCGTCGCGCAGCAGGATGTTGTAGGGCGGCCGCCACTCCTTGATCAGCGTCTGCTCAAGCAGCAGCGCCTCGGTCTCGTTGGCAGTGATGGTGGTTTCGACCTGGGCGATGCGCCCCACCAGGGCAGCCGTCTTCGGCGCCAGCCCGGTCTTGCGGAAATAGCTGGCCAGGCGCTTCTTGAGGTTCTTGGCCTTGCCCACGTACAGCAGCCGGGCCTCGGCGTCGAACATCCGGTACACGCCCGGGCGACCGCTGCAGGTCGCCAGGAACGCGCTTGCATCAAAAGGTTGTGACATGAGGTGTGCTTACAGACTTGCGTCGACCATACCGTGGCGGACGGCCAGCAAGGTCAGTTCGACGTCGCTGGTGACCGAGAGTTTTTCGAAGATTCGATAACGGTAAGTATTGACGGTCTTGGGGGACAGACACAACTTGTCAGAGATGATCTGCACCTTCTGGCAGCCGACGATCATCAGCGCAATCTGGATTTCCCGCTCGGACAGCGCGTCAAACGGCGAGCCCTGGGGCTGGAACGACTTGAGCGCCAGCTGCTGGGCAATCTGCGGGCTGATGTAACGCTGGCCGGCGAAGGCCAGGCGAATCGCCTGGACCATTTCGTCGAGCCCGGCACCCTTGGTGAGGTAGCCCGCGGCACCCGCCTGCAACAGGCGGGTGGGGAACGGGTCTTCCTCGCACACGGTTACCGCGACCACCTTGATGTCCGGATGGCTGCGCAACAGCTTGCGCGTGGCTTCCAGACCACCGATCCCTGGCATCTTCACGTCCATCAGGACCACATCCGGCTTGAGCTCGCGGGCCAGCTTGAGGGCGGACTCGCCAGAGTCCGCCTCCCCCACCACCTGCAGCCCGTCGATGTCGGCCAGCATGCGTGTGATGCCGGTACGCACCAGATCGTGATCGTCGACCACCAGGACCCTAATCAAGCAGACACCTCGTCAGTGGGGCGATTGGATCCCGCCACCTTAACAAAATTTTTCACAACGAACCTAGCGCAAAGCGTCATGGAAATATGCCTGCCGGTCAGGCCGCCGAATGCGCAGCACTTGCGCCCCCCCCTCCTCGCCCGCCAGGCGGTTGAGCAGGTGCCAGACCGCGGCTTGGTCGGCCGAAGGCAGGCGGCGGAACGCGTCGAGCAGACGGTTTTCGTCGGACGTGAGGCTGTCCAGCGGCGCGGGGGTGTGCACGCCGCTCAGCACATAGAGCGCATCGACGCCCTTGCTGGCGACGGCCGCGAGGTAATCCATGCGCGGCGTGCGTTCGCCGCTCTCGTATTTGCCCTGGGCGTTGGGCTCGACACCGCCGATATCGCCAAAGATACGCTGGGTCAGCCCCAAGCGTTCGCGCTCTTCTCTGAGTCGCGGACCGAATCCGTTCATCTGCTTGCCTCCTTTGCATGAATGGAAGACGGGTGCATCCCGCACCCGAGTGAATGCTTGCGCAGTCGTCCGGCACTATGCCAATTGGATCCAATCCTTGCAAGCCATCATTGCGCCACAGCCGGACGGCTGGTGGACATGGAAGCGCCCGACGACAGACGAAAATAGCACTTCCAAGAATCAGAAAAATCACCCAAGTCAGTAAAAAAGCGTACATCGAAGCACGACTGAAACGGCGGAAAAAGTGTCGAAAAACGCCATTTTGGCGTCATTTTATCGGCACAAACAAGCATATCATTTTTTTGACGCCCAACTTTTATCTAACTTTAACTCATTGTTTTATAAGTAATTTTTAACTTCATCACAGCACACTTAGAATTTATCAAAACAACAACACAACAAAGCTTGCCGAACTATCAGAAAACTCCTTAGGATGTAAAAAGACCACCAAGAAACAGCCTGCATCGCTATATATCTAGCGCGGCCTGATCCTGCGCGTCTGGCATTTTCACAACTTCTTGAACTGAGTATCTCGGCCGGCCTTGCGCCGCGCCTGGGGAGAGGGATCTATGAACATCAGTATCTTCGGACTTGGCTATGTGGGGGCGGTCTGCGCCGGCTGCCTGTCGGCACGCGGGCACCAGGTACTGGGGGTGGACGTCGCCCAGGCGAAGATTGACATGATCAACCAGGGCCGCTCGCCCATCGTCGAGCCAGGCCTGGAACAGCTGCTGCTCGACGGCGTGCGCCAGGGCCGCCTGCGCGGCACCACCGATGTCCAGGCGGCGATCCTGGCCACCGAACTGTCGCTACTGTGCGTCGGCACGCCAAGCAAGGCCAATGGCGACCTCGACCTGGTGTACATGGAAGCGGTGTGCCGGGAGATCGGCGCGGCCCTGCGCGACAAGGCGAGCCGTCATACCGTGGTGGTGCGCAGCACGGTGCTGCCGGGCACGGTGAAGAACGTGGTCATCCCGCTCCTCGAACAGGCCTCGGGCAAGCAGGCCGGGCGTGATTTCGGCGTGGCGGTCAACCCGGAGTTCCTGCGCGAGAGCACGGCGATCCAGGACTACGACTTCCCCGCCATGACCGTGATCGGCGAACTCGACAGCCGCTCGGGCGACCTGCTCGCCGCGCTGTACGAAGGCCTCGACGCCCCGGTGATCCGCAAGTCGATCGAGGTCGCCGAGCTGATCAAGTACACCTGCAACGTCTGGCACGCCACCAAGGTCAGCTTCGCCAACGAGATCGGCAACATCGCCAAGGCCTCGGGGGTCGACGGCCGCGAGGTGATGGACGTGGTCTGCCAGGACTACAAGCTCAACCTGTCGCGCTACTACCTGCGCCCGGGCTTCGCCTTCGGCGGCTCGTGCCTGCCCAAGGACGTGCGCGCCCTCACCTACCGCGCCAGCCAGCTGGACGTGGCGCACCCACTGCTGGCCTCGATCATGGACAGCAATCGCAACCAGGTAGAGAACGCCTTCGACCTAGTGACCCGGGCCGGCAAGCGCCGCATCGCCCTGCTCGGGCTGGCCTTCAAGGCCAACAGCGACGACCTGCGCGAAAGCCCGCTGGTGACCCTGGCCGAACAACTGATCGGCAAGGGCTACGACCTGCGCATCTTCGATGCCAACGTCGACCACGCCCGTCAGTTCGGCGCCAACCGGCAATACATCGAGCAGCAGATTCCCCATGTCAGCGCCCTGCTGCGCAGCGACCTGCAGCAGGTCATCGACGAGGCCGAGGTGATCGTGCTGGGCAACAACGACGAGCGCTTCGTCCAGGCCCTGGACGTCGGCAACGGCAAGCAGGTGATCGACCTGGTCGGCTTCATGGCCGGCAGCAGCGACGCCCAACGCCACGGCATCTGCTGGTAAGGCACGCCGCTGCCCGCCGTCACGGCGGGCCCCGACCCAAGGAGCTACAACGCCATGGAACGACAGCAACAGCGGCCTTTCGCGGCCCCGGCGTACATGCGCGCGGCGGCCGGCTTCTGCGCCTGGGCGCTGCTCGCCGGGCTGATCGCCCTGGCCGCGCAGATGGTCGCGCCACAGTACCTGGACCCCAGCCACCACCAGTTCATCTTCATCATCGGCACCCTGGGCATGTGGCGCTACGGCAACGCCATCGTCCACTACCTGCGCGGCATGTACTTTTTGCACTGGCGCTTCCCACGCCTGCGCCGCCGGGTCGAGCGTCTGGGCGACGCGGCCTTGCCGTCGCACATGTTCATGGTGGTGACCAGTTTTCGCATCCCCACCCATACCACCTTCAAGGTGTACCAGTCGGTGTTCCAGGAGGTGCAGCGGCTCAAGGTGCCGTGCACGGTGATTGCCTCGATCGTCGAGAAGGGCGACGAGCAGTTCATCAAGGACATCATGCGCGACGAGGTGCAGGGACGCGACGACATCGACCTGGTGATCGTCCGCGCCCGCGGCACCGGCAAGCGCGATGGCCTGGCCCATGCCTTCCGCGCGCTGTCGCGGCAGATGCCGCTGGACGACGCGGTGGTCGGCGTGGTCGACGGCGACACCATGATGCTACCCGGCTGCGTCGAGCGGGCGGTCAAGCTGTTCGCCGTGCTGCCCGACGTCGGCGGCCTGACCACCAACGAGTTCTGCGAGGTCGAAGGCAGCCGCTGGATGCGCCAGTGGCACTCGATGCGCTTCGTCCAGCGGCACATCAACATGTGCTCGATGGCCCTGTCGCACCGGGTGCTGACCCTCACCGGGCGGCTGTCGTTCTTCCGCGCCGGGGTGATGACCGACCCTGGCTTCATCCGCGATGTCGAGGCGGATTTTCTCGAGCACTGGCGCCTGGGCCGCTTCCAGTTCCTCACCGGCGACGACAAGTCGAGCTGGCTGAGCCTGATGCGCGCCGGCTGGGACACCTTCTACGTGCCCGACAGCCACACCCTGACCGTCGAGCACCCGCCCAGCGACAGTTTCTGGGTGGCCACCCGCCAGCTGATGTTCCGCTGGTACGGCAACTCGCTGCGCCAGAACTTTCGCGCCACCGCCCTGCTCGGCCGCGCGCGCCTGGGACTGTTCACCCTCTATGTACTGCTCGACCAGCGGGTGTCGATGTGGACCTGCCTGATGGGCCTGACCGCCTCGGTGGTGGCCGGCCTGGTGTTCGGCATCCAGTACCTGCTGGTGTACCTGTTCTGGGTGCTGGTCTCGCGCAGCCTGGTGACGGTGCTGTTCGTCTTCGCCGGGCACCCGGTCAGCCCGATGTACCCGTTCGTTCTCTATTACAACCAGATCGTCGGTTCGCTGATGAAGGTCTACGCGATGTTCCACATGGACCAGCAACGCTGGACGCGGCAGAAGACCACCCTGGCCACCGGCAGCGTCGACTTCGACGCCAGCCTCAACCGCTGGTCCTCGAAGGCGATGCTGTGCTCCTCGATCGCCATCTTCTTCGGGGTCATCACCGTTCTCCTGGAACTCACGCAACGTTAAGGAAAGGCGCCTGCACATGAGTACTTCGAATACCCCGGCGGCCCCGGGCAAGACCGCGGCCAACATCGTCCACGAGGCCATCGACGAGCGTCAGTACGTGCGCACCCGCATGCACGCCCGGGTGCGCCTGTCCGGCGCCGGACGCGAACCGTTCGAGGCCGACCTTGCCGATATCTCGCTGGGTGGCATCGGCCTGCTGTACGAGTCGCCACTGACCGTCGGCGCGCTGTACGACGGCTCGATCCAGCTGCGTCTGAACCAGGTGGACCTGTCGATCGACGGCAAGGTGCGCATCGTCTCCCAGCGCGGCAAGGAGGTCGGCGCGCAGTTCGTCGACCTCGACGCGCAAAAGCGCGACATCCTGCGCTACCTGATCAGCGCTTATCTGTCGGGCGAAGTCGCAGACATCAATGGCCTGTTCAACGTGATGCAGCGCGAGAACTACATCAAGGCGCGCAAACACCAGCAGGCCAGCGCCCGCACCCCGGCCGAGCGCCTCAAGGCCGTGGCCGGCACCGCGCTTTACGCCGCCGCCGGCCTGGCCGCCCTGGGCTTCGTTGGCTACAAGGGCTACCTGCTGTTCTTCCGCATCCCGGCGCTGCAGGCCACGGTCGCCGGCAATGCCCAGGTCATCAGCATGCCGGACAACGGCTACGTGAAGTACCTGCTGCCGGACGGCGCCAGCGAGGTGCAGGCCGGCCAGCCGCTGGCGAACATCTCCACCCAGTTGGCCACCAGCTTCACCAGCCCGGCGGACATGAAGGCCCTGGCCGACCTCGCCCCGGGCGACCTGCAGGCGCTGCTGGGCCGCGCCAGCGTCGAGACGGTGATCAACAGCCCGTGCGACTGCCAGGTCTGGTACCCGTCGCCGCCGCTGGACGGCTATGGCTACAAGGCCGCGCCGATGATGCACCTGCTGCCGAAGAACGAGGGCTTGTTCGTGCGCGCCAACGTGCCGTTCGACAAGCTCGCCGATGTCGGCCGCGTGCGCTCGGTGGAGATGCAGGTGTTCGGCCTCGACCAGCACTTCAGCGGCACCGTGGTCGACGCCCGCTCCGACGAGCTGAACCACAACCTGGCGCTGACCATCCAGCCGGACAGCCCACTGCCGGCGGCGGCCTACCAGAAGGCCGTGGCGGTCGACCTGTACCTGGGCCTGCCGTTCGGCAACGGCAACTGAGGGCCGCTCATGAACGCCAAGAACGCCCCGCGTCTGTTGCTGGCCGGTCTCGGCCTGGCCTGGGCCGGCAGCGGCTGGGCCGGGCAGAGCCTGGAGCAGATCCGCTACGCGCTGTACAAGGACCCAAGCGCCGACGTCACGAGCGACCTGCGCGCCCTCGCCGAGCGTGGCGACCTGGCCTCCAAGCAGCTGCTCGGCGATGTGCTGGCCAACAGCGACAGTGCCAACCGCCAGGACATCGTGAGCCTGTACCAGGAGGCCTTCGCCGATGGCCACGGCCAGATCCCGGCGCTGGCCTCGCTGGCACGCCTGCTCGACCGCACCCCGCGCCTGCAGCGCAGCCACGAGGCGTGGGTGCGTCAGGCCCTGGCCCGCTACCCCAACGACCGTGATCCGCGCAGCACCAGCACCAGCCTGGAGGTGTTCCTGGTCTATCCGCAGCTGTTTCCCGGCGAGCGCGCCGCCGAACTGCTGGCGCTGTACGAACAGAGCTGCCTGCTCAACTGCCGCCCCGAGCTATACCGCGCCGTGGTCGCCGAGCGCCAGGGCGACCGAGCCGCCGCCGAGCGCTGGTACCAGCAGGCGGCACGCATCGACCCGCGCGGCATCGAGCGCTACTACCGCTTCCTCGGCGAGCGCCAGGACCCGGCCTTCCTCGCCTTCGCCCGCAGCCTGGAGCCAGAGATGGCCAGTCTGCCGGTGGAGGTGGTGCAGCGCATCGGCGCGCTGCTGGACAGCATCCACGGCACCACCCGCGCCGAGCTGGATGCCGAGCGCGAGCAGCGCCAGAGTCGCGCCATAGGCCCCAAGGTCGAGCCGACGCCCGAGCAACTGGCCCGCGACAAGGCCGACGACCAGCAGCGCGCCGACGGCATCGCCGAGGCCCAGCGCTGGCTGGACAACGCCGTCGCCCGCGGCTACCTGCCGGCGCAGGTGTCCAAGGCCAACTTCATGATTTCCAACCCCACCGAGCACAACGCCGAGCAGGCCCAGGCGCTGATCGCCCAGGTGCGGGCCAAGGACCCGACCCGGGCCAAGGCGCTGGACGCGGCGTTCTACATGGTCAACAACTGGCTGACCCTGGATCCGCAAAAGTCCCAGGCGCTGATCGACGAACTGATCGCCGCCCATTACCCCGACGCGCAACTGCTGCTGGGCGACCTGTACAGCAAGGGCGGCCTCGACCAGCCCGACCAGGAACGCGCCCTGGCCATCTGGCAGCGACAGGCCGAACAGGGCTCGACCGCGGCCTGGTACCGCATGGCCACTGTGCACCTGCGCGGCCGGGCCATCTGCCACGACCCGGTCAAGGCCTACACCTACGCCCGCATCGCCCTAGACCTGGGCGAGACCCGTGCCCGTGGCCTGATCAAGCGGTTGGACAAGACCTTGCCCAAGGATGACATCGAGCGCGCCCTGGCCGCGCGCAACGATATGTTGAAGGAGGCCACCCTGTGAAAGCCCATCCACCCCTGCTCGGCGCCCTGCTCGCCCTGGCGCCCCTGACAGTGCTGGCGGGCGAGGAAGTCACCGGCCCCGAGGCCGACAGCAGCGCGCCGGTGCGCGTCGCGACCGTTGACGGCAGCGAGCCGGTGATCACCTCGGAGTTCTTCAACAAGCTCACCGTGCAGACCGGCTACGGGCCTCAGGACGCCCAGGTCGGCCGCGAGCGCGAAAGCTTCTACAGCCTGCGCTACGAGCCGTCGTTCGCCTGGTACTCGCCGGAAAAACGCTGGGCCAGATGGATGGTCTACGGCCGCCTGTGGCTGAACTACGACTCCAGCCAGTCGAGCAACCTGGCCAACGAGTCGACCAACAACAATGAACGCGAGCAACCCGAGGGCTGGTACGCCGAGCTGCGCGAGCTGTACGTCAAGCGCAACCTGATCGGCGATGACCCGCGTTTTTCGCTGTCGTTCGGTCGCCAGCGCTTCTACGACGACTACGGTATCTGGTGGGACGACAGCCTGGAGTCGCTGCGCTTCAACTACCAGGACACCTTCAGCGATGCCTTCGTCGCGGTCGGACAGAAATTTCGCAACTACAACACCGACGTCAATTCGCTGGCCGCAAGCGAAGCGCGCACGCTGTACCTGATGGGCCAGTACGCCTATCGCTGGAGCCCGAACAACCAGGTCGGCATGCGCCTGATGCAGGAGAACGACCGCAGCGGCCACGACGTCGACGACCGCTACGACTTCAAGGGTTGGCGCTACGGGTTGTTCTTCAAGGGCGACAACCTGCCGCTGGCCAGCGACTACCACCTGGAACTGGCGGCACTGGACGGCACGATGGACAACACCGCCGGCAACGGCGTCACCAGCACCGGCCACGGCAGCCGCGGCTGGGCAGCGCTGGGCGAGGTCGGCAAGCGTTTCGAGACCTTGCCCTGGACCCCGCGCGTGGCCCTGCGCGGCGGCCTGACCGACAAGCCGGACGACGACAACGACGGCTTTCGGCTCAACCCGATCCAGTCCGACCGCATCACCCGCCAGGGCTCGTACAGCACGCGCCTGGCCAGCTCGTTCGTCGCCCTCGACCTGCGCAACCTGAGCTACTACGGCTTGGCCCTGGAGACCCGGCCCACGGCGCGCAGCGCCCTGGACCTGCGGGTGACCCAGCTCAACCTGCGCGATGAAGGCGGCGCCCTGCCGATCCGCATGGCCGCCGATGCCCGCGCCCGGCGCCAGAGCGAACTGAACGCCGGCCTGCATGGCAAGGGCGACAACGTCGGCCAGATGATCGACCTCAACTACTACTGGAAGATGTTCCCGGTAGCCCTCGACGGCAAGCACCTGGACGTCAACACCCTGGTCAGCGCCAGCTACCTCAACGCAGGCAGCGCGCTGGACAGCGGCGACGACTACCAGCTGAGTGTCGGCGTGGTGATCAGCTACTAAGGACCGGCCAGCATGATCTTCGCCTCCAACGTCTTCCTGTTCCTCTACCTGCCGCTGTTCCTGGCCATCTACTACCTGGCCCGGCCGCAGTGGCGCTCGCTGGTGATCGTCGCCGCCAGCTACGTGTTCTACGCCTGGTGGCGCCCGGACTTTTTGCTGCTGTTCGTCGCCATCACCGCCTGGAACTACGGCTTCGGTCTGCTCATCAAGGCGCGCCTGGACGCCGGCGACAAACGCCGCGCCCTGCGCCTGCTGTGGCTTGGCGTGGTCGGCAACCTGGCCACGCTCGGCTACTTCAAGTACGCCAACTTCGGCGCCGAGGTGCTGGCCTTGCTGCTGGCGCCGCTGGGCATCAACACCTGGACCCTGGAAAACATCTTCCTGCCGCTGGGTATCTCGTTCTACGTGTTCCATGCCCTGAGCTACATCGTCGACATCTACCGCAAGGATGCCACGCCCACCCGCAGCTTCATCGACTTCGCCGCCTTCGTCGCGCTGTTCCCGCACCTGGTGGCGGGGCCGATCCTGCGCTACAGCCAGCTCGCCCCGCAGCTGCGCCAGCGCAGCCACTCGCTTGAGCTGTTCTCGCTGGGGGTGTGCCGTTTCATGCTCGGCTTCATCATGAAGGTGCTGATCGCCGACCGCCTGGCGCCGATCAACGTGCTGTTCGTCGGCGAAGGCACCCTGCAATTCAGCGATGCCTGGTTCGGCCTGGTGGTCTCGACCCTGCAGCTGTACTTCGACTTCGCCGGCTACAGCCACATGGCCCTGGGCCTGGCGCTGATGATGGGGTTCCGCTTCCCGGAAAACTTCAACCAGCCCTATGTGTCGCAGAGCATCACCGAGTTCTGGTCGCGCTGGCACATGACCCTGGCGCATTTTTTGCGCGACTACGTGTACCTGCCGCTGGTACGCAAGCGCGTGGCCGGCGCCCTGCCGGCGCTGGTATGGACCATGCTGCTGTCGGGCCTGTGGCACGGGGCCAGTTTCGCCTTCATCTGCTGGGGGCTTTTCTTCGGCATCGGCATGGTGCTGGAGCGCAGGTTCAACCTCGCGACCAAGGTCACCACGCCCTATCACCTGGGTCGCAACCTGCGCACCGCGCTGCTGATCATCCTGAGCATGCCGCTGTTCTTCACCATGGACCTGCGCCACAGCCTGCAGATCTACCAGGCGCTGCTGGGCTTCAACGGTTTCGGTTCGCTGGAGCTCTACGTGCTCGGCGCCTCGAAGATGGCCATGGCCTTCGCCCTGGTGGCGGTCGCCTGGCTGATCCTGGCCGGGATCAACAACGTGCGCTTCTACGCCGGCAACAAGGAAGGCTACTTCATGCGTCACGTCGGCGTGCTGCACAGCCTGCTGCTGTGGGGCGGCTTCCTGCTGGCGCTGAGCAGCCTGGCGGCCAGTTCGTTCTCGCCGTTCCTGTATTTCCAGTTCTAGGAGAGTGCCATGTACCCGGTGATGAATTCGGCCGGCAAGGCCAACGGTGTGGTCTTCGCCCTGGCGCTGGCGGCGATGTTCGTCTATTCGCTGCCGCCGGTGCTGAGCTTCGCCCGCGCCCAGACCGACAGCTGGAACCTGTTTGTCGATGGCAAGCTGCTGCGCAAGTTCGAACAGGTCTACGACAAGCGCCTGTTCCTGCGCGCACCTTCACAGCGGCTGTGGGCCGACGCCCAGTTCCAGCTGTTCGGCGAAGGCACCAAGGGCGTGGTGCTGGGCAAGGACGGCTGGCTCTACACCAACCAGGAATACCGCGTGCCCAACGACCTGGACGCCAGCCTGGCGAGCCAGCTGGAGCAAATCGTCAAAGTCCAGAGGCAACTGGCCGAGCACGGCAAGCACCTGGTGCTGCTGCCGCTGCCGATGAAGCTGGATATCTACGCCAGACACGCCGAGCGCGCCTTCGATCCGCGGGTGCACAGCCTCTACGACCGCTTCGTCGCCGACCTGCAGCTACGCCGGCTGGACGTGGTGCCACTGCGCGACGCCTACCTGCGCCACCTGGCCGGCCCACGGCTGTTCCTCAAGTCCGACACCCACTGGAGCCCGGACGGCGCGCGCCTGTCGGCCTATGAACTGGCCCGCCAGCGCCCGCAGCTGCTCGGCGACCAGGTGTACGTCTCGCACAAGGCCGGTGACAAGACGGTCAATGGCGACCTGATGAACTACCTGCAGTTCGACCATGCGCGCCTGGCGCCGCAGTTCGGCCCCAACCCGATCGAGCTGTACGAGACCCTCCAGGCCGAACAGGACAGCGACGCGCTGTTCGCCGAACAGTCGCAAAGCCTGCTGCTGGTGGGCACCAGCTACAGCAAGATCGACGACTGGAACTTCGTCGGGTTCCTCAAGGAGGCGCTCAACCGCGACCTGCTGTCCATCGCCGTGGAGGCCCGCGGGCCGTTCGAGGCGATGAACCAGTTCCTCGCCGGCGACCAGTTGCAGAACCCGCAGATCGACACCGTGGTCTGGGAGTTCCCCCTGCGCACCCTGTTGGCCCATCGTCCCGGTGCGCTGACCCGCAGCGCCCAGCCCGGGCATTTCTGACGTCCCTAGGAGAACCTGATGAAGCTTTCACCCCTGTTCACCGCCCTGGCGCTGGCCGCCGCCAGCCACACTGCCCTGGCCGCCGAAGGCAACGCCGACCTGTACGACGCCGTGGCCCCGGCCGATTCGGCGTTCGTGCGCGTACTCAACCTGTCCGACAGCAATGTCGAGGTGGCCCTGAGCGGCAAGCTCAACCCGCAGAAGGTCGCCCCCGGTCAGCTCAGCGGCTACCGCTTCGTGCCGGCCGGCGTGCACAGGATCGGCATCGGCGCCAAGGCCATCGAACCGAACCTGGCGGCCAACGCCGCCAGCACCGTGGTCTATGACGGCAAGCAGTTGCAGTTGATCGCCGACCAGTACGTCAACGAGCCGAAGAAGGCCCAGGTGGCCTTCTACAACCTGACGCCAGCCCAGGCCACGCTGCGCACCGCCGACGGCAAGCACGAGGTGGTCAAGGCCCTGGCCAGTGGCCAGACCGGCGCGCGCATGGTCAACGAGATCAAGATCGACTTCGCCGCCTATGTCGGCGACCAGGAAGTGGCCAGCTTCGACGAGCTGTTCCTCAAGAAGGGCCGCTCGTACAGCTATGTGCTGCTGCCAGGCAACCGCAGCCTGAGCCTGGCCAACAGCATCGACCCGACCGAGTGACGCCGTGCCGCACGCAAGGATGACTGGCCCATGAACACCCTCCTCCCCCTCGGCCTTGCGGCCACCCTGGCCCTGCTCGGCACGCAGGCAAAGGCCGCCGAGCCCGCCCGGCCCGGCTGCGAAAACCTGCAGTGCATGGTCTGCCCGGCCCTGGCCGAACCGCAGCACTATGCCGAAGGGCGCATGAAGCTGATGCGCCAGATCGTCCCCGGCAAGGAGCGCTGGCTGTTCCGCTCGATGGTCGACCTGACCAATGACTTCGGCATTCCCGCGCCCATGCGCCCGGAGTTCGCCCGGCTGATGAACGCGTTCCACCGCCAGGGCATCCAGGTGGCCATGGCGATCCAGCCGACCCGCGGCCTGATGCACCGCGACAAGCTCTACCCCGATCAACTGCACGGATTCGACTACCCGCGCGCCAGCCGCAACCTAGACAGCTACCTGGGGCAACTGCGTCAGGCCGGTGCGGTGGTGGCGCCGATGATGCAGTTGGTGCGCCAGCCACCCCAGGCTGAGTACTTCTTCCGCCGCGACCACCACTGGACGCCGAGCGGCGCCGAGGCGACGGCCAAACTGATGGCCGAAGAGATCCGCCGCCAGCCGTTCTACGACAGCCTGACCAAAAAGCGCTACAGCACCGAGCCCGGCGTGATGGTGCCCAAGGACGGCACCCTGAACCTGGCCCTGAGCTACATCTGCGGCAACAACTACGGTTTCCAGTACGTGCGCGGCTACCAGACCGTGCCGCTGACCGACAGCAGCGACGCCCTGTTCGACGAGGCGCCCGACCCCGAGGTGATCCTGGTCGGCGACAGCAACGCCGCGGCTCGCGAGGACGAGAGCAAGCAGTTCAACTTCGACGGCTACCTGAAACAGTACCTGGAGGCGGATGTCCTCAACTACGCCCTGCCCGGCGTGGGCGAGGACGGCTCGCTGCTGGAGTACCTGCTGTCCGCCGACTACAAGCCCGAGGCGCCGCCCAAGCTGATCGTCTGGGAACTGCCGGCCAACTACCGCCTGGATTCGCCGTTGATGTACCGCCAGTTGGTGCCGGCGATACACGGCGGCTGCAAGGCGTCCAGGGAAATCCTTGGCACGAAATTGCAGCGTCCGCCACTCAAGGTCGGCGAACGCATAGAGTTGCTGAGCAATGCTGGCGGCGCCCGGCAGGCCGTGTCCAAGGGCTTTCTCGATATCCGCCTGAGCGACAGGAGCGTCAAGGACTTCTACATCATCGTCTATTACGACAATGGCGCCCGCGACAAGGTGTGGTTCCGCCGCGAGGCGGCCGTAAGCGGCGGCCAGTACTACCTGGAACTGAGCAAGGCCCCCGAGTTCGCCGGCGCCAACCTGCTTTCGGTGTTCCTCGAACCGACCAAGGCCGGCACCGCCGCCACCGATGTGGAGACCCGCCTGTGCCTGTGAAACCGGCCCCTGGGGTGCTCCTGCTACTTGCAATCGCCCTGCTGCCCCTCCCCACCCACGCAGCTCAATCGATCTGGCCCGCCCGCGCCACCGCGCAATCGGCCATGATCGGCGACTACCGCACCCTCACCTGCAGCAAGGCGCCGCCACCGCCCTACACCGCCAGCCTGCACCTGCAAAGCAAGTACGACCCGCGCGACGCCAGCAAGTCCACCCTGCGCGCCAGCCCCGATGCCGACAGCGAGCGCGTCGCCCGGCAGATCAAGCAGTTCGTCGACGGCCTGATCCAGGCCGGCAAGCGCTTCCAGAACGCCAGCAAGCCGCAGCAGGCCAACATGGCCCTGGCCTGCCAGGACCAGTGGCTGGAACACTGGGCGCAAGCGGGCGCCCTGCTCGACCCGGACGCCAGCAACACCGGCATGGCCGCGCGCAAGTGGGCCCTGGCGGCCATGGCCGGCGCGGTGCTGCTGACCCAGGCGGCAGCCGACGGCAAGGCGCCGCTCAGCCCCGCGCAACGACGCTGGTTCAACCAGCTCGGCGAGCAGGTGATCCGCGAATACGACCCGCGCCGCCAGTCCACCACGGTCTACTTCAACAACCACGACTACTGGGCCGCCTGGGCGGTGGCCGCCGCCGGCATGCTGGTGGACCGCGACGACTTCATCCGCTGGGCCGACGGCAACCTGCGCCGGGGCCTGGCCCAGGCCGTGCGCAGTGGCGACCAGGCCTACCTGCCGCTGGAAGTGGCGCGCAGCAAGCTGGCCGCCAACTACAGCCAGTACGCCCTGGTGCCGCTGGTGCTTCTTGGCGAGTCGGCCCGGGCCAACGGCCTGGCCTGGAGCGAGGACGACCAACGCACCCTCGACCAGCTGGCCACCTTCGCCGCCCGCAGCGTGCTCGCCCCGGACTCCCTGCCCCAGCTCAAGGGCCAGCGCCAGGCCGACGTCGCGCCCTACAAGCTGGCCTGGCTGATCCCGTTCCTGGCCCGTCGACCCGAGCATGCCCTCGCCCGCCAGCTCTACGACAGCGAGGACGGCGAAGTGGACAACTACAGCCAGATCGGCGGCCCGCTCAAGCCGGCCTACCCCAACCTGCCTTGATCAAGGACGCTCCCATGGCACCGTTCAGCCGCTTTTATTTCACCTGCCTGGCCGCCCTGCTGCTGGCGACCACCGCGCGGGCCGCGCCGGTGATGGACACATTGCCCCAGGCGCAGCACCAGCAGCAGCTGGAGCAACTGCGCCACCAGACCCGTCAGGCGGTGACCTTCGAGCAGGCGCGCCGCCCGCCACCTGCGGGCCGCGCCAGCGTCAGCCTGCAGCCGATGTTCTCGTCCCAGGCCGGCAGCTGGCCGTTCGAGCCGTTCGTCAACAACGGCCTGTTCCGCGCCATCGCCGGCTACCAGGCGCATCACCCCCAGGCCGTGGTGCTGCGCGGTGGCAGCATCACCTTGGCGCAGCTGCACGATGCGCTGCACGACCCACGGGTGCTCAAGCGCTACAAGGACGGCTACCTGCTGAGCTACCCGTTGATGATCGGCGCCGATGCGGGGCTGCGGCTGGAGGGCACGCGCCTCTACCTGTACAGCTTCTCCGGTACCGCACTGATCAACCAGGGCTGGCTGGGGCTGAACCAATCGACGCTGGAAAGCGTCGCCGGCGACAAGCCCGGCAACACCGACCGTGCCTGGCGGCCCTTCGTGGTGGCCTGGGCGGGCAGCCATACCGAGGTGATCGGCTCGACGCTCAAGCGCCTGGGCTACAACGCCAACCTGTCCCGCGGCCTGAGCACCGCGCTCAGCACCCAGCAGGCGGCCAGTACGCGTCCCGCCACGCTGCTGGTGGAAGCCAGCCATTTCAGCGAGCTGTCCAGCGCGGTGGAGCTGCAGCACAGCCAGGCGACCATCATCGACAGCCGTTTCGAAGGCTCGCAGCAGTATGCCATCGACACCCGCGACAGCCAGCTGAGCCTGCGTGGCAACCAGCTGCGCGGCGTCGACAACAACAGCGGCGTGCGCCTGCGTGGCCAGACCCGGGCATTGATCGAAAACAACCTGATCCTCGGCGCCGCCAAGGCCGCCATCGAGATCAGCGACCAGCACGGCACCGTGCTGCTGGCCGGCAATCGCATCGGCGACAGCCGTGGCCATGGCATCCAGCTGCGCAACCTCGCGCCGACGGCCGAAGCCCCGTTGCTGATCGACGACAACCTGCTGGCCAGCAGCCAGGGCAGCGCGGTGGATGCCAGCGAGGTCACGGGCCTGACGCTGGTGGGTAACCGGATCGGCAATACGCCGGAGTACGCCATCAGCTTGCGCAACGCCACGCCGCAGCCCGGGCCGCTGGTGATCAGCGGCAATCGCCTGGGGCAGGTGGGCAAGGCCGTGGTGCGGGTCGAGGGGGTGCGCGAGGTCGAGTTGGGGGGCAATCGCTTCGATGGCAAGGCACTGCTGCAGAACCTGCTGGCCGGCGACCTGCTGGCGTTGCAGGGGCCGGTGCTGGAGGCAATGCTGGTACAGGAACAGATGGTCAGGGTGCGCCAGGACTGAAAAATACACGGCCCCTGAGCGGCCTTGTGTCGCGAAAGGGGCGCGGAGCGACCCCAGGATTTCAGCGTAAAAGCAAAGATCGCCGGGGGCCGCGTTGCGGCCCTTTCGCGACGCAAGGCCGCTCACAGGATCGTGTCAGGGCACCGGACGCTGCATCCGCACGAAACACTCGTCCATCCCGACCTCGACGAACCCTCGGCGCTGATACAGGCGCCGCGCCGGGTTGCTGCTGAACACCATCAGCCGCAGCCACGGCAACCGGCGCTGTAGAGTCCAGCCAGCCAACTGCTCCAGCACCCAGCCGCCCACGCCCCGGCCACGATGCTCGGGCAGCAGATGCAGCTCGCGGATATACAGCGCCTGGCGGTCCTGGCTGAGGCTGCAAAAGCCCAGCACCCGATCGTCCTCGACCACCAGCCACTGTTCGCGCCAGCCCCAGGCTTCATCGAAGGCTTGCTCGATCCACAACAGGTCGAATTCGCGGTAATACGGCAGCATGGCGCGGCGCGTGAGGTCACGGGCAAACGTGAGGTGTTCGTCGGTCGCAGGGATCAGTTCAAGGGGCATAACACACCGGCGAACTGGCCGGCCCACGGCGCTCCAGTTCGTCCTCAAGCCACCGGGCCAGCACCTGGGCGTTGTTGTGCTCGGAGTCCTTGCCGGCGTACAGCAAGGTCAGGTCGCCTTTGCCGGCCAGGTCCAGCAGCGGATACCAGTGCTCGGGGTGGGCGGCCAACTCCTGCTGGTAGCGCTGGGTGAAACCGGCAAAGTCGAACTCGCCGGCGTGAAACGCCTTGCGCAGTGCGTCGGACGGCGCCACTTCACGCAGCCACTGCCCGTGCAGGTCCTCCTTGCGTTTGTTGCGCGGCCAAAGACGATCGACCAGCACGCGTTGGCCATCCCCGCCCTCGAGCGCCTCGTAGACGCGTTTACAGCGAATCATGCAGCACTCCTGCGACATCGTTCCCCAGACAGCCTAGGGCCTTCATTGATCGAGGTCACGCCCTGGTAACGAATTGTTTCTATGCTGAAGACCTTCGGCACCACCGCCCGACGCCAACCGGAGCCCTCATGGCAACCCCGTCCCTGGCCAGCCAGTCCGACCTGACCCTGCCCAGCCCGCGCCCTCACCTTGCCCACAAACCCGGACGCGCCACCCTCACCCTGTTCTTCGGCCTGCTGCTGGCCGGCCTGGCCTACACCTTCTGGAGCCTGAAGCAGGATGTCAGCGCCAGCGGCACCGTGGTCACCACCGTCACCCCCTTCCTGCTGCTGGGCCTGGCCCTGCTGATCGCCCTGGGCTTCGAGTTCGTCAACGGCTTCCACGACACCGCCAATGCCGTGGCCACGGTGATCTACACCCATTCGCTGCCGGCGCCGGTGGCGGTGGTCTGGTCGGGGTTGTGCAATTTCCTCGGCGTGCTGCTCTCCAGCGGCGCGGTGGCCTTCGGCATCATCGCCCTGCTGCCGGTGGAGCTGATCCTGCAGGTCGGCTCGTCGACCGGCTTCGCCATGGTCTTCGCCCTGCTGCTGGCGGCGATCATCTGGAACCTCGGCACCTGGTGGCTGGGCCTGCCAGCGTCGTCCTCGCACACCCTGATCGGCTCGATCATCGGCGTGGGCGTGGCCAACGCGCTGATGCACGGGCGCGACGGCACCAGCGGCGTGGACTGGACCCAGGCCAGCAAGGTCGGCTACGCCCTGCTGTTCTCGCCGCTGATCGGCTTCGCCTGCGCCGCCCTGCTGCTGCTCGCCCTGCGCGCGCTGGTCAAGCGCCGCGAACTGTACCAGGCGCCAGAAGGCCAGACGCCGCCGCCCTGGTGGATCCGCGGCGTGCTGATCCTCACCTGCACTGGCGTGTCGTTCGCCCACGGCTCCAACGATGGCCAGAAAGGCATGGGCCTGATCATGCTGATCCTGGTCGGCACCCTGCCGATGGCCTATGCGCTGAACAAGACCATGCCCAACGAGCAGGCCCTGCAGTTCTCGGCGGTCGCCGAGGTCACCCGCCAGGCCTTGGTGCGCGCAGTACCGTCCCCTGCCCCGGCCGATCCACGCCAGGTCCTGACCACGTTCATCGGCGAGCCCAAGGCCAGTGCCGAGCTGATCCCGGCGCTGGCCGCGCTGACCGGCATGATTGGCGAGGAAGTCAAAGGCTACGGCTCGCTCAAGCGCGTGCCGGCCGAGGCCATGGCCAACGTGCGCAACGACATGTACCTGACCAGCGAGGCCATCCGCCTGATCGACAAGCACCAACTGGCCCGCTACGACGCCGATACCCGCCGCCATGTGCAACTGTTCAAGCGCCAATTGGACGACGCAACCCGCTATATCCCGCTGTGGGTCAAGGTGGCGGTGGCCATCGCCCTGGGCCTGGGCACCATGGTCGGCTGGCGGCGCATCGTGGTGACGGTGGGCGAGAAGATCGGCAAGACCCACCTGAGCTATGCCCAGGGCGCTTCGGCCGAGGTGGTGGCGATGTGTACCATCGGCGCCGCGGACCTGTTCGGCCTGCCGGTGTCGACCACTCACGTGCTGAGTTCAGGCGTGGCCGGGAGCATGGTGGCCAATGGCTCGGGGATTCAACGCAAGACGCTGGTCAACCTGCTGATGGCCTGGGTATTGACGTTGCCGGCTGCAATGTTGCTGGCGGGTTGCTTGTACTGGTTGCTGAACCAGATCCTCTGAGGACTCGCGACGGGGGCGCCTTGCGCCCCCAGCAAGGTTATTCCGGGATCTTCAGGCCACGCTGTACAGCCGGGCGTTCAAGGAACTTCGCCAACACCCGCTGTACTTCCGTGAAATCATCGAACCCCACCAGCTCGCGCGCGTTGTAGCGCTCCACCAGGTTGCGCACCCAGGGGAAGATGGCGATATCGGCGATGCTGTACGCATCGACCATCCACTCCCGCCCCTGCAGGTGCCGGTCGAGCACGCCCAGCAGGCGCTTGGACTCATTGACGTAGCGATCCCGGGGCCGCTTGTCCTCGTACGCCTTGCCGGCGAAGAAGTGAAAGAATCCCACCTGGCCGAACATCGGCCCGATGCCGCCCATCTGGAACATCAGCCACTGCAAGGTCTGGTAGCGCTGGGCAGGGTCCTGGCTGAGCAACTGCCCGCTCTTCTCGGCCAGGTACTGCAGGATCGCCCCGGACTCGAACAACGGCAGCGGCTGGCCACCAGGGCCATCGGGGTCGAGGATTGCCGGAATCTTGTTGTTGGCGCTCAGGGAGATGAACTCGGGGCTCAGCTGGTCGTCGTTGTCGAAACTGATCTTGTGCACCTCGTAAGGCAGGCCGATCTCTTCGAGCATGATCGAGACCTTGACGCCGTTGGGCGTGGCCAGCGAATACAGCTGCAGGCGCTCGGGATGCCGGGCCGGCCATTTGCGGGTGATGGGGAATACGGAAAGATCGGTCATGTTCGCGCCCTGAAGGTTGAGGGACTCAATTTAAAGACTGTCGGGCGTCCTGACCATCACCCAGTCTCGGTGTCGCTCGTCACCGCAGGGAAAGATCGCCTCGCCCACCTTGCGAAAGCCATTGCGCCCGTAGAACCGGATGGCCCTGGCGTTGAGTTCATTGACGGTCAGGCGGACCGGGCCACGGGTGTGGGTCAGGGTAGCCTCGAGCAGTGACTGCGCGGCACCCGTGCCGTGGGCGGCGGGCAGCACATAGCAACGGGAAATCTCCACCAGATGATCGGCCGCGGCGATCCCCAGCTCACCGGGCGCCAGGTCGAGCATGCTGTAGCCCAGCACCTGGCCGCCCTCCTCGACCACCAGCAGGCGCTTGTGCGGGTGGCGCAGGTGCGCCTGGAAATGCTCGGGCTGCAGGTTGTGGGCGATGTAGTGCTGCTGCGCCGCCGGAGCGCTGTCGGGCGGGCTGGCCAGGGCGAAGGTGGCCTGGCCGATGTGGCTCAGGGCTGTACAGTCATTGCTGCGGGCCTGGCGGATCTGGTAGGGCATGGCAACATCCTGTCGGGCATCCGGATCACCCTCGACAATGCCAGCCCCTCCCAACCGGCGCAAGGTTCAGGCGTCGCCGTGGGCCTGCCGCTTGAGCTTCTCGGTATCGACCCGTACGAACACTGAATCGGCGGTAACGGTCAGCACATCCCCAGCCCAGACCTCGCAGATCACTCGGCTCTTGCGCCCCACCTCACCCTCGACCCGTGCCTTGAGCAGCAGCTCGACGCCCATCGGGGTGGGTTTGAGGTAGGTCAGGCTCAGTTGGCCGGTAACGCAGTCGATACGCGGCAGGCTGCCGGGCTCGCGGCCATCGGCGCGGTAGTGGTGGGCCATGGCGGTCCAGTTGGAATGGCAATCGACCAGCATGGCCAGCAGGCCGCCGTAGACCAGGCCGGGCCAGCCGATGAAGGTCGGGTCGGGGGAATGACGGCACAGCAGGTGGACGCCGTCGTCATCCCAGTGACTCTGCACATGCAGGCCGCTGGGGTGGGAGCACCCGCAACCGTAGCATGTGCCATCAGGGGCGGCGAGTTGTTGCAGGGAGGGGGCTTGTTCGGTCATACGCGTCCTTGGCTTGTTGGTATTGGGAAGGAGGCTGACTGCCGATGGTAGCCCCATGCTTCCCGGCCGCCAAATGGAGGGGGCCGCCATATGCCCCCTGAGCGTATCAGGCCGCCTGCCACGCCGAGCCCCGCTTGCGCCGCTGGGTCAGCGAAACCAGCAGGATGAACAGGGTCACCCCCGCGGTCATCAGTGTTTCATAGCGGTAGGCATCGCTGAACAGCATGTAGCCCAGCACCATGACGATGGTGCCGATCACCAGCCAGGTCAGCCACGGGAACAGCCACATCTTCAGCTCCGGCGTGCGCCCCTCGCGCTCGGCACGGGCCCGCATGCGCAGTTGCGACACGGCGATCACCAGGTACACCAGCAAGGCGATGGCGCCGGTGGTAGATAGCAGGAACCCGAACACCTTGCCGGGAAACACGTAGTTGACCAGGCAGCCGGCAAAGCCCGCCAGGGTCGAGAGAACGACCGCCACGGTGGGCACGCCCGCGCCGGAGATCCGCCTGGTCATAAGCAGTGCCTGGCCACGGGCCCCCAGCGAGTAGAGCATGCGCGAGGCGGTGTACAGCCCTGAGTTCATGCAACTGGTGACCGCCACCAGCACGACGATGTCGACCAGCAGCTTGGCGCCGGGCACGTTGAGCACTTCCAGCACCCGCTGGAACGAGCCCACCGCCTTGAGCCCCGGATCGTTCCAGGCCACCAGCGACACCACCAGGAAGATCGACGCCAGGTAGAAAATGGCGATGCGGTACACCACCAGGTTGGTGGCGCGGCGGATCTTGTCCTTGGGGTTGGCTGTCTCGTCGGCGGCGATGGTGACGATCTCGGCGCCGAAGAACGAGAAGATGGTGATCAGCACGCCGCCGAGCACGGTGCCGAAGCCATTGGGCATGAAGCCGCCGGCGTCCCACAGGCGACTGACGCCGGAGACGTCGGCCAGTGGCCAGACGCCGAACACCGCCAGGCTGCAGACCACGATGAAGGCAATGATGGCCAGTACCTTGACCAGGGCGAACCAGTACTCGAACGCGCCGAAGTTCTTCACGCTGACCAGGTTGGTGCCCGACAGCACGATCATGATCAGGAAGGCGAACAGCCAGGACGGCACCTGCGGGAAGTAGGCATGGAGGATATCCGCGCCAGCGATGGCCTCGACCGGGATGATCAGCACCCAGAACCACCAGTACAGCCAGCCGATGGTGAAGCCGGCCCAGGGGCCGATGGCTTCGCTGGCGTAGGTGGAGAACGAGCCGCTGTTGGGGTTGGCGATGGCCATTTCACCGAGCATGCGCATCACCAGCAGCACCAGCAGGCCGGTCATGGCGTAGGAGATGAGAATAGCCGGGCCGGCGGTGGCGATGGCGTTGGACGAGCCAATGAAAAGGCCGGCGCCGATGATGCCGGCAATAGAGATCATCGATACCTGACGTGAAGTCAGGCCATGCTGCAAGGACCGCTGTTTTTTGTTGTCTGGCGATGCCATGGAGAACCCTCGAGTGGGTCGGCCGCAACGAAGGCGGCTGAAAGTGGCGGCAGCGTTCCTGTGGGGGCGGGCATGCCGGCAAGGGCATCGGCACGCGTCTCCCACACGTCTCGGACTTGTTGCGGGAATTGGCTACCGGCGTATTTTTGTATTGATGGACCTGTCGGTTGCCAGGGTCCAGCCAGGCCAGTATTCATCTCCAGGCAGGTCACAACAAACGACCTTTTCGCAAAACATCATTCCAAATAGGAATCAATACGCTTCACATCCTGCTCAGAATCTTCTTTCATGAAGCTTGCAGAGAGAGCCTTCAGACATCAGGAATTAAACGAATGAGAGCAATCGAATAATTCGTTTGCGCCACCGATTCCCGACGCGCTTGGATACGACCTGACTCGAACAACAGGCCGCGTGCAGATGAATCAGGAAAATATCAGCCAGTCCATCGCCATCGTTCACCCGATCACCCTTTCCCATGGACGCAACGCCGAAGTCTGGGACACCGCCGGCAAACGCTACATCGACTTCGTCGGCGGCATCGGCGTGCTCAACCTGGGCCACTGTAACCCGGCGGTGGTCGAGGCGATCCAGCAGCAGGCCGCGCGCCTGACCCACTATGCCTTCAACGCCGCGCCCCACGGTCCGTACCTGGAACTGATGGAGCGCCTGTGCCAGTTCGTCCCGGTCAGCTATCCGCTGACGGGCATGCTGACCAACAGCGGCGCGGAAGCGGCGGAAAACGCCCTCAAGGTCGCCCGCGGCGCCACCGGCAAACGGGCCATCGTCGCCTTCGACGGCGGTTTCCACGGCCGTACCCTGGCCACCCTCAACCTCAACGGCAAGGTCGCCCCGTACAAGCAGCGCGTGGGCGAACTGCCCGGCCCGGTCTATCACCTGCCCTACCCCAGTCCGGACACCGGGGTGAGCTGCGAGCAGGCGCTCCAGGCTATGGAGCGCCTGTTCAGCGTGGAGCTGGCGGTGGAGGACGTGGCCGCGTTCATCTTCGAGCCGGTGCAGGGCGAAGGCGGTTTCCTCGCCCTCGACCCCGCCTTCGCCCAGGCCCTGCGCCGCTTCTGCGACGAGCATGGGATCCTGATCATTATCGATGAGATTCAGTCCGGCTTCGGTCGCACCGGCCAGCGCTTCGCCTTCCCACGGCTGGGTATCGAACCGGACCTTCTGCTGCTGGCCAAGAGCATCGCCGGCGGCATGCCGCTGGGCGCAGTGGTCGGGCGACAGGCGATCATGGGCGCGCTGCCCAAGGGCGGGCTGGGCGGCACCTACTCGGGCAACCCGATCGCCTGCGCGGCGGCGCTGGCGAGCCTGGCGCAGATGACCGACGCGAATATCGCCACCTGGGGCGAACGGCAGGAACAGGCCATCGTGGCGCGTCACGCGCGCTGGAAAGCGTCGGGAAGGTGCGCCGCGCTCGGTCGCCTGACCGGTACAGGGGCCATGCGCGGGCTGGAGATGGTCAACCCGGACGGCAGCCCGGCGCCGACGCAACTGGCCAAGGTGCTCGAGGCGGCGCGTGGCAAAGGCCTGCTGCTGATGCCCAGCGGCAAGGCGCGGCATATCATCCGCCTGCTGGCACCGCTGACCATCGAGCCCGAGGTGCTCGAGGAAGGGCTGAATATCCTCGAGCAGTGCCTCATGGAGCTGGGCTGAGGGTTACAGGCCCAGCTCTTCAGGGGTGGGCATGTCGCATTCGAAGGCGATCCAGCCGCCTTCGAGCTCGGCGTGGCCGTTGACGATCGGGCCGTAGTAACTCAGGCCGTTCTCCAAGGTGACGCAGATGTGCGTGGCGCCTTTTTCCGGTGCCCCGAGGGTACCGACGAAATGCACTTTCTTCAGCACCTCGGTCACCGCCTCAAGGCCCACGCGCATGTTGGTGTTCTCCGAGGCCTCGGTATCGCCCCCACGGTCTTCGGCGCTGATGGTCACGGTGGCGGTGTACGGGTACTTGGTACTCAAGCGGGGTTACCTCAACAGGTGTATTAGGCGTATGGGCGCGTAGAGTACGGCAGGCGTTCCCGGTTGTCTCTACCGACCTCATCGCGGGGCAAGCCCGCTCCCACGCTGGCCATCGAGCATGGCCTCCCCTGCCCCGATCTGTTAGGGTGCCCGCCGATGCACGCCATACCACGCGAGGATACCGAGTGAGCGCCGAACAACCCCTGATCGCCGACCTGTTCGAGGTCGACAAACGCCTGACCCTCAAGCCCGTCGTGGACTTCAACGCCTACCTGCGCAACGCTTTCGGCGACGGCCCCTGCCGCTGCCACCGCTGCGTCGAGGGCAGTGGCGACGAAAGCGGCTACGAACACCGTCACAGCTTCGAGCTGGAAGGCCGCACCCTGCACAGGCGCTTCGCCAGCACCGCCGGCAGCGACGTGCTGATGGTGCTGAAAAAAGCCTGGTTGTCGTACACCAAGGCCGAGCTGATCACCGTCGGCGTGCTAGACATGACCACCCTCAAGTCATTCACCGAAGCCGCCCTGCACGAACGCCTGCTGGCCCTGCTGCCGGCCAGCGGCCTGGCCCGCGAAAGCGAAGGCCAGTGGCAGTTGCAGGTGCTCGCCGACTGACGGTCGCCCCGGCAGGATTCTCCCGCTCTGCTACCTTGGGAGAATCCTCACCCACAGGTGACCGACCATGGCCCGCACGACCCCCATCGAGCTGTACCGCAACATCGGTATCGTTGCCCACGTGGATGCCGGCAAGACCACCACCACCGAGCGGATCCTGTTCTACACCGGGGTCAACCACAAGATGGGCGAGGTGCACGACGGCGCCGCGACCATGGACTGGATGGCCCAGGAGCAGGAGCGCGGCATCACCATCACCTCGGCGGCCACCACGGCCTTCTGGCAAGGCTCGACCAAGCAGTTCGAGCACAAGTACCGCTTCAACATCATCGACACCCCCGGCCACGTCGACTTCACCATCGAGGTCGAGCGCTCGCTGCGCGTGCTCGATGGCGCGGTGGTGGTGTTCAGCGGCGCCGACGGCGTCGAGCCGCAATCCGAGACCGTATGGCGCCAGGCCAACAAGTACCATGTGCCGCGCCTGGCCTACATCAACAAGATGGACCGCCAGGGCGCGGATTTTCTGCGGGTGGTGAAGCAGATTGACCAGCGCCTGGGCCACCATCCGGTGCCGATCCAGCTGGCCATCGGCAGCGAGGAAAACTTCATCGGCCAGATCGACCTGGTGAAGATGAAGGCCATCTACTGGAACGACGCCGACCAGGGCACCAGCTACCGCGAAGAAGCCATTCCCGCCGAACTGCAGGATCTGGCCGACGAATGGCGTGCCCATATGATCGAGGCTGCGGCCGATGCCAACGAAGAGCTGACCCTGAAATTCCTCGAAGGCGAAGAATTCACCACCGAGGAAATCAAGGCCGCCCTGCGCCAGCGCACCATCGCCAACGAGATCGTGCCGACCATCCTCGGCTCATCGTTCAAGAACAAGGGCGTGCCGCTGATGCTCGACGCCGTGATCGACTACCTGCCCGCCCCCAGCGAGATCCCGGCGATCAAGGGCACCGACCCGGACGACGAGGAAAAACACCTGGAGCGCCACGCCGACGACAACGAGCCGTTCTCGGCCCTGGCCTTCAAGATCGCCACCGACCCGTTCGTCGGCACCCTGACCTTCGCCCGGGTGTATTCCGGCGTGCTCAGCTCCGGCAACGCCGTGCTCAACTCGGTCAAGGGCAAGAAGGAACGCATCGGCCGCATGGTGCAGATGCACGCCAACCAGCGCGCCGAGATCAAGGACGTGTGCGCCGGCGACATCGCCGCGCTGATCGGCATGAAGGACGTCACCACCGGCGACACCCTCTGCGACATGGACAAGCCGATCATCCTCGAACGCATGGACTTCCCCGACCCGGTGATCTCTGTGGCGGTGGAGCCCAAGACCAAGGGCGACCAGGAGAAGATGGGCATCGCCCTGGGCAAGCTGGCCCAGGAGGACCCGTCGTTCCGGGTCAAGACCGACGAGGAGACCGGCCAGACCATCATCTCCGGCATGGGCGAGCTGCACCTGGACATCATCGTCGATCGCATGCACCGCGAGTTCAACGTCGAGGCCAACATCGGCAAGCCGCAGGTGGCCTACCGCGAGAAGATCCGCAACACCTGCGAGATCGAAGGCCGCTTCGTCCGCCAGTCCGGCGGGCGTGGCCAGTATGGGCATTGCTGGATCCGCTTCGCCCCGGGCGACGAAGGCAAGGAAGGCCTGGAGTTCATCAACGAAGTCGTCGGCGGCGTGGTGCCACGCGAGTACATCCCGGCGATCCAGAAAGGCATCGAGGAGCAGATGAAGAACGGCGTACTTGCCGGCTATCCGCTGATCAACCTCAAGGCGGCGGTGTATGACGGCTCGTACCACGACGTCGACTCCAACGAGATGGCCTACAAGATCGCCGCGTCCATGGCCACCAAGCAGTTGTCGCAGAAAGGCGGCGCGGTGCTGCTGGAGCCGGTGATGAAGGTCGAGGTGGTGACCCCCGAGGAGTACCAGGGCGACATCCTCGGCGACCTGAGCCGGCGCCGGGGGATGATCCAGGATGGCGACGAGACCCCGGCCGGCAAGGTGATCCGTGCCGAGGTACCGCTGGGCGAGATGTTCGGCTACGCCACCTCGATGCGCTCGATGACCCAGGGGCGGGCCAGTTTCTCGATGGAGTTCACCCGCTATGCCGAGGCGCCGGCGAGCATTGCCGATGCCATCGTGAAGAAGAATCGCGGGGAAGCCTGAAACTTCGCGGTGGAGCCTAACGAAAAAAGGGGCGATCCTTGCGGATCGCCCCTTTTTTGATTTGGTAGGCACAATTGGACTCGAACCAACGACCCCCACCATGTCAAGGTGGTGCTCTAACCAACTGAGCTATGTGCCTGTCGTGTGGGGCGCATTCTACGCGATCCAAATGCACTGTCAACCATTTTTTTCACGCTAAGCTACTGAATCTTAAAATATTTATAGAAGGCCAGGGTTCAGCGTCAGGTAAAGGATTTTCACCGGACGACTAGCGGGTGTTTATTATTATTGATAGCATCGGTACATTCGTTAAAAATATAAAACACGAGGTTCCTCGAGCATGGCCAACACCCCCTACCCCCAGTCCTACTACGCCGCCTCGGCCAACCCGGTGCCGCCACGTCCGGCGCTGCAGGGTGAGGTGGAAACCGATGTGTGCATCATCGGTGCCGGCTACACCGGCCTGTCCAGCGCCCTGTTCCTGCTGGAGAACGGCTTCAAGGTGAGCATCGTCGAGGCCGCCAAGGTCGGCTTCGGCGCTTCGGGCCGCAACGGCGGCCAGATCGTCAACAGCTACAGCCGCGACATTGACGTCATCGAACGTACCGTCGGCCCCAAGCAGGCACAACTGCTGGGCCAGATGGCCTTCGAGGGCGGGCGCATCATCCGTGAACGCGTGGCCAAGTACAACATCCAGTGCGACCTGAAGGACGGCGGCGTATTCGCCGCGCTGACCAGCAAGCAGATGGGCCACCTGGAATCGCAGAAGCGCCTGTGGGAACGCTTCGGCCACACCCAGCTGGAGCTGATGGACCAGAAGCGCATCCGTGAAGTGGTGGCCTGCGACAACTATGTGGGCGGCATGCTCGACATGAGCGGCGGCCATATCCATCCGCTGAACCTGGCCCTGGGCGAAGCTGCCGCGGTCGAGTCCCTGGGCGGCATCATCTACGAGCAGACCCCGGCCGTGCGCATCGAGCGTGGCGCCAACCCCGTCGTGCACACCCCGCAGGGCAAGGTCCGCGCCAAGTTCATCATCGTCGCCGGCAACGCCTACCTGGGCAACCTGGTGCCGGAACTGGCGGCCAAGTCGATGCCGTGCGGCACCCAGGTCATCACCACCGAGCCGCTGGGCGACGAACTGGCGCGCACCCTGCTGCCGCAGGACTACTGCGTCGAGGACTGCAACTACCTGCTCGACTACTACCGTTTGACCAGCGACAAGCGCCTGATCTTCGGTGGCGGCGTGGTGTACGGCGCGCGCGACCCGGCGAACATCGAGGCGATCATCCGTCCGAAGATGCTCAAGGCCTTCCCGCAGCTCAAAAACGTCAAGATCGACTACGCCTGGACCGGCAACTTCCTGCTAACCCTGTCGCGCCTGCCGCAGGTAGGCCGTATCGGCGACAACATCTACTACTCCCAGGGCTGCTCGGGCCACGGCGTGACCTACACCCACCTGGCGGGCAAGGTGCTGGCCGAGGCCCTGCGCGGCCAGGCCGAGCGCTTCGACGCCTTCGCCGGCCTGCCGCACTACCCGTTCCCGGGTGGCCAGATGCTGCGTGTGCCGTTCAGCGCCATCGGCGCCTGGTACTACAGCCTGCGCGACCGCCTGGGCTTCTGATCCAGCGCCATCCGGAAAGCCCGCTCCCCTGAGCGGGCTTTTTCGTTTCCACACGGCATGCTCTCAACCCGCTTCACGGTAGGGATTGCGCGGATCCTGGGTCCAGTTCATGTACGGCTTGCCGGTCTCCTGCGCCTGCATGTCGATGCAGCCCTCCACCGGGCATGTGATCTGGCACAGGTTGCAGCCGACGCACTCGGCCTCGATCACGCTGTAGGCGTGGGTGCCGTCGGCCTTCGGGGTGCTGGCGATGGCCTGGTGCGAGGTGTCCTCGCAGGCGATGTGGCAGCGCCCACAGCCGATGCAGGCGTCCTGGTCGATACGAGCCACCGACTTGTAGTTGATGTCCAGGTACTTCCAGTCGGTGGTGTGCCCCACGGCCTGGCCGCGAAACGCCTCGAGGCTGCGGTGGCCGTGCTGGTCCATCCAGCGCGCCAGGCCGTCCTTCATGTCGTCGACGATGCGAAAACCGTGCAGCATTGCCGCCGTGCACACCTGCACCGCGCCACTGCCCAGGGCGATGAACTCGGCGGCATCGCGCCAGGTGCCGATACCGCCGATACCGCAGATCGGCAGGCCGTGGGTCTCGGGGTCGCGGGCAATTTCGGCGACCATGTTCAGGGCGATCGGCTTGACCGCCGAACCGCAATAGCCGCCATGGGTGCTCTGGTCGCCGACGATGGGGTGGGCGACCATGCGGTCGAGGTCGACGCTGGTGATCGAGTTGATCGTGTTGATCAGCGACACCGCGTCCGCCCCGCCCCGGTGCGCGGCGCGTGCCGACTGACGAATATCAGTGATGTTGGGGGTGAGCTTGACGATCACCGGCAGCGCGCAGTGGGTCTTGCACCAGCGGGTGACCATTTCCACGTACTCCGGCACCTGGCCGACGGCCGCGCCCATGCCGCGCTCGGGCATGCCGTGGGGGCAGCCGAAGTTGAGCTCGATGCCATCGGCACCGGTGGCTTCCACCAAGGGCAGGATGAACTTCCAGGACTCTTCCACGCACGGCACCATCAGCGACACGATCAGCGCGCGGTCGGGCCAGTCCTTCTTCACCTGGGTGATCTCGCGCAGGTTGATCTCCAGCGAGCGGTCGGTGATCAGCTCGATGTTGTTGATGCCCTGCACCTGCCGGTTGGGGCCGAAGTGCGCCGAGTAGCGCGACGACACATTGACCGCCGCCGGGTCCTCGCCCAGGGTCTTCCACACCACCCCGCCCCACCCGGCCTCGAAGGCGCGGACCACGTTGTAGGCCTTGTCGGTGGGTGGCGCGGAGGCCAGCCAGAACGGATTGGGCGCCTTGATGCCGGCGAATTCGATGGACAGGTCGGCCATTTACGCAGCCTCCACGTTGAGCATGAGTTGGGCATGGATGGCTTCGGCGGCCAGCTTGCCATGTTGCACGGCCTGGACGGTGAGGTCCTGGCCCAGCGCGGTGCAGTCGCCGCCGGCATAGATACCGGGGATGGAGGTCTGCATGTGCGCGTCCACCTGGATGCGCTCACCGTCGCGGGCCAGTTGCGCCGCCAGCGGGTCGGCCAGGCTTGCGTCATCGAAGCCTTGGCCGATGGCCTTGAAGATCGCGTCGGCGGCCAGCTCGAAGGTATCGCCGGTATCGCCCAGGCGCCCATCGACCAGTTGCGTGCGCGCGAAGCGCATGCCGCGCACGCGCCCGGCATCATCCAGCAGCACGGCCTCGGGCCTGGCCCAGGTGTGCAGACGCACCTGGTTGTGCTTGGCGATTTCCTGTTCATGAGCGGTGGCGCCCATGTCGGACACGCCACGGCGGTAAACCAGGTTGACGTCGCGGGCCCCCAGGCAACTCATCTGCACGGCCATGTCGATGGCGGTGTTGCCGGCGCCTAGCACCAGGCAGCGGTCGGCCAGCGGCAGCTGGGTGAGGTCGTCGGCCTGGCGCAGCTCGCGGATGTACGTGGTGGCGGCGAGCAGGCCCGGGGCGTCCTCGTCCGCCAGGCCCAGCTGGCGCGCGGCATCCAGGCCCAGGCCGAGGAACACCGCGTCGTGCTGGGCATGCAGCTCTCCCAGCGACAGGTTGGCGCCCAGGCGCTGGCCATGGCGGATCTCGATACCGCCGATGCCCAGCAGGAACTCCACCTCGCGCTGGGCGTAGTCGTCCACCAGCTTGTAGCGGGCGATGCCGTACTCATTGAGGCCACCGGCTTTCTCCCGCGCCTCGAAGATCACCACGTCGTGGCCGTGCATGGCCAGGCGGTGCGCGCAGGACAGCCCGGCGGGGCCGGCGCCGACCACGGCGATGCGCTTGCCGCTGGCCGGCGAGCGCTGGAACGGATGTTCGGTGAAGCCGGCGTGGTCCAGGGCGTAGCGCTGCAGCTGGCCGATCAGCACCGGCGCGCATTCCTGGGCGTTGTTGCGCACGCAGGCCTGCTGGCAGAGGATCTCGGTGGGGCACACCCGGGCGCAGCTGCCGCCGAGGATGTTGGCCGAAAGAATGCGTTCGGCGGCGCCCTGCAGGTTCTCGTCGCTGATGCGGTGGATGAACGAGGGGATGTCGATCTCGCTGGGGCACGCATTGACGCAGGGCGCGTCGTAGCAGTACAGGCAGCGCGCGCTCTCGACGGCGGCCTGGCGGGCGGTGAGTGGGGGCGCGAGGTCGCTGAAGGCCTCGGCTAGCTGGTCGGCGCCGGCCCGGGGGCGCGGCAAGTGGTTCAGGGCGTCGATCACGGTTGTAGCCTCTCGCTTTTTTATGGGCTCAGGCGGCGGTCACTCGCCTGTCCGTTCTGGGGGATGGCAGTCAACAGGAGCATGGGTGTTGTTATCAGGGGGCGCTTGCGCCCCTTTCGCGACACAAGGCCGCTCCCACAGCCAAAGCACCGATCCCTGTGGGAGCGGCCTTGCGTCGCGATGGGCTACGAAGCGGCCCCAATGGCCTCAGCGCTGAACCGGTGTCGGCCGCTGATGCTCGGCACGCCGCTCCAGCACCTCGTACACCGACGGGTACGCCGGCCGCTCCACATAGCGCCCCGCGCCCGGCTCGGCGCGCAGGTCGCCATCGGCCCAGAGCACCTTGCCCTGGCTGATGGTATGGCTGGGGATACCGCGCACGGTGCGGCCTTCGAAGATGTTGAAGTCGACCCGCTGGTGATGGGTCTGGGCGCTGATCGTGCGCGTGCCCTGCGGATCCCACAGCACCAGGTCGGCGTCGGCGCCGACGCGGATGGCGCCTTTGCGCGGGAACAGGTTGAAGATCTTCGCGGTGTTGGTGGAGGTGAGCGCGACGAACTCGTGGATCGACAGGCGCCCGCTGTTCACCCCGGCATCCCACAGCACCGCCATGCGGTCCTCGATGCCGGCGGTGCCGTTGGGGATGCGGCTGAAGTCGTTGCGGCCCATGGCCTTCTGCTCGGCGCAGAAGCAGCAGTGGTCGGTGGCGGTGGTGTGCAGGTTGCCCGACTGCAGGCCGCGCCACAGCGCCTCCTGATGCTCGCGCGGCCGGAACGGCGGGCTCATCACGTAGCCGGCGGCGGTGGCCCAGTCCGGGTCGCGGTAGACGCTGTCGTCCAGCAACAGGTGGCCCGGCAGCACCTCGCCGTACACCGGCTGGCCCTTGGCCCGGGCATAGGTGATCTCATCCAGCGCCTCGCGGCTGGAGACATGCACCAGGTACAGCGGCGTGCCAAGGGTCTCGGCGATGCGGATGGCGCGGCTGGCGGCCTCGCCCTCGACCTGCGACGGGCGCGACAGCGGATGCGCCTCGGGCCCGGTCAGGCCCTGGGCCAGCAGCTTCTTCTGCAGGTGATAGACCAACTCGCCGTTCTCGGCGTGCACTGTCGGCACCGCGCCCAGTTGCAGGCAGCGTTCGAAGCTGGCCACCAGGGTGTCGTCGGCGGCCATGATCGCGTTCTTGTAGGCCATGAAGTGCTTGAAGCTGTTCACCCCGTGCTTGGCCACCAGCTCGCCCATCTCCTCGGCGACCTGCTCGCTCCACCAGGTGATGGCGACATGGAAGCCGTAGTCGCTCGCGCTCTTCTGCGCCCAGCCACGCCAGGTATGGAAGGCCTCGAGCAGCGATTGCTGCGGATTGGGGATAACGAAGTCGATGATCGAGGTAGTGCCCCCGGCCAGGCCTGCGGCGGTGCCACTGAAAAAGTCCTCGCTGGCCACCGTGCCCATGAACGGCAGTTGCATGTGGGTGTGCGGGTCGATGCCGCCGGGCATCAGGTACTGGCCTGAGCCGTCGAGGACTTCGCAATCGGTGGGGGTTTCGAGGTGGCTGCCGATGGCGCGGATCAGACCATCGACACACAGGACATCTGCACGGTAGCTCTCTTCATGGGTAACCACGGTGGCGCCACGGATCAACAGGGACATGCCGTTTTCCTCGCAGGCTGACCGGTCTTCTGGCCGGTTCTTGGAATAGTTTCGGGCCGGGCGCTGGAGGTGACGCGCTCAATCCTGTCAGGCCTGACAAGAATCGAGGCTAGTATCTGATCGGATATTCATCAAGAAAAAATATATGCAAATATTATATTTTGTAACTGTTTGATTTTTAATAAAAAATTTAACAATTAACCAAAATGTGACACCCCTTCACCATTTTGACGCACTTGACAGGAAGCCAAATTGGTCAAGATTTTCTACGCAAAATCAGCAGTTTGTTTCCTGGCTGGAAGGCGCAGGCCGCGCCAGTGGTTTTCCAGGTTGCACCCGTTTGAACCACGCGGGTGGCGGACCGGCCAGACAGACGGCGCACCAGGGTGCCCACCCCACCCTCGTCGTCGCGCTGAAGAATGCCCTTGCAAGACAGTGAGTTACCTCCGTTTGGCGGCGGCCGCCGGGAAGGCGCGGGCTTTCCCGGCACGTTTGTTGAAAACGCAGGCCACAACCGCCTGGCCGGACCGGAGGAGCAGTACTGCTGGTGTGTGTACTCCGGCCATCGCGGCAGCCCGATGAGCGACAACTACAAGAAAAAAGACCTGGAGAACCCCATGCAACAGAGCAGATCGCAAGTGGTCGAGCAGCATGGCCTGTTCGAGCTCGACGCCGGCAGCGACGTCCTCGACAGCCCCCGCTACAACCACGACATCGCCCCGACCAAGGTGCACCAGCGCACCTGGAACAAGTGGCACATCACCGCGCTGTGGGTGGGCATGTCCATCTGCGTGCCCACCTATACCCTCGGCGGCGTGCTCACCGCCTACTTCGGCCTGAGCGTGAGCGAGGCGCTGCTGGCGATCCTGCTGGCCAACCTCATCGTGCTGATTCCGCTGACCCTCAACGCCTTCCCCGGCACCAAGTACGGCATCCCCTTCCCGGTGCTGCTGCGCGCCTCGTTCGGCATCTTCGGCTCCAACGTGCCGTGCCTGATCCGCGCCGTGGTGGCCTGTGGTTGGTTCGGCATCCAGACGATGTTCGGCGGGCTGGCCATCCACCTGTTCCTCGGCTCGCTGTTCCCCGAGTGGAAGGCACTGGGCGGCACCGGCGAGGTGATCGGCTTCATGCTGTTCTGGTCGCTGAACCTGTGGGTGGTGCTGCGCGGCGCCGAGTCGATCAAGTGGCTGGAGACGCTATCGGCGCCGCTGCTGGTGGCGGTGGGTGTCGGCCTGCTGTTCTGGGCGCTGCCGCACATGTCGATGAGCGAACTGCTGGCGCAGCCGCCCAAGCGCCCCGAGGGCGCCAGCGTGGTCGGCTACTTCTGCGCCGGGCTTACCGCGATGGTCGGCTTCTGGGCCACGCTATCGCTGAACATCCCCGATTTCAGCCGTTACGCGAAGAGCCAGAAGGACCAGATCCTCGGGCAGATCTTCGGCCTGCCGCTGACCATGTTCCTGTTCGCTTCGCTGGGCGTGATCATGACCGCCGCTTCCGCCTCGCTGGTGGGCCAGACAGTGTCCGACCCGGTGAGCCTGATCGGCCATATCCAGAGCCCCGGCTGGGTGGCCCTGGCCATGGCGCTGATCATCATCGCCACGCTGTCGACCAACACCGCGGCCAACATCGTCTCGCCCACCAACGACTTCCAGAACATTGCCCCGCGGCTGATCGGGCGCAGCCGCGCGGTCTGGCTGACCGGCTTCATCGGCCTGGCGCTGATGGGTCACGAGCTGCTCAAGAAGCTCGGCTGGATCGTCTCCGACCTGAGCCTGGAGAGCGTGTACTCCAACTGGCTGCTGGGCTACTCCAGCCTGCTCGGGCCAATTGCCGGGATCATGGTGGTGGACTATTTCCTGGTCCGCCGCCAGCACCTGGACCTGGCCGGGCTGTACCGCGACGACGTGTACCCGGCCTGGAACTGGGCCGGGTTCGTCGCCTTCGGCGTGCCGGTGGCGCTGACCGTGATGGCCATCGGCAACAGCAGTTTCAGCTGGTTCTACGACTATGGCTGGTTCACCGGCTCGCTGCTCGGCGGCGGGCTCTACTACGCCCTCGGTGGCCTCGCGGTGCGCGGACCGGCGCGGCTGGCCAAGCCGTTGCCTTGATGCACTGCAGCTCCCACGTGATGCCAAAAACAACAGCCTGAGGAGATACCCATGACCACCCTCGCCAAGGAAGTCCTGCAATCGAGCAAGCAGCACATCGACAGCGCCCGCCTGTGGCAGTCACTGATGGACCTCGCCCACCTCGGCGCCACGGCCAAGGGCGGCGTCTGCCGCCTGGCGCTGACCGACCTCGACCGCCAGGCCCGCGACCTGTTCGTGCAGTGGTGCGAGGCGGCCGGCTGCACGGTGAGCATCGATGCGGTCGGCAACATCTTCGCCCGCCGCCCCGGGCGCAACGCCAAGCTGCCGCCGGTGATGACCGGCAGCCATATCGATACCCAGCCCACCGGCGGCAAGTTCGACGGCTGCTTTGGCGTGATGGCCGGGCTGGAGGTGATCCGCACCCTCAACGACCTGGGCGTGGAGACCGAGGCGCCGCTGGAGGTGGTGGTGTGGACCAACGAGGAAGGCTCGCGCTTCGCCCCGTGCATGATGGGTTCGGGGGTGTTCGCCAACAAGTTCACCCTCGAAGAGACCTTGGCCAAGCGCGACGCCCAGGGCGTGAGCGTCGGCGAGGCACTGAACGCCATCGGCTACGCCGGCAGCCGCGTCGTGACCGGCCACCCGGTGGGCGCCTATTTCGAGGCGCACATCGAACAGGGCCCGATCCTCGAGGACCAGCACAAGACCATCGGCGTGGTGCTCGGCGCCCTTGGCCAGAAATGGTTCGACCTGACCCTGCGCGGCGTCGAGGCCCACGCCGGTCCCACGCCGATGCACCTGCGCAAGGACGCCCTGGTCGGCGCCGCCGCCGTGGTCGAGGCGGTCAACCGCACCGCCCTCGCCCACCAGCCCCATGCCTGCGGCACGGTCGGCTGCCTGCAGGCCTATCCAGGCTCACGCAATGTGATCCCCGGCGAAGTGCGCATGACCCTGGACTTCCGTCATCTCGAAGGCGAGCAACTGGACGCGATGATCGCCGAAGTGCGCCAGGTGATCGAGGCCACAACTGCGAAACACGGGCTGAGCTACGAGCTGGTACCCACCGCCGACTTCCCGGCCCTGTACTTCGACAAGGGCTGTGTCGAGGCGGTGCGCGACTCGGCGCGCAACCTGGGCCTGGCGCACATGGACATCGTCAGCGGCGCAGGCCACGACGCGATCTTCCTCGCCGAGCTGGGCCCGGCCGGGATGATCTTCGTGCCCTGCGAAGGCGGCATCAGCCACAACGAAATCGAGAACGCCGCCCCTGGGGATCTCGCGGCCGGTTGCGCGGTGCTGTTGCGGGCGATGCTGGCGGCGTCGGAGGCGATTGCCGGCGGGCGATTGGCGGCCTAGCAGGCGATAAAAGGACCGCGCGGGCTTGGCCCGCGACGCAGGCAACGAGGTGCATGGCAGCGGCAGTACCGGTGTTGGCGGGGCAAGCGCGTGTTACACATGCACCTTCCAAGAACCTTGGCTGAGCCCGGAGCAGGCCACTGGCCGCAAAATTCCCGCGTGCGGCGGTATACTCGCCAGCTTTCGAACCGCGCCCGGGAATCCGCCATGCAGCAAGTCCTGCTCATCGTCGATGTGCAATCCACCTTCAGCCCCTCCGAGAAACTGGTGGATGGCATCCGCGTGCTGTCGGCGCACATTCCCACCATCGCCTCGATCGAGCTGCACGACGAGCAGGCCACCCCGTTCCAGCGCCAGCTCGGCTGGCACCCGGCCGCTGAGGATGTGGCCCTGGTCGAGGCGGACAAGGTGTTCATCAAGCATGGCTATGGCCAGACCGCCGAGACACTGGACTACATCAAGCAGCTGGGCGTCGAACGCGTGCTCGTGTGCGGGCTGCAGACCGAAACCTGCGTGCTGGCTGCCGGCTTCGCCCTGTTCGATGCAGGCCTGACGCCGACACTGGTCACCGACCTGACCATGGGCTCCTCGCTGGACCGTTCCGGTCAGCTGGGCATCGACCTGTGGAAACACCACTTCGGCCACGTCACCACCGCCGCCGAAGTGCTGGCAGGGCTGCGCGCCCCGCGAGACAACCCATGACCCCCAAGCGCGTATTGATCGTCGAGGACGACGCCGATGGTGCAAGCATCCTGGAGGCCTACCTGAAGCGCGACGGTTTCGAGGTGGACATCGCCGAGGACGGCGCCCGCGGGCTTGCCCTGTTCCGTCAGCGCACGCCGGCGATCGTGCTGCTGGACATGATGCTGCCAAAAATGTCCGGCCCGGAGCTGCTGACCGAGATCCGCCGCAGCGCCGACACCCCGGTGATCATGGTCACCGCCATCGGCGACGAGCCGGACAAGATCGGCGCCCTGCGCTACGGCGCCGACGACTACGTGGTCAAGCCTTGCAACCCCAAGGAGGTGGTGGCCCGGGTACACGCGGTGCTGCGCCGCTACGGCACGCCGGCAGACAATCGCCAGCGCCTCGAGTGTCAGGGCGTCTGGGTCGACGCCGAGCGCTTCGTGGCCGGAGTACGGACCCGCGATGGCGAGGAGCAGGTGCTCGACCTGACCCGTTCGGAACTGCTTCTGCTCGCCGCGCTGCTGCGCACACCGACCAAGGCCTTCAGCCGCGAGGAACTGCTTGAGCTGTGCATGCCCGAGAGCGATGCGCTGGTGCGCATCATCGACACCCACGTGCACAACCTGCGGCGCAAGCTCGAAGCCCTGGGCATCAGCGGCGTGCTGGTGACCGTGCGCTCCGTTGGCTACCGGTTCCGCTGACCGCTTATGCGCAAACGTCCGCTGTGGCTGTGGGTCGGCCTGAGAATGACCCTGCTCGCCGTCGGCGCGGTGATCACCATTACCGTGTGCATGTACCTGTACTTCTGGATCAGCGACTACCTGGTGCTGCAATCGATGCGACCCGAGGACCGCGCCGCGCTGGTGGCCGGCCTTGCCGATGTGCCGCGCAACGAGTCCAGGCTGTGGCAGTTGCTGCAGACCTACTACGACATCCACGACTTTCTTCCCGGCCCCGGTAACAGCATCGACTGGCTGGTGCTCTACGGCTTCGTCATCGTGACCATTCCGTTCACCTTGATGGTCGGCCTGTACCTGTCCAGGCCGCTGTCCCGGCAGTTCCGCCAGATCGCCGTAGGGGCAAGGCGGGTGGCCGAGGGCGACCTCAGCGTGCGGGTCAGCCAGCACCCGCGCCAGCCCAAGGAAATGCAGCGCCTGTGCACCGACTTCAACAAGCTGGTCGAACGCCTGGCGCTGTATGAAAGCGAAGTGGCCGAGTCGAGCTCCAACCTGGCCCATGAACTGCGCACCCCGCTCAATGCCGCGCTGGGTCGGGTGCAGGGCATGCTCGACGAGGTGTTCCCGCTGTGCCCTGAGCAATTGCGCCTGGTGCAGAACCAGCTGTACAACCTCAACACCCTGGTGGGCGACCTGCACCTGCTGTCCCTGGCCCATGCCGGGCAGCTGCCCCTGCACATCAGCCTGTTCTCCCCGGCCAGGCTGGTCGAGGAGCGTCTGGCCTGGTTCGCGCCGCAATTCGAGGCCGCCAGGATGCAGTTGCACACGGCGCTTGCCGATGACGTGGTGATCGAGGCCGACCCGGCGCGGATCGGCCAGTTGATCAACATCCTGATCGAGAATGCCCTCAAGTACGCCTCCGACGGCCGCGAGCTCAGTGTCGCCGTGCGCCAGGCCAAAGACTGCGTGCAGCTGGAATTCCTCGATCGTGGGCAAGCGGTCGAGCAGAAGGACCTGGGCAACATGTTCGTGCGCTTCTGGCGCGCCGAACAGTCGCGGGCGCGGGTCAGCGGCGGCGGCGGCCTGGGCCTGTCGATCGCCCAGGCGATCTGCGAGGCCCATGGTGGCCGCATCACCGCACATCGCCGGAGCGAGGGCGGGCTGGCACTGCAGGTGACATTACCTCTGGTCACGACAGCCTGAAGGCTTGACACGTTGTCGTGTAGAAGCAGCCTTGCACCGCGAAAGAGCTGCGCAGCACCGCAAAAACGCACCCGATCACCAACGCAGCAGTCGAGGCCCTGCCACCGCCCCGACGACGGTCGGCAACAACATCCCCAACAGGTACCACAGCCCCCAGAACGGTACACCCATTTCCGGGCAGTGCAGGCAGTACACGAGGGTCGCGGTGGATCCAGCGAGCAGCCCGCCAGCTGCGCCGGCCTGGCGCAGCCGGGTCGGTGCCAGGCCGCGCAGGGCCCAGAACACGGCGGCGAATACGGGTGCCGAGAGCAGGGCTATGTTCAACGCGCAGGTGCGCCAGGTGCGGCCGAAGATAAGGTCGGCGCGGGCCTCCACCGGCGCGCCGGCCAGGCTGACGGCTGCCCCCAGCCACACCAGCAGCAGCGGCAGGCCGAGCAATCCCCACAGCGCGCCACCGCGCACACCCGGCCTGGCCAGGCGCTGGGTCAGCCACAGGGCCAGCAGGCCCAGGCTGGTGGGCAAGGCCAGCTTGGCCCAGAACAGCGGCGTGCGCGCCACCTCGGCCAGATCGCTGCGCACGCCGTAGATGGCAGCGGTCATCAGCAATGCGCCCAGCATGCCGGCCAGCAGCGCCAGCAGCAGCCGTCGCGCCAGCACGTGACGATCCACCGGCTCTGCGGCGGTCGCCAAAAGGCTGATCAGCTCATCGGTCTTCATGGTCGTCTTTACCTCGAATCAACCTTCCCAGGGCCTTGAGCCCCCGGTGTATGCCCACCTTCACCGCCGAACTGGACAGCCCGGTAAGACGCGCGGTTTCCTCCACCGACAGCCCTTCCAGCTTGACGTGGACGATGGGCAGTCGCTGGCGGTCGGGCAACTGTCCGAGCAGCTTGTTCAAGTCCCGGCGGGCCTCGGCCGGCTCTTCGTCGCCACAAGCGAACAACTCGCTGTCATCCTCCAGCAGCTCGTGACGCGACTCGCGCCGGGCCTGGCCGCGCCAGTGGTCGGCCAGCTTGTAGCGGGCGATTGCCTGCACCCAGGCGGTCAGCGGTTGCTGCGCCTGGTAGGTGTGACGGGCATTGTGTACCGCCAGCAGCACCTCCTGCAGCAGGTCCTCGACCTCGGCCGGTCGCTGCGCCAGGCGCCGACGCAAGAAACCACGCAGGTGCACCGCCAGCGCCGCGAGAAATTCGCGATAGGCCCCGGCGTCACCGGCCAGCCCAAGCAACAGCAGGGCCTGCAAGTGTGACTCGCGTGCACTGAGCACATCCTGTGGGTTAGTTCGTTGCATCGGCCGCCAGGGTTACACCGTCTGTGGGTTTCTTTTTTATCCAACCATCGCCGCAACGCCCTACGCAAGCACCGACGCCACCTCCTTACCTTAGGAGGCCGGCGCAGGTGGCGAAAAATATTTTCGCAGGCGCTGTAACCGCCTCGCCCATCACCGCGAACTACTCCATGAGCCGCCGGTACATCACCACGGCCCCACCTTCTGGAGACGACCCCATGAAAACCCTCGCCCTCGCCACCGCCGCCCTCGCCCTCGCCTCCCTGGCAGGGGCAGCCGTGGCCGACGACACCACCAAGGCAGCCACCATGGAGAAATGCTACGGCGTGGCCATGGCCGGCAAGAACGACTGCAAGGCCGGCGCCGGCACCACCTGCGCCGGCAGCGCGAAAAAGGACTACGACGGCATGCACTGGAAAAACGTGCCGACCGGTACCTGCACCTCGATCAAGACCCCCAACGGCATGGGTTCGCTGACCCCGGTCAAATCCTGAGCAGAGGCCATCGACCATGAACGGGAATCAGCCGATGGGCGCAGGGCTCGGCTTGAAGGCCGAGCACTATGACCAGGCCTGGGCCTGCCACGCCGAAGGGTTGTGGTTCGAAGTCCATCCGGAGAACTACATGGTCGGTGGCCCTCGCCTGGCCTGGCTGGAGCGGATGGCCGAGCGCCATCCGCTGTCGCTGCACGGCGTGGCACTGTCACTGGCGGCGGATGCCGAACCTGACGCCACGCACCTGCGGCGCCTGCGTACCCTGATCGACCAGGTACACCCGGCCCTGGTGTCGGAACATCTGGCCTGGTCGACCTGGCGCGGCCAGTACCATCCTGACCTGCTGCCCTTTCCACGCAGCGACGAGGCCCTGGCCCGTATTGCCGACAACATCCAGCGCACCCAGGACGCTTTGGGCTGCCGCATCTCCATCGAGAACCCCAGCCACTACCTGCATCTGCAGGGTCATGACCTGGATGAGATCGACTTCCTCGCCGAGCTGGTGCGACGCACCGGCTGCGGCCTGTTGCTGGACGTCAACAATGTGTACGTCAGCGCCCACAATCTCGGCTTCGATGCCGCCGACTACCTCGCCCGCTTCCCTGCCCAGGCCATCACCGAGATTCACCTGGCCGGGCACAGTCACGACGACCAGGGCGCACTGCTGGTCGATTCCCACGATGCCGCCATCGCTGCGCCGGTGTGGTCGCTGTACCAGCAGTTGATCGCCCGCATCGGTCCGCGCCCGACCTTGATAGAACGCGACGGCAACATCCCGGCGTTCGACGAACTGCTCGCCGAACGCGCCTTCGCCCAGGCCACCCTGGACCTGGCAGGAGCCTTGCCATGAACCTCAGCCTCGGACAGTTCCAGAACGCCTTCATCGACGCCCTCTATCAGCGCCCCGCGCCTGAGCTGGCGACACTGACGGCGCAGCCCGCGTTCGCGGTGTATCGCAACACGGTGCTGGCCGGTTGCGTCGAGGCCCTGCGCGCCAACTTTCCCAGCGTCGAGACCCTGGTCGGGCAGCAATGGATGCACGACGCCGCCGCGGAATATGCCCGGCAATCGCCGCCCTGTGATGTGCGGATGATCCGCTATGGCGCGGCGTTTCCGGCATTTCTCGAGGCGTTGCAGCCCGTCCATGGACTGTGCTACCTGGCGGATGTCGCACGGCTGGACTTCGCCTGGTGCGAAGCATTCAGCGCCGACGACGATCCCTGGCTGAGATTGGCCGACCTGGCCGGCATGACCGCCTCGGACCTCGAACACAGCCAGTTGAGCCCGCGCTCCGGCGTGCGCTGGCACTGGTTCGACCAGCATCCTGCCTACAGCCTCTGGCAGCACGGCCGCGATGGCAGGCCCTGGCCCGAGGACCAGCCCTGGGTGGCCGAAGGCGCCCTGCTCAGCGGCGACCGCGAAGGCGTCGTCCACCAGCCGTTGAGCCTGGGGGGATGCATCTTCCTCGATGCCTGTGCCGCCGGCTACCCATTGGACAAGGCCTCGCAGTTGGCCCTGCACGCCCAACCCAACCTGGACTTCAGTGACCTGCTGGGCAGGCTGCTGAATGCCCGGGCCTTGCGCCCGCTCGCCTTCACCTGAGGAAAACGCCATGGACATCAGCCACGCCAGTTCATCGCCCCACGGCCTGCGTTTCTACTGGAACCGCCTCGCCGAACAGCTGCAACGCCTGCTTGGCGACAGCGTCCTGTGCCTGGTCGCCCGCCTGGGCATCGCCTCGATCTTCTTTCTGTCCGGTCGGACCAAGGTCGAAGGCCTGCTGAGCATCACCCCCGGCACCTACGAGCTGTTCCAGAGCGAGTACGCCTTGCCGCTGGTGTCACCCTGGCTGGCGGCGCACCTGGCGACCTACGCCGAGCACCTGTTCCCATTGTTGCTGGTGCTCGGCCTGTTCACCCGGCTGTCAGCCCTGGCCCTGCTGGGCATGACCCTGGTGATCGAGATCTTCGTCTATCCGGACGCCTGGCCCACCCACCTTTCCTGGGCCGGCCTGCTCCTGCTGCTGATCGCCCGGGGCGGCGGTGCACTGTCCCTGGACCGGGTATTGCGCTTGCGTTAAGAAAAAAGGGTCGCCAAGCGACCCTTTTCATTCATTCGAGCGACTCGGCTCAGAGCCCTGCCGCCCGCGCCCGCGCCGCGTGCAGCTTCTTGTAGCTCTCCACCAGGCGCAGGTGGCGATCCAGTCCCTCGAGCTGCAGGTTGGTCGGCGTCAACCCATGGAACCGGACGCTGCCGTCCACCGAGCCCAGCACCGCGTCCATCCGCTCATTGCCGAACATGCGACGGAAGTTGTGCTCGTAGTCGGCCATCTCCAGCTCATCGTCCAGCACCACCTCCAGCACCACGTTCAACGCCTGGTAGAACAGCCCGCGCTCGACAGTGTTGTCGTTGAACTGCAGGAACATCTCGACCAACTCCTTGGCCTCCTCGAAACGCTGCAGCACCAGGTGGATCAACAGCTTCAGCTCGAGGATGGTCAGCTGGCCCCACACCGTGTTGTCGTCGAACTCGACGCCGATCAGCGTGGTGATGGTGGTGTAGTCATCCACCTCGGCGTTGTCCAGGCGCTTGAGCAGCAGCTTCAGCGAACGATTGTCCAGCTTGTGCAGGTTGAGGATATCGGCACGGAACCCCAGCGCGCGGTTGGTGTTGTCCCAGATCAGGTCCTCGACCGGGTAGATCTCGGAATAACCCGGCACCAGGATACGGCAGGCAGTGGCGCCAAGGTCATCGTACACGGCCATGTACACCTCCTTGCCCAGGTCCTCGAGGATGCCGAACAGGGTCTGCGCCTCCTGCTGGTTGGAGTCCTCGCCGTGGCCCGAGAAGTCCCACTCGACGAACTCGAAGTCGGCCTTGGCGCCGAAGAAGCGCCACGACACCACGCCGCTGGAGTCGATGAAGTGCTCGACGAAGTTGTTCGGCTCGGTCAGCGCGAGGCTGTCGAAGGTCGGCTGCGGCAGGTCGTTCAGGCCCTCGAAGCTGCGGCCCTGGAGCAGTTCGGTGAGGCTGCGCTCCAGCGCCACCTCGAAGCTCGGGTGGGCGCCGAACGAGGCGAACACGCCGCCGGTGCGCGGGTTCATCAGGGTCACGCACATCACCGGGAACTCACCGCCCAGCGACGCGTCCTTGACCAGCACAGGGAAGCCCTGCTCCTCCAGCCCCTGGATGCCGGCGACGATGCCCGGGTACTTGGCCAGCACCTCCTGCGGCACGTCCGGCAGGCACAGCTCGCCTTCGAGGATCTCGCGTTTGACCGCTCGCTCGAAAATTTCCGAAAGGCACTGGACCTGTGCCTCGGCCAGGGTGTTGCCGGCGCTCATGCCGTTGCTCAGGTACAGGTTCTCGATCAGGTTGGACGGGAAGTACACCGTCTCGCCGTCCGACTGGCGCACGAACGGCAGCGAGCAGATGCCACGCTCCTTGTTGCCCGAGTTGGTGTCGTACAGGTGCGAGCCGCGCAGCTCGCCGTCGGGGTTGAAGATCTGCAGGCAGTGCTCGTCGAGGATCTCGGCCGGCAGCGCGTCCTTGGGTCCTGGCTTGAACCACTGCTCGTTGGGGTAGTGCACGAACGCCGCATTGGCGATGTCCTCGCCCCAGAACTGGTCGTTGTAGAAGAAGTTGCAGTTCAGCCGCTCGATGAACTCGCCCAGCGCCGAGGCCAGCGCCGCTTCCTTGGTCGCGCCCTTGCCATTGGTGAAGCACATCGGCGACTGCGCGTCGCGCACGTGCAGCGACCAGACATTGGGCACGATGTTGCGCCAGGAGGCGATCTCGATCTTCATCCCCAGGCCCGCGAGGATCGCCGACATGTTGGCGATGGTCTGCTCCAGCGGCAGGTCCTTGCCCGGAATGTAGGTGCTGGTATCCGACACCGGCATCAGCAGCGCCTGGGCGTCGGCGTCGAGGTTGTCGACCTGCTCGATGATGAACTCGGGGCCGGTCTGCACCACCTTCTTCACGGTGCAGCGGTCGATGGAGCGCAGGATGCCCTGGCGGTCCTTCTCGGAGATGTCCTCGGGCAGCTCGACCTGGATCTTGAAGATCTGGTTGTAGCGATTCTCGGGGTCGACGATGTTGTTCTGCGACAGGCGGATGTTCTCGGTCGGAATATCGCGGGTCTGGCAGTACAGCTTGACGAAGTACGCCGCGCACAGCGCCGACGACGCCAGGAAGTAGTCGAACGGCCCCGGGGCCGAGCCGTCGCCCTTGTAGCGGATCGGCTGGTCGGCGATCACCGTGAAGTCGTCGAACTTGGCTTCGAGACGAAGGTTGTCGAGAAAATTGACCTTGATTTCCATGCGCAGGGGTACCAAAAGCGGGCGGGAACGGATAAATGGCGGGCATTATCCGGGATTTTTGCCGGAAAGTGTTGGCCTGCGACGAGCTGGGGATTGCTGCCCCTCGCAAAAGCCAGCCGTGCTTACTACGCTGGGTCATCGACAGGGAGAGCGAGACGACAATGCCCCATCACGCGACACTTCAGCAGGCCGGTTACGTCCTGCTTCGCCAGGCCGTCCCCCAGGGATGGCTGGAAGAACTGCGCCATGTGTTCGAGGCCGGGGTGAAACCTGCGCGGCAGTGGCCAGTGCCGCGCGCCGGCGACTGGCGTCACTCGCAACTGGACTGCGCCAAGCGGGTCCAGGCGGTCTGCCGCCTGCCGCAGTTGCTGGCAGCGGTGGGCGCGCTGATCGGCGAACGGTTCTTTCTCTACCAGGTGGAGGGCCGTGCCCCCGTGGCGGGTGGCGGCCACCAGGCGCTGCATCGCGACCTGTCGATGCAGCGGCCGGGCGACCTGGTGGGTGTCATGGTCTATCTGGACGACTACGGCCCGCACAACGGCGCCACCCGCATTGTCCCTGGCAGCCACCGGCCTGAACCGGGCGAGACGCCCTTCGACTACAGCGACGAATCCCGGAGCCTTCACCTGTCGGGGCGCGCGGGGGATGCCCTGGTGTTCGATGTAGACCTGGTGCATGCCGCCAGCCTGAATGCCAGCGGCGCACCGCGCCGCGCCCTGCTCATCGGCTATGCCGCCGAACCGCTCCAGGTGGCACTTCAGCAAACCGAGTATTTGCGCAATGTGCACATGAACACGCAGGAATGCTTCGAACCCTCGGACTACGTGTTCACGGCACCATGACCGGGAGCCTGCCATTCACCCGAATGATGGCCTTAAGTCACACAGCGTCGATATCGACGCCATCCCAGGCGATGTTGTTCAGCACGCTTGACGTTGTCATGCGTCACGTAGTCGCTCAAGTCGACACAACATCACCTGGCGCAACACTGCGGCGGCTTCAGGCTACCTGGTGAAGCCGCTTGATCACCGGTTGCTGGCGCTGGCGGACCTGCCAGATGTCGTAGTCAACCTGAATCGTCAGCCACAGCCGCGCCGTGCTGATGCCGGCCATTTCCAGGCGTACCGCCAGATCCGGAGAAACCGCCGCCCGGCCATGAAGGACCCGCGACAGCGCCTCCCGGGAAAAGCCCAGGTGCTCGGCGAATGCCTTCACCGTCAGGCCCAGGGTGGGCAGGACATCTTCACGCAGGGTTTCGCCGGGGTGAGGCGGGTTGTGCATAGCCATATTCCAGCCCTCGCAATTCAGAGCGGGAGAGTGTTACCCGGTACATCAGGTGCGCACCAGCAGCTAACTGTGACGCAATGCTTCACACATGGTGGTGCATCAGCCGCAGGAGCTATCCTTTCGAAGTCTTTGGGTGGTAGGGCTAGTGATCGAGTGAGGGCCACCAAGTGCCCGCCGCAAGCCTTGCAGCGCCTATGAGATCGAGCGCCGCCCGCGCGGCGCATCGCGGCACAAGGCCGCTCCCACATCTGTTTCGGGCCAATCAATCCTGTACCATTACCTGGTCCGCCTTGTTGGCCCGACGCAGTTTCAGCATGGGCGCCACTGCCGCCACCGGTCACAAGACATGCACCAAGGCTGGCAACCATGGCCTCACAGGTTCGGCACGTTGCAACAAATGTGGGAGCGGCCTTGCGTCGCGATGCGCCGCGCGGGCGGCGCTCGATCTCATAGGCGCTGCAAGGCTTGCGGCGGACACCTGGTGGCCCTCACTCGGTCGATAGCTATCGCGCCCAAAGACCTTAAAGGGCCTGCCCCTCACTTGCCGATAGTCATCAAGCATCGGCGCAGGCGGATTGCGGCATCCATCCGTCTCAGTCCCTGACTACCGGCCACAGCACCGCTTGAGCAGCCACTACATGTCCCTTGCTGCTATCGAAGGTCACACTGGGCGACCCATAAAGCTGATAGCCCAAAGCCAGGCTCTCGGAAATACGCTGGCAGAAACTGGCGTCGTCCTTGCCGGTGATCAGGCGATAGACCGGCAGGCCGTTAGGTGGGGTCGAAGGCATCTGAGTATTCCTTTCATGGCAGGCGTCTATCGCGTGCGGGGCCGGGCATCATGCCATAGCTGCCGCGTCGATTCGCCTCGGTGGGGCCTGAGCGGGCACGCTCCATAAGGATGGCACCGGCTGCGCCGGTATCGCGGGGCAAGCCAGCTCCTACAGGGTCTATCCTTGGCTGGAAATCCTGTCTCATACACTGCACAGCACCTGTACGAGACCCCAGCCCGTCGGGCTGCGCTGTCGCGCAGGGAACTGTCCCCTGTGGGAGCGGCCTTGCGTCGCGAAAGGGCTGCGTAGCAGCCCCAGGTTCTCAGTGTTGATGCAAAGATCGCCGGGGCCGCTCTGCGGCCCTTTCGCGACGCAAGGCCGCTCCCACAGGGCCTAGATAAATCAATAAGTTACTGTTTGTTCCATGAGAGCGGGCTTGCCCCGCGATAGCGCCAGCGCGGCCACCCACGCAGCCAACGTCAATCATCGCCAGACATGCCCACTTCAAGCATTGCTTTCCACGCGAGATGCGCAAACTCAATGGTGTGTCTGCGCCTGAACTGGCACCTGCACCTGCGCCAACGCGGAGTCCAGCAACGCGCGAACGGTTTCCATCTCGTGCACCGCCGTCAGCCCCAGCGTTGAACCGAGCGAATGCGGATGGGATACCAACACCGACTGATGGGCCACGACCAGGGCGCAGCGCACGTATTCCGCTGCCTGGATCAGGATGTCTTCAAGGTGATGAGGGGAAGGATTGGATGGCGGTGGATCGGGGACGATCTTCAACATGGCAGTGCTCCCTTTGCTTGGAAGATGCCGCCATTCACTACCTTGCAAGTAATGGTGGCGGTCGTGTGCAGGGCTGCAAGACCGGGGCAATAGGAGAAAACCCGGCTGGCCCGAGGGCCACCCACACACAACCGCCATAAATCAGCCACAGACATACGCCGGCGGCTTAGCGGTTAGCGCTAGGCTTCCTATCACACGCAGGCTTGCAGACCTGGTCGCTGAATTGGCAGCGACCGGGGGAGCCTAGGTTGCAGGGAGAGCCGTAGCAATGGCTGAAAGGCGGCAAAAGGATGATTCGGAAATGGACTACAAGCAATGAGGAAAAACTGATTGCCCAGCATCAGAAGTCGCAGGCTCAGTCACCGCCTTTCGCCCGATCCCGCACCGGACACTGCGCCCGGTGCAGGTTCAACGCCGTATTGATGATCCCGATATGGCTGAACGCCTGCGGAAAATTCCCCAGCATCCGCTTGCCCGCCGGGTCGTACTGCTCGGCCAGCAGCCCCACGTCGTTGCACAAGCCCGTCAGTCGCTCATACAGCACCTGCGCCTCGTCCTGCCGCCCCAGCAGCACATACACATCCGCCAGCCAGAACGAACACACCAGGAACGTCCCCTCCCCCGGCGTCAGGCCGTCGCTGCAACTGTCGCTGTCGTAGCGCAGCAGCAGGCCGTTGCGCAGCAGGCGCCTTTCGATCTGTTCCAGGGTGCGCAGAAAGCGTGGATCGTCGGCCGGCAGAAAGCCGGTCAGGGCGATCTGCAGCAGACTCGCGTCCAGCTCCGTCGAGCCGTAGGCCTGGACGAAGTGCCGGCCGCCGGCGTCCAGCCCGCGCCGGCAGACCTCGTCACGGATCTCGTCCGCCACCTGGCGGTAATGCCGACTGCGCTCTCGCCCCTCCTCGGTGGTATCGGCCAGGCCCGCCGCCCGGTCGAAGGCAACCCAGGCCATGACCTTGGAGTGCACGAAGTGCTGGCGGCCGCCCCGCACCTCCCACAGCCCCTCGTCCGGCTCTCGCCAGATGCCTTCCAGGTACGGCAGGATCGCACGGGCGATGGCTGCGCCGCGCGAGTGGCGCGGCAGCCCGCCCTTGATGGCCTGGGTCATGGCGTCGGCCAGTTCGCCGTAGATGTCCAGCTGCAACTGCCCGGCGGCGGCATTGCCGACCCGAACCGGTTGCGAGCCCTCGTAACCCGGCAGCCAGGGCAAGGTGAACTCGGGAAGATCCCGCTCCCCCGCCAGGCCGTACATGATCTGCATCTGCTCGGGGTTGCCGGCCACCGAGCGCAGCAGCCATTCGCGCCAGGCCTGGGCCTCGTCGAAGTAGCCCAGGTTCATCAACGCCAGCAGGGTCATGGTGGCGTCGCGCAGCCAGCAGTAGCGGTAGTCCCAGTTGCGCTCGCCGCCGACGCGCTCGGGCAGCGAGGTGGTGACGGCGGCGACCATGCCGCCGGTGGGCGCGTAGGTCATGGCCTTGAGGGTCAGTAGCGAACGACGTACCCGGTCGGTGTAAGGCCCGACATCAGGGCAGCGGGCGGCGAAGGCACGCCACTGCTCCAGGGTCTGTTCGAAGTCGTGGTCAATGTCGCAATCGGGCTGCACGGGCAGGTGCGAGGCCTGGTGGCAGAGGCTGAATACCTGGCGCTGCCCCGCGCCCACGCGAAAACGGGCGACGCTGTGGTGGTCGCGGCCATGGATTTCGGTGCTGCTGCGCAGGATCAGCCGATCGGGACCGGCGACGGCGCTCAGGGTCAGCGGGTCGATCTTTTCCACCCAGGGCACACTGCGGCCGTAGTCGAAGCGCAGCACCAAGTCCATCTCGAAGGCCGTTTCGCCGGCCAGGCCCTCGACGATGCGCAGCACGGCGTTGCGCTCGCCTAGGGGCATGCAGTCGAGCACCCGGGCGCGGCCACTGGCGGTGGTCCAGGTGGTATCCAGTACCAGGGTGTCGTCGAGGTAGCGGCGCGCACTGTGCTCGACCGGGTCGCTGGGGGCGATGCGCCAACGGCCGTTTTCCTCGTTGCCCAGCAGCGCGGCGAACACCGCGGGAGCATCAAAGCGTGGCAGGCACAGCCAGTCGAGGGCGCCGTCGCGGTTGATCAGGGCGGCGCTACGGCAGTTGCCGATGAGAGCGTAGTCTTCGATGTGGGCGGGCATCTCGGAGCCTCGGGAGGGAGGTTGAGGTTGGATGCCGGAGAGGGATTCAGGGTTCCGCTGAAGTGCTCTCGGGGTGGAGTAGAAGTTGTCGATATCGATGCCCAGGAACATTGATCCACGACATTGAGCCACTCTTTTCCTGTGCTAGAAATAGCGGGCCAGAGGCTGCTTACAGGAATGAGCATGCCTCTGCCAATGCGTAGCCATTACGCAGGATCAATCCCCTCAACAAGGACGTTATATGAAGATCGTCGGACTTTCCGCAATACTGCCGTCACGCCAAGTCACCAACCAGGACGTCATCAACCTGGTCGAACAACACTCCAGGGACACCTTCCAGGAGGACTTGCCGAAAACCTTGAAGACCATCGGCAAGTTGCTGGAGAAAAGCGGCAGCGACACCCGCCATTGGCTGGCGGCTGACGAGACGCCGATGGCCCTGATGGAAGCGGCGTTCGACGCGGCGCTGGCCCAGGCCAATATCAGCAAGGCCGACCTGGACCTGCTGATCTATCCCAACGTCACCCGTGGTTTCATCGAACCGGCCAACAGTACCTTCATCGCCAAGGCGCTGGGCCTGAACTGCCGCAACTTCGATGTGGTCGATGCCTGCAACGGCTGGGTGACGGCCATGGACGTCATCAACAGCAAGATGCAAGCCGGTGAAATCCGCTACGCCGCCATCGTCAACATGGAGTTCGGCATGTCGGAAGGCGGGCCGGTGATGCCCAAGAACTTCTCGTTGCAGTCGCCGGCCGAACTGGCCTACAAGTTCCCGAGCTTTACCATTGGCGAGGCCGCCGTCGTCACCATCCTGAGTAACGAGGCACCGGGGAACTTCAAGTTCTCCTATATCAACCGACCTGATCTGAGTGACTTGTCGACGATCTCCTTGCCGGACTGGAAGCTGTTCTGCAACGAGGCCGATATCGCCAAGATAGAACCGACCGGTGGCCAGTACCAGTTCAACTCCTATGCCGCCGCCTTGCATGAAGACGGGCGCAACGAAGCGATGAAAGTCTTCAACATGCAGAACCTCACCGCGGACGACGTGCACAAAGTGTTCATCCATACCGGCTCGCCAAAGATGTGGGAACACATTGGCCAGATGATTGGCGTCGATCACAAGTTGCATCACGTCGGGCACAAGACCGGCAACATCATTACCGCGTCGATCCCCTTCGGCATCTTTGATGCCATGAGCCGCGGCGAAGCCGAGCCAGGCCAGTTCTGCATGGGCTGGGCGGGCAGTGGCGGGATGGTGTTCTCGGCGCTGTCGTTTACCTTGTAGGGCTGCTCTGAAGACCTGCCGCCGTGCTGCAACGGCGGCAGGTTGCTATCCCCGCTGGCGTCACCCCAGCGTGTGCCACTCGCGCTTGTCCCGCGCCAGCAGCTCGTCGCCAGCCTCGGGGCCATCCTCCCCCGCCGCATACCCGTGCACTTCACCGCCCTCGGCCGCCCAGGCATCGAGGAACGGTTGCACCGCGCGCCAGCCGTTCTCGATGTTGTCGGCTCGCTGGAACAGGGTCTGGTCGCCGGTGAGGCAGTCGTAGATCAGCGTCTCGTAACCGGTCGCCGGGGTCATCTTGAAGAAGTCCTTGTAGGCGAAGCCCATCTCGACATTTTCCATCACCAGCTCCGGCCCTGGGCGCTTGGCCTGCAGGTCGAACCACATGCCTTCGTTGGGCTGGATCTGGATCTTCAGGTAGTTCGGCTTGGGCCGCTCCAGCTCGCTTTCGCGAAACTGCGCGTAGGGCGCCGGCTTGAAGCAGATGGCGATCTCGGTGTCGCGCACGCTCATGCGCTTGCCGGTACGCAGGTAGAACGGCACCCCGGCCCAGCGCCAGTTGTCGATCATCACCTTGAGGGCCACGTAGGTCTCGGTCTGGCTGTGCGGGGCGACGTTGGCCTCCTCGCGATAACCGGGCAGTTGCTTGCGGCCCTGCTTGCCGGCGCTGTACTGGCCACGCACGGAATTGCGCAGGGCCATCTTGTGCGACCAGGGGCGGATGGCGCCGATCACCTTGGCCTTTTCACCGCGCACGGCGTCGGCGCCGAAGGCCGCCGGTGGCTCCATGGCGACCATGGCCAGCAACTGGAACAGGTGGTTGGGCACCATGTCGCGCAGGGCGCCAGTGTTGTCGTAGAACGCCCCGCGCGTCTCGACGCCGACAGTTTCGGCGGCGGTGATCTGCACGTGGTCGATGTAATGATTGTTCCAGAACGATTCGAACAGGCCGTTGGAGAAACGGCTGACCAGGATGTTCTGGACGGTCTCCTTGCCCAGATAATGGTCGATACGGTAGATCTGCCGCTCGTTCATCACCTTGAGCAGGCGGGCGTTGAGCGCCTCGGCGCTGGCCAGGTCAGTGCCGAAGGGCTTTTCCACCACCACCCGGCGAAAGCCACCGCCCGACTCGTCGAGCAGGCCGGCATCGCCCAGGCGCTGGGCCACCTCGGGGAAAAAGCGTGGCGAGGTGGCCAGGTAGAAGATGGCGTTGCCGTGGCGCGTCTTGTCGATGCGCCGGGCCAGGGCCTGGTAAGTCTGCGGATCGAGGAAATCGCCGGTCTGGTAGTCCAGGCGCTTGGCCAGGCGTGCCCAGAGCTTCTCGTCCAGGCACTTGCCGGCATCGCGCTCGGCCATGAAGGCATGCAGGCGCTCGGCGAAAGCCTCGGCCGTGGCGGCATTGTGGTCGACTCCGACGATGCGCATGTTGCGATCGAGCAGGCCGTCACGGCTGAGGTTGTACAGCGCCGGCATCAGCAGGCGCTTGACCAGGTCGCCGCTGGCGCCGAACAGGAATAGGGTGCAGGGCGGCGCAGCGGGGATGGTCGATTTGCTCATTCAGTCCTTCTTCTTCTCGACGTGGCCGCCAAAGCCCAGGCGCATGGCGGAAAGGATCTTGTCACCGTAGGTGCCCTGCTGCTGGCGCGAGCGGAAGCGGGCGAACAGCGCGCTGGACAGCACCGGCACCGGCACGGCCTGCTCGACGGCGGCGTCGATGGTCCAGCGGCCTTCGCCGCTGTCGGACACCGAGCCACTGAACTCGGTCAGTTGTGGGTCGGCGACCAGCGCGTCGGCGGTCAGGTCCAGCAGCCAGGAGGTGACCACGCTGCCGCGGCGCCACACTTCGGCGATCTCGGCCACATTCAGGTCGAAGCGCTGGTCCTCCGGCAGTTCCGGGCCGCCCTTGCTGCGCAGCAGGTCGAAGCCTTCGGCGTAGGCCTGCATCAGGCCGTACTCGATGCCGTTGTGCACCATCTTCACGTAGTGGCCGGCACCGGGCGGGCCGGCGTGGATGTAGCCGTGCTCGGCGCGCTCGTGCTCGCCGCTGCGGCCCTGGGTGCGCGGAATGTCGCCGACGCCCGGGGCGAGGGCCTCGAACAGCGGTTCCAGGCGCTCGAACACCGCCTTCTCGCCGCCGATCATCATGCAGTAGCCACGGTCCAGGCCCCACACGCCGCCGGAGGTGCCGACGTCGAGGTAGTGCAGGCCACGCTTGCCCAGCTCGGCGGCGCGGCGCACATCGTCCTTGTAGAAGGTGTTGCCGCCATCGATGATGGCGTCGCCCGGCTCGAGCAGGTCGGCCAGCTGGGCGATGGTCTGCTCGGTGATTTCGCCCGCCGGCAGCATGACCCACACTGCCCGCGGCGCCTTGAGTTTCTGCACCAGCGCACCGAGGTCGTGGGCGCCCACGGCACCTTCGCCTTCCAGGGTGGTGATGGCTTCGCGGTTGCGATCGTGGACCACAGTGCTGTGACCTGCGCGCATCAGGCGCCTTGCGATATTGCCGCCCATGCGGCCAAGCCCGATGATTCCCAGTTGCATGTGACGACGCTCCCGTTGGTTTTGCTTTACAACAATTGACGATTTCAGATTAGTCCAGCGTTCTGGCGGAGGGTTCACCGACGAACGGGGCGACAACGATAAACAAAAAAGTTCCCAAGGGCCTGCGAAGAATTCAGAATGCGCGCCGCGCGAAGCGACTACGCTTCAAATTGTCACCAGCCATGCGAGGTGTGCCATGGGTACCCTGATGCCAGCCACTCCCACCCAGACCCTCTATGTCACCGTGCGCCGCGACGAGCTGCGCCAGTTGAAGGACGAACGTGACCAGTTGCGTCAGCAGGTCGCCCAGCTGAACCTGCTGCTCGAGCAGGCCCGCGTGCACGGCAAGGCCGCCGGTCTCTGATTCACCCTTCCTGTGTGGGAGCACCTTGGCTCCCACCCGCTCACTGACGCCCTTCCTTGTTGCCGTATCGCGCCCGTCGCGGGTCGAACCCGTAACGTAGCGCTGCGACCCTCATATTTTGCAACAACTCGCCAACGTTTGCGCGGGCAAACGTCCGCGAGAAACATGACCAACGGGTCACTTTTCTTGCATTTGGTCTCCTACACTGCAGTTTCGGCCCGCGTTTTGCTCATAAAAAAAGTGACGTAAAAAAGTCGAACTTTGCAAAGCACGGGCAGGTCAGGACTTAAGTGGGCCGGTGCAAAAGGACTTCCTCACGCCAGGCCCGCCCACCCCAACCAGTCAATACGTCTTTCGGCCGGAATGCCGAACGTGCCGTGCCTGCGCGCACGAATCTGGGGCAAGGACCGCACTACGAAGATGCAACAACGATCAGAGAGCACACCCACGAGCCAACGTTAAGCACACACCAGAACAAGGGACGGAGAGAAGTATGATCAGTGCCGCTGTCGAACCTCACGTAGAATCATTCAACCCGGATAGCCGCGAGCCGCTGCCAGCGGCGCTCGCTCCGACAGTCAAGGCACCCGGCGCCCAGCGCCAGCACAATCCGAACAAGCGCAAGATCCTGTTCGTCACCTCGGAGATCGCCGACCTGGTCAAGACCGGCGGCCTGGGCGACGTGTCCTCCGCCCTGCCCCGCGCCCTGGCGCATTTGCACGATGTGCGGGTGCTGATCCCCGGTTACCGGCAGGTAATGGAAAGCGACAACCCCATCCATATCGTCGGCGAACTGGGTGGCCACGCAGCCCTGCCACCGTGCAGGATCGGCCGCATGGACCTGGCCGACGGCCTGGTGATCTACGTGCTGATCTGCCCCGAGCTGTACCAGCGCGACGGCACGCCCTACGGTGCCAACAACGGCCGCGACTGGCCCGACAACCATATCCGCTTCGCCCGCCTGGGCTTGGCGGCAGCGGAAATCGCGGCTGGCGAAGGCATGGCCCACTGGCGCCCCGACCTGGTGCACGCCCACGACTGGCCGGCCGGGCTGGCCCCGGCCTACATGCACTGGCGCGGCTTGAGCACCCCGACCCTGTTCACCATCCACAACCTGGCCTATCAGGGCGTGTACAGCCGCGGCTGCAGCCCGGAGCTGGCGATCCCCGACCACGCCATGCAACAGGAAGGCATGGAGTTCTACGGCAAGCTGTCGTTCCTCAAGGCCGGCCTGGCGTACTCCAGCCACATCACCACGGTCAGCGCCACCTATGCCCGGGAGATCACCACCCCCGAGTTCGGCTGCGGCCTGGACGGTTTCCTGGCCAGCAAAGCGCAACAAGGGCTGCTCGGCGGCATCCCCAACGGCATCGATGAAAGCTGGGACTCGGCCACCGACCAGCACCTGCACCACAATTTCAGCCTCAACGACTGGGCCGGCAAGGCGCGCAACGCCCAGCAGGTACGTGAGCTGTTCGAACTGGAGCCGTCGGACGGTCCGCTGTTCGCCGTTGTGTCGCGGCTGGTCTACCAGAAAGGCCTGGACCTGACCCTGGGGGTGGCCGACTACATCGTCCAGCAGGGCGGCCAGATCGCCATCATCGGCCGCGGCGAACCCGAGGAGGAACAGGCCATGCGCGAGCTGGCCCTGCGTCATCCGGGCCGTATCGGCGTGCGCATCGGCTTCAACGAGACCGACGCCCGGCGCATGTTCGCAGGCAGTGACTTCCTGCTGATGCCGTCGCGCTACGAGCCTTGCGGCCTGAGCCAGATGTACGCCCAGCGCTTCGGCTCGCTGCCAGTGGCGCGCAACACCGGTGGGCTGGCCGACACCATCGAGAACGGTGTCACCGGCTTTTTGTTCGACGATTCGACCGTCGACAGCTACCGCGAGGCCCTGGCCCGCGCCTTCTACGTGTACGGCAAGAAGAGCCTGTTGAACGCCATGCGCTGCCTGTCGATGACCCAGCCGTTCAACTGGTGCCAGGCGGTGGAGCCCTATGCACGCCTGTACGAGGACTTGGTCAAGCAGGCGCAGCACAGCCACTACTGAGCGGGGAATTGAAGATGCACAGGCATGGCGCACACCTGCTGGACGCCACGTCGGCGCGCTTCGCCCTCTGGGCGCCGGATGCGCGCAGCGTGAGCGTGGAACTGGAGCAGCAGCCGGCGATCGAGCTGTTGCCCGACGGTGACGGCTGGTACACCGGCGTGGCCCCGTGCCGGGCCGGTGACCGTTACCACTACCGTATCGACAATGCACTGAAGGTGGCCGACCCGGCCTCGCGCTATCAGCCCGATGGCGTACAGGGGCCGAGCCAGGTGGTGGATGTGGCCAGCTACGCCTGGCGACACCCCTGGCAGGGCCTCCCCTGGCACGAAGCGGTCATCCAGGAGCTGCATGTCGGCTTGCTAGACGGCTACGTCGGGGTGGCCCGGCACCTGCCGCGTCTGGCCGAACTGGGCATCAGCGCCGTCGAACTGATGCCGCTGGGACAGTTCCCTGGCGAGCGGAACTGGGGTTACGACGGCGTGCTGCCCTATGCGCCGCAAAACACCTATGGCAGTCCCGAGCAATTGTGTGAGCTGGTCGACCAGGCACATGGCCAGGGGCTGATGGTGCTGGTCGATGTGGTGTACAACCATTTTGGCCCCGACGGCAATTACCTGCAGCAGTACGCCAGCCCGTTCTTTCGCGAGGACCGGCAGACTCCCTGGGGTGCAGCCATCGACTTCCGTCGCCCGCAGGTGCGCGAGTACTTCATCCAGAACGCCCTGATGTGGTTGTGCGACTACCGCATTGATGGCCTGCGCCTGGATGCCGTGCACGCCATCGATCAGCCCGACTTCCTGGTCGAGTTGGCGCAACGGGTACGCGCGGCCGTGGAGCCGGGCCGTCACGTATGGCTGGTGCTGGAAAACGAGCACAACCAGGCCGCACTGCTGCAGCAAGGCTTCGACGCGCAGTGGAACGACGATGGCCACAACGCCCTGCATGTGTTGCTGACCGGCGAGACCGAAGGCTACTACGCCGACTACAAGGACCGACCGATCAACCAACTGGCCCGCTGCCTGGCCGAAGGCTTCGTGTTCCAGGGCCAACCCGACCGCCACGGCACGCCCCGCGGCGAGCCCAGCGGCCACCTGCCACCGAGCGCCTTCGTGCTGTTTTTGCAGAACCACGACCAGATCGGCAACCGCGCCCTGGGTGAACGCCTCACCCGCCTCTGCCCACCGCCGGCCCTGCGCGCCGCCACCGCGCTGCTGCTGCTGGCGCCGATGATCCCGCTGCTGTTCATGGGCGACGACGACGGCAGCCGTGAGCCGTTCCTGTTCTTCACCGATTTTCACGATGAGCTGGCCGACGCCGTGCGTGAGGGCCGCCGCGGCGAGTTCGCCCATTTCGACGCCTTCGCCGATCCGCACAAGCGCGAGCAGATACCCGACCCGAATGCCGAGGCGACCTTCGCCTCATCCAGGCCCCGGCAACGGAATGTACTGGCCGGCTGGCACGGTCTGTACCAGCAATTGCTCGACCTGCGCCGGCGCCATGTCGTACCGCACCTGCCCGGCGCACGCGCCCTCGGCAGCGAGGTGCTCGGCGACCAGGCGCTGACCGCCCGCTGGCGCCTGGGCAATGGCGACGAGCTGCGCATCGACCTCAACCTCGCCGCCCAACCCCAGCCGGTCGCGCTGCCCGCCCTTCAGCGGCGCCTGTACGACAGCAGCGACAACGCCCACCCCGACTCGGCCCTCGCCGCGCACAGCTGCGTGGTCAGCCTACTGCCCCCCGACCAGGAGACGCCATGAGCGAACAGCCCCTCCACCGCCTGGCCGCGCGGGTCGGCCTGGCCCGCGACTGGATCGATGCCAACAACCGCCCGCAGCAGGTCAGCGACGAGGTATTGCGCCGAGTGCTCGCAGGCCTCGGCCACCCGGCCGGCGATGCCGCCGCCATCGCTGCCAGCCTGCGCGCCGTCGAGCAAGCCGAGGACAGCGAGCACCTGCCGCCACTGCTGACCGTCGATATCGGCCAGCCCCTGGACCTGCGGCGCTATTTCACCGCCGACCGCCAGGCGCACTGCACACTGGAGGACGGCAGCCTCCGCCACCTGGCCCTGGACACCCAGGCGCGGTTGCCGGGCGAGCTGCCGCTGGGCTACCACCGGGTTGACATCGATGGCCGCAGCTTCAGCGTGGCCGTGGCGCCGCCGCGCTGCCATGCCCTGGAGGACCGCGTCGAGCAGCAACCGCCGCGCTGCTGGGGCATCGCGGCGCAGCTGTACAGCCTGCGCCGCCCCGGCGATGGCGGCTACGGCGACTGCCTGGCCCTGGAGCAACTGGCGCGCAACGCCGCAGAGCGCGGCGCCGATGCCTTGGCGATCAGCCCGATCCACACCCTGTCGGCGTTCGATCAGCACCACTTCAGCCCCTACTCGCCCTCCAGCCGGCTGCTGCGCAACGTGCTGTACGCCAGCCCCGGTGTGGTCTTTGGCGAGCGCGAGGTGCGCATGGCCATCGAGGCCTGCGACCTGCAGGCGACCCTCGACACGCTGGAGCAGCAGGCGCTGGTGGACTGGCCACGGGCCGCCGATGCCCGCCTGCGCCTGCTCGAGGCGCTCTACCGGCAGTTCAGCCAGGGCGAGCATCCATTGCGCGAGGACTTCGAGAGTTTCCGCGCCAGCGCCGGCGAGCGACTGGAGCACCATTGCCGCTTCGAAGTGCTGCAGGCGGAAGCTGTCAGTACGGGCCTGGGCGCCGACTGGCGCCGCTGGCCCAAGGCCTGGCACGACCCCTACCACCCCGAGGTCGAAGCCTTCGCCAACGCCTATCCGGCGCGGGTCGAGTTCCACGCGTTCTGCCAGTGGCTGACCGAGCGCAGCCTGCAGCGGGCCCAGGACGCGGCGCGCGGCAACGGCATGGCGGTAGGCCTGATCGCTGACCTGGCGGTGGGGGCCGACGGCGCCGGCAGCCAGGCCTGGAGCCGCCAGGACGAACTGCTGGCCGAGCTCAAGGTCGGCGCGCCACCGGACATCCTCAACCGCTCCGGCCAGGATTGGGGCATCTGCGCCTTCTCCCCCGAAGGCCTCAGGCGCAACGGCTACCGCGCGTTCATCGAGATGCTGCGGGCCAACCTGGCCCATGCCGGTGGCCTGCGCATCGACCATGTGATGGGCCTGCGCCGACTGTGGCTGATCCCCCGCGGCGCCAAGCCGAGCGAAGGCGCCTATCTGGACTATCCGCTGGACGACCTGCTGCGCCTGCTGGCGCTGGAATCGGCGCGACACCAGGCGATCATCCTCGGCGAGGACCTGGGCACCGTGCCCGAGGGTCTGCGCGAACGCCTGGCCGACAAGGCCGTGCTGGGCATGCGCGTGCTACCGTTCGAGCAGGCCGCGCCCGGACAGCTCAAGCCGATCCTCGACTGGCCGGACAATGCCCTGGCCACCACCGGCACCCACGACCTGGCGCCCCTGGCCGGTTGGCTGGCGGGCCGCGACATCGACTGGAGCCATCGCCTGCAACTGATCGACGCCGCCACCGAGCTGCACTGGCGCCACACCCGGGCCCTGGAACGCGACGGCCTGCGCCGCACCCTGGAGCAGAACTACGGGCCACTGCGCGGCGACGACGCGCTGATCGACGCGGCGATCCGCTATGTTGGCCACACCCGCGCCCCCCTGGTACTGGTGCCGCTGGAAGACCTGCTGGGCAGTGACGAGCAGGCCAACCTGCCCGGCACCACCGAAGGCCACCCCAACTGGCGCCGGCGCTTCAAGGCGCCAGCATGCGACCTGCTCGACGACGAGGACGCCGCCCGCCGCCTGGAGCTGCTGGCCCAGGCTCGCGAACAGGCCTGGGAGCGTGACCGATGAAACCGTTGACCGCGACCCTGCGACTGCAACTGCACAGCGACTTCACCCTGGATGACGCGGTGCCGCTGGTGCCCTACTTCGCCCGCCTTGGCATCAGCCACCTGTACGCTTCGCCGATCCTCACCGCCCGCGCCGGTTCCCGGCATGGCTACGACGTGGTCGACCCGACCCGGGTCAACCCGGAGCTTGGCGGCGAGGCGGCGCTCGAACGCCTGGTGGCCGCGTTGCGCCAGCACGGCATGGGGCTGATCCTCGACACCGTGTCCAACCACATGGCCGTCGGCGGCGCCGACAATCCCTGGTGGCAGAGTCTGCTGGCCTGGGGCCGGCGCAGCCCCTATGCGGAATTCTTCGATATCCAGTGGCATTCCAGCGACCCGTTGCTGGCCGGGCAACTGTTGCTGCCGTTCCTGGGCAGCGATTACGGCGCGGCCCTGCAAAACGGCGAGATCCCGCTGACCTTCGAGGCGCCACAGGGGCGTTTCGAGGTGGCCCACCATGAACATCGCTTCCCGATCTGTCCGCTGGACTACGGGCGCATCCTCGATCAGGCCGAGGATCCGCGCCTGCAGGCACTGGCCGCGCACTTCAGCGCCCTCGGCGAGGCCGACGACCCACTGGCCGCGGCCCTGTCCCTGCAGCACGAGCTGGCGCGCCTGGCCGCCGCCGGCGCGGACCTGCAAGCGGCCCTCGGCGCCTTCGACAGCCGCACCGAGGCCGGTTTCAAGCGCCTGCACCTGCTGCTGGAACGCCAGACCTACCGCCTGGCCAGCTGGCGCACCGCCGCCGACGACATCAACTGGCGGCGCTTCTTCGACATCAACGAACTCGGTGGCCTGCGCGTCGAGCGCGCGGTGGTGTTCGAGGCCACCCATGCCAAGCTGTTCGAGCTGATCGAACGCGGCCTGGTGGACGGCCTGCGCATCGACCATATCGATGGCCTGGCCGATCCGCGACGCTACTGCCGCAACCTGCGCCGCCGGGTCGACCGCTTGCTGGCGCGACGGCCACTGGATGCCGCACTGGCGCACTTCCCGATCTATGTGGAGAAAATCCTCGGCACCGACGAACACCTGCACCGCGACTGGCTCACCGACGGTACCACCGGCTACGAGTTCATGAACCAGGTGTCGCTGCTGCAGCACGATCCCGCCGGCGAGGGGCCGCTGGGCGAGTTGTGGAACAGCGTCAGCGAGCGCCCCGAGTTCGCCGAGGAGGTGCGCACTGCCCGCCACCTGGTACTCAACGCCAGCCTGGCCGGCGACTGCGAGTCGGTGGCCCAGGCCCTGCTGCAAGTGGCTCGCGACGACCTGATGACCCGCGACCTCACCCTCGGCGCCATTCGCCGGGCGCTGCAGGCGCTGGTCGAGCATTACCCGGTGTACCGCACCTACATCAACGCCTGTGGCCGCCCCGCCGAGGACGAGGCGTTTTTCCAGCAGGCGTTGGCTGGGGCGCGGCAGTCACTGGGCGAAGCCGACTGGCCGCTGCTCGAGCAGCTAGAGCGCTGGCTCGGTGGCCAGCCGTGGCGCCGCTTGCCGCCGGGCCGGCCGCGCAAGCACCTGCGCCATGCCTGCGTGCGCTTCCAGCAACTGACCGCGCCCAGCGCCGCAAAGGCCGTCGAGGACACCGCGTTCTATCGCTCGGCCCGCCTGCTGTCGCGCAACGACGTGGGCTTCGACGCCGAGCGCTTCAGCGCCGCGCCGGCCTGGTTCCACAACGAGGCCCAGCGCCGCCTGCGCGACTTCCCCGACAACCTGTTGGCCACCGCCACCCACGATCACAAGCGCGGCGAGGATTGCCGGGCGCGCCTGGCCGTGCTCAGCGAGCACGGCCCCTGGCTGGCCAGCCGCGTCGAGCACTGGCGCGAGCTGGCCGCGCCGCTGCGCGAAGCACTGGACGATGGCGAGGCCCCCAGCCCCGCCGACGAACTGCTGCTGTTGCAGACGTTGGTCGGCAGCTGGCCGCTGACCCTCGACCTGCATGACCCAACGGCCCTGCGCGCCTATGCCGAACGCATCCGCCAATGGCAGCGCAAGGCCCTGCGCGAAGCCAAGCTGCGCAGCAGCTGGGCCGCGCCGAACGAGCGCTACGAGCAGGCCTGCGCGGCCTATGTCGACGGCCTGCTGCTGAACGACGAAAACCAGCAGTTGCGCCAGTCCCTGCACGAAGCGGCGCGCCTCCTGGCCTGCCCCGGCGCCTTGAACGGCCTGGTGCAGTGCCTGTTGCGCATGACCACGCCCGGCGTGCCGGATCTTTACCAGGGCAACGAGTACTGGGACCTGTCGCTGGTCGACCCGGACAACCGCCGCCCGGTGGACTACCCTGCAAGACGGGCCAGCCTGGACGACGCAACGCCCCTGGCCGACCTGCTCGCCCACTGGCGCGACGGCCGCCTCAAGCAGGCCCTGGTGGCCCGGGTGCTGGACGCCCGCCAGGCCCACCCCGAACTGTTCCAGCGTGGCGCCTACCTGCCGCTTGCCGTGCGCGGGCGCCATGCCGACAAGGTGCTGGCCTTCGCCCGCCTGGGCGAGGACGCCCGCGCCATCATCGTCGTACCGCGGTTGGCCAGCGCCCTGCTGGGCCCGGCCACCACCCCGTTGATCCCGGCACAGAACTGGGACGACACCCGGCTTGTCCTGCCGTTTGCCTTGTCGCCTGCCAACTGCTCGGGACTTTTCGGCGGCGGTGCTGTCACCCCTTCAAGGGAACTGATGTTGAGCGCCGTGCTGATGGAGTTTCCAGTCAATGTGTTGATTGAACATGCCTAACTGCATTCAGGAGTGTCGAGATGAGCGTCGAAGAAAAACGAATTCGCGAGTTCGCCTATCAGATCTGGGAGTCGGAGGGTAAGCCCGAGGGGCGCGAAGAGGAACATTGGGACAAGGCCCGCAAGCTGGCCGAAGCCGAGGCGCTGGCGCCCAAGACGTCACCGCGCAAGAAGGCGGCGGCAAAACCCAAGCCCACCACTGCCGTGGAAAAACCGCTGGCGGTGAAGAAGCCCAGGGCAGTGAAGAAGCCGGCAAGCTGATTGCCTTGTAGCGCCTGTACCGGCCTCATCGCTGGCAAGCCAGCTCCCACAGGGTCCGTGCAGGCTTCTCGAGTACCGCTGTACCTGTGGGAGCTGGCTTGTCGTAGCGACGATCCGCAGCAATGGGCCGCACAGCGGCCCCGCTTCCGCCCCAAGGACCATGAGGACCGCCATGAGCCCCCGCACCCCGAAGAAGACCCGCTCCGTCGCCCCGTCGCGCATTCGCGAAGGCCTGCCCTTTCCGCTCGGCGCCACCTGGGACGGCCTGGGGGTCAACTTCGCGCTTTTCTCGGCCAACGCCACCAAGGTCGAGCTGTGCCTGTTCGACGCCAGCGGCGAGCAGGAAATAGAGCGCATAGAACTGCCCGAGTACACCGACGAGATCTATCACGGCTACTTGCCGGACGCCCACCCTGGCCTGGTCTACGGCTACCGTGTGCACGGCCCGTACGACCCCGAGAACGGCCACCGTTTCAACCCCAACAAACTGCTGATCGACCCCTACGCCAAGCAGCTGGTCGGCTCGCTGAAGTGGTCCGAGGCGCTGTTCGGCTACACCATCGGCCACCCCGATGCCGACCTGTCGTTCGATGAGCGGGACAGCGCGGCATTCGTGCCCAAGTGCAAGGTCATCGACCCGGCCTTCACCTGGGGTCGCGACCAGCGCGTGTCGATCCCGTGGGAGCGCACCATCATCTATGAAGCCCACACCCGCGGCATCAGCATGCGCCACCCGGCGGTGCCCGAGCACCTGCGCGGCACCTTCGCCGGGCTGGCCAACGACGAGCTGCTGGCGCATATCAAGGAACTTGGCGTATCGAGCATCGAGCTGCTGCCGATCCACGCCTTCGTCAACGACCAGCACCTGCTGGACAAGGGCCTGAACAACTACTGGGGCTACAACAGCATCGCCTTCTTTGCCCCCCATCCGCGCTACCTGGCCAGCGGCAAGATCGCCGAGTTCAAGGAGATGGTTGCGCACCTGCACGACGCCGGGCTCGAGGTGATTCTCGACGTGGTCTACAACCACACCGCCGAAGGCAACGAGCGCGGACCGACCCTGTCAATGCGCGGCATCGACAACGCCTCGTACTATCGTTTGATGCCCGACGACCGGCGCTTCTACATTAACGATTCGGGCACCGGCAATACCCTCGACATGAGCCATCCACGGGTGCTGCAACTGGTCACCGACTCGCTGCGCTACTGGGCCGGCGAGATGCACGTGGATGGCTTTCGCTTCGACCTGGCGACCATCCTCGGCCGCTATCACGACGGCTACAGCGAGCGCCACGGCTTCCTCGTCGCCTGTCGCCAGGATCCTATGCTCAGCCAGACCAAGCTGATCGCCGAACCCTGGGACTGCGGCCCGGGCGGCTACCAGGTGGGCAACTTCGCCCCGGGCTGGGCGGAATGGAACGACCGCTTCCGCGACACCGTGCGCAGCTTCTGGAAAGGCGACGAAGGCATGCTCGCCGACTTCGCCGCGCGCATCACCGCCTCGGGCGACCTGTTCAACAACCGCGGCCGGCGGCCCTACGCCTCGGTCAACTTCATCACCGCCCACGACGGTTTCACGTTGCGCGACCTGGTGTCGTACAACGACAAGCACAATGAGGACAACGACGAGAACAACCAGGACGGCACCGACAACAACCTATCGTGGAACTGCGGCGTCGAAGGCCCCACCGACGACCCGGCGATCAACGCCCTGCGCATGCGCCAGATGCGCAACTTCTTCGCCACCCTGCTGCTGGCCCAGGGCACGCCGATGATCGTCGCCGGCGACGAATTCAGCCGCACCCAGCACGGCAACAATAACGCCTACTGCCAGGACAGCGAGATCGGCTGGGTGAACTGGGACCTGGACGAGGACGGCCAGGCGCTGATGGCCTTCGTCAAGCGCCTGACCCGGCTGCGCCTGGCCTATCCGATCCTGAGGCGCTCGCGCTTCCTGGTCGGCGACTACAACGAGGCGATTGGCGTCAAGGACGTCACCTGGCTGGCCCCGGACGCCAGCGAGATGACCGTCGAGCAGTGGGAAGACCCGCACGGGCGCTGCCTGGGCATGCTGATGGACGGTCGCGCCCAGGTCAGCGGCATTGCCCGGCCGGGCGCCGAGGCGACCATGCTGCTGATCGTCAATGCCTACCACGACGTGGTGCCGTTCACCCTGCCGGCGGTGCCGGAGGGCGACTACTGGAGCTGCCTGGTGGACACCGACCGGCCCGAGTTGCGCAAGCCGCAGCACCTGGCGTTCGACACGGTGTTCGAGGTCACTGGACGGTCATTGCTGTTGCTGGTGCTGCAGCGCGAGGAGGACTGAACCCCAAAGGGGAAGGCCTGTCCTAGACTGTGTTGTGTCAGTAAAAACCTGGGGTTGCTGCGCAGCCCATCGCGACACAAGGCCGCTCCCACAGAGGCCGCGATCTCCTTTGGGAGCGGCCTTGTGTCGCGATGGGCCGCAAAGCGGCCCCGTCAGCCAGGAGCACCCGTGAACCTCGAAGCCGGCAGTCCAGGTTTCGCCAACGTCAACCAGGCGCCGGCCGTGCACCGGGTCAAGGTACTGACGGTCAACACCCACAAGGGCTTCACCGCCTTCAACCGACGCTTCATCCTGCCAGAGCTGCGCGAGGCGGTGCGCAGCACCGGGGCCGACATCGTGTTCCTACAGGAGGTGCTCGGCAGCCATGACCGCCACGCCGCGCGCTACCCCGGCTGGCCGCGGACCTCGCAGTACGAATTCCTCGCCGACAGCATGTGGAGCGACTTCGCCTATGGCCGCAACGCGGTCTACCCCGACGGCCACCACGGCAATGCGCTGCTGTCGAAGTACCCGATCATCGAGCACCGCAACCTCGACGTGTCGATCACCGGCCCCGAGCGCCGCGGCCTGCTGCATTGCGTGCTGGACGTACCCGGGCGGCGCCAGGTGCATGCCATCTGCGTGCACCTGTCGTTGCTCGAGCGCCACCGCCAGCAACAGCTGCACCTGCTGCGCCGGCTGCTCGACGCCCTGCCCGCCGACGCCCCGGTGATCATCGCCGGCGATTTCAACGACTGGCGGCTGCGCGGCAACCACACCCTGGGGCTGCAGCATGGTCTGCACGAGGCCTTCGAGCGCCACCATGGCCTGCTGGCCCGCACCTACCCCGCGCGCCTGCCGCTGCTGCGCCTGGACCGTATCTACCTGCGCAACGCCGAAAGCCACGCACCGAGAATCCTTGGCAACAAACCCTGGACCCACCTCTCCGACCATCTGCCGCTGGCAGTGGAAGTGCGGTTGTAGCAACGATTCGGCATAGCCGCCGCACGGCAAATCACCATTTTCGATATGCACGCTTAAAAATCACATAAATTCAATAGGTTGAGCTGTCAAACAGTAATTTTGCAATCCATTCACGCTTTCTTGACGCAAGCGCTGTCCTCTCCTTAGCTGAACAGTAATCACCAGACGTAAAAACTCGTGCCGGGCCTCTAGCGCGCGCCTTCGTGCGCTCTCCAGAAGGTTGGTGCGCTGGTTCGTGTCGCCCCTGTTCTTGTCGTACAGCACGTGACATCAGGCCAGGTCTTGGGCTGTTCACTTCACACACCAACAGGAGATCCGCCATGAAAAGCACCTCGAATCCTTCGCGCTTCGACGCTTTTTTCTGTGCGGTTTCCACGTCGCTGCTCTTGGCAACCCCGGTGGAAACCTTCGCCTTCGAAACCCAGGAGGGCGAACCCTTCGCCCCCGTCCTGGCGCAGCCCGAGGTGCCGCGATTGTCGCTCGATCCGGTCAGCGTCAGCGGCCTCAACCAGGGCCTGCTCAGCGCCTTCTCCGAGCGCATGGATGAACGTCATGGCCAGCCCGACACCAACCCTATCGCCAGCCAGTGGGCGCAGTTCTTCCCCGGCACGCCGCGCCCGGGCGCCCAGCCGCCAGCGCAGGTGGAGGCACCCAGCCAGCAGATGCTGATCGGCCCGGACCTGTTCGTGCGTGAAACCAGCGGCGGCAACGTGCACCGCGCGGGGATCTTCGTCGGTCACAACAACCTGCAGAGCAGCTTCAACGGCATGCGCCCGCTGCTGGGCGACAAGCAGCGTGACGCGGTAAACCTCAGTGGCGAGAGCCTCGGGGTGTACTGGAGCATGACCCATGAACAGGGCTGGCACGTGGATGCACTGGCCATGGGCACACGCATCGATGTCAACGGCCGCTCACAGGCGGGGCAGCGCGTCGACGACAGTGGTCATGCCATGACGCTCTCGGTGCAAGGCGGCTATCCCATCGGCCTGGGCGCCGGCTGGGTGATCGAGCCCCAGGCGCAGTTGATCAACCAGCAGTTCTTCCCGGGTAGCCAGGTACAGGAGGAAACCCTGCAGGCCTTCGACAGCCAGCCCAGCTGGAGTGGCCGGGTCGGTGCCAAGCTGTCGGCGCGCTACGAAGTGCGCGGCATGCCCATCGAACCCTATGTGCGCACCAACGTCTGGTACGACTTCAGCAATGCCGATTCGGTGAAACTCGACCAGGTCGACAAGATCTCCAGTTCGCGCAGCGCCACCACGGTGGAACTGGGCTTGGGCCTGGTGGCCCGGGTGACGCCGAACGTGGCGCTGTTCGTCAGCGCCGACTACAGCTCCGACGTGGATGACAACGACCTCAACGGCTTGATCGGCAGCCTTGGCGTGAGAATGCGCTGGTAGACGGGTTCGGCCTCATCGCCGGTTTGCGATGAGGCCGTGCGTCGCGTTGTCGATCAGGCCTGGTCCACCTTGTGCCGCGCCGCATACAGGCACAGCATCTCCATCGCCAGCGTTGCCCCGGCCAGCGCGGTGATATCGGCATGGTCATAGGCCGGCGCCACCTCCACCAGGTCCATCCCCACCAGGTTGATCCCGCGCAAGCCGCCGAGAATTTCCAGTGCCTGCACCGTGCTCAGCCCGCCGCATACCGGCGTGCCGGTGCCAGGCGCGAAGGCCGGATCCAGGCAGTCGATATCGAAGGTCAGGTAGACCGGCCTGTCCCCCACCCGCTGACGGATCGCGGCGATGATCGCCTCGGTGCCCTGGCGATGCACCTGACGGGCATCGAGGATGGCGAAGCCCTGGCTGTCGTCATTGGTGGTGCGCAGGCCGATCTGCACCGAATGCGCCGGGTCCACCAGGCCTTCGCGCGCCGCGTGCCAGAACATGGTGCCGTGATCGATGCGCTTGCCCTCCTCGTCCGGCCAGGTGTCGCTGTGGGCGTCGAAGTGGATCAGCGCCAGCGGACCGTGCTGGCGGGCATGAGCCTTGAGCAGCGGGTAGCTGATGAAGTGGTCGCCACCGAGGGTGAGCATGGCGCAGCCGGCCCCGAGGATGTGCTCGGCGTGTGCCTCGATGCTGTCCGGCACCGAGGCTGGCGTGCCGCTGTCGAACGCGCAGTCACCGTAGTCGATCACCGCCAGGTGATCGAACGGGTCGAACGTCCAGGGCCAGTGGCGGGCCCACGCCTGCTGCACCGAGGCGGCGCGGATCGCCCGCGGGCCGAAGCGCGCGCCGGGGCGGTTGCTGGTGGCGGTGTCGAACGGCACCCCGTTGACCACCACGTCGACACCGCGCAGGTCGCGGCTGTAGCGGCGCCGGGAAAAACTGGTAATACCGGCGTAGGTGCTCTCGGCGGCGGTGCCGTAGAGGCTGTCACGGGTCATGGCCTGGTCGTTGTCCTGGGCGAGGTCCACGGTCTGTCTCCTGTCGTTGTTGTTCACTGGCGGCTGCGGAAGGTGGTCCACAGGCGGTTGCGCTGGCGCAGGTCGGACAACGCCATGCTGCGGTCGGCAAACAGGCGCTGGCGCACCTCGGCCGATGGGTAGATGTCCGGGTCATTGCGGATTGCCGCGTCCACCAGCGGCGTGGCGGCCTGGTTGGCGTTGGCGAAGAACAGCGTGTTGGTCAGTGCCGCCACCGACTCGGGGCGCAGCATGAAGGCGATGAAGGCGCGGGCCGCCTCGGGGTGCGGCGCGTCCTTGGGGATCACCAGGTTGTCCTGCCAGACCAGCGTGCCCTCGCGGGGAATGCGGTAGATCAGCTCGAACGGCTTGCCGGCGCGTCGGGCCTGGTCGGCGGCCATGGCCGCATCGCCGTTGTAGGTCAGCGCCAGGCACACGCTGCCGTTGGCCAGGTCGTTGATCTGGCGACCGTTGGCCACGTAGCTGATCGATGGCTGCAACTGCTGCAACAACGCCTGGGCGGCGTCCAGGTCGGCCTTGCTCTGGCTGTACGGGTCCTTGCCCAGGTAGTTGAGGGTCACCCCGATCACCTCCTGGGGCGAGTCCGGCATGGCGATCCCGCAGTCCTTCAGGCGACTGGCGTATTCGGGCTTGAACAGCAAGTCGAGGCTGTCCAGCGGCACGTCACCGAGGCGCTGGCGCACGGCCTCGACATTCACCCCCAGACCCAGCGTGCCCCAGGTGTACGGCACGGCATGGCGGTTGCCGGGATCTGCCTCGGCCAGCTTGGTCAGCAGGTCCGGGTCAAGGTTGGCATAGCCGGGCAGCGCCTGGGCATCGAGCGGCTGCAGGGCACCGGCCTTGAGTGCCCGGGCCAGCACCGTGGCCGACGGCACCACCACGTCGTAGCCACTGCCGCCGGTGAGCAGCTTGGTTTCCAGCACCTCGGTGGTATCGAAGGTGTCGTAGCGGACCTTGTAGCCGGTCTCCTGCTCGAACCGCGCCAGGGTTTGCGGGGCGACATAATCGGCCCAGCTGTACAGGTTGACGACCTTCTCCTCGGCCTGCAGTGGCAGGGCGATCAGCAATGAAAGCAGGCACAACGTTCGACGCATGGCGGGCACCTCGGCTTGGGGGTGGATGCCGCCAGCATGCCTGCCGGGTTACATTGTAAAAATGACAACTATTCAAAGCTGACATTCACCAGGATCAATGTAATGCTCGGACAATTGCACGACCCCGACCTGCACCTGCTGCGGCTGTTCGTCACTGTAGTCGAGGCCGGCGGCTTCAGCGCCGCTCAGGGCGTGCTGGGGCTCAGCCAGCCCAGCATCAGCCAGCAAATGGCCAGGCTCGAGACCCGCCTGGGTTATCGCCTGTGCAGCCGTGGCAAGGGCGGCTTCCGGCTGACCGAGAAAGGCGAGCTGCTGCTCCAGGCGACCCGCGGCCTGCTGCTGCAGATCGAACAGTTTCGCCAACAGGCCAACGGCGTGGCCGGGCGTTTGCTCGGCACGCTGCGCATCGGCCTGGCCGAGAACCAGGACCGCGAGGTCACCTTGCGCCTGGCCCGGGCCATCGCCCGGTTCCGTCAACGCGACGAGCAGGTGCGCCTTGAATTGACCAGTGCGCCACCCGCCGAGCTTGAGCGGCTGTTGCTGGAGCAGCGCCTGGATTGCGCCATCAGCTACTTTTCCGGCAACCAGGCGGCGTTCGATTACCTGCCGTTGTTCGAGGAACGCCAGCGACTCTACTGTGGCCTGGGGCATGAACTGTTCGACCGGTCCCTGGTCAGTCGCGAGCACTTGCTGGAGGCCGACCAGGTCTGTCATCCCTATCGTTTTCTCAAGCAAGGTGAACCCTTCCAGAGCCGCCACAGCCTGGCGGTGGCGGAGCAGATCGACAGCGCGCTGACCCTGATCCTGTCAGGCCAGCATATCGGCTACCTGCCCTGCCACTGCGCCGCGCCCTGGGAAGCCCAGGGACTGTTGCGGGCACTGGACCCGACACTGGATTTCGTGGTGCCGTTTACCTTGGCGCGGCACCGTGGGCAGGAGCCCGGTGAGGCGCAGCAGGCGTTCATGGAGGATCTGCACCGTGTCTTTGTCGAACAGGGAACGCACTGAGCCCCGCTTTCCTCGCCGCCGCGCATTTGCCACACTGCGGACTCGCCCGTGCCCCGAGGTCCCGATCACCATGCATGCCCGCGTCTGTCTGATCCTGCTGCTGACCCTTGGCCTGAGTGCCTGCGCCCTGTTCCAGGCGCGTGATCCGCTGAACATCAGCGTGATCGGTATCGATCCTCTGCCCGGCCAGGATCTGGAGCTGCGCATGGCGGTGAAGATCCGCGTGCAGAACCCCAACGAAACCCCCGTGGACTTCAATGGCATCGCCCTCAACCTGGAAGTCAACGACCAGCCCCTGGCCGCCGGGGTGAGCGACCAGCGCGGGCATATTGGCCGCTACGACGAAGCGGTGATCGTGGTGCCGGTGAGCATCACCGCCTTTGCCTTTCTGCGCCAGGCCTATGGCCTGAGCCGGGTGGAGTCCCTGCAGGGCCTGCCCTATGTATTGCGCGGCAAACTGGCAAGCGGCCCGCTGGGCACCGTACGCTTCACCGACAAAGGCAAACTGGACCTGCCCGCAGCCACAAGCGCCGGATGGTGAACCTGTTGTCGAGCAAACGAACGATCACTTGCCAGCAGTGGCTTGACCGACAAAGCGCACGCCGGGACGCGGACACTCGTCCACGCTGAGCTCGAACACGTCCGGCCGCGCATAGTGGCCGACCACATCGAAGTCGTAGCGCGCACGCACCAGCTCGTCGGTATCGATTTCGGCGCAGAGCAGGCCGCGCTCGCCCACCAGCGGCCCGGCCAGCACCTCGCCGAGGGGGCCGACGATCACGCTGCCACCGTTGATCAACGGCCGCTCGGCCGGCCAGTTGGCCACCTCAAGACCCAGCGCCGCCGGAGAATCCTGCACCTGGCAGGCGCTGATGACGAAACAACGCCCTTCGGCGGCGATGTGGCGCATGCTGATCTGCCACAGTTCGCGCTCATCCACCGTCGGCGCGCACCACAGTTGCACGCCCTTGGCGTACATCGCGGTGCGCAGCAGCGGCATGTAGTTCTCCCAGCACACCGCCGCGCCGATGCGCCCGGCGCGGCCCTCCACCACCGGTAGCGTGGAGCCGTCACCCTTGCCCCAGATCAGCCGCTCGGTGCCGGTGGGCATCAGCTTGCGGTGCTTGGCCACAAGACCGCCCACGGGCTCGAAGAACAGCACGGTGCAGTACAGGGTGTTGCCGCTGCGCTCGATCACCCCGAGCACCAGGCTCGCGCCGGTCCGTGCCGCCAACCCGGCCAGCGCTTCGGTCTCGACGCCCGGTACATCGATGGCGTTGGCGAAATAGCGGGCGAAGGCTTCGCGCCCTTCAGGCAGGCGATAACCGAGCTGGGTGCCAAACCCCTCGCCTTTCGGATAACCGCCGAGCAACGCCTCGGGCATCACCACCAGGCTGGCGCCGGCCTCGCGGATGGCCTGCTCGTAGTCGAGGATCTGCGCCAGGGTAGCGGCCTTGCCCGCCGGCAGCGAACCGATCTGCAAGGCGGCAACGATGGATCTTGGCATCTTGGAGACTCCTGTCAGAAGAAAGCCGAAAGGTGCGCGCCGCCTCAGCGCAAGTGTTCGCCTGACTCAGCGGTTGGCGCTGGCGGCGGCCATCATCTTGTTCACTTCACTGCGTACCAGCTGGTTGAACTCCACTGGCGACATGCCGTCGAGCTCGGCGCGCACCCATTCGGCCCACTTGCCCTTGCGCCGCGGTTTCTCCGCGATCAGCCGCGCGGCCTCGCCCTTGGCCTTGGCCAGGTTGTTCTGCCAGTACTCGAACAAACGCGCCTTCTCTGCCTCGATCTGCGCCCGTTCCTGGAAGCTCATGTTGGCCAGATTGAAACTCATGGGGGTATTACCTGCCGCTGGAAAATGGACGCTATCTTACACTTAGCGACGGGCCATCGGTACGCCGCTGCAACTTTCCCGGCGCCGTGGCATCCACTGTTCAACGCCCAACCCTTCATGAGGATGTGTACATGGCCAGGAAAACCGCCGCGCAAGCCGACAACGACCAGATCAAGGATCAGGTATTCAGCGAACTGCAGGCATTGATCGAGGAGTCGGAGAAACTGCTCAGCGACAGCGCGTCGCTGGTCGGGGAAGAAGCAGAGGGCCTGAGGGCGCAACTGGGGCTGAAACTGCGCCAGGCACGCGAAGCCACTGGCCGGCTGGGGGAGAAGGCGCAGCCGGTGGTCGAGGCGACCCAGGAATACATTGGCGGCCATCCCTGGCAGACGGTGGCGATCTCCGCGGGCTTCGGCCTGGTGGTCGGCCTCTTGCTCGGACGCCGGCAATAGCTCAGGCGGCTTGCGCCATCGGGATCCCACTGTGGAAGCGCAGTTCCTGGTCGGGTGAGGTAATCAGCCCGGCCTCGGCCTCGCGCACCTGCTCCACTACTTTGGCGATATCCGCCTCGTCACCGTACTGGTGAGCCAGTTTCAGATAGCCCTGATAGTGCCGTGCCTCGCTCTTGAGCAAGCCGTGGTAGAACGTGCCGAGCTCTTCATCCAGGTGCGGCACCAGGGCGGCGAAGCGCTCGCAGCTGCGCGCCTCGATGAAGGCGCCCACCACCAAGGTATCGACCAGCTTGACCGGCTCATGGGCACGCACCAGCCGCCGCAGGCCCGAGGCATAGCGCCCGGCCGAGACCGGACGCAGCGGCACGCCACGGCGCTTCATCAGGCGCAGCACCTGCTCGTGGTGCACCAGCTCCTCGCGGGCCAGGCGCGACATCATGTTGATCAGGTCCAGGTGGGTGTTGTACTTGGCGATCAGGCTTAGCGCAGTGCTGGCGGCCTTGAATTCACAGTTCTTGTGATCGATCAGCAGCGTCTCCTGGTCGGCCAGCGCCGCCTCGATCCAGGCATCAGGGGTACGGCAACCGAGGAAGGCGTCGATTTCGGGAATCAGGGACATGGCACTCACAATCACACAGGACATCGGCAGGACCGGCGATTATACCGGCGACCGCGTCGAGCACCAGTGACTATGCTTGATACATATCAAGCGGCGGCGGCAGCGGCGCCGTCTATAGTCAGGCATTGGCCGCCATTCTGAACGGAGTTCACGCCCATGCAAGCCGTACGCAGCATTCTTGTCGTCCTCGACCCCGAGCACGCCCACAGCCGTGCCCTGACACGGGCCAAGCTGATCGCGGGGGTGACCGGCGCGCGCCTGCACCTGCTGATGTGCGACAAGAAACAGGATCATGACGCGCTGCTCAGCCTGCTCAGCAGCCAATTGCATGACGACGGTTACGACAGTGTCACCCACGAGCAGCACTGGAAGGACAACCTGCACAAGTCGATCATCCATGTGCAGCAAGCCGAAGGCTGCGAACTGGTGATCAAGGAGCACCGGCCGGACAATCCGCTGCGCAAGGCCTTGCTCACCCCCAGCGACTGGAAACTGCTGCGCGAGTGCCCGTGCGCGGTGCTGATGGTCAAAAGCGAGCGGCCATGGACGGGGGGCAAGATCCTGGCGGCCGTGGATGTCGGCAACCAGGATGAAGCCCATCGCCTGCTGCATGCCAGCATCATCGACCATGGCTATGACATTGCCAGCCTGGCCAAGGGCGAACTGCACGTGATCAGTGCCCACCCCTCGCCCATGCTGTCGGCGTCCGACCCGGTCTACCAGCTGACGGAGACCATCGAGAAACGCTATCGTGAGGCATGCCTGGCGTTCCAGGCGGAGTTCGATATTACCGATGACCGACTGCATATCGCCGAGGGGCCGGCGGATGTGTTGATTCCCCATACCGAGAAGAAGCTCGATGCCGTGGTGACCATTATCGGCACCGTGGCACGAACAGGTATCTCGGGGGCCTTGATCGGTAACACCGCGGAGGTCGTGCTGGACTCGCTGGAAAGCGATGTACTGGTGCTCAAGAGCGAGGAGGCCAAGTCGCACCTGGCCGAGCTGGCGCGGGGCTAGACCCGCTTCGGGCAGAAGCCTCCAGGGTAGTGGCGAAATGCCTGGCATGCGCAGTCATCCAGGCATCGGTCGCCCCATCTCGGTGCAAAGTCACTAGAATGGGCGGTCTCTCCAGCCACAGAACCTTCCCATGGACATCGATCAGGCCCGTACCTTCCTGGAAATTGTCCGCTGCGGCAGCCTGGTCGCCGCCGCCGAACGCCTGTTCGTGTCGCAGACCGCGATCACCGCCCGGGTCCAGCGCCTGGAGCAGCAACTGGGCTGCCAGCTGTTCGTGCGCAGCCGCAATGGCGCCAGCCTCACCAGCGACGGCGAGGCGTTCGTCCCCTATGCCAACCAGCTGGTGCAGACCTGGGAAGCAGCACGCCGTGACCTGCCGCTGCCCCAGGGCTGCCAACAGGTGCTGCACGTGGGCGCCGAAGTGAGCCTGGGCAATCCGATGCTGCTCGACTGGGTCAGCGCCCTGCATCACGAGCTGCCCAGCCACGCCATCCGCAGCGAGGTCAGCGACGGCGAATCGCTGCTGCGCAAGGTGCAGATGGGCCTGCTCGACGCCGCGCTGGTCTACCAGCCGACCTATGGTCCGGGCCTGCAGGTCGAGCAGTTGATGGAAGAGAAGCTGATCCGCGTGCGTCGGGCCGATGCGCCCGATCCCTATGTCTACATCGACTGGGGCGAGGCCTTCCGTCGCCAGCACGATGCGGCCCTGCCCGAGCTGTCACGCCCGGCCCTGAGCTTCAACCTTGGGCCGCTCGCTCTGCAGTTCATCCTCGACCGTGGCGGCAGTGGCTATTTCCGTACGCGCGTGGTGCAGGCCTACCTGCAGAACGGCGTGTTCGAGCGCATGCCCCAGGCGCCGGAGTTCACCTACCCGACCTTCCTGGTGCATGCCCGCGAGCGCGACAGCGAGGCTTTGCAGCAGGCCTTCAACGTGCTGCGCCGGCTGGTGGCCGCTGGCGAAAGCGACTGGTCACAACGCTGGGATCCGCTGATCTGAGCCCGACGCGGCGCCGCTAAGCAGGTGTCGCTTGAGGCCGGCGATCAGGTCGGTCTGGGTGATCACCCCCACCAGACGCTCGCCGTCGAGCACCGGCAGGCAGTGCAAGCCTTGCTCGCCGAGCAACGGCAACAAGCGCTCCAGGGGCTGCCCGCAGTCGACACTGACCACCCGGCGACTCATCACCTGTTCCAGACGCACGGGCTGGCGACGGAACAGGCCACGCCAGCTGAATCGCCCACGGGCCATGGCCGCGCCGACCAGGTCGCTGAGGCTGACCATGCCGACCAGGTGGCCATCTTCCAGCACCGGCAAGGTCTTCAGGTGGTGATCGGCCAGCATCCGCCAAGCCTGCTCCAAGGTGGTGGCCGGAGTGGCGGCCTGAACGTCGCGGGACATCACCAAGCACGCGGTGATGCCGCCCAGGCTGCGCTGCAGGGCATGCTGCTCGGTGGCCAGGATGATGCGTTCCAGCTCATCGCGGGTGACATCGACGAACTCGCCAATCTCTGCCAGGGCCTGGTCCAGGTCTTCGCCCCGGATACCGACCCGTTCGCCCGGCAGGGGATCGTGGGTATGGTGCGGGTCCTTGCGCGGCGCCGCATTCTTGGGATAGCGCACGCCGGTCAGGCGGTTGTACAGCACCGCCACCGCCACCAGCACCAGCGCGTTGAGCAGCACCGGTTCGAGCAGATGGTCCCCCATGGCCACAAGGCCCGGATCGGCCAGCACCGCGCTCACCGCCACGCCGCCACCAGGCGGGTGCAGGCAGCGCAGCAGGCACATCGCCAGGATCGCGACACCCAGCGCCGCCGCCGCCACCCACAGGCCATCACCGAAACCGTGGCGCATGGCCAGGCCCACCACGCCAGCCAGGGCATAACTGCCCAGCACCGGCCAGGGCTGGGCCAGGGGCCCGGAGTGCACGGCGAACACCAGCACCGCCGAGGCCGCCAGCGGCCCGAGCAGGTGCAGGGCGATGGACGGGCCGTAGGCCAGGCTGCACAAGTAGCCGGCGAGAAACAGGCCCAGCAGCGCGCCGAAGCCAGCGCGCAACCACTCTTTGCGAGGAATGTTCAGGGGCGCCGGGAGCAGGCGCTGCAAGCGGGATTGGGGACGCGAGGCAGGCATCGAGGTATTCGGATCGTGTTCTTGTGCGAAAAAGAAAGCCCAGCGCGACCGGCCTGGGCCCTGTGTTGCGCAGTGCAATCGCGCAAGGGGCTCCGTCCATGGAGAGATGGAAACCGCAGGGTTTCGTGGGGAATGATTGTGCCGGGCGCGGGTGACCATGGGCCAATTCAAAAAACTGCGGCTGTACTGCAATTTTTTTGCAGGGTTGATCCGCCTTTCTTCAAGGCATACGCCATCCCTGTGGGAACGGCCTCGCCGATCAACGCCCCTTGCGCGGCAGGTCAATGCTGACCCGCAACCCGCCCTGGGGGCTTTCCAGCAGCGCAATCCGCCCGCCCCAGGCCTCGACGATATCGCGCACGATGCCCAGCCCCAGGCCATGGCCATCGACCTGCTCGTCCAGCCGCGAACCGCGTTCAAGCACCTGCAGGCGCTGCGTCTCGGGGATGCCCGGGCCATCGTCGTCCACCCACAGCCGGTAACCCTCGGCGGTCGGCGCGATACCCAGGCGCACCTCGCTGTCGGCCCATTTGCAGGCGTTGTCCAGCAGGTTGCCGAGCAGTTCCAGCAGGTCTTCGCGGTCCCAAGGCAACAACAACCCGGGCGGTACATCGCGCTCGAGCAGCAGGCCCTCGCCATGGATCATGCCCAGCGTCGCCAGCAGCCCGGGCAACTCAGCGTCGCAGTCGAACTGCGCCCCCGGCAGCGCATCGCCGGCCAGGCGCGCGCGGTTGAGCTCGCGGGCCAGGCGCTGCTGGATCTGCTCGAGTTGCTCGCGCATCTGCGCACGTACCTCAGGCAATCCTTGGAGGCGCTCGCTGGCGGCCAGGCTGAGCAGGACCGCCAACGGTGTCTTCAAGGCATGGCCGAGGTTGCCCAGGGCATTGCGCGAGCGGCGCAAACTGTCCTCGGTGTGGGCCAGCAGGTGGTTGATCTGGTCCACCAGCGGTTGCAGCTCGCTGGGCACCTCGGCGTCCAGTTGCGAGCGCTGGCCCTGCTGCAACTGGGCGATCTGCTGACGCGCCCGTTCCAGTGGACGCAGCGAACGGGTCACGGTGATGCGCTGCAGCACCAGCACCAGCAGCAGCGCCACCAGGCCCAGGCCCAGGCCGATCTGCTGCATGCGCCGAAAGCCCTCGCGCACCGGCGAATAGTCCTGGGCCACGCTGATCGAGATGTCCTGCCCCAGACGCCGGTAATCGCCGCGATAGGCCAGCAGCTGCTGGCCCTCGGGCCCCAGCTCGTGACCATCGTCCAGCCCCGGCTTGCCGGGCTTGGGCATGTCCATGTCCCACAACGAACGCGAGCGCCAGGTGCCCTGGTCGAAATCGATGCGAAAGTAGTAGCCCGAGAATGGCTGCTGGTAGGCCGCCGACAGCCGTCGCTCGTCCAGTTGCAAACCGGACGGGCCGCGCACCAGCGCCACCAGCAGGTTCTCGCTTTCCTTGCGCAGGCCGGCTTCCAGGTAGCGCTGCAGGCCGGCTTCGAACAGCCACAGGGTCAACTGCGCCAGGGCCAGCCCGACCACCACCAGCACCGCCACCAGGCCCAGGCTCAGGCGCGCCTGGATCGACTTCACGCGGTGCTCCCGGCGTACACGTAGCCCTGACCGCGACGGGTCTCGATCACGCTGCGCCCAAGCTTGCGCCGCAGATGGTTGACGTGAACTTCCAGCACATTGGAATCGCGCTCGGTTTCACCGTCATACAGGTGCTCGGCCAGGTGGCTCTTGGACAGCACCTGCCCCGGGTGCAGCATGAAGTAGCGCAGCAGGCGGAACTCGGCGGCGGTGAGCTGGACATCGACGCCTTCGCGGCTCACGCACTGGCGCGATTCGTCCAGGTGCAGGCCGGCCGCTTCCAGCTTCGGCTGGTTGGCCACCCCCTTGGCCCGGCGCAGCAGGGCCTGGATGCGCAGTTGCAGCTCCTCGGGGTGGAAGGGCTTGCTCAGGTAATCGTCGGCGCCAGCCTTGAGCCCCTCGATCCGCTCGGCCCAGGAACCGCGGGCGGTGAGGATCAGCACCGGAGTGGCCAAGCCGCCCGCCCGCCACTGCGCCAGCACCTCGAGCCCCGGCAGACCGGGCAGGCCGAGGTCGAGGATGATCAGGTCATAGGGTTCGCTCTGGCCCTGATACACCGCGTCGCGGCCATCGGCCAGCCAGTCCACGGCGTAGCCCTGGCGTTGCAGGGCGGCGGTCAGTTCATCGGCCAGGGGGACATTGTCCTCGACAAGCAACAGGCGCATCTCAGTCGTCTTCCTCGTCTTTGAGCAACTCGCCGGTGCGGGCATCGAGCTTGATCTCGCGTACCACGCCGGCCGGGGTCAGCAGTTCGACCTCGTACTCGTAGCGCTCGTGCTTTTCTTCCAGCTCCGCCTCCAGCAGCCGCGCCCCGGGGTAACGCCCCAGGGCGGACTCGAGCAGTTGCTCGAGCGGCAGGATGATGCCCTGTTGCCGAAGCGCCAGGGCTTCATCCTGATCCAGGTCGCGCGCGGCGGCCAGCGAACACACGACCATCAGGGCCAAGGCCAGGTAGCGTGCCGTTCGCGGTAGTGCGGGCATCAGTTGTCTCGCTCGTCCTTCAGGACTTCACCGGTCTTGGCGTCCAGATCCACATCCCATTCGACGTTCTGGGCATCGCGCAGGTCGACCTTGTAGATGTAGCGACCATACTCGTTCTCGAGCTCCGAGTCGGTCACAGTGGCGCCGGGGTGCTTGGCGATGGCGGCGGCCTTGAGTTCGTCCAGCGATTTGATGGTCTTGGCGTTCACCAGTTTGACCACTTCATCGGGCTGCACGTCCTTGGCAAAGGCGGCGTTGGCACCGAAAGCGAGGGCAGCGGCGGTGAACAGGGCAGTCAAAGTTTTCATGAGGTTCTCTCCAGCGAGATGTGTAATTTGTCTACGGAATTAAGATTAACCACCGGCCCTTAACTCAACCTGAAAACAGCTGGCCGCATGATAGCGCAGCTCTTGGTGCCCATGCGCAGCCCCTTGCAGGAGCACCTCGGCAAGGCCGGCAAATCCCCTATACTGCCCGCCTGCCCCACCCGAGACCCCGCCATGAGCGCGATTCACATCAAGTACCCCGCCCTGACCTTCAAGGCCGGCCAGCGTGCCCTGCGGCAGATCCGCGAACGCGGCCTGCGGGCCGAAGATGTCGGTGTGTTGCCGGGCGCCGCCGGTGGCCCCAAGCCGCTGGGGATCCAGGGCCTGGACCTGGCGTTGTTCGGTGAATGGCTGACCAGCGCGCCGCGCCAGCGTGCGCTGATCGGCGCCTCGATCGGTGCCTGGCGCTTCGCCAGCGCCTGCCTCGACGATCCGGTCGCCGGCATCCGCCGCCTGGGCGAGCTGTACACCGAGCAGGACTTCGCCAAGGGCGTGACACCCAAAGAGATCAGCCAGAGCTGCCAGCGCATGCTCGACGACCTGCTGCAAGGCCACGACGGGCAGGTCCTGGCCAACCCGCACTACCGCCTGAACATCCTGGTGGTGAAGAGCCATGGCCAGCTCGCCCACGACCACCGCGGCCGTCTGGGCATGGGCCTGTCCTCGGTGATCGCCAGCAACCTGCTGGGACGCGCGCGCCTGGGCCGGCATTTCGAGCGGGTCATCCTCCACGACCAACGCGCCGCGCCGCCGCTGGAGCCACTGACCGACTTCCCGTCGCGCAGCCTGCCGCTGGACCTGGCCAACCTGCGCCACGCCCTGCTCGCCTCGGGCTCGATCCCCATGGTCATGGAAGGCGTGCGCGACATCCCCGGCGCCGGGGCCGGCACCTACCGCGACGGCGGCCTGCTCGACTATCACCTGGACCTGCCCTACCAGGGCGACGACCTGGTGCTCTACCCGCACTTCACCGACAAGGTGGTGCCCGGCTGGTTCGACAAGGCCCTGCCCTGGCGCAAAGGCGACGCCACGCGCCTGCAGAACGTGCTGCTGATGACCCCGTCACCGCAGTACCTGGCCGCCCTCCCCTACGGCAAGCTGCCAGACCGCAACGACTTCAAGCGTTTCATGGGCGATGCGTCGGGCCGCAGGCGCTACTGGTACCAGGCCATGGCCGAAAGCCGGCGCCTGGGCGACGAACTGCTGGAACTGATCGCCACCGGGCGGTTGCAGGATCGGTTGCAAGCCTTGTAGCGGGCATGCTGGTAGACTGCGCGCATCGTTGATTCACACAGAGTTATGCCAGCGTGGAAATCTTTAAGGAATTTACCTTCGAATCGGCTCACCGCCTGCCCAACGTCCCTGCCGGCCACAAGTGCGGTCGCCTGCATGGCCACTCGTTCAAGGTTGCCCTGCACCTGACCGGCCCGCTCGATCCGCACACCGGCTGGATCCGCGATTTCTCCGAGATCAAGGCGATCTTCAAGCCGATCTACGAGCAGTTGGACCACAACTACCTGAACGATATTCCAGGCCTGGAAAACCCCACCAGCGAAGTGATCGCCAAGTGGATCTGGGACCAGGTCAAGCCGCTGCTGCCGGAGCTGTCGAAGGTGCGGATCCATGAGACCTGCACCAGCGGGTGCGAGTACACCGGCGACTGATCTGCACCGGCCTTTTCGCGGGTAATCCCGCGAAGAGGCCAGCACCGTTACCCCAGAGCTTCAGCCCTGCCCGCGGTCCAGGGCGTCTCGCAAAAAGCTCGGCGCGATATAGCGCTGGTAATGCGCCTCCGACAACAGGAAAAACTCCCGGTCGATGGCATCGCGCAACTGCGGCAGTTCCCAGTCGCGAAACTCCGGCAGCAGCGCCATCCCGTACGCCTCCAGGTCACGGATCATCCGCGCCCCACGGGCGATCAGCTGATACGCCCAGCAATACTCGGACTGGTGCGCGACGAAGCGGACCGAGCGCTGCTCCAGCTGCTGGCGCAGCAGCGCTTTGTCGAACACTTCCAGCTTGGCCATCATCACCTGCACCAGCAGTTGCTCCAGGCGCAGCCACACCGCGCGCTTCTGCTCGTCGTCGTAGCCGTTCCAGTGGATCACTTCGTGGTGAAAGCGCTTGCAGCCGCGGCACACCAGGTCGCCGTAGACCGTGGAGCACAGGCCGACGCAAGGGGTCTTGATGGATTGGTTGGACATGTAGAAACAACAGCTTGGCGGTGGAACACCGGTTCATGTTAGCCCTTTGTCTAACCAGGGTCACCCGTTAAAGTCATCTACGCCGCCTTACTTTCGGCTTATTTTTGCCGTAGAATCATCCCGCCTTTTCAAGGCAACAATGTCCGTTGGAAGCTGTTTTCAAAGCGTCACGAGCACAGTTAATCCGGTAGAACGGCGTTGGCCCTGTCCATGCAAGCGTGCATGGCCATGGCCAACCCCTCATCAGCCTTCCGTTCTACAGGCGTAAAACTTTGAAAGCAGCTTCTGTAAGGATTCTCTGCGACCCTGGCTTGCCGGCCCAAAAAGCCGTCTTGAGCGCATGGGTGCATGGGAATGCTGGATGAGCGTCCCGGACTCCCTTTAGGGACCACTGATGAGGGTAATAACTGTGCTTGAAGCCTACCGCAAACACATCGAAGAGCGTGCCGCTCTGGGTATCGTGCCCCAGCCGCTGAACGCCGAACAAACTGCAGGCCTGGTCGAGCTGCTGAAAAACCCGCCGGCCGGCGAAGAAGCCTTCCTCGTAGACCTGATCACCAACCGCGTTCCGCCAGGAGTGGACGAAGCCGCCTACGTCAAGGCCGCGTTCCTCTCCGCCGTCGCCAAGGGTGAAGCCAAATCCCCGCTGATCGACCGCAAGCACGCCACCGAGCTGCTGGGCACCATGCAGGGCGGCTACAACATCGAGACGCTGGTCGCGCTGCTGGACGACGCCGAACTGGGCGCCGTCGCGGCCGAACAGCTCAAGCACACCCTGCTGATGTTCGACGCCTTCCACGATGTGGCCGAAAAAGCCAAGGCGGGCAACGCCCACGCCAAGGCCGTGCTGGAATCCTGGGCTGCCGGCGAGTGGTTCACCAGCCGTCCGGCGATCGCCGACAAGTACACCCTGACCGTGTTCAAGGTGCCTGGCGAAACCAACACCGACGACCTGTCCCCTGCTCCGGACGCCTGGTCGCGCCCTGACATCCCGCTGCACGCCCTGGCCATGCTGAAGATGGCCCGCGACGGCATCGAGCCTTCGCAGCCAGGTTCGGTCGGCCCGCTGGCCCAGATCGAAGCCATGAAAGCCAAAGGCTTCCCGGTTGCCTACGTCGGTGACGTGGTCGGCACCGGCTCCTCGCGCAAATCCGCCACCAACTCGGTGCTGTGGTTCTTCGGCGACGACATTCCGTACGTGCCGAACAAGCGCGCCGGTGGTTTCTGCTTCGGCACCAAGATCGCCCCGATCTTCTACAACACCATGGAAGACGCCGGCGCCCTGCCGATCGAGTTCGACTGCACCAACCTGGCCATGGGCGACGTCATCGACGTCTACCCGTTCAAAGGTGAAGTGCGCCGCCACGGCAGCGACGAACTGGTCACCCACTTCGAGCTGAAGACCGAAGTACTGCTCGACGAAGTCCGCGCCGGCGGCCGTATCCCGCTGATCGTCGGCCGTGGCCTGACCGAGAAGGCCCGCGCCGAACTGGGCCAGGCCCCATCGGACCTGTTCAAGAAACCCGAGCAGCCAGCCGCTTCGACCAAGGGCTTCACCCTGGCGCAGAAGATGGTCGGTCGCGCCTGCGGCCTGCCGGAAGGCCAGGGCGTGCGTCCAGGTGCCTACTGCGAGCCGAAGATGACCACCGTCGGTTCCCAGGACACCACGGGCCCGATGACCCGCGACGAGCTGAAAGACCTGGCGTGCCTGGGCTTCTCCGCCGACCTGGTGATGCAGTCGTTCTGCCACACCGCGGCCTATCCGAAGCCGATCGACGTCACCACCCACCACACCCTGCCAGACTTCATCCGCACCCGTGGCGGCGTGTCGCTGCGCCCGGGCGACGGCATCATCCACAGCTGGCTGAACCGCATGCTGATGCCTGACACCGTGGGTACCGGTGGCGACTCGCACACCCGCTTCCCGATCGGCATCTCGTTCCCGGCCGGTTCCGGCCTGGTGGCCTTCGCCGCCGCCACCGGCGTCATGCCGCTGGACATGCCAGAATCCGTGCTGGTGCGCTTCAAGGGCAAACTGCAGCCAGGCATCACCCTGCGTGACCTGGTCCACGCGATCCCTTACTACGCCATCCAGAAGGGCCTGCTGACCGTCGAGAAGAAAGGCAAGAAGAACATCTTCTCCGGCCGCATCCTCGAGATCGAAGGCCTGAACGAGCTGACCGTCGAGCAAGCCTTCGAGCTGTCCGACGCCTCGGCCGAACGTTCCGCCGCCGGTTGCACCATCAAGCTGCCAGAGAAGGCCATCGCCGAGTACCTGCAGTCCAACATCACCCTGCTGCGCTGGATGATCGGCGAAGGCTACGGCGATGCCCGCACCCTGGAGCGCCGCGCCCAGGCCATGGAAGCCTGGCTGGCCAAGCCTGAGCTGCTGTCGGCCGACGCCGACGCCGAGTACGCCGAAATCATCGAGATCGACCTGGCCGACGTCAAGGAGCCTGTGCTCTGCGCGCCGAACGACCCGGACGATGCCCGCCTGCTGTCCTCGGTACAAGGCGAGAAGATCGACGAAGTGTTCATCGGCTCGTGCATGACCAACATCGGTCACTTCCGCGCTGCCGGCAAGCTGCTGGACAAGGTCAAGGGCGGTATTCCGACCCGTCTGTGGCTGGCTCCGCCAACCAAGATGGACGCCCACCAGCTGACCGAAGAAGGCTACTACGGCATCTACGGCAAGGCTGGCGCGCGCATGGAAATGCCAGGCTGCTCGCTTTGCATGGGTAACCAGGCACGTGTGCAGACCGGTTCGACCGTGGTCTCCACCTCGACCCGTAACTTCCCGAACCGTCTGGGCGACGCCACCAACGTGTACCTGGCCTCGGCCGAGCTGGCTGCTGTCGCTTCGATCATCGGCAAGCTGCCGACCGTCGAGGAGTACATGCAGTACGCGAAAGACATCGACAGCATGGCTGCCGACGTCTACCGCTACCTGAGCTTCGACCAGATCGCCGAGTTCCGCGAAGCGGCGGCCAACGCCAAGATCCCGGTGGTTCAGGCGTAAGCTGAGCAGGACGTTGTAGAAGAAAGCCCCGGTAGCGATACCGGGGCTTTTTTGTTGGATTTACGATCCTGTCGCGGGGCAAGCCCGCTCCCACGTCAACATGAATTTCCCCACGCGGGAGCGGGCTTGCCCCGCGATTGTCGTCAGATCACGAACAGATCAACGAACCTGTGCACCGGCATCACCTCCAGCGCCTGCTGATCCTTGCACACGTCCAGGATCGCCTCACAGCGCTGCCGCGCGAACCGCGTCGCCAGGTTCTCGCGGAACTTGGCCTCGAGCAACGGCATCCCCTCCTCCCGCCGCCGCCGATGCCCGATCGGGTACTCCACCACCACCTGCGGCGTGTGCGAGCCATCCCTGAAGAACACTTGCACGCCATTGGCGATGGAGCGCTTGTCGGGCTCCAGGTACTCGCGAGTGAAGCGCGGCTCCTCGACGATCACCATCTTCTCGCGCATGCGGTCGATGCTCGGGTGCGCGGCGTGGAAGGCATCCTCGTAGTGCTCCGCCACCAGGTCACCGAAGATCAGCGGCACGGCGGTCATGTACTGCAGGCAGTGGTCGCGGTCGGCGGCGTTGGCCAGCGGCCCCTCCTTGGAAATGATGCGGATCGCCGACTCATGGGTGGTGATGACGATCCGGTCGATCTCGTGCAGGCGGTTGCGCACCTGCGGGTGCAGGGTCACTGCAGCCTCGCAGGCGGTCTGGGCGTGGAACTCGGCGGGGAAACTGATCTTGAACAGCACGTTTTCCATCACGTAGCTGCCCAACGGCTGCGGCAGGCGCAGTTCACGCAGCGGCTCGGGCTTGAGCGCCAAGTCCTTGTTGGTGTGGCTGAACGACACATCGTAGAAGCCCCACTGTTTGGCGGTCAGCGCACCGGGCACGCCCATCTCGCCACGCAGGGCAATATCGGCCAGGCGCACGCCGCGACTGGAGGCATCCCCCGCCGCCCACGACTTGCGCGACCCGGCGTTGGGCGCGTGACGGTAGGTGCGCAGGGCCTGGCCATCGACGAAGGCGTGGGACAGCGCCGACAGCAACTGCTCGCGATTGGCGCCCATGAGCCTGGCGCAGACCGCCGCGGAGGCGACCTTGACCAGCAGCACATGATCCAGGCCGACCCGGTTGAACGAATTCTCCAGCGCCAGCACGCCCTGGATCTCGTGGGCCATGACCATGGCATCGAGTACCTCGCGCATGACCAGGGGCGCCTCGCCATTGGCCACACGCTTTTGCGAGAGGTGGTCGGTGACCGCCAGGATGCCGCCGAGGTTGTCCGAGGGGTGCCCCCACTCCGCCGCCAGCCAGGTGTCGTTGTAGTCCAGCCAGCGGACGATGCAGCCAATGTCCCAGGCGGCCTTGACCGGATCGAGGCGATAGCTGGTACCAGGCACGCGGGCGCCATGGGGGACAAGGGTGCCCTCGACCAGCGGGCCTAGGTGCTTGGTGCATTCAGGAAAGCGCAGGGCCAGCAGGCCGCAGCCCAGGGTGTCCATCAGGCAATAGCGGGCGGTGTTCAGGGCTTCGGCGCAATCGACGCGGTAGCCAAGCACGTAGTCGGCGAGGGTCTGCAGGACCTGGTCGTAGTCGGGGCGGGTGTTGAGGTCTACGTTTGCGCTCATATACAGCTCCCTTCTGGATTGCCGGGGCCGCTTTGCGGCCCCAACCAACGAAAGCCGAACGCTAGATGCCTTAGAAACTATCACCGGGCACGCGCACCCAGCCCTCCATCAGCACCCGAGCGCTTCGGCTCATGATTGCCTTGGTCACGGTCCACTGCCCATCCACCTGACGCGCCTCGGCCCCGACCCGCAACGTCCCGGACGGATGACCGAAACGCACGGCACTGCGTTCACCGCCACCGGCGGCAAGGTTGACCAGCGTCCCCGGGATCGCTGCGGCGGTGCCGATGGCGACCGCCGCGGTGCCCATCATCGCGTGGTGCAGCTTGCCCATCGACAACGCACGCACCAGCAGGTCGACGTCCTCGGCTGCGACAACCTTGCCACTGGAGGAGGTATAGCCGGTCGGCGCCGCGACGAACGCGACCTTCGGCGTGTGCTGGCGCCCGGCGGCCTGGTCGATGTGCTCGATCAGCCCCATGCGCACCGCGCCATGGGCACGGATGATCTCGAAACGCTGCAATGCCGCGGCATCGCCGTTGATCGCGTCCTGCAGCTCGGTTCCGGTATAGCCGATATCGGCGGCATTGACGAAGATGGTCGGTATGCCGGCGTTGATCAGGGTCGCCTTGAAGGTGCCGACACCCGGCACCTCGAGGTCGTCGACCAGGTTGCCGGTAGGGAACATCGCCCCGCCGTCACCGCCCTCGTCGGCGGCCGGATCGAGGAATTCCAGCTGCACCTCGGCGGCCGGGAAGGTCACGCCATCGAGCTCGAAATCGCCGGTTTCCTGCACCTCGCCTTCGGTGATCGGCACATGGGCGATGATGGTCTTGCCGATATTGGCCTGCCAGATCCGCACGGTGGCGATACCATTGCGCGGAATCCGACTGGCATCGACCAGCCCGCTGCTGATGGCGAACGAGCCGACCGCGGCGGACAGGTTGCCGCAGTTGCCGCTCCAGTCGACGAAGGCCTTGTCGATCGACACCTGGCCGAACAGGTAGTCGACGTCGTGGTCGGGCTTGATGCTCTTGGACAGGATCACCGTCTTGCTGGTGCTGGAGGTGGCGCCGCCCATGCCGTCGATCTGCTTGCCGTACGGGTCGGGGCTGCCGATCACCCGCAGCAGCAGGGCGTCGCGGGCAGGACCAGGAATCTGCGTCTGCTCGGGCAGGTCCTGGAGGCGGAAGAACACGCCTTTGCTGGTGCCGCCGCGAATATAGGTGGCGGGAATTTTGATCTGGGGTACGTGAGCCATTGTCTTGGGCATCCTGATAGTCCGGTGAAGTACCCTGGGGCTGCCCTGCTGCCCTTTCGCGACACATGGCCGCTCCCACAGGTACTGCGCCGCTCGTTGTGGGAGCGGCCATGTGTCGCGAAAGGGCCGCAAAGCGACCCCCGTTTCATGCTCAGGCCGCCCCCTCCAGGAAGTCCTGGGCAAAGCGCTGCAACACCCCACCCGCCTCGTAGATCGATACCTCTTCGGCGGTATCCAGGCGACAGGTCACCGGCACCTCGACACGCTCGCCATTGCGCCGCGTCACCACCAGGGTCAGCGTCGCCCGTGGCGTGCGCTCGCCGAGCACATCGTAGGTCTCGCTGCCGTCCAGGCCCAGGGTCTTGCGGTCGGTGCCCGGCTTGAACTCCAGCGGCAGCACGCCCATGCCCACCAGGTTGGTGCGGTGGATACGCTCGAAGCCTTCGGCGACGATGGCCTCGACACCTGCCAGACGCACGCCCTTGGCCGCCCAGTCACGGGACGAGCCCTGGCCGTAGTCGGCACCGGCGATGATAATCAGCGGCTGCTTGCGCTCCATGTAGGTCTCGATGGCCTCCCACATGCGGGTCACCTTGCCTTCCGGCTCGAGGCGCGCCAGCGAACCCTGCTTCACGCTGCCGTCGTCCTTGCGCACCATCTCGTTGAACAGCTTGGGGTTGGCGAAGGTGGCGCGCTGGGCGGTCAGGTGGTCACCGCGGTGGGTGGCGTAGGAGTTGAAGTCCTCCTCCGGCAGGCCCATCTTCGCCAGGTACTCGCCGGCGGCGCTGTCGAGCATGATGGCATTGGACGGTGACAGGTGGTCGGTGGTGATGTTGTCCGGCAGCACCGCCAGCGGGCGCATGCCACGCAGGGTACGCTCACCGGCCAGGGCGCCTTCCCAATACGGCGGACGGCGGATGTAGGTGCTCATCGGGCGCCATTCATACAGCGGCGCGACTTTCGGCCCCTTGTCTTCCTCGATGGTGAACATCGGGATGTACACCTGGCGGAACTGCTCAGGCTTGACCGAGGCGCGCACCACGGCGTCGATCTCTTCATCGCTCGGCCAGATGTCCTTCAGGCGAATCTCCTTGCCGTCGACCACGCCCAGCACATCCTTCTCGATATCGAAGCGGATGGTGCCGGCGATGGCGTAGGCCACCACCAGCGGCGGCGAAGCCAGGAACGCCTGCTTGGCGTACGGGTGGATGCGCCCGTCGAAGTTACGGTTGCCCGATAGCACGGCGGTGGCGTACAGGTCGCGGTCGATGATTTCCTGCTGGATCACCGGGTCCAGCGCGCCGGACATGCCGTTACAGGTGGTGCAGGCGAAGGCGACGATGCCGAAGCCCAGCTGCTCCAATTCCTGCTCCAGCCCTGCTTCCTTGAGGTACAACTGCACGGCCTTGGAGCCCGGCGCCAGCGACGACTTGACCCATGGTTTGCGGACCAGGCCGAGCTTGTTGGCGTTGCGCGCCAGCAGGCCGGCGGCGATCACGTTGCGCGGGTTGCTGGTATTGGTGCAACTGGTGATGGCGGCGATGATCACCGCGCCATCGGGCATCTGCCCAGGCACTTCTTCCCATTGGCCGGCGATGCCCTTGGCCGCCAGGTCGCTGGTGGCCACGCGGGCGTGCGGGTTGGACGGGCCGGCCATGTTGCGCACCACGCTCGACAGGTCGAAGCTCAGGGCGCGCTCGTACTCGGCCTTGGCCAGGCTGTCGGCCCACAGGCCGGTGGCCTTGGCATAGGTTTCCACCAGCTGCACTTGCTGGTCATCGCGGCCGGTGAGCTTGAGGTAGTCGATGGTCTGCTGGTCGATGGCGAACATCGCCGCGGTGGCGCCGTATTCCGGGGCCATGTTGGAGATGGTGGCGCGGTCGCCCAGGGTCAGCGCGCTGGCGCCGGCGCCGTGGAACTCCAGGTAGGCGCCGACCACCTTCTGCTTGCGCAGGAACTCGGTGAGCGCCAGCACCAGGTCGGTGGCGGTGATGTTCGGCGCCAGGCGACCGGTCAGCTCGACGCCGACGATCTCCGGCAGGCGCATCCACGAGGCGCGGCCGAGCATCACGTTCTCGGCCTCCAGGCCGCCGACGCCAATGGCGATCACACCCAGGGCATCCACGTGCGGGGTGTGGCTGTCGGTGCCGACACAGGTGTCCGGGTAGGCCACGCCGCGATCGTTGTGGACCACCGGCGACATCTTCTCCAGGTTGATCTGGTGCATGATGCCGTTGCCCGGCTGGATCACGTCGACGTTCTTGAAAGCCTGCTTGGTCCAGTTGATGAAGTGGAAACGGTCTTCGTTGCGGCGATCCTCGATGGCACGGTTCTTCTCGAACGCCTGCGGGTCGAAGCCGCCGCACTCCACGGCCAGCGAGTGGTCGACGATCAGCTGCACCGGCACCACCGGGTTGACCTGGGCCGGGTCGCCGCCTTTATCTGCAATGGCATCGCGCAGGCCGGCCAGGTCGACCAGGGCGGTCTGGCCGAGGATGTCGTGGCAGACCACGCGGGCGGGGAACCAGGGGAAGTCGAGGTCGCGCTTGCGCTCGATCAGCTGTTCCAGCGAGGCGTTGAGCGTGGCCGGATCACAGCGGCGCACCAGGTTCTCGGCCAGCACGCGGGAGGTGTACGGCAGGCCGTCGTAGGCGCCGGGCTTGATCGCCTCGACCGCGGCACGGGCGTCGAAGTAGTCCAGGGCGGTGCCTGGCAGGTTCTTGCGGAATGCGGTGTTCATATCGTTATCGGGCTCGGTCACGGTGTTCAGTAGGCAGGTCTGGCCTTGGGGGGCGCTGCGCGCCCCTTTCGCGACACAAGGCCGCTCCTACAGGGACTGCGCCGCACCTGTGGGAGCGGCCTTGTGTCGCGATAGGGCTGCACAGCAGCCCCAGCGCTCTATCAGTCAACGCTGCTCGATCGGCACGAACTGGCGTTGCTCGACGCCGACGTACTCGGCGCTCGGGCGGATGATGCGGTTGTTGGCGCGCTGTTCGAACACGTGCGCGGCCCAACCAGTCAGGCGCGAGCAGACGAAGATCGGGGTGAACAGCTTGGTCGGGATGCCCATGAAGTGGTACGCCGAGGCATGGTAGAAGTCGGCGTTGGGGAACAGGCGCTTCTGCTCCCACATGGTCTTGTCGATGGCCTCGGAAACCGGGTACAGGACCTTGTCGCCGACTTCATCGGCGAGTTGCTTGGCCCAGCCCTTGATCACCTCGTTGCGCGGATCGGACTCTTTATAGATGGCGTGGCCGAAGCCCATGATCTTGTCCTTGCGCTCGAGCATGCGCAGCAGCTCGGCAGTGGCTTCCTGCGGAGTCTGGAAGCGTTCGATCAGCTCCATCGCCGCTTCGTTGGCGCCGCCGTGCAGCGGGCCGCGCAACGAGCCGATGGCCGCGGTCACGCAGGAGTACAGGTCGGACAGGGTCGAGGCGCAGACCCGGGCGGTGAAGGTCGAGGCGTTGAACTCGTGCTCGGCGTAGAGGATCAGCGAGACGTTCATCACCTTGACGTGCAGCGCGCTCGGCTTCTTGCCATGCAGCAGGTGCAGGAAGTGGCCGCCGAGGGTGTCCTCGTCGCTGGTGCAGTCGATGCGCACGCCGTGGTGGGTGAAGCGGTACCAGTAGCACATCACCGCCGGGAACAGCGCCAGCAGGCGATCGGTCTTCTCACGCTGGGCGTCGAAGGTCAGTTCCGGCTCCAGGGTGCCGAGCACCGAGCAGCCGGTGCGCATCACGTCCATCGGGTGGGCATCGCGCGGGATGCGCTCGAGCACTTCCTTCAGCGCTTGCGGCAGGTCGCGCAGGCCCTTGAGCTTGCGCTTGTAGTCGGCAAGCTCCGCCTTGCTCGGCAGCTCGCCGTACAGCAGCAGGTAAGCGACTTCCTCGAACTCGGCGCCGGCGGCCAGGTCGCGCACATCATAGCCGCGGTAGGTCAGGCCGGCCCCGGCCTGGCCGACGGTCGACAGCGCGGTCTGGCCGGCCACCTGGCCACGCAGGCCAGCGCCACTGAGTACTTTTGCTTCGGCCATGGTGTTTCTCCTTTCTTGAATTTGTTATCGAAGTCTTTTCTGGCTAATCGGGTATCGGGCCTGTTCGCCGGCAAGCCGGCTCCTACAGGGCGACGTGCGCTTGAATCATCCCTTCTTCTGCGCGAACAGCGCATCGAGGCTCTGCTCGAAGGCGTGGTAGCCGATGGCATCGTAGAGCTCCATGCGGGTCTGCATGGTGTCGATCACGTTCTTCTGCGTGCCGTCACGACGCAGCGCGGTGTAGACGTTCTCGGCCGCCTTGTTCATGGCGCGGAAAGCCGACAGCGGGTAGAGCACCAGAGACACGTCGACCGAGGCCAGCTCCTCGGTGGTGTACAGCGGCGTGGCGCCGAACTCGGTGATGTTGGCCAGGATCGGCGCCTTCACCCGGTCGGCGAAGGTCTTGTACATCGACAGCTCGGTAATGGCTTCCGGGAAGATCATGTCGGCGCCGGCCTCGATGCAGGCGGCAGCGCGGTCCAGGGCGGCGTTCAGGCCTTCCACCGCCAGCGCGTCGGTGCGCGCCATGATCACGAAACTGTCGTCGCTGCGGGCATCCACGGCGGCCTTGATGCGGTCGACCATCTCCTGCTGCGAGACGATCTCCTTGTTCGGGCGGTGGCCACAGCGCTTGGCGCCGACCTGGTCCTCGATATGAATGGCCGCGGCGCCGAACTTGCTCATCGACTTGACGGTGCGGGCGACGTTGAAGGCCGAGGCGCCGAAGCCGGTGTCGACATCCACCAGCAGCGGCAGGTCGCATACATCGGTGATGCGCCGTACGTCGGTGAGCACGTCGTCCAGGCCGCTGATGCCCAGGTCCGGCAGGCCCAGGGAGCCGGCGGCGACACCGCCGCCGGACAGGTAGATGGCCTTGAAGCCGGCACGCTTGGCCAGCAGGGCGTGGTTGGCGTTGATGGTCCCGACCACCTGCAGCGGATGTTCGGCGGCGACCGCGTCACGGAAACGCTGGCCGGGCGTGCTCTTCACTGTCATGACTCACCTCGTGGGCTATTGTTGTCGGCACCTTGGTAGTGGCGCTCGATATTGCGTTTGGACGCGCCGATGTGGCGGCGCATCAGGAGTTCTGCCAGTTCGCCGTCGCGGGCTTCGATCGCATCGAGGATGCGGTGGTGCTCGGCGAAGGCCTGGCGCGGGCGGTTGGGCGTGCTGGAGAACTGGATGCGGTACATGCGCACCAGTTGGTACAGCTCGCCGCAGAGCATCTTGTACAGGGTCTGGTTGCCGCTGCCCTGGATGATCCGGTAGTGGAAGTCGTAGTCGCCTTCCTGCTGGTAGTAGCCCTGGCCGGCCTGGAACGCGGCGTCACGCTCGTGGGTGTCGAGCACATGGCGCAGCTCGTCGATGGCCGCCTGGCTCATGCGTTCGGCGGCCAGGCGGCAGGCCATGCCTTCGAGGGATTCGCGGATTTCGTACAGCTCGATCAACTCGGCATGGCTGAGCGACACCACCCGGGCGCCGACATGGGGCACGCGCACCAGCAGGCGCTGGCCCTCCAGGCGGTGGATCGCCTCGCGCAGCGGGCCGCGGCTGATGCCGTAGGTGCGCGCCAGCTCCGGCTCGGAGATCTTGCTGCCGGGGGCGATCTCGCCCTTGACGATGGCGGCCTGGATGCGCCGGAAGACGTGCTCCGAGAGGGTCTCGGTCTCGTCCTGAGGCAGCGTGGTGACCGGGGCTGTGTCCAGCATGATTGTCGACACCTTCAAAATCAGTGACGCCAAAACTAGCCAAATAGAGGAATGGAGTCAAAGACAAAAAGAATATTGTCGACAATCGTCTAATAACGAACTTACCCCGCCTTCATGGGGTCTGATCGCGGGCGCGCTGGCGTCAAGACATCGGCGTGATAGAATGCCGCGCTCCTTCGGGAGCATGGATAGTGTGTCTGTCATCATTTCATGTTGTTGACAGATCAATGAGGACGCTTGGCCAGTCGCCTTGCCCTGAAACCTGCACAGCACCGCGCCAGGATTATGAGACTCAAACCCGCTTTATTGCTGCTCTGCCTGACCCTGCTGCCGGCGCTCGCGCCCGCGGCCGAGAAAACCGTGTACGGCCTGAACGAATATGCCCGCCTGGGCGACCTTGACCTGGAAGTGGCGGCCAAGCTCGACACCGGCGCCAAGACCGCCTCGCTCAGCGCCCGCGACATCAAGCGTTTCAAGCGCAACGGCGAGAGCTGGGTGCGCTTCTACCTGGCCATCGACGCCGCGCACAAGCACCCCATCGAACGCCCCCTGGCCCGCGTCAGCAAGATCAAGCGCCGCGCCGGGGACTATGATGCCGACTCGGGCAAGGCCTACACTGCCCGCCCGGTCATCGAACTCGAGATCTGCATGGGCCAGACGCAACGCACCATCGAGGTCAACCTCACCGACCGCAGCGCCTTCCAGTTCCCGCTGCTGATCGGTTCCGAGGCCCTCAAGCACTTCGGTGCGCTGGTCGACCCAAGCCTTAAATACGCGGCCGGCAAACCTGCCTGCGCCACCGAAGCTCCCAAAGCAGAGTAATTCCGATGCGCTCTCTTACCCTTCACCTGAAAGTCCTGATCACCGTCCTGGTGCTGCTGGGCATCGCGATCACGGCCTACCAGATCTTCGCCCTCGGCATCCCGGTGACCGAGGACGAGACCGACGACCTGTGGAACATCGACGCCAAGGTCGAGTTCGTCGCCAGCGCCAAGGACCCGGTCAAGGTGCAGATGTTCGTGCCCCCGCTGAACCGTGACTACGTGAGCCTCAACGAGAGCTTCATCTCCAACAACTACGGGGTCAGCGTCAACCGCGCCGACGGCAACCGCAAGGTGACCTGGTCGGCCCGTCGCGCCAGCGGCAACCAGACCCTCTACTACCGCCTGGTGCTGACCAAGCGCTACAGCAACGAAAAGACCAAGATCAAGGGCCCGACCTTCCGCGACAGCCTGGCCGTCGAGGGCCCGGAGAAGATCGCCGCCGAAGCGCTGATGGCACCGATCCGCCAGCACTCGGCCGACGTCGAGACCTTCGTCAGCGAGACCATCAAGCGCGTCAACAATGTCAACGACGACAACGCCAAGCTGCTGCTGGCCGGCGACAACTCACCGCTGAAGAAGGCCCAGGTCATCGACCTGCTGCTGTCCATCGCCCACGTGCCGCTGGAGAAGGTTCACACCATCCGCCTGGTGGCCGACACCCCGCAGAGCCCCGAACTGTGGCTGCGCAGCTTCAACGGCAACGACTGGCTGTACTTCAACCCGGAGACCGGCGAGCAGGGCCTGCCCAGCGACCGCCTGCTGTGGTGGACCGGTGACGACAACCTGATCACCGTCGATGGCGGCAAGAAGGCCACCGTCACCTTCAGCATGAACAACAGCGAGATGAACGCCATCCGCCTGGCCAAGCTGACCGATGAGAACACCGACGCCGACTTCCTCGAATACTCGCTGTACGGCCTGCCGCTGCAGACCCAGCAGACCTTCATGATCATGGTGATGATCCCGATCGGCGTGCTGGTGATCCTGGTGCTGCGCAACCTCATCGGCATCCAGACCCTGGGTACCTTCACCCCGGTGCTGATCGCCCTGGCCTTCCGCGAGACCCAGCTGGGCTTCGGCATCATCCTGTTCACGGTGATCACCGCCCTGGGCCTATCGCTGCGCTCGTACCTTGAGCACCTCAAGCTGCAGATGCTGCCGCGCCTGTCGGTGGTGCTGACCTTCGTCGTGGTGCTGATCGCCGCCATCAGCCTGTTCAGCCACAAGCTGGGCCTGGAGCGCGGCCTGTCGGTGGCACTGTTCCCGATGGTGATCCTGACCATGACCATCGAACGCCTGTCGATCACCTGGGAAGAGCGTGGCGGTGGCCATGCCATGAAAGTGGCCGTTGGCACCCTGTTCGCCGCCTCCATCGCGCACCTGCTGATGACCGTGCCGGAAGCGGTGTACTTCGTCTTCACCTTCCCGGCGGTACTGCTGATCCTGGTGGGCTTCATGCTGGCGATGGGTCGCTATCGCGGCTACCGCCTGACCGAGCTCGTGCGCTTCAAGGCATTCCTGAAGAAGGCTGACGCCTGATGTTCGGCCTGATCAAGACGTGGAAAGCCCTGGAGGCCCGGGGCATCATGGGTATCAACCGGCGCAACGCGGACTACGTGCTGAAGTACAACAAGCGCCACCTGTACCCGATCGTCGACGACAAGATCATCACCAAGGAGCGTGCCCTGGCAGCCGGCATCCATGTGCCGGAGATGTACGGCATCATCGAGACCGAGAAGCAGATCGAGAAACTCGACGAGATCATCGGCGGGCGCAGCGACTTCGTCATCAAGCCGGCCCAGGGCGCCGGCGGTGACGGCATCCTGGTGATCGCCGACCGCTTCGAGGACCGCTACCGCACGGTCTCCGGCAAGATCATCAGCCACGAGGAGATCGAGCACCAGATCTCCAGCATCCTTACCGGCCTGTACTCGCTGGGCGGGCACCGCGACCGCGCGCTGATCGAGTACCGGGTCACCCCGGACCAGATCTTCAAGAGCATCAGCTACGAAGGCGTGCCGGACATCCGCATCATCGTGCTGATGGGCTACCCGGTGATGGCCATGCTGCGCCTGCCGACCCGCCAGTCTGGCGGCAAGGCCAACCTGCACCAGGGCGCCATCGGCGTGGGCGTTGACCTGGCCACCGGCCTCACCCTGCGCGGCACCTGGCTGAACAAGATCATCAGCAAGCACCCGGACACCACCAACGCGGTGGACGGTGTGCAGTTGCCGAACTGGGACGGCTTCATGAAGCTTGCCGCCAGCTGCTACGAGCTGTGCGGCCTGGGCTACATCGGCGTGGACATGGTTCTGGACCAGGACAAGGGCCCGCTGATCCTCGAGCTCAACGCCCGCCCCGGCCTGAACATCCAGATCGCCAACGACTGCGGCCTGACCCAGCGCACCCACGCCATCGAGGCGCACCTGGAGATGCTGGCCAAGGAAGGTCGCAGCGAGGATGCCGAGCAGCGCGTGAAGGTCTCGCAGGGATTGTTCGGCCACGTCAATCCGCTATAGCCCAGGCCCTGCGCAATCCCTGCAGGAGCGGCCTTGTGTCGCGAAAGGGCTGCAAAGCAGCCCCAGAATTTCAGCGTTTATGCAGAGATTGCCGGGGCCGCTTTGCGGCCCTTTCGCGACACAAGGCCGCTCCTACAGGGGAACTGCGCAGAACCGGACGATGAATGTCGTTGCCAGTGCTAGGCGCATTTCCCGCACGGGTCTACAATCGCCCACCTCGCTTGTTCATCGCCGTCCATCCTGATGCCGACCTGTACGCTCCACCCCCTGCCTTACCAGCCCGACCCCGCCTTCTACTTCGAACGCCTGCGCCGCGCGCCCGGTGCGATCCTGCTAGACAGCGCCCGCCCAGGTGCCGAACGCGGTCGCTACGACCTGCTCAGCGCCTGGCCTTTGCAGCAGTTGCAGGCAAATCCCGAGGAGGACGGTCGCGACTACCTGCAGCGCCTACGCCAGGCCTTGGCCGAGCTGGGGACGGCACAACTGCCCGAGGGCATCGAACTACCGTTCGCCGGTGGCCTGATCGGCTACCTGAGCTACGACTTCGGCCGGCGCCTGGAGCAGTTGCCGACACACGCGGTCGACGATCTCGGCCTGCCCGATGCCCGGCTGGGGCTGTATGCCTGGGCACTGGTGTCCGACCATCGGCTAAGCAGCAGCCAACTGGTCTTTCACCCGAGCCTGCCCCAGACCGAGCGGCAACGGCTCATCGCGCTGTTCGACGCCAGCGCCCCGGGCGACACCGGCGACTTCCGCCTGCTCGCGCCCATGACCGGCGATCTTCGCCCCGAGCATTACCGGGCGGCGTTCGACCAGGTGCAGCGCTACATCCAGGCCGGCGACTGCTACCAGATCAACCTTACCCAGCGCTTTCGCGCCCCCTGCCAGGGCGACCCGTGGCGCGCCTACCTGGCCCTGCGCGCTGCCTGCCCGACGCCGTTCTCCGGCTACCAGCAGTTGGATGAAGGCACTGCGCTACTGAGCTTCTCCCCCGAGCGCTTCATCCGTGTCAGCCAGGGCGAGGTCGAGACGCGCCCGATCAAGGGCACCCGCCCGCGTGCCGCCGATCCGGTGGAGGACGCACGCAACGCCGCCGAGCTGCTGGCCAGCCCCAAGGACCGCTCGGAAAACCTGATGATCGTCGACCTGCTGCGCAACGACATCGGCCGCACCTGCCAGACCGGCTCGGTGAAGGTGCCGGAGCTGTTCAGCCTGGAGAGCTACCCCAACGTTCATCACTTGGTCAGCAGCGTGGTCGGCCGCCTGGCCGCCGGCAAGGACGCCCTGGACCTGATCGCCGGCAGCTTCCCCGGCGGTTCGATCACCGGTGCGCCGAAGATCCGCGCCATGCAGATCATCGACGAGCTGGAGCCGGCGCGCCGGGCGCTGTACTGCGGCTCGCTGCTGTATGTCGACGTGCGCGGCGAGATGGACAGCTCCATCGCCATCCGCAGCCTGCTGGTCAAGGATGGCCAGGTCAGTTGCTGGGGTGGCGGCGCGGTGGTGGCCGACTCGCACTGGCAGGCCGAGTACGAGGAGTCGATCGCCAAGGTGCGGGTGCTGATGGAAACGTTGCAGGCCTTGTAAGACTCGGTGGGAGCGGGCTTGCCCCGCGATCGCCAGGCGTCTGCCCCGCCATTTTTTGTTACCATCTGACCACTACGAGCGCACAGCGCCACTCAACCGATGGAAACCGCCTGATGAGCCAACCCTTCGACGTCGCCGCCCTGGCCGCGACCTATGCCAGCAAGTCCCCGCAGGAGATCCTCAAGCTCGCCTTCGAGCATTTTGGCGACGACCTGTGGATCTCCTTCAGCGGCGCCGAGGATGTGGTGCTGGTGGACATGGCCTGGAAACTGAACAAGCAGGTCAAGGTGTTCAGCCTCGACACCGGCCGCCTGCACCCGGAAACCTACCGGTTCATCGACCAGGTACGCGAGCAGTACAACCTGCCCATCGAGATCCTCAGCCCGGACCGCGACAAGCTCGACCCGTTCGTCAAGGAAAAAGGCCTGTTCAGCTTCTACAAGGACGGCCACGGCGAGTGCTGCGGCATCCGCAAGATCGAGCCGCTGCGCCGCAAGCTGGCCACCGTCAGCGCCTGGGCCACCGGCCAGCGCCGCGACCAGAGCCCCGGTACCCGCAGTCAGGTGGCTGCCCTGGAGATCGACAGCGCCTTCTCCACCCCGGAGCGCACCCTGTACAAGTTCAACCCGCTGGCGCAGATGACCAGCGAGGAAGTCTGGGGCTACATCCGCATGCTCGAGCTGCCCTACAACAGCCTGCATGAGCGCGGCTTCATCAGCATCGGTTGCGAGCCGTGCACCCGCCCGGTGCTGCCGAACCAGCACGAGCGCGAAGGGCGTTGGTGGTGGGAAGAGTCGACGCAGAAGGAGTGCGGGTTGCATGCCGGCAACCTAATTACCAAGGCTTGAAATAGCCGGGGCCTGTAGGAGCGGCCTTGTGTCACGATGGGCCGCAAAGCGGCCCCGCTATTTCAAATCAGTGCACCGGCAGCTCGACACCCTCGAACAGCTCTTCGAGCTCCTGCTTGTTATGGCACTGGATCGCCTTGGCCATCACCTCACGGGTCAGGTGCGGCGCGAACTTCTCGATGAAGTCGCACATGAAACCGCGCAGGAAGGTGCCACGACGGAAGCCGATCTTGGTGATGCTGGCCTCGAACAGCTCGCTGGCGTCCAGGCACACCAGATCGCTGTCGAGCTTCGGGTCGACCGCCATCTTGGCCACGATGCCCACGCCCAGACCCAGACGCACATAGGTCTTGATCACGTCGGCGTCGGCGGCGGTGAACACCACCTTCGGCGTCAGGCCACGGTGATTGAACGCCTCGTCAAGCTTGGAGCGACCGGTGAAGCCGAACACGTAGGTGACGATCGGGTACTCGGCCACCGCTTCCAGGGTCAGCTTCGGCAGCTTGGTCAGCGGATGGCCCTGGGGCACCACCACGCAGCGGTTCCACTTGTAGCAAGGCATCATGATCAAGTCGCCGAACAGCTCCAGCGCCTCGGTGGCGATGGCGAAGTCGACGGTGCCGTCGGCCGCCATCTCGGCGATCTGCATCGGCGAGCCCTGGTGCATGTGCAGGGCGACTTCCGGGTACTGCTTGATGAAGTTGCTGATCACCGGCGGCAGCGCGTAGCGCGCCTGGGTGTGGGTGGTGGCGATCGACAGGGTGCCCTTCTTCTCGTTGGAGAATTCCTGGGCGATCTGCTTGATGCTCTCGACCTTGCGCAGGATCTCGCCGGCGGTGTTGATGATGCGCTCGCCGGCCGGGGTGACGCGGGTCAGGTGCTTGCCACTGCGGGCGAAGACCTCGACGCCCAGCTCATCCTCGAGCAGGCGGATCTGCTTGCTGATACCTGGTTGGGAGGTGTACAGACTCTGCGCCGTCGCGGAAACGTTGAGGTCATGGTGCGCCACTTCCCAGATGTAGCGCAGTTGCTGAAGCTTCATAGATTTCCCTCAAAGGCGGTAGGTCACCGGCGCGCCGGCAGCGACGAGTTATAACTATATTAGTGGCTTGAGAAATAAATCTAGAACTATTTTGTTACGTTCGCTGTAAAAAGTCCTACCGTGAGGCTCACGATTTCCTACGCCCAAGATGGTGAGCCAATGGCACCATGTACACCGGCACCGGTGACAGCTGCAGCAGCCGCACCGCCGTGCGGCCGATCGGCACATCCACCCCCGCGCCGGCGCTGTGGCTACCGAAGATCAACAGGTCAACCGACAACCGCTGGGCCTGCTCGAGGATCACCTGGGCCGGGTCGCCCTGGCGCACCCGCACCGCGCGGATCAATGCCAGGTCGGCCGGTTCGGTCATCTCGTCGCGAAAGTTCTCCAGCACCCGCTGCTCGATATTGGCCATGACCGTGTTGACGCCCTCGCTGTGCAGCGCATCGAGGGTCTGCTCGTCGAGGTAGCTCTGCAGCAGCGATTCGGCGAACTGCCCCATGGGCTCCACGGCGTGGATCACATACAGCTCTGCGTTAAAGGTCCGCGCCAGGGCCAGGGCGTGCTGCATGACAAAGGGCGCATAGACACCGAGGTCAGTGGCAAACAGCATGGAACGGATCATTCGACCTCCTCGACTGCCGCGACGGCAGAGCAAGCTTGAGCTTAGCAGCGCCATAGCCGGTCGCCTGGCCGTCCGGCGCACAGCCGCCGCGGGCTTCAGGCCTGCCGGCTACGCCGGTCGATGAACGCCAGGGCCTGGTACAACGCCTCCATGCGCGGCAGCGCGCAACCGGCCGCGCGGGCGCGGGCCAGGGGTTCGGCATAGATCGCTTGCAGCTCCAGCGGCCGCTGCTGCACATGGTCGTGGTACATGCTCGGCCAGTAGTCCGGCATCTTCTCGGTGATGCGAAACAGGTGCTCGGCATAACCCGACGGTAGCTCGCGGCCACAGGCCTTGGCGCCCGCCACCACTTCGGCCATCAGCGCCTGGATCAGCGCGCGGCTGTCGGCATCGCCCATCAAGGGCGTGGTGCTGGCCTGCAGCAACACCGAAAGGCCGTTGTAGGGCACGTTCCACACCAGTTTCTGCCAGCGCGCCTGGTCGAGGTCGGCCATGGCCTGGGAGTCGATGCCCGCAGCCCGGAACAGCCCGGCGCCCTCCTCCACCACGGCGGCCCCGCCGTCCTGCGCCGGGCCACTGTGATAGCCCAGGTTCACCGCGCCCAGCGACTGGTGGCGGATTTCGCCGGGCCCCTCGCGATTGACGCAGATGAAGCACAGGCCGCCGAGCAGGTGCAGGTCCGGGCGCAAGGCCGGGCGCAACTGCTCCTCGACCCCAAGGCCGTTCTGCAGCAACACCACCCGGGCCTCGGGCGCCGCTGCCTGGACGATCAAGGGCGCCAGCTCCGCGTTGCTGGTGGCCTTGGCCCCCACCAGCAGCCAGTCGCAGGGCGGCATGTCGGCGGCACGGGCGTATGCCTGCACCGACATGTGCACCTGACCATGCACCGCGCTGTCCAGGCGCAGCCCCTGCTCACGCACGGCCTGGTATTCGCTGCGCAGCAGGAAGTGCACGTCGTAGCCGGCACGGGCCAGCATCAGGCCGTAGAAACCACCGATTGCGCCGCTGCCGATGATGCCGATGCGGGGATTGCCAATGCGAGGGTCAAGGGACGCCATGCCGTGCTCCTGGTCGAGAGTCATTATTGTGAGTCAGCCACTATACCCGCGTGCCAGCCATCGCGGCCAAATCCTCCCCATAGGCGCGGCGCTTGCCCGCAAATGCCGTCAGATGGGTAAAAACCCCGTATCGACGGGCCCCAGCCCATTGTCGCGCCCCTGCTAACGCGCTAAGGTTCGGCCTCCCCGCTGCGAATATTCTGCTGCTGGGCCGCACGGGGAACGCTGGCGGCCGGCACCCGTGACCTGACGAGTAACACGATGGCTGATTTACCGATCGATGACCTTAACGTTGCCTCCAACGAGACCTTGATCACCCCCGATCAGCTCAAGAAGGAAATCCCCCTCAGCGCCAAGGCCCTGCAGACCGTGACTGCCGGCCGCGAAGTGGTGCGCAACATCCTCGACGGCAAGGACCATCGCCTGTTCGTGGTGGTCGGCCCCTGCTCGATCCACGACATCAAGGCCGCCCACGAGTATGCCGAGCGCCTGAAGGTGCTGGCCGAGGAAGTCTCCGACACCCTGTACCTGGTCATGCGCGTGTACTTCGAGAAGCCGCGGACCACCGTCGGCTGGAAAGGCCTGATCAACGACCCGTACCTGGACGACTCGTTCAAGATCCAGGACGGCCTGCACATTGGTCGCCAACTGCTGCTGGACCTGGCCGAGAAGGGCCTCCCCACCGCCACCGAAGCGCTTGACCCGATCTCCCCGCAGTACCTGCAGGACCTGATCAGTTGGTCGGCCATCGGCGCCCGCACCACCGAATCCCAGACCCACCGCGAGATGGCCTCGGGCCTGTCCTCGGCGGTCGGCTTCAAGAACGGCACCGATGGCGGCCTGACCGTGGCCATCAACGCCCTGCAGTCGGTGTCCAAGCCGCACCGTTTCCTGGGCATCAACCAGGAAGGCGGCGTGTCCATCGTCACTACCAAGGGCAACGCCTACGGCCACGTGGTACTGCGCGGCGGCAACGGCAAGCCCAACTACGACTCGGTTAGCGTTGCCCTGTGCGAGCAGGACCTGGTCAAGGCCAAGATCAAGCCCAACATCATGGTCGACTGCAGCCACGCCAACTCCAATAAGGACCCGGCCCTGCAGCCCCTGGTCATGGAGAACGTCGCCAACCAGATCCTCGAAGGCAACCAGTCGATCATCGGCCTGATGGTCGAGAGTCACCTGAACTGGGGCTGCCAGGCTATTCCGAAGAACCTCGACGAGCTGCAATACGGCGTGTCGGTCACCGATGCCTGCATCGACTGGGCGGCCACCGAGAAGACCCTGCGCAGCATGCACGCCAAGCTCAAGGACGTGCTGCCCAAGCGCCAGCGCGGCTGAAATCCTGCGCAAACGAAAACGCCGGGCAATGCCCGGCGTTTTTCATGTGTACGGCCGTTCAGACCTTGCTCGAGTGGCGCTGCTGGCGCTCCATATAGCGCTCGACGTAAGAGCAAGAGGGAATCACGGTATAGCCCATCTGCTCGGCATAGGCCAAGGCCTGCTCGGTGAGCGCCGCGGCGATCCCGCGACCGCGCAGGGCATTGGGGACGAAGGTGCGATAGATGTCCAGCGTCTGCTTGCCCAGGTCCATGTACGTCAGATAGGCCCGGTGACCGTCCACGGTGGTCTCGAACTGATGACCGGCCTGGTCATGGTGGATGGTCAGCGTTTCGCTCATCACTACTCCTCGCAGGTCTTGTCGGCAGACCCTTACCTTACCGATGTGGTTTATCCGGCGGAGGAACCTCTACGCCACCTGTTGCCCCTTGGACAGCAGCCCGACCGGGATCGTTCTGCGTCGAGGCACCCTCAAATAGTAGGCGGCGCCAGCGAGAATGCTCAAGCTGCGCAGAATGAAAATACTGACAGCCACCCGCCCGAGGCCCGGCAACAGCAACCGGATGTTCTTGGGCTATGACGCTCGTCGACAGTTAAAGTCACCCTTAGTTCAACAAAAAGTTCCTGTACTACAATCGCTTGCGAACGCTGCTCAGGATTTTCACACTTTGTTTACAAACCCCGTCGCCGGGGCCGCCCAGAGCATTTTTTTTGCAGTTCTTGCGCTCAGTCAGTTTACTTACTACAAGTAATGGGTACTATGTACGCCGGCCAGTTTCTCTTTTCCGAGAGATGGCTATTTAATAGAAAGTCCTTGAAGGGGAACACGATGAACAACGTTCTGAAATTCTCTGCTCTGGCTCTGGCCGCAGTTCTGGCTACCGGTTGCAGCAGCGTATCCAAAGAAACCGAAGCTCGCCTGACTGCTACCGAAGACGCAGCAGCTCGCGCCCAGGCTCGTGCAGACGAAGCCTACCGCAAAGCTGACGACGCTCTGGCAGCTGCTCAGAAGGCTCAGCAGACCGCTGACGAAGCCAACGAGCGCGCTCTGCGTATGCTGGACAAAGCCAGCCGCAAGTAATAATCCTCACGGATTGTTATGGAGCCGACCCACTTGTGGGTCGGCTTTTTTATTGCCTGGGAGAAAAGCAGGCGATGCCGACCAAACAACTGGGGCCGCCTTGCGACCCATCGCGGAACAACCCTGCACCCAAAGGCATGGCGTTCGCCGTACCTGCAGGAGCGGGCGTGTCCCGCGATGGGCCGCCGGGCGACCCCAAAGTGCACCGCTAGTTGCCAGCGGGCAATCGCTTACTGCAGTTCTGGCGGAATGCTCGACACCATCGGCGCACTCGAGCCATTGACCGGCACGGCAATTTCGACTGGCATGCCGTCTTCGGCCGCCACCACATCGCGAACCATGTCCCAGTTCATGCGCAAGTTGTTGGCCAGGTCTTCACGCTTGAGCAAGGCGTTGATGACCGCAGTATGCTTGTCGACCACCGACGGGTTGCCGTGGTCGTCCAGCGGCGTGTGCGCCTCGAGGTAGACCTTGCCGGCGCTGATGCCAAACTTGTAGGGCTCGTTGATGATGCGCACCGGCGTGCCCACAGGGACCATCTTCGACAAGGTCAGCACGTTGTTGTTGAGCATGCGGAAGCAGCCGTGACTGGTACGCATGCCGATGCCGAACTTCTTGTTCGAGCCATGGATCAGGTAACCCGGTACCCCCAGGGTGAACTTGAATGGGCCCAGGGGGTTGTCCGGCCCGGCCGGTACCACGGCCGGCAAGATGTCGCCATCGGCGGCATGCTCGGCGCGGATCGAGGCCGGCGGCGTCCAGGTCGGGTTCGGCGTCTTGGCGGTGATCTTGGTATTGGCGATCGGCGAACCCCAGCCCTCGCGACCGATGCCCAGCGGGAAGGTGTGCACCACGTTCTGCCCTTTCGGGTAGTAGTACAGGCGGTACTCGGCCAGGTTGATGACAATGCCCTCACGCGGGCCTGGCGGCAAGATGTAGCGGGTCGGCAGGACGATCTCGGTGCCGGCGCCTGGCAGCCAAGGGTCGACGCCCGGGTTGGCGGCGATCATCTCGAGGTAGCCGAGGTCATTGGCGGTGCCGATGTCGGCGAAGGTGTCCTCGTACTTGGCCTTGATGGTATGAACCTGGCCGACGACGTCTTCACCGGGAGGTGGCAACGGCAGTTCCAGCGCAACAGCGGGGCCTGTCGCCAGCATGGCGGCCAGGGTCAGGCTACGGGTGACGGCGGGAAAGCGCGGCAACATCCGGGAAATCCTTCGAAAGATCAGTCAAGAAAACGATTGTACACCCGCGCCGAAACGAGCGGGAGGCGCATGCGTTTCAGATGATGAAAGGCGCTCAGAGTTCCGGCCATACCGGGCGCATGCCGCGCCGCTGGGCATCGAGGATCGCCCGGCACAGCGGGCACAGGCGCTCGTCGCGGTAGATCGTGCGCTCCACCCCCGACCAGCGCGGCTGCGCTGGCAGCAGGCCACCGCACAAGGTACGGTCGACCGGCACGCCCAGTTCGAGCTGGCGGGCGGCCAGGTGGATGCGCACTTCCTGGCAGGCAAACAGGTCGAGCTGCTCATCAGGCTCGATCAGTTGGTAGGCGTACAGGGACCAGGCGGGGCGCGGCATCGGGGGCACTCGAAACGGGGGGCGCAACATTAGCCGAAAGCGGCCCCCGATAAAAGCGTCACAGCAAGGGTTTTATCGTCGGCCAGGCATTTTCCAGCAGGCGCTGCTGGGCGGCCGCCGCCGGGTGGATGCCATCGGCCTGCATCAACTCCGGCACCCCGCCCACGCCATCGAGGAAGAACGGCACCAGCGGTACCTTTTTATCGGCGGCCAGCTGCTCATAGACCTGGGCGAACGCCGTGGTGTAGCGCACGCCGTAGTTCGGCGGCAGGCGCATGCCCAACAGCACCACCTTGGCACCGGCCTGGCGGGACTGGTCGATCATCGCGGCAAGATTCTGTTGCAATTGTTGCGGCGATTGCCCGCGCAGGCCGTCGTTGCCTCCAAGCTCCAGCACCACCAGGTCCGGCTTGTGCGCCGCAAGCAGCGCCGGCAGCCGCGCCTGGCCACCTGCGCTGGTGTCGCCGCTGATCGAGGCATTGACCACCTGATCGTCGAAACCCTCCTTCTTCAGCTGCTGTTGCAGCAGGCTGACCCACCCCTGGCGGGTATCCAGGCCAAAACCGGCGCTGATACTATCGCCGACGACAAGCAGCGTTCCCGCCGCCGCGCCCTGGGCCAGGCAACACAGGGCCAGGCCGGCACTCAACCACCACATTCGCATCGGATTCTCCATGGGCCCCAGCATTCTCGTTGCGCAGAACCTTAGCAAAGTGGTCCCCAGCGCGGAAGGCGACCTGACCATCCTCCACGCCCTCTCCCTCGATCTCGCCCAGGGCGACAGCCTGGCCATCGTCGGTGCCTCCGGCTCCGGCAAGTCCACGCTGTTGGGCCTGCTCGCCGGGCTCGACCGCCCCAGCGCCGGCAAGGTGATCCTCGCCGGCCACGATCTCGGCCCCCTCGACGAGGACCAGCGCGCCCGGGTGCGCGCCGAGCACGTGGGTTTCGTGTTCCAGTCGTTCCAGTTGCTCGACAGCCTCAATGCCCTGGAGAACGTCATGCTGCCGCTGGAGCTCGACGGTCGCCGCGATGCCCGCGAGCACGCCCGCGGTCTGCTCGAACGGGTCGGCCTGGGCAAACGCCTGAGCCACACCCCGCGCCAGCTCTCCGGCGGCGAGCAGCAGCGGGTGGCGATCGCCCGCGCCTTCGCCGCGCAACCGGCCGTGCTGTTCGCCGACGAGCCCACCGGCAACCTCGACAGCCACACCGGCGAGCGCATCAGCGACCTGTTGTTCGAACTGAACCAGGAGCGCGGCACCACCCTGGTGCTGGTGACCCACGACGAACGCCTGGCCAAGCGCTGCCGCCGCCTGATCCGCCTGGATGCCGGTCGCCTGGTCGCGCCCCTGGAGCCTTGATGACTCGCCTATCGTTCCCGCGACTGTGTGTCCTGGCCCTGCGCCAGTTGCTGCGCGATGCCCGCGCCAGCGAAGTGCGCGTGCTGTTCTTCGCCTTGCTGGTGGCGGTGGCGGCGAGTACCGCCATCGGCTACTTCGGCGCCCGCCTCAACGGTGCCATGCAACTGCGCGCCAGCGAGTTCCTCGGCGCCGACCTGGTCCTGCAGGGCAGCGCCCCGCCCAGCGCGCAGCAGATCGCCGAAGGCACGGCGCTGGGCCTGGGCCATGCGCGGGTAGTGGAATTCACCAGCGTGGTCGGCGGCGACAGCGGCATCCAGCTGTCCAGCATCAAGGCCGCCGACCCCGCCTATCCCCTGCGCGGCCAACTGCGCAGCGCGGCAGCGCCCTACGCCGAGGAAACGCTTGGCGGCGGCCCCGCGCCGGGCGAGGCCTGGGTCGAGCCGCGCCTGCTCGCGGCGCTGGGCCTGGCCATCGGCGACAGCATCGACGTGGGCATGAAGACGCTGCGCATGAGCCGCGTACTGACCTACGAGCCCGACCGCGCCAACAATTTCTACAGCCTGACGCCACGGGTGCTGATGAACCTCGCCGACCTCGACGCCACGGGGGTGATCCAGCCCGGTAGCCGGGTCAGCTACCGCGACCTGTGGCGCGGCGATATTGATGCCCTGCAGCAGTACCGGCAGACGGCGGAAAAAAGCCTTGCCGCCAACCAACGCCTGCTCGATACCCGCGACGGCAACCGGCAGATCGGCGGCGCCCTAGGCAAAGCCGAGCGCTACCTGAACATGGCGAGCCTGGTTGCGGTGCTGCTGGCCGGCGTCGCCGTGGCCCTGTCGGCCAGCCGCTACGCCGCGCGGCGCCTGGACGCCAGCGCCCTGCTGCGTTGCCTGGGGTTGTCCCGCCACCAGGCCCTCGGCCTCTACAGCCTGCAACTGGCCATGCTCGGCGTTGTCGCCGCGCTGGCCGGCGCCCTGCTCGGCTGGCTGGCGCAGCTTGGGCTGTTCCGTCTGCTCGAGGGCCTGTTGCCCAGCCAGGTGCCGCCCGGTGGCCTCACCCCGGCGCTGGCCGGCATCGGCACCGGATTGGTAGCCCTGGCCGGCTTTGCGTTGCCGCCACTGGCAGCCCTGGGTCGCGTGCCGCCGCTGCGAGTGCTGCGCCGCGACCTGCTGCCGCTGCCACCGAGCAGCTGGTTGGTGTACGGCGCCGCCCTGTTCGCCCTGGGCCTGATCATGTGGCGCCTGAGCCTGGACCTGCTGCTGACCTTCGCCCTGCTCGGCGGGGGGCTGATCGCCGCCTTGCTGCTGGGTGGATTGCTGTTGCTCGGCCTGCGCAGCCTGCGCCGGTTGCTGGCCGGCGCGCCGCTGGCCTGGCGGCTGGGGCTTGGCCAGTTGCTGCGTCACCCGCTGGCCGCCGCCGGCCAGGCCCTGGCCTTCGGCCTGATCCTCCTGGCAATGGGCCTGGTCGCCCTGCTGCGGGCGGAACTGCTCGACACCTGGCAGGCGCAGTTGCCCAAGGACGCACCCAATCATTTCGCCCTGAACATCCTGCCCGACGAGCGCCAGCCGTTCGCCGAGCGCCTGGCCCAGATCAACGCCACCGCCGCGCCGCTGTACCCGGTTATTCCCGGGCGCCTGACCCATATCAACGAGCAGCCGGTGCGCCAGCTGGTCAGCAAGGAGTCCACCGGCGAACGCGCCGTCCAGCGCGACCTCAGCCTGACCTGGGCCGCCGAGCTGCCCCAGGGCAATGCCCTGAGCGCCGGCCAATGGTGGCAGCAGGCACCCGCCAACGATGAAGCCCCCGGGGTTTCGGTGGAGGCGGAGCTGGCGCAGAGCCTGCACCTGCAACTGGGCGACCTGCTGACCTTCGACATCGGCGGCCAGCAACGCCAGGCCCGGGTCAGCAGCCTGCGCAGCGTGCACTGGGACAGCTTCCAGCCCAACTTCTACATGATCTTCCAGCCGGGCACCCTGCAAGGCCTGCCTACCACCTACCTCACCAGCTTCTACCTGGCGCCGGGCCACGACCAGGAGATCGTCGCGCTGTCCCGCGCGTTCCCGGCGGTGACCGTGCTGCAGGTCGACGCGTTGCTGGCGCAACTGCGCAGCATCCTCGCCCAGGTCACCCTGGCGGTGGAGTACGTGCTGCTGTTCGTGCTGGCGGCTGGGCTGGCGGTGCTGTTCGCCGGCCTGCAGGCAACCCTCGACGAGCGCATCCGCCAGGGCGCCCTGCTGCGGGCGCTGGGGGCGGCGCGCCAGCTGCTGGTCAAGGCTAGGCGCATCGAGTTCGGCCTGCTCGGCGCGGCAAGCGGCGTGCTCGCGGCACTGGGTTGCGAGCTGATCACCTGGGCGCTGTACCGCTATGCCTTCGACCTGCACTGGGCACCCCATCCGTGGCTGCTGGCGCTGCCGCTGGCCGGGGCGGTGCTGGTGGGCGGAGCCGGGGTGATCGGTACACGTCGCGCGCTCAATGCCAGTCCGTTGGCGGTGTTGCGCGAGGGGTGAAGAAATGAAGCATTGCGAATGATCGAGGGTTTGCGCTTTTCCCTGTAGGAGCGGCCTTGTGTCGCGAAAGGGCCGCGCAGCGGCCCCAGCAATCGTTGCCTTGATGCTGATATCCCGGGGCCGCTATGCGGCCCTTTCGCGACACAAGGCCGCTCCTACAGGGATCGAGTATGGCCTTGAGTTCTGCGCCAGCTAGAGGTTGTAGCGGATGCTGTTCACATACCAGGTCGCCTCACCGGTGGGCGTGTGCACCACCACCTCGTCGCCCTCCTCCTTCTTGAGCAAGGCCCGGGCCATGGGCGAGTCGATGGAGATGTAGTCGTTGCGCCCGTGGATCTCGTCATAGCCGACGATGCGAAAACGCAGCTGCTCGCCGTCATCGTTCTCGATTTCCACCCAGGCACCGAAGAACACCTTGCCTTCCTGCTGGGGCGAGTACTCGACGACCTTGACGTCTTCCAGGCGCTTGCGCAGGTAGCGCACGCGGCGGTCGATCTCGCGCAGTAGTTTCTTGTTGTACTGGTAGTCGGCGTTCTCGCTGCGATCGCCCAGCGAGGCCGCCCAGGTGACCTTCTGGGTGATCTCCGGGCGATAGACCCGCCACAGGTGATCAAGCTCCTGCTTCAGCGCTGCATGGCCTTCGATGGTGATGATGTTGGTGCTCAACGACTGTCTCCTCAGTGCATCCGCGGCGGACGACAGGCGCCCACCGGGAGACCGAGCTTAGCGAAAAACGGCTGGACGCGACACGCCGCTCAACGGCGGGTAATCAGGCCCTGGCGGGCAATGCGGGTGAGCTGGCCGATAACCTCGGCGGCCACTTCGGCCTCAGGCGCCTGGATCACGGCCAGGTCGAAGCGGTCGTTGCCGTACTGGTCGAGCTGTTCACAGCTGTCGGAGAACTGGATAAGGAAGGCACAGGCCTGGCCCTTGCGTCGGGAAAAGCCATCGAGATTGCGCAAAAGCGTGGGTTGATGCTGGCCGCCGAGCAGGATGCGCGGGGTACGGGAAGCCTGGTTCTTGGCCAGGGGGGTCAAGCAGACACTGGTACGTGGGCAACTCATGGAGTCTCTCTCCGCCTCGCTGTTCCCGCTGGGCAGCGGTGGGAGGCGTCACCGAACCAGCGCTTTAGCGGTATTTCGGATGACCCGTCGGGGCCTCTCCTGCGCCCCGCAAGTAGCTGTTTAAATCGGCGCAATCGGTATGCTAGAGGCTGACGCTTGAAGTTACAAGCGCTTGTGCAAAAGCAATCGCGGGGCCAGCCCACTCCCACACGCTTCGTGGGATTGGCCTGGCCCCGCGATTGCCGATCAGCGTGCGATCAGACGGTCCAGCGACAGCCGGCCCGCGCCCTCGATCAGCACCGCCACGGTACCGGCCATCAGCGCCAGGGCGAACTCATAACCGTTGTTGGACATGAACAGCCCGTTGCCGATATGCACCGAGAAGATCGCCACCACCAGGGTCACGCTCAGCGCCAGCGCCGCCGGGCGGGCCAGCAGGCCGACCACCAGGGCCAGGCCGCCGAAGAACTCGGCGCTGCCGGACAGCAAGGCCATCAGGTAGCCCGGGGTCAGGCCGATGCTTTCCATCCACTGGCCGGTGCCTTCCAGGCCGTAGCCGCCGAACAGGCCGAACAGTTTCTGCGCGCCGTGGGCCATGAAGATGACGCCGACCAGGATACGCACGACGCTTAGGCCATAACCGGCGCGGGTAGTGAACAGGGCTTTGAGGGAGTTGTTCATGTTTGCTTCCTTGTTTGAGCAGGTGTGTGTTGGATGAGCGCCATCTTAATCAAATCATCGAATAAGAAAATCGCAATAATCACGTAAATTCTATCGAATTATTAGATTTATCTAGCGCTTCGCCACACGCTCCAGGGAAGCCCGCTCGCGGTTGAACGCGAGGAAGTACTTGTTGACGCTATTGACGAAGTTCACCGGCCCCATGCCCACCTGCTCCATGGCGATGCGTTCGGTCTGGAAAAACCACTGGTTGCCATTGAGCCCACGCCGCCGGGCCTCGGCACGCATGGCCTGGACCCGCTCCGGCCCGAGGTTGTAGGCGGCCAGGATAAACGCCATGCGCTCACGCTCGTTGAGCTGGGGGCTGGCGAAGAACTTGCGGCGGATCAGCGCCAGGTAACGGGCGCTGGCCTGGACATTGCCGTCCACCGTGGCGGTGTTGCTCACTCCCACCCGCTGGGCCGCCGACGGGGTGATCTGCATCAGCCCGTGGGCGCCACCGGTGCCGCGCGCCTTGGGATCGAGGGTCGACTCCTTGAACGCCAGGGCGGCTAGGTTGAGCCAGTCGAACTGTTGGTCGCCACCGTGCTTCTGCAGCACCGAGCGCACCGACTCCAGACGCTGGCGGTCCCCGCGGGCCAGCGGGTTGTGCACCCTGTACTGGCGCCGGTAGATGCGCTCGAAGGCCGCGTCCTGGTTGTCCGGCGCGCGATAGGTGGCGAGGAAACGATCCACCGCCGCCTGCAGCATCGGCGCATCCTGGCGCACATACCAGCGCATGGCCTGGGGCTGGGCCAACTGCAGCTTGCTGTCCACCCGCAGACGCGGCATCACCCGCGCCCAGCGCTGGGCGATCGGCCGCTCAACTACTGTCAGCGGGTAGATACCGGCCTGGACCATTTCCAGCACATCCTCCACCGCCAGCGTCGGGTCGACCCACTCCACCTTGATCGGTGCCCGCTTGCGCAAGGCCAGCCGCTGGTTGATCGCCTGGATCGCCGCGCCCGCGGCACTGGCGGTGGTCAGGGCGACGGTACGCCCGGACAGCTGCTCGGGGCGGCTGTAGCCGCGCTCGCCCTTGCGCCCGACCAGTTGCAGCGGCACCTGGTCGACCACCGGGGCGCTGACGCCGACTCCGCGCACCACGCTCGGGTCGAGCAGCTCGCCGGGGGCGGCGAGATCACCCTCGCCGCGTTGCAAAGCCGCAAGCAGCTGCTCCTTGGCGCGGGGGATGATCTTCAGGGTGATTTCCTGGCCGTCGGCGACCCGGGCATTGAGGGCGTGTTCCAGGGCGCGCAGGCGATAGTACTCGACGCCTACCGGCTCGCCCTTGACCTCGCCGGAGCTGTTGCGGCTCTGGTTGACCAGCACCCGCAGCACCTTGCTCGAGCGGATCTGCGCCAGGTCGCGCACCTGGCTGGCCGGCACATGCTGCTGCGGCCCGGCTTCGCCGGCAGCGACCTGCCCGGCGGCCAGCAGCCCGGACAGCAACAGGCACGTCAAAAAGGTTCGCAACATGGGGAAAAGGGTCCGAGAGCGGTTGGCGGGCACCATGGTGCTGTGATCGATCCGTGACAAATGACCGCAACAGACCACGGCAAACGTTTGAAGTTCTTGGTTTTTTCTCGATATCCCGGTTTTTGCTATGCTGGCCGCCCCCGCGGCACGAGGTAGCACCATGCAACTGATCGATATCGGCGTCAACCTGACCAACAGCAGTTTCCACGACCAGCAGGCCGCCATCGTCGAGCGCGCCGTGGAGGCCGGCGTGGCACAGATGGTCCTTACCGGCACCAGCCTGGAGGTCAGCGCCGAGGCCCTGGAACTGTGCCTGCGCCTGGACGAAGCCGGCCAGCGCCTGTTCAGCACCGCCGGCGTGCACCCTCACGACGCCAGCCACTGGAACAGCGGCAGCGAACGCCAGCTGCGCGAACTGCTCGCCCAGCCACGGGTGGTGGCCGTGGGCGAATGCGGCCTGGACTTCAATCGCGACTTCTCCCCACGCCCGGCCCAGGAAAAGGCCCTGGAAGCGCAGTTGGCGCTGGCGGTCGAGCTGCGCCTGCCGGTGTTCCTCCACGAGCGTGAGGCCAGCGAGCGCCTGCTGGCAATCCTCAAGGACTACCGCGACCAGTTGCCCGCCGCCGTGGTGCACTGCTTCACCGGCGAGCGCCAGGCGCTGTTCGCCTACCTCGACCAGGACCTGCACATCGGCATCACCGGCTGGATCTGCGACGAGCGCCGCGGCACCCACCTGCATCCCCTGGTCGGCAACATCCCCGAGGGTCGCCTGATGCTCGAAAGCGATGCGCCCTACCTGCTGCCCCGCAGCCTGCGGCCCAAGCCGAAGAACGGCCGCAACGAGCCGGCCTTCCTGCCCGAGGTGCTGCGCGAGGTGGCCCTGCATCGCCATGAAACCGCAGCGCACACCGCCGCCCACACCAGCGCCTGCGCCCGCGCGTTCTTTGGTCTGCCTGAGGTTTCTTGACGCATATCAACAAGGCCCCTGGCGTTGGCGGGCACAATGATGGCACCTTGCCAATAATGTTTCCGCCAACTCAGAGAAGACCTACCATGGGTGCCTGGCTTAGCAACGTTTCCCTCAAATACAAGTTTTGGGCCGTCAATGCCGTGGCCTTCGTCACCACCCTGCTGCTGGTGCTCTACGCGGTGTACCTGGAGCAACAGGCCCGCGCCACCGGCGCCCAGGCGCAAGCCCAGGCCCAGGCCGAACTGCTGGCGGCATGGCCCGCCGGGCAGGCCCTGCCCACCCAGGCCAACCTGATCACCTGGCGCAATGGGCAAACGCCGCAGTTCGCCGGCGAACCCCTCGAGGCCCTGCGCGATGGCCAGGGCTGGGTCGAACTGTCCGGTGCCTGGATCCTCGGCGACTATCCGCTGCGTGGCGCCCAGGTGCTGCGCCGGGGCGACCAGCAGCTCGCGGTAATCGCCCAGTCGCCGAGCCTGCGCCAGGTCTATTTCGATCGCTTCAGCAACTACGCCGTGTGCGTGCTGATCCTGATGCTGGCGATGCTCTGCGCTTCACAGTTGTTGATCCGTTTCCTGCTCAGCCAGCTCAACACCCTCAAGGATGTGATGCTGCATGTGGAGAAGACCGGCGACCTCTCGGCCCGGGTGCCCCTGGCCTGCGGCGACGAAGTCGGGCAGATGGCCGGCGCGTTCAACGCCATGCAGACCACCTACCACCGCGTGGTCAGCACCGTGGCGCGCACCGCCGCGCAGCTGGACTCCGGCGCCGCGCGCCTGGCCGGCAGCATGGATGAAGTGCGCCACGGCATGATCGGCCAGCAGAGCGAGACCGACCAGGCCGCCACCGCCATCAACGAAATGACCGCCACCGTCCACCATATCGCCCAGCATGCCGGCGCCACCCGCGACCTGTCGCAGACCGCCGACACCCTGGCCGGCAGCGGCCAGGCCGTGGTCAGCCGCGTGCAGGACTCGATTGCCGGGCTCTCCAGCGGTGTGCAGCAGACCGCCGAGATGATCCGCCAACTGGCCGACGACAGCCAGAAGATCAATGGCGTGGTCGGCGTCATCCACAGCATCGCCGAACAGACCAACCTGCTCGCCCTCAACGCCGCCATCGAGGCGGCCCGGGCCGGTGACCTGGGCCGGGGCTTTGCCGTGGTCGCCGACGAGGTGCGCAACCTGGCCAAGCGCGTGCAGACCTCCACCGACGAGATCACCACCATGGTCGCCGACCTGCAGGCCGGCACCCGCGACGCGGTGGATTTCATGCAGGAAAGCTCATTCAAGGCCGACGATTGCGTCAAGCAGGCCCGCGAGGCCGGCGAGGCCCTGGCCGAGATCACCAGCGCCGTGGCACAGATGCGCGAAAGCAACACCCAGATCGCCGTGGCCGCCGAGCAGCAGAGCCAGGTGGCCGAGGAGATGAACCGCGCCGTGGTCAGTATCCGCGACGTGACCGAGGAGACCGTGCAGCAGACCGTCGGCTCGGCCACCACCAGCAGTGAGCTGGCGACCCTCGCCGGCGAGCTGAACAAGGCGATCGGCCAGCTCAAGCTGTGACCCGCGCCGGCTATGGCCACCATAGCCAGCCTCGATTGGCCCCCGCCCGGGGGCCGCACTAAGCTTTGGACAAGCCCCAGAGGATCTGTCCATGAGCAAACGACTGCCCAATCTGCCCGCCTGGCAATGGCGCGGCTACCACCACAACCATCGCCACCCCGCCAATCTGGTGCTGCACCTGATCGCCGTGCCGCTGTTCATCCTGGGCGCGCTGCTGGTGTTGTCGGGGCTGTTTGGACTGGACCTGTCGCAGATCGCCGTGGGTATCATCGCCCTGGTGGCCGGGCTGGGCCTGCAACGCCAGGGGCACCGCCTGGAAGCCGAGCAACCCGAGCCGTTCACCGACCGCAAGGATGCCGTACAACGCCTGCTCACCGAGCAGTTCATCACCTTCCCGCGCTTCGTGCTGAGTGGTGCCTGGTGGCGGGCCTGGCGCGAGCGCCACAAGCACCGCCACTGACTGAAAACATCACCCGGCGTGGGAGCGGGCTTGCCCGGCGATTGGCTTGATGAAGCTGGCTCAGGCGAACACAGTCACCGTCTGCCGGCTCAACGCCAGCAACTCCCCTTCAGACGTCCACAATGCCGCGGCCGCATGGCCATAGCCATCACGGGCATACTCGGTCTCGACCACATAGCGGCACCAGTCGAGGGTTGACAGCTGCGGCGTGGGCTGCACGAACTCGATGGTCCAGGTCAGCGTGCTACCGGCGGCAGGCTGCTTGAGATAGGGAAGCAGACTGGGCGGCCAGGCATCGACCAATGCCAGCAGGTGCGCCACCCCGACCGGCTCCTCGGCGACATCGCGCAGGCGTACCCAGCCCCCCATATGGCGCGAGTCGTTGCCACTGAACGGCAGGCCGCCGACCGCCCAGCGAAACGCCACATGCTGCATGAACGCCGGTGTAATGCCCTTGATAAAGGGCAACTCCGGCGCCGCCTCCTGCAGCGGCTTCATCGGCATCGCGGCAGGCGCGTCGACCGCCACCACCGAAGGGCGACCAGCACCGAAGCTGCCCTGCACCAGGGTCACTACCTGGCCATCCTGCACGGCGCGCCCCAGCAAGGTGCTGACCGCCTTGCCCTCGCGCAGCACCTCCACCTCCAGGCTGATTGGCATATCCGGCGCCGCCGGGCCGACGAAGGTGATGGCCAGCGAACGCACCGGGCGGTCGTCGCCCAGCTTCTGGCGCATCGCTTCGTGCACCATTGCCGCCATCAGGCCGCCGAACACCGCGCGTCCCTGGGCCCAGCCGGCGGGTACGCTGATCGCCTCGGGGTGTGTGCGGGCGGCAGTCAGCAATTCTGTGAAGTTCATATGCCAGGGCTCCTGCGCAAAAAAGAACCGATAGTAACCAGCGATCACGCCAGCCACAGCCCGCATATCGGTCATTTGCCGGGACTAACGGTGCGCCAGAGCCTTTTGCAGCGCTTCGAGGGTGAGGTCGGAACGCGCCTCGGCAGCATGCAGCTCATGCTCCCAGGCCACCTTGCAGCCGAGCAGGTCGCTGTGCTCGCGCACCTGCAGCAACCACTGTACGCGGTCGTGCCAGTCACCCAGGTCACCCTGGGCCGACTTGAGCAGGCGCTGCAGCTTGCTGCCGGCGTGTTCGAGTTGCGGGTAGGCCTGGTCGCCATAGCGCACCCGCTTGATCAGCAGGCGCAGGCGGTGGCGGTCGTGGCCAGGGTCCGACAGGGCCACCTGCAGCTTGTGCCATTGCTTGTGCAGGCGCTTGTCGATGCGCTGCCCCAACTTCTGCGCCAACCCCTCACGGCCGGCGGCACGCAGGAACATCGGGAACGCATCGAGAATCGCCAGCACGCGATTGAGCTGGGCACTGGCCGCGACACTGGCATAGGTGCGCGCCCTGCCCTCCTGGCGACGCTGGCCTGCCTGCGCGTGCCCACGGCCGATCAGTTGCGCCGCCAGCACCTCGCGGTCACGCAGCGGCGTGGTCAGCGTGCCCAGCGCCCCGGCCGCCTGCTCGAGCTGTTCGACGCCCGGCAAGCCACGCAACGGCCGCAGCAGGCTGCGCAGACGCCGCAAGGTGATGCGCAGGTCGTGCAACGCCTCGCGGTCGGTGTCGGCGGCCAGGCGTTCGCGGCAGGCCAGCAGGCGGACCTGCAGCGCCAGAACCTGGCCGACCACATGATCGAGCATGGCGGACATGGGCAGCTCCTCGGTCAACGCCCGGCGCGGGATTCACGAATGTAGAAACGGGCCTTCTCGGCCTTGTGGGTACAGCCTTCGAAGCCTTCGAACTGCTGCTGGGTCTTGGCGCCGGTCAACAGCGACAGCGCCTTGGAATAACTCACGGTACCGGCAAAGCCTTCGGCCTTGGCCAGGTCCAGTTCCTTCCAGGCGGCATCGAGCTGGGTCGCGCAACTGTCACGATAGGCCGTCTTGCCCGCGCAGCCGACCAAGGCCAGGGCAATCAGAGGAAGGGTGATCCAGGCTTTCATCGGTAATACCTCGAGGGTGAAAAACTAAGGTGGCCGTTCGACGGCAAAGCAAACGAAAAGTGCCCTGCTCAGCGTAGCCCAGCACGGGCTACATTGAAGCACAGGTGGCAATGGGTGCATTGTTGGACCATGGTGGCACAGCCACAGGGGGAAAAGTCATGGGCAAACGCGTGGCATTGGTGCTGGGCTCCGGTGGCGCCCGAGGGTACGCGCACATCGGCGTGATCGAGGAAATCGAACGGCGCGGCTACGAAATCGGGTGCATCGCCGGCTGCTCGATGGGCGCTGTAATCGGTGGCATCTACGCCGCCGGCAAGCTCGACGAATACCGCAGTTGGATCGAGAGCCTGGACTACCTCGACGTGCTGCGCCTGGTGGACGTCAGCTTCCGCCTGGGAGCGATCCGCGGCGACAAGGTGTTCGGTCAGATCCGCAAGATCGTCGGCGAGATCAACATCGAGCAGTTGCGCATCCCCTACACGGCGGTCGCCACCGACCTCACCAACCAGCAGGAGATCTGGTTCCAGGAGGGCTGCCTGCACCAGGCCATGCGCGCCTCGGCGGCCATTCCCAGCCTGTTCACCCCCGTGGTGCAAGGCAACCGCATGCTGGTCGATGGCGGCATCCTCAACCCGCTGCCGATCGTGCCGGTGGTGTCCAGCCACTGCGACCTGATCATCGCCGTCAACCTCAACGCCACCAACCAGAAGCAGTACCAGCTGCCGGTGATCGAGCGCCCGGCGGCGTTCAAGATGCGCTTCGATGCCTTGATCAGTTCGCTCGGCTCGCGCCTGCCGTTTCGCCGCAAGCCGGCCGAACAACTGATTCGCCTGGAGCAGGAAATCACTGCCGAGGGACTGGCCAGTCCCAATCCGTGGCTCGCGGACAGCGCCGCCCCCGAGGGCCAGCAGCCGGCGGCTGCGCCGCAGAGCGAGGGAGCGCCGAAGTCGGCCACCGGGTCGTTCATCGTCGACAACGTCGGCCCTGCCTCCCTGCTCGACCTGATCAACCAGAGTTTCGAGGTGATGCAGACGTCACTGGCGCAATACAAGATCGCCGGCTATCCGCCGGATGTGCTGATCAACGTGCCCAAGCGCGTGTGCCGGTTCTTCGAGTTCTACAAGGCACCGGAGCTGATCGCCCTGGGGCGGGAGATTGCCCGGGATACGCTGGACAATCATGAGGGGGTTCAGCGATAGGTCTCTCTTCAGGCCGCGTGCAGTCCCTGAGGGAGATATGCGAAGGTCTTGATCATCGGAAACGAAACAGGCCGCATACGCGGCCTGTTTCGTGATCAGCGCGCCACTCAGTAGCGCGTGATGTCGGCACTGCCCTCAAGCAGCTTGCGATAGGCCGCGAAGTCCTGCGAACCGGCACGCGACGCGAGGTAGCGACGGATCTGCGCCTTCTCTTCGTCGGTGGCGGCGGCGCCCTCGTTGACGCCCTTGAGCTGCAGGACCACCAGGCTGCCGTCGCCCAGGACCACGCTGCCGTAGACCGGCTTGTCCTTGGACGCAGGCTTGCCGAGACGGAACACCGCCTGCAGCTCGGCCGGGTCGATACCGTCCTGGCCACGGGTGACCGCTTCGTGGACCTTCCAACCCTGACCTTCGGCCTTGGTCGAACCCTCGCGCAGGCCGGCGATCAGCTTGTCAGCCTTGGTCTTGAGCTCGGCAATCGCCTTCTCCTTGGCCAGGTGCTGGCTGATGTTCTTGGCCACGGCCTCCAGCGGCAGTTGCTCAGGCTTGCGATGCTCCTTGACGCGCAGTACCACCACGGTCTCCGGATCCAGCTCGATGGCGTTGCTGTTGGCGCCCTCTTCCAGCACCTGCTCGCTGAACGCGGCCTGGATCACCGCACGGTTGGCGGTGATGCCTTCACCACCCTCGCGACCGAAGGCTGCCGAGGTGTGTACCTTCAGGCCCAGGTCCTGGGCCGGCTGGGCCAGGTCGGAGGCTTCGAAGGCGGTATCCTCGAGCTGCTTGGTGGCCTCGACGAAGCGCTGCTCCACCTGCTGGGTCTTCAGCTCGTGGGTCAGCTTGTCCTTCAGGCTGGCGAAGCTCGGCACGTCCGGCGCCTGCACACCCAACAGCTTGATCAGGTGGTAGCCGAACTCGGTGCGCACGGGTGCGGACACCTGGTCCTTGTTCAGCTTGTACAGCGCGTCCTCGAAGGCCGGGTCGTACACGCCGGGGCCGGCGAAGCCGAGGTCGCCACCGGTATTGGCCGAACCCGGGTCCTGGGAGAATTCCTTGGCCAGCTTGGCGAAGTCCTCACCCTTGTCCAGGCGCTGCTGTATCTCTTCGATACGGGCCTTGGCCTTGGCATCGTCGGTCTTGTCGTTGACCTCGATCAGGATGTGCGCGGCATGGCGCTGCTCGCCAAGGTTGGCGATCTCCTTCTCATACAGGGCCTTGAGCTCGCCGTCATCGACCTTGACCTGGTCAAAGAAAGCCGACTTCTTCAGCTCAAGGTAGTCGATGACCACCTGGTCCGGGGTCATGAATTCCTTGGCGTGCTGGTCGTAGTGCGCCTTGACCTCCTCATCGCTCACCTTGACTGCGGCCGGGTCGGCCTTGAAGGTCTGCGAAGCGAAATCACGGGTCTGCTTCTCGAGGCGGGCGAAGGCCTCGACCTGCTTGTCGGTGACGAAGCTGCTACCGGCAAGGCCGGTGCGCAGCTGGCCGATCAGCATTTCCTGGGCGAGCATCTCGCGGAACTGCATGCGGCCGTAACCCATCTGGCGGATGACCGAGTCAAAGCGCTCGGCGCTGAACTTGCCATCGACCTGGAACTCAGGCGTCTGCAGGATCAGCTGATCCAGCGCGGCCTCGGAAAAAGCGAACTTGGCGTCTTCGGCACCCTGCAACAGCAGCTTGCGATCGATCAGCCCCTTGAGCGCGGCTTCGCGCAGCATCTTCTCGTCCAGCAGCGCAGGGTCGAAATCCTTGCCCAGCTGTTGCATCAGCTGGCGGCGCTGCATGTCCACGGCCTGACTCAGCTCGTTCTGGCTGATGGTCTGGCCGTTCACCTTGGCGGCGTCCTGGCTATGGCTGGCGGCCTGGAAAATGGCCTCGAAGCCGGTCAACGCCATCAACACGACGATAAGGCCGATGATGGTCTTGGCAATCCAACCTTGTGAATTGTCCCTGATATTCTGCAGCATGCGTCCCCCAGAAACGGCTGTACCACTGCGTCGACAACCGCGGAGCGTGGGTAGAATCCTGATAGAAGAAAGGCGCATCCAGTGGATGCGCCTTTTCGAAGCGAGCGTGCCAGCGGGAACGTTTGCGACCCGCCGGCACGCGGTCGGCCCTGACGATGCCCGGGCCGGCTGAAAGACGACTTAGTTGACGGCGTCTTTCAGGCCCTTGCCAGCCTTGAAGCCTGGAACCTTGGCGGCAGCGATCTTGATCGCCTTGCCGGTTTGCGGGTTACGGCCGGTGCGCTCGGCGCGCTCCTTGACCGAGAAGGTACCGAAACCTACCAGTACCACATCGTCACCTTGCTTCAGGGCGCCGGTGACGGATTCGATGACTGCGTCCAGCGCACGGCCGGCTACAGCTTTCGGGATGTCAGCAGATGCGGCGATAGCGTCAATCAGTTCCGACTTGTTCACTCTAAGTCCCCTTATTTCTCTATTGAGTTTGTTTCTAAGTATGTAATGAAAAGCTTATGAAACGAGCGCTGGGTGGCCTGTTGACACTGGCGTGCCGTTTTATAGCAAGGGCCGGAAAATACTGTCAACCAACGCCCCCCAGCGAAATACGTACTAGTGCGTGCTGATTCTTTCCTTAGCATCGCCGTCGCGCTTCTCATCTTTCGCGACAATCTCCGGAGCCACATCTGGCAAGGGCTCCGGGGCGTATTGCAGCGCAATTTGGAGGACTTCGTCAATCCATTTGACCGGTTTGATCTGAAGATCCTGTTTGATATTTTCCGGAATCTCCTTCAAGTCGCGAACATTCTCCTCGGGAATGATCACCGTCTTGATCCCACCGCGGTGTGCCGCCAGCAGTTTTTCCTTGAGGCCACCGATGGCCAGGACTTGGCCGCGCAGAGTGATCTCACCGGTCATCGCCACATCGGCGCGCACCGGGATCTGGGTCAGGGCCGACACCAGCGCGGTACACATGCCGATACCGGCACTCGGGCCGTCCTTGGGCGTGGCGCCTTCGGGCATATGGATGTGAACGTCGCGCTTCTCGTGGAAATCTGCAGCGATTCCCAGACTCTTGGCGCGGCTGCGCACCACCGTCTGCGCGGCGGTGATCGACTCGACCATGACGTCGCCGAGCGAGCCGGTCTTGATCAGTTGGCCCTTGCCCGGGATCACCACGGCCTCGATGGTCAGCAGTTCACCGCCCACCTGGGTCCAGGCAAGACCGGTGACCTGGCCGATCTGGTCCTGCTGCTCGGCCAGGCCATAACGGAACTTGCGCACGCCCAGCAGTTGCTCGAGCTGCTCGCCGCTGACCTTCACCTTCACCTGTTTGGCCCCGGTGTGCTCCTTGACCACCTTGCGGCAAACCTTGGCGATCTGGCGCTCCAGGCCACGCACGCCAGCTTCGCGGGTGTAGTAACGAATGATGTCGCGGATGGCCGATACCTCGACCTCCAGCTCGTCCTTCTTCAGGCCGTTGGCCTTGACCTGCTTGGGCACCAGGTACTTGACCGCGATGTTGATCTTCTCGTCCTCGGTGTAACCCGGCAAGCGGATGACTTCCATGCGGTCGAGCAGCGCCGGCGGGATGTTCATCGAGTTCGAGGTGCACAGGAACATCACATCCGAGAGGTCGTAGTCGACTTCCAGGTAGTGATCGTTGAAGTTGTGGTTCTGCTCGGGGTCAAGCACTTCCAGCAACGCCGAGGCCGGATCGCCGCGCATGTCGCTACCCATCTTGTCGATTTCGTCGAGCAGGAACAGCGGATTACGTACACCGACCTTGGTCATTTTCTGAATCAGACGACCGGGCATCGAGCCGATGTAGGTGCGGCGGTGGCCACGGATCTCGGCCTCGTCACGCACGCCGCCCAGGGCCATGCGCACGAACTTGCGGTTGGTGGCGGCGGCGATCGATTCGGCCAGCGAGGTCTTGCCCACGCCGGGCGGACCGACCAGGCACAGCACCGGACCGCGGATTTTCTTGACGCGTTTCTGTACGGCGAGGTACTCGAGAATGCGCTCCTTGACCTCTTCCAGGCCATAATGGTCGGCATCGAGGATCTCTTCGGCCTTGGCCAAATCCAGGCGTACCTTGCTCTGGGCCTTCCACGGCACCTGTACCAGCCAGTCGAGGTACGAACGCACCACGGTGGCCTCGGCCGACATCGGCGACATCTGCTTGAGCTTGTTCAGCTCGGCCTGGGCCTTGGCCAGGGCGTCTTTCGGCAGGCCGGCGGCGTCGATGCGCTTTTTCAGTTCCTCGACTTCGTTGTGGCCTTCGTCGCCATCGCCGAGCTCTTTCTGAATGGCCTTCATCTGCTCATTCAGGTAGTACTCGCGCTGGCTGCGCTCCATCTGCTTCTTCACCCGGCCACGGATACGCTTCTCGACCTGCAGCAGGTCGATCTCGGCGTCCAGCAGCGCCAGCACGTGTTCCACGCGGGCCTGCAGGTCGACGATCTCGAGGATCTCCTGCTTCTGCTCGATCTTCAGCGCCATGTGCGCAGCCATGGTGTCGACCAGGCGGCCTGGCTCCTCGATGCTGTTGAGCGAGGACAGCACTTCGGCCGGGACCTTCTTGCCCAACTGCACGTACTGCTCGAACTGCGACAGCAAGGTCCGCACGAACACTTCGGACTCGCGCTCGGCGGTCTCGGTTTCGTCGATCAGGCTGACTTCGGCGCGGATATGGCCGTCGACTTCGTTGAAACGTTCCACGGCGCCGCGCTGTTCACCCTCGACCAGCACCTTGACGGTGCCATCGGGCAGTTTGAGCAGTTGCAGCACGGTGGCGACGGTGCCGACGCGATACAGGGCGTCTTCGCCCGGATCATCGTCAGCCGGATTCTTCTGGGCCAGCAGGAGGATCTGCTTCTCGCCCGTCATCGCCGCCTCGAGGGCTTCGATGGACTTCTCACGCCCCACGAACAGTGGGATGACCATGTGCGGATAGACGACGACGTCGCGCAATGGCAAAAGAGGCAAGTCGAGGGTGGTCTTCATGATTTCGCCTCTACAGCGGCCTTGGTGGCCGGAAACCGTTGGAAATGGTGCTTGGGGCTAATGTGGGGGCAGGCCTGGCAAATTACAAGCGCCCAGGCCATGAAATGCAAAAAGGGGCCAAAAAGGCCCCTTCGTGCGTGCTGCCCCTTGCCCGATCAGGCGTCGGGGGCGGCCTTGGCCTGCGGCTCGCTGTTCTCGTAGATGAGCAGCGGCTGCGACGAGCCTTCGATGACGCTTTCGTCGATCACCACCTTGCTGACATCCTTCTGCGAAGGGATCTCGTACATGGTGTCGAGCAGCACGCCTTCGAGGATCGAACGCAGGCCACGGGCGCCGGTTTTGCGCTCCAGTGCCTTGCGCGCGACGGCCTTGAGTGCATCGCTGCGGAACTCGAGGTCGACGTCTTCCATCTCGAACAACTTGGCGTACTGTTTGGTCAGCGCGTTCTTCGGCTCGGTGAGGATCTGCATCAGCGCAGCCTCGTCCAGCTCGTCCAGGGTCGCGAGCACCGGCAGGCGGCCGACGAACTCCGGAATCAGGCCGAACTTGACCAGATCGTCCGGCTCGACCTCACGCAGCGACTCACCGACCTTCTTGCCCTCTTCCTTGCTGCGTACTTCGGCACTGAAGCCGATGCCGCCTTTGGTCGAGCGGTTCTGGATGACCTTTTCCAGGCCCGAGAAGGCGCCTCCGCAGATGAACAGGATATTGCGGGTATCGACCTGCAGGAACTCCTGTTGCGGGTGCTTGCGGCCCCCTTGCGGCGGCACGGAGGCCACGGTGCCTTCGATCAGCTTCAGCAGCGCCTGCTGCACGCCCTCGCCCGAAACGTCACGGGTGATGGACGGGTTGTCCGACTTGCGCGAGATCTTGTCGATCTCGTCGATGTAGACAATGCCCATCTGGGCCTTTTCCACATCGTAGTCGCACTTCTGCAGCAGCTTCTGAATGATGTTCTCGACGTCCTCACCGACATAACCAGCTTCAGTCAGGGTGGTGGCGTCGGCAATGGTGAACGGCACGTTCAACAGGCGCGCGAGCGTCTCGGCGAGCAGCGTCTTGCCCGAGCCGGTCGGCCCGATCAGCAGAATGTTGCTTTTGCCCAGTTCGACTTCGTCGCCTTTCTTGTCACGCTGGTTCAGGCGCTTGTAGTGGTTATACACCGCTACTGCCAGGACCTTTTTCGCGCGCTCCTGACCAATCACGTACTGGTCCAGGATGCCGCTGATTTCTTTCGGCGAGGGTAACTTGTGCGCGTTGCTCTCGGCCTGGGCTTCCTGCACCTCCTCACGGATGATGTCATTGCACAGGTCGACGCACTCGTCGCAGATAAATACCGAGGGGCCGGCAATCAATTTACGCACTTCATGCTGGCTTTTGCCGCAGAAGGAGCAGTAGAGCAATTTGCCGTTGTCCTCGCCGTTACGGGTGTCAGTCATTCGATCGATCCAATCCGGTAGGCTTGAAACACAAGATGAAGGCAATCGCTGGCTTTTTCAAGTCCGCGCTCGGGCGCAATCCGCGCCCGAACGCTCTGGCGCATTGCTTCAGGATGCCAGTTGCCGCTTGTCGTAGACCGAGTCGATCAGGCCGTACTCGGCCGCGCGCGCGGCGCTCATGAAGTTATCGCGCTCGGTGTCGCGCTTGATGGTCTCGAGGTCCTGACCGGTGTGATGGGCCAGCAACTCGTTCAGGCGCGCCTTGATGTTGAGGATTTCCTGGGCGTGGATCTCGATGTCGGTCGCCTGGCCCTGGAAGCCGCCCAACGGCTGGTGAATCATTACGCGCGAGTTGGGCAGGCAGTGGCGCTTGCCGGCGGCACCGGCCGCGAGCAGGAAAGCACCCATGCTGCAGGCCTGGCCGATGCAGATGGTCGAGACATCCGGCTTGATGAACTGCATGGTGTCGTAGATCGACATGCCGGCAGTTACCGAGCCGCCCGGGGAGTTGATATAGAGATGGATATCCTTGTCCGGGTTTTCCGCCTCAAGGAACAGCAGCTGCGCCACCACCAGGTTGGCCATGTAGTCTTCTACGGGGCCAACCAGGAAGATCACGCGCTCCTTCAGGAGGCGCGAATAGATGTCGTAGGCGCGTTCGCCACGGGCGGACTGCTCGATAACCATCGGGACCAGGCCGCCTGCGGCCTGGATGTCAGAGCTCTGCTGAATATAAGAATTGCGGGACATGTCCTGCACTCACTCCCAAATAGTCATGGCTTGAATACGCACAAGCCAGCGCGAAGGCTGGCTTGTGGGGGTTTCCTACGAGAGTAGCCTGTTACTCAGCGTCGGCAGCAGCCTGTGCTGGCTTGACGGCTTCTTCGTACGAGACCGATTTGTCAGTCACAGTCGCTTTCTGCAGGACAGTATCTACAACTTGCTCTTCCAGCACAACCGAACGGACTTCGTTCAGTTGCTGGTCGTTCTTGTAGTACCAGGCGATGACCTGCTCAGGCTCCTGGTAGGCCGAGGCCATCTCTTCGATGACTTCGCGAACCTTGGCTTCGTCCGGCTTCAGGTCGAACTGCTTGACCACTTCGGCGACGATCAGGCCCAGCACGACACGGCGCTTGGCTTGCTCTTCGAACAGTTCGGCTGGCAGTTGGTCAGGCTTGATGTTGCCACCGAACTGCTGGACGGCCTGCACGCGCAGACGATTGACTTCGTTTTCCAGCAGGGCCTTAGGCACGTCGACCGGGTTGGCGGCCAGCAGACCGTCCATGACCTGGTTCTTGACCTTGGCCTTGATGGCCTGGCGCAGTTCACGCTCCATGTTCTTGCGAACTTCGGCGCGGAAACCTTCCAGGGTCGATTCCTTGATGCCGAACTGGGCGAAGAAGGCTTCGTTCAGCTCAGGCAGCACAGGGGCGGAAACGCTGTTGACAGTGATGGTGAACTCGGCGGCCTTGCCGGCCAGATCCAGGTTCTGGTAGTCCTCTGGGAAGGTCACGCTGACCACGCGCTCTTCACCGGCCTTGGCGCCAACCAGGCCTTCTTCGAAGCCCGGGATCATGCGGCCGGAACCCAGCACCAGCTGGGTGCCCTTGGCCGAACCGCCGGCGAAGGCTTCGCCGTCGATCTTGCCAACGAAATCGATGTTGACCTGGTCATCGTTGGCAGCAGCGCGCTCGACGGCCTCGAAACGGGTGTTCTGCTTGCGCAGGACTTCCAGCATGTTGTCCAGGTCGGCGTCAGCCACTTCGGCGCTCAGGCGCTCGACGGCGATCGACTCGAAACCGGCAACGGTGAATTCAGGGAAGACTTCGAAGATGGCGACGAACTCGAGGTCCTTGCCTTTCTCGAACGATTTCGGCTCTACGGCAGGGGCGCCAGCCGGGTTCAGCTTCTGCTCGACAATGGCTTCGTAGAAGGAAGCCTGGACCAGGTCACCGAAAGCCTCTTGACGGGCATCGGCTTCGAAACGCTGGCGGATCACGCTCATCGGCACCTTGCCCGGACGGAAGCCGGCAACCTTGGCGCGCTTGGCAGTCTGCTGCAGACGCTTGTTGACTTCGTTCTCGACGCGCTCGGCCGGAACGGCGATGGTCATGCGGCGCTCGAGAGCGGAAGTGTTTTCAACAGAAACTTGCATGGATATTCCTCGTTGCACAGACGTTAGCCGGCGATAGCCCGACTCCAGAATCAAGGGCAAACATTCTAGTGACTCATCAAGCAGAAGTCACCCCACCCGGATTGTCGGCGAGCCGCGCCGGTCGATTTCCTTGAAAGGCCCGCCCGCCTTGGCGTCGAGCCTGTTTCATTCACGGCCGCGCAGGCCCTTGTGGCCCGCGCGGTTGTAAAACCTTGTCAAACAAACAACAGCCAGAAAGATCGTCCGGCTTACTGCGGATCGAGGTCGTTGAACTGGCAGTATTCTTCCCAGGCCATGCCCAGCGCCTCGGCCACCTCGCGATGAGTCTCCAGGCGCATGGCCTGCAGTTGTTCCGGCGACTCGGCGATCAGTTGCAAGGCATACTCCCAGGGCTCGACGCCCTGCTCCTGCGCCGCATCCTCGAACGCCCACTCGATCTGCTGGGCCTGCTCGCGGGCATCCAGCTCGCGGATCTCCTCGAGCAGTTGCGGATTGGCCTCGGCGAAACGTTGCAGCGCCAGGGCCTGGCGCGCTTCTTTTGCAATCATCTGCGCTATTCCTCTGCCGGCATCTCGGCCAGCCCTTCAACCGGCTGAAATCTATCAGCTTTTATTGCTCCGCCACCAGTAGCCACGAGGCCCGTACGGCAGAAACGAAAAAGGCGCCCGATCATCCGATGCGGGCGCCTTCTTCAAATATGGGGTGGACGATGGGAATCGAACCCACGACAACCGGAATCACAATCCGGCGCTCTACCAACTGAGCTACGCCCACCATAATGCAGTGTTGCGGTACAGCCTTACAGAAACATGGTGCGGACGAAGAGACTCGAACTCTTACAGCTTGCGCCGCTGGAACCTAAATCCAGTGTGTCTACCAATTTCACCACGTCCGCATGAAACTCAAAAACAAAGGCGCCGGATCATTCAATCGAGGCGCCCCTGCAGAATCTGGGGTGGACGATGGGAATCGAACCCACGACAACCGGAATCACAATCCGGCGCTCTACCAACTGAGCTACGCCCACCATATTGCGGTACTACTTACTTGCCCAGGCCTTAATGGCGCACCCGGCAGGACTCGAACCTGCGACCATCCGCTTAGAAGGCGGATGCTCTATCCAGCTGAGCTACGGGCGCTTAAGCTTACAGTCCAGCCGAACAAACTAACCGCTTATTCTGCCCGACTTTGCCAACCCGTGCCAGGCAGTGCCCGACAAGTGCGGCGAATCTTATAGGCGACCCTGGAGGTCGTCAACACCTTTCGCAAAAAAATTTAAATTATTGAAGGGGTTAGGGGATTTGCCCGACCACTCGCCTTTGCCCTTGGGCCGTGTCGTGCGAGAATACGCGCTTCTTATATATGTTCCCTTCTCGATGGTTAATCACGCGTCTATGACTGCACACCTAATCGATGGCAAGGCGATCGCCGCCAACCTGCGCCAGCAGATCGCCCAACGTGTCGCCGAGCGCCGCCAGCAGGGCCTGCGCACGCCTGGCCTGGCGGTGATCCTGGTCGGTACCGACCCGGCCTCCCAAGTCTATGTCTCGCACAAGCGCAAGGACTGTGAAGAGGTCGGTTTCATCTCCCAGGCATTCGACCTGCCCAGCGAGACCACGCAGCAAGCCCTGACCGACCTGATCGATCGCCTCAACGATGACCCGGCCGTCGACGGTATCCTGCTGCAGCTGCCGCTGCCCGAGCACCTGGACGCCTCCCTGCTGCTCGAGCGCATCCGCCCGGACAAGGACGTGGACGGTTTCCACCCCTACAACATCGGCCGTCTGGCCCAGCGCATCCCGCTGCTGCGCCCGTGCACGCCGAAGGGCATCATGACCTTGCTGGAGAGCACCGGCCAGGACCTGTACGGCATGAACGCGGTGATCGTCGGCGCATCCAACATCGTCGGCCGGCCAATGGCCATGGAGCTGCTGCTGGCCGGCTGCACCGTCACCGTCTGCCACCGCTTCACCAAGGACCTGGCCGGCCACGTCGGCCGCGCCGACCTGGTGGTGGTCGCCGCCGGCAAGCCGGGCCTGGTCAAGGGTGAATGGGTCAAGGAAGGCGCCATCGTCATCGACGTCGGCATCAACCGCCAGGACGACGGCAAGCTGGTCGGCGACGTGGTCTACGAGACCGCCCTGCCCCGCGCCGGCTGGATCACCCCGGTGCCGGGCGGCGTAGGCCCGATGACCCGCGCCTGCCTGCTGGAGAACACCCTGTATGCGGCTGAAGAGCTGCACAAGTAGGTTGTTCCGGCAATGACGCAACGGCGCCTCTCGAGGCGCCGTTTTCGTTTGAATGCCCGTCTCCACGGAACCGCAGCCGATTCGGCTGGCAACCCATCCATTTCAGCTGGACCGGCTGCCCACCTCTCACGCTTCAGCCGGGATTGCCTCGCGATCCCCCTGACAATGGTCACACAGCCCACCCGTGGATGCGTGCCCAATGCAAACAACAAATACCGTCCTCATGATTCGCCCGGCGCGGTTCGCCTTCAACCCCGACACCGCCGCCAACAACCGCTTCCAGCAGGCGCCGTCGGACCCTCAGGCCGCCAGCGAAAAGGCCCTGGAAGAATTCGACGGCTACGTCGACACCCTGCGCCAGCATGGCGTCGATGTGCTGGTGGTGCAGGACACCCCTGAACCTCACACCCCCGACTCGATCTTCCCCAACAACTGGTGGAGCAGCCACGCCGACGGTAGCCTGGTGCTGTACCCGATGGAGGGCGAGAACCGCCGCCTGGAGCGCAGCAAGGGCGTGCTGGGCGTGCTGCGGGAGCGCTTCGCCATCCAGCGCACCATCGACCTGAGCCCGCTGGAACAGCAGAATCTGTTCCTCGAGGGTACCGGCAGCATGGTCCTGGACCGCGAACACCGCATCAGCTACGCCTGTCACTCCGGGCGCACCCACGAACACGCCCTGCGCCAGTTCGCCGAGCGCCTGGACTATCGCCTGTGCCTGTTCCACGCCGTGGACCGCCACCAGGCGCCGATCTACCACAGCAACGTAATGATGAACGTCGGCCGCCAGCTCGCCGTGGCCTGCCTCGACGCCCTGCCCCACCACGATGAACGCCGTGCCCTGGAGCATTCGCTGCGCGATACCGGCAAGCAGGTGCTGGCGCTGAACTTCGACCAGCTGGAGAACTTCGCCGGCAACATGCTCGAAGTCCACGACCGTGACGGCCGCTCCCTGCTGGTGATGTCTCGCAGCGCCTGGAATGCGCTCGACGCCGCCCAGCGCCGCCAGGTCGAGCGGCACAGCCATCCACTGGTGGTGAACATCGACCATATCGAACGCATCGGCGGCGGCAGCGCGCGCTGCATGCTCGCCGAAGTCCACCTGCCCTCGCGCCACTGACTCGACAAGGAAAATCATCATGACCCGCTACATCGACGTGCACGACCTCGCCCACCTGGTCAACCGCAAGGGATTGCCCACCTGCCTGGCCGAGATGGCCGAGTACATCCGCCAGGACTACCTGCGCTGGCATGACTTCGAGAAATGCCCGCGCCTGGCCAACCACTCGGCGGACGGGGTGATCGAGCTGATGCCGGTATCCGACGCCAACCTGTACGCCTTCAAGTACGTCAACGGCCACCCGAAGAACACCCATGACGGCCTGCTGACGGTCATGGCCTTCGGCGCCCTGGGCGATGTCGACACCGGCGCGCCGGTGCTGCTCAGCGAGATGACCCTGACCACCGCCATCCGCACCGCCGCCACCTCGGCCCTGGCCGCCCGCTACCTGGCGCGTCCGGACAGCAAGCGCATGGCGCTGATCGGCAACGGCTCGCAGAGCGAGTTCCAGGCCATCGCCTTCCATGCCTTGCTCGGCATCGAGGAAATCCGCCTGTTCGACATCGACCACAAGGCCTCGGCGAAACTCGCGGCCAACCTGGCCGGTTTCCCGCAACTGAAACTGATCATCGCCGACAGCGTGGCCGAGGCGGTGCGCGGCGCCGACATCGTCACCACGGTCACCGCCGACAAGGCCTACGCCACCATCCTCACCCCGCAGATAATCGAGCCGGGCATGCACCTCAATGCCGTGGGCGGCGACTGCCCGGGCAAGACCGAGCTGCACCGCGACATCGTCGAGCGGGCGCGGGTGATCGTCGAGTACGAACCGCAGAGCCGGATCGAGGGCGAGATCCAGCAGATGCCAGCGGACTCGCCGACCACCGAGTTCTGGCAGGTGGTCGAGGGGATCGCCGCCGGGCGCGAGAACGCCGCGCAGGTAACGCTGTTCGACTCGGTCGGCTTCGCCCTGGAGGACTACTCGGCGCTGCGCTATGTGCTGGATGTGGCCAGGGCGCTGGACATCGGGCGCGACATCGCGCTGGTGCCGCAGTTGGAGAACCCGAAGGACCTGTTTGCCCTGCTGCAGCCGAAAGTGGCGCAACGCAAAGCCAGCGCCGCCTGACCGGCTATACGCAACCCTGTGGGAGCGGCCTTGCCGAGGCGTCGGACCGGTCGGAAAGGGCTGCGCAGCGGCCCCAGGGTTTGAACTACGCAGCCGATATTGCCGGGGCCGCTCTGCGGCCCTTTCCGACCGGTCCGACGCCTCGGCAAGGCCGCTCCAGGGCCCGCGTAAACAGCGACCGACAAGCATGGCAGCCTCTCGGCCTGACAGAAACCGCTGTCGCACTTCCATAAAACTTTGTCGCAGCAGCCGATTCGGCTGCAGAAAGAAACTTTACAGCCGAATCCGGCAGCCCATGCGCAGGCAAACGACACAAAAAACCTGTCTATCTCACGCATTCTGAGCCCGACCCATGAGTCACCGACAGACCTACACGCGCTAATCGCCCTACTACCAATAACAACACCCAGGGACCCAAGACCATGCCCTCCATGCGAAAACGCCTCGGCGTGCTGCTGTTCTCGTTGTGCGCCACCACCCTCACCCAGGCCAAGGAGTGGACCGAGATCCGCTTCGGTGTCTTCCCCGAATACCCACCGTTCGAATCCGTCGCCGCCGATGGCAGCCTGCAAGGCTTCGACATCGACCTGGGCAATGCCATCTGCGCCAAGCTGCAGGTCAAGTGCACCTGGGTGCACAACGAATTCGACGGCATGATCCCCGCCCTGCGCGCGCGCAAGTTCGACGCCATCATGTCGTCCATGGCCGTGACCCCGGCGCGGCTGAAACAGATCGATTTCAGCAACCGCCTGTTCCTCAGCCCCACCTCGGTGATCGTGCGCAAGTCGGCCGACTTCGGCGACAGCGCCGAATCGCTCAAGGGCAAACAGGTCGGCGTGCTCCAGGGCTCGCTGCAGGAGGCCTACGCCCGCGCCGTGCTGGCGCCGCTGGGCGCGCAGGTCAAGGCCTACCAGAGCCAGGACCAGAACTACGCCGACCTGCTCAACGGCCGGCTCGACGCCACCGTCACCGACAAGCTCGAAGCCCAGTTGAACTTCCTCTCCAAGCCCGAGGGCGCCGACTTCAGGAGCGGTCCGGCGATCAAGGACCCGACCTTGCCGCTGGATATCGCCATGGGCCTGCGCAAGACCGACCCCGAGCTCAAGGCCCTGCTCGACAAGGGCATCGCCATGATCCACGCCGACGGAACCTACGCCGAGATCCAGAAGAAATACGTCGGCGACCTGGACATCTACAACGAGTGACCCGGCAGGCCGCCCCTCCCTGTGGGAGTGGGGCGGCCCCGCGATAGCCTCCCCGCGAGACCCCTCTCATGCACGACTACCTCACAAGCGGCCTGCAAGGCTTCGGCCCGCTGCTGGCCCAAGGCACCTGGATGACCGTCAAGCTGGCCTTGCTGTCACTGGCGTTGAGCCTCGCGCTCGGCCTGATCGGCGCCAGCGCCAAGCTGTCACGGTCCCGGCTGCTGCGCTTGCCGGCCACCCTCTACACCACGCTGATCCGCAGCGTCCCTGACCTGGTGCTGATCCTGCTGATCTTCTACAGCATGCAGATCTGGCTCAACGACCTGACCGAGGCGCTGGGCTGGGACTATGTCGAGATCGATCCGTTCGGCGCCGGGGTCATCACCCTGGGCTTCATCTACGGCGCGTACTTCACCGAGAACTTTCGCGGCGCCATCCTCAGCGTGCCCGCCGGCCAGCTGGAGGCCGCCACGGCCTACGGCCTGAGCCGGGCGCAGCGGTTTCGGCTGGTGCTGTTCCCGCAACTGATGCGCTTCGCCCTGCCGGGGCTGGGCAACAACTGGCTGGTGCTGCTCAAGTCCACCGCGCTGGTGTCGATCATCGGCCTGGCCGACCTGGTCAAGGCCGCGCAGAACGCCGGCAAGAGCACCAACGACGTGTTGTTCTTCCTGTGCCTGGCGGGCCTGGTGTACCTGGTCATCACCACCTTGTCCAACCGCCTGCTCAAGCACCTGGAGCGGCGCTACAACATCGGCATCAAGGAGCTGGCGCGATGATCGAACTCCTTCAGGAATACGGCCTTGCTTACCTGTACCACGATGGCAGCGGCCTGTCGGGCCTGGCCATGACTCTCTGGCTGTTCCTGGCCAGCATGGTGCTGGGCTTCGCCCTGTCGCTGCCGCTGGCCCTGGCACGCACCTCACGCCACGCCTACCTGCGCCTGCCGGTGCAGCTGTACACCTTCGTGTTCCGCGGCACGCCGCTCTATATCCAGCTGCTGATCTGCTACACCGGGCTCTACGGCCTGCAAGTGGTGCGCGAGCATGCCCTGCTCGACCAGTTTTTCCGCAATGCGCTCAACTGCACCCTGCTGGCGTTCGTGCTCAACACCTGCGCCTACACCGTGGAGATCTTCGCCGGGGCCATCCGCAACCTGCCCGCCGGCGAATTGGAAGCGGCCCAGGCCTACGGTCTGCGCGGCTGGAGGCTCAACCTGTTCCTGGTCCTGCCGGCGGCCCTGCGCCGTTCGCTGCCGGCCTACAGCAACGAGTTGATCCTGATGCTGCACGCCACCTCGCTGGCCTTCACCGCCACCGTCGCCGACATCCTCAAGGTGGCCCGCGACGCCAACGCCGCGACCTTCCTGACCTTCCAGGCCTTCGGCGTCGCCGCCCTGCTGTACATGCTGCTGTCCTTCGCCCTGGTCGGCCTGTTCCGCGTAGCCGAACGTCGCTGGATGCGCTTCCTTGACCCTGCACGAGGCTGAACCCATGACCGCTACCGCACTGCCACTCACCACCTTCGAACAGGCCCCCCAGGCACGTGCCCATGCCGGCACCCTCAAGCTCAGCGTCGACGGCCTGCACAAGCACTACGGCGAGCACCAGGTGCTCAAGGGCGTCTCGCTGCAGGCGCGCAAGGGCGACGTGATCAGCCTGATCGGCGCCAGCGGCTCGGGCAAGAGCACCTTCCTGCGCTGCATCAATTTCCTCGAAAAGCCCAACGCCGGCAGCATCACCCTCGACGGCCAGACCCTCGACCTGAGCAAGGGCACTCCGCCAGCGGCCCAACTGCAGAACCTGCGCACGCGCCTGGCCATGGTGTTCCAGCATTTCAACCTGTGGAGCCACCTGACGGTGCTGGAGAACATCTGCCTGGCGCCGCGCAAGGTGCTGGGCATCAGCGCCGGCGAAGCCGAGGCGCGGGCGCGCAAGTACCTGGACAAGGTCGGCCTGCCGGCCCGCGCCGCCGACCAGTACCCGGCGTTTCTCTCCGGCGGCCAGCAACAGCGCGTGGCCATCGCCCGGGCGCTGGCCATGGAGCCGGAGATCATCCTGTTCGACGAGCCCACCTCGGCGCTGGACCCCGAGCTGGTCGGCGAAGTGCTAAAGGTGATACAGACGCTCGCCGAGGAAGGACGTACCATGCTCATGGTCACCCATGAAATGGGGTTCGCCCGCCAGGTGTCGAGCCAGGTGCTGTTCCTGCACCAGGGCCTGGTCGAGGAAAGCGGCAGCGCCGAGATCCTCGACCGGCCACAGAGCGAGCGCCTGCGGCAGTTCCTCTCCAATCGTCTGAAGTGAAGTCACGCCGCCTATGGATAACAAGGCCATCACCCCCGCAGCTACACCGCTGGATCGCATCGACGAAGCGATCATCGACGTGCTGCGACACCAAGGAAGGATCACCTACGAGAAGCTCTCCACCCTCGTGCACCTGACCCCCAGGCCCTGCCTGGAACGGGTGCGCAAGCTGGAGCGGCGCGGGGTGATCCGCGGTTACGGGGCAATCATCGACCTGCAGCAGGTCTCCCCCGGGTTGTCGTTGCTGGTGCTGGTGGCCTTGTCCAACCAGAGCGGGCGCTCGGCGCAACGTGCCTTCGAAGCCACCGTGCGCGCCTGCCCGCAGGTCTACGAGTGCCAGCTGATCAGCGGGCACTTCGACTACAGCCTGCGTATGCGCTGCCGCGACATGGAGCACTACCGGGTGCTGACCGAGACCTGGATGAACAACGACGAGCTGCATATCGACAAGCTCGTGGCGCATCCGGAGCTGGCGGCGGTGAAGAGTACGGCGCCGCAGGCGTGAACAGGCACGGCCCCTGCAGGAATGGGTTTGTCCGTTCCTGCAGGGAGCAAGCTCAGCGCCACGCCTGTGGCTGCCGGTAGCCCGCCACCCACTGCGCCACCGCCTCCACCGGCATCGGCCGGGCAATGCCGTAACCCTGGGCCAGTTCGCAGCCCAGCCCCATCAGCACCCTTCCGTGCTCGACAGTCTCCACGCCCTCGGCGATCACTTCGCGCCCGAACGCCCGCGCCAGGCCGATCACCGCGCCAGTAAGAGTCAGGTCGTCATGGTCATGAAGGATGTCGCGCACAAAGGACTTGTCGATCTTGATGGTCTGCGCCGGCAGGCGCTTGAGGTAGCTCAGCGAGGAATAGCCAGTACCGAAGTCGTCCAGCGAAAAACGCACGCCCAGGGCTCGACAGGCATCGAGGCAACGTCCGACCCGCGGCAGGTTGTCGATCGCCACCGATTCGACGATCTCCAGGTCCAGGCGCCCGGGCGACACCCCGGGATGACGCGCCAGCAGGCGCTCAAGGCGCTGGGCAAAGTCGCCGCGCTGCAGCTGGCGGGCGGCGATGTTGACGCTCAGTGACCAATCGCGCCCGGACAGTTGCCACTGCTGCAACTGGGTCAAGGCCTGGTCGATGACCCACTCGCCCAGCTCGACGATCAGGTCGGTCTGCTCCACGAAGGGCAGGAACTCCCCCGGCGGCACCGGCCCCTTGGATGGATGCATCCAGCGCAGCAAGGCCTCGAAGCCGATCACCTGACCGCTGCGCATGTTCACCTTGGGCTGGTAGTGCAGGCACAGTTCGCCATGGCGCAGGGCCTGGCGCACCCGCGCCACGGTCTGGTGGGTGGCCTTGAGCTCGAGCTCCTGGGACACGTCGAACAGGTGGTAGCGGTTGCGTCCGCGCTGCTTGGCCACGTACATGGCCTGGTCGGCGTGGCGCACCAGGGTGTCGGCATCCTCGTCATCCTGCGGGAACAGGGTCACGCCGATGCTCGCGCTCAGGCTCAGCGACTGCTCGCGCACCACATAGGGCGCAGCTAGCGCCTGGAGGATACGCTGCAACGCGGCATGCAACTGCTGCGGACCTTCGATATGGCGCAAGATCAGCACGAACTCGTCACCCGACAGCCGCGCCACCGCATCACCGCCACGCAGGATGTCCTGCAGGCGTTGGGCGACCTCCACCAACAGCAGGTCGCCGGTGGCATGGCCGTAGCCGTCGTTGACCGCCTTGAAGCCATCGAGGTCGAGCATGCATACCGCCAACGGAATACTTTCCCGCCGGGAGAACGCCAAGGCCTGGTTGAGCAGGTCGGACAGGTAGGCGCGGTTCGGCAGGCCGGTCAGCACGTCATGCCCCACCCGCCACTGCAGGGTGTGCAGCAACTGGCGCTTCTCGGTGACGTCGAAGCGGATCGACACGTATTTGCGCACCCGGCCGGTGTGCGGGTCGATCAGCGGCACCATGGTGCTGTCCACCCAGTACAGCGAACCGTCCTTGGCTCGGTTGCAGATCTCGCCTTTCCACACCCGGCCGGCGGCCAGGGCGCGCCACATTTCGAGGAAGAAAGTCGGCTCGTGCAGCCCGGAATTGAGGATGCGGTGGTTGGCTCCCAGCAGTTCCTCGCGACTGTAGCCGGAGATGCTGCAGAACTGCTGGTTGACGTAGGTGATGCAACCGCGCAGGTCGGTCTCGGAAAAGATCGCGGCCGCATCGACGGCCGCGCGGTAGTTGTCGTCCATAACCCTCGCAACCTAGCGGTTGAAGCGCTCCACCAGGGCGCGCAGCCCGGCGCACACTTGCTCCAGTTCTGCGCCGCGCACGGCTGCGGCATTGGCGCGGCGGGCGCTCTGCTGCACCGTGCCGGCCACACCGTTGATCTGCCGCGAGACATCCTCGGCCACGCTGGATTGCTCCTGCGAGGCCGCGGCCATCTGCTGGCTCATGTCGCTGATACGCTGCACCGCGTGCTGGATGCCCTGCAGCGCCTCCTGGGTCAAGGCAACCTGGGCCACACCCTGCTGCGCGCCCTCCAGGCCCTGGCTGGCGATGCTTACCGCCTGCTCGGCACCGCCGCGCAGGCTGTCGATGATCGACTGGATATGCAGGGTCGACTGACGGGTCTTGTCGGCCAGGGCGCGGACCTCGTCAGCGACCACCGCGAAGCCACGCCCCTGCTCGCCGGCGCGCGCCGCCTCGATGGCGGCGTTGAGCGCCAGCAGGTTGGTCTGCTCGGCGATGGCGCGGATCATTCCGGCTGCCTCGGCAATTGCACCGGTCTGACCGGCCAGGTCGTTGACCGCCTGGTTGATCTGCCCGACCGTGCCGGCCAGGCTCTGGATCGCCGCGCCGGTGGCGTCAGCCACCTGACTGCCCTGACCGGCCAGCAGGTGCGCGGTATGCGCCTGCTCGGCGGTCAGTTGCACGTGGCCGGCGACCTCGCCAATGGAAGCGGCCATCTCGGTCATGGCGGTGGCGGTGAGGTCAGTCTCGGCACGCTGTTCGAGCAGCGCCGACTCGGTACTGCGCGACAACCGTCCGGCATCCTGAGCGGCGCCGGCCATCTGCACCGCGAGGTCGCTCAGGCGGGTGAGCGCGGTCTTCAAGCGCGCCTCCTCGCTGACCAGGATCAGCTCCAGCTGCCCGGCGGCACCAGGCAGGTCGCTATAGGTCAAGGCCGCAACCGGGTCGCTGAAGGTGTTGTCCGCAACCTGGACGATGCGCCGCAAGTGGCGCCCCATGCGGCTTTGCGCCCACAGGCCGACGCCGGCGAACAGCGCCAGGGTCAGACCTTGGGCGGGCAGGTCCGGCAATACCTGGCCGGCGCCAATGGCGACGGCCCCCGCCAGCAGCGGCAACGCCATGGCCCGCCCCAGCAGGGCCAGGCGCCGGGTCGGCGATAGCGCCGCCTGGCCCTCACGCAGCCGGGCGTACAGGGCTTCGGCACGGGCCACCTGCTCGCGGGTCGGACGCACGCGCACCGACTCGTAGCCGACCACCTGGCCGTTGTCGAGCATCGGCGTAACGTAGGCGTTGACCCAATAGAAGTTGCCGTTGCTGCAGCGGTTCTTGACGATACCCATCCAGCTGCGACCGGCCTTGAGGTACTGCCACATCAGCTCGAACACCGCCTCGGGCATGTCCGGGTGACGCACCAGGTTGTGCGGGCTGCCGATCAGCTCCTCCTGACTGTAGCCGCTGATGGCGGCGAACTCGGCGTTGCAGTAGGTGATCAGGCTGGCCGTATCGGTTGCCGAAATCAGCCGCTGGTGCTCGGGGAAGCTTTGCTCGACCGGATTGACCGGAAGGTTCTGACGCACGATGAGACTCCATTCATATACGGGCCGACGCATGGCCTGACAGGAGGCCAGGTGCGCCGGAACCGGTCATCCTGGATCAGTTCCAATGTCCGACAACGCTTGCACACGGGCCGGCAAATGGCCGGATCGCCTTGGACGACGACTTGAATGACTGATCAATCAAAGCGGCGAATTCTACGAATTCCATCACATTTTGCAAATAAAGGTGACGAATCATGGCGTTGCGCCATATCGACATATATCGTTAAGTGCTTGATTCTAAATGGGAATTGAGCGATGACGAGAACAGGTCTAGGTCCAGCCCTGCGCCGCTACCGCAAACTGGCGGGCCTCACTCAGGCGCAACTGGGCGAGCGAACCGGCTTCGACCCCAAGACCATCAGCCGCTTCGAGACCGGCACCTATACCCCCAGCGTCGAGTCGTTGGTGGGCTTCGCTGATGCCCTGGGGGTCAAGCCAAAAGTGTTCTTCAGCGACCCCGAAGACGAAGAAGAACAACGCGCCTACCTCTTCGGCGTGATCCATAACGCCCCCCCCAAGGACCTCGGCAAGCTGATCGCCGCCGTCGATCAGGTGTTGGCAAAGCCATGAAATCTCCCCCGGCACCACGCTAGAGCAGAAGCCGCGTCAGTGCACCTCAACTGGTAAGACCGGTAAGGCCAAAATCGCTTGCATTGTAGGAAATTTCGGAGTTTTATGGCTCGGCAGTGAACAAACCGGTAAGACCACAATAATTAAGTCCTGCGCTCTTTCGCTCCGTGTGGCTTGGGGGGCAAGGACACCGACCAGAGACTCCTCCCATGCTCAAATGGTGTTCGCGTTCGATCTTCCTCCAGGTTGTGCTCGGCCTTGCCCTCGGCATTGTCTGCGGTCTGAGCTTCCCCGACCTGTCCCTGCAACTCAAACCCCTGGGCGACGGCTTCATCAAGCTGATCAAGATGCTCATCGGCCTGATCGTGTTCTGCGTGGTGGTCAGCGGCATTTCCGGCGCCGGCGACCTGAAGAAGGTCGGGCGCATCGGCCTGAAATCGGTGATCTACTTCGAAGTGCTGACCACCCTGGCCCTGGTGATCGGCCTGGTGTTCGCCTTCTCCACCGGCATCGGCAGCGGCGCCAACATCCACCTCGACCAGCTGTCCAGCGCCGACGCTGGCGCCCTGGCCGAGCGCGGCGCGCACATCCACAACACCACCTCCTTCCTCATGGACCTGATCCCCACCTCGGTGGTGGGCGCCTTCGCCGACAACAACATCCTCCAGGTGCTGCTGTTCTCGGTGCTGTTTGGCAGCGCGCTGAACCTGGTGGGCGAGTCGGCCTCAGGCATTTCGCGGCTGATCAACGAGCTCAGCCACGTGATCTTCCGCATCATGGGCATGATCGTGCGCCTGGCGCCGATCGGCGTGTTCGGCGCCATCGCCTTCACCACCAGCAAGTACGGCCTGAGCTCGCTGCAGCACCTGGGCGGTCTGGTGGCGCTGTTCTACCTGACCTGCGCCGGTTTCGTGCTGATTGTCCTCGGCACGGTGATGCGCCTGTCGGGCCTGAAACTGCTGCCGTTCATCAAGTACCTGCGCGAGGAGCTGTCCATTGTCCTCGGCACCGCCTCCTCCGACGCCGTGCTGCCCCAAGTGATGCGCAAGCTCGAACACCTCGGCATCGGCAGCTCCACCGTCGGCCTGGTGATCCCCACCGGCTACTCGTTCAACCTCGATGGCTTCTCCATCTACCTGACCCTGGCCATCGTGTTCATCGCCAATGCCACCGGCACGCCGCTGGCGATGACCGACCTGCTGACCATTCTTCTGGTGTCCCTGGTGACTTCCAAAGGTGCCCACGGCATCCCAGGCTCGGCCCTGGTGATCCTTGCCGCCACCCTGACCGCGGTACCGGCGATTCCGGTGGTGGGCCTGGTGCTGGTACTGGCCGTGGACTGGTTCATGGGCATCGGCCGGGCGCTGACCAACCTGATCGGCAACTGCGTCGCCACCGTGGCCATCGCCCGCTGGGAGAAAGACATCGACCTGGAACGCGCCCACAACGTGCTGGCCAACAAGCCTGGCTTCGCCCCGATCACCCGCAAGCAGGGCCAACCCCATCAACAGGAATTCTAAGCCCAAGGCCGCCGGCGCCCAGCGCCGGCCGGCCAAGCGCAAAGATGCCGCGTCAACCAAGGAGCGAACCGTGATCAGCTCTTCGACCGTAGTCAATTCAGTGGTGGAGAAACTCCGCCAGGCCCTGGCCCGTGGCCAGTGGCGCAGCGGCGACATGCTGCCCGGCCAGCGCGAGCTGGCCGAACAACTGGGGATCAGCCGGCCAAGCCTGCGCGAGGCGGTGATTGTCCTGGAAACCCTGGGCCTGGTGCGCTCGATGCCCGGCAAGGGCGTGCTGGTGCTGGATGCCGACGTCACCCAGGCGCAGGAGGCGGACACCGTCGCCGAGGCCAGCCTGGCCGACGTGCTCGAGCTGCGCTACACCCTTGAACCCTTCATCGCCGGGCTGGTGGCGCAATCGGCCGGCAGCCAGGACATCGGCCAGCTGCGCCTGACCCTGATGGACATGCGCGAAGCCCTCGAGGCCGGTGACAGCGAGGCGGGGATCAACGCCTACATCACCTTCCACGAGGCGCTGTTCGCCCTGACCACCAACCCGATCTTCCAGAGCGTGGTGCAGCAGACCGGCAATGCCCTCAAGCAGAGCGCCGCCATGCTGCGCAACTCGCCCGAGCACCTGGCCGCGCGCCTGAGCGAGAACGAAGCGGTGGTGCGCGCCATCCGCGAACGCAACAGCGCCAAGGCCAGCCAGCAAATGCGCCAGCACATCCTCGCCGAGGGGCAGCGCATGGGCATTGCCCTGAACATCCCGGACGACCAACCAGGCACCTGAACAAAGAAGGAGAGCGACCATGACCGCCTGCGCCCCAGCCGCCCCCCGCCTGCCTGCCCTGCTCGGTGCCGGCGAGACCCGCCTGTCGGCGGAGCAGATCTATCCACGGCTGTTCGACGCCATCCTAGAACAGCGCCTGCCGCCCGGCAGCGCCCTGCCCGAGCAGGCGCTGGGCAATGCCTTCGGTGTCAGCCGCACGGTGATCCGCCGGGTGCTCGGGCGCCTGTCCGACCAGCAGGTGGTGGTGCAGCGCCCCAGCCATACCGCGCACCTGGCCGCGCCCGACCCCGAGCAGGCGCGCCAGGTACTCAGCGCCCGGCGCCTGGCCGAGACCACCTTGATCGGCCTGGCCACCCAGCGCGCCCGACCGGCGCAGATCCGCCAACTGCGCCAGCTGGTCGAGCGCGAGCGCCAGCACCATGAGCGCGGCGAACGCTGCACGGCGATCCGCCTCGGCGGCGAGTTCCACATGAAACTGGCGCAGATGGCCGCCAACGCACCACTGGCGCGCTTCCTCAACGGCCTGGTGCCGATGACCTCGCTGATCATCGCCCGCTATGAGTCACCATGCTGCGAGCACTGCGCGTGGCAGGAGCATGCGGCGATCATCGATGCGGTGGAAAGCGGCGACGGCGAGGCTGCGCTGGCGCTGATGCATGATCATCTGGACCGCCTTGAGGCCAAACTCGATCTGGATCCGACTGGCTGAATCGGGCGAACGCCACCGCCTCGACATCCGGCAGGACCACCACTTCATCACCCAACGACCATTCCGCCGCCCGCGCCGCCAAGGCGGCGGACACGCCGGGTGAACCGCCCGGGCCGGGCGGCACGTCGTACGTGGCGTGGGCATCGTGCGCCAGCAACACTTCGAAGCCCCGTTGCAGCGCGGCGCGGGCGGTGGCGGCCAGGCACATTTCCGAGAGCAGGCCGCACAGGGCCAGGCACTGGACACCCAATTCGTGCAGCAAGGCCTGCAGGCCAGTCTCGACGAAACCATCGTCCTCGGTCTTGAACAGCACGTACTCGCCACGACCCGCCGGAAAATACAACTGCCAGCCGGATGTGTGCGGGGCGTCCGGGGTGTCGGGCGCGCCGTCGTTCTGCAGGAAGATCACCGGCACGCCGGCCTGCCGCGCCCGCGCCAGCAGGCGGGCGATGCTCGCCTGCAGGGCGAGGTGACCGGGGACGGCGTCGGCCCCTTCCATGAACGCGCATTGCACGTCCACCAGCAACAGGGCCTCGGCCCGGGGGATCGGTTCAGCGGACATGCGATGTTCCAGGACGCGGGATGAAACGTCGAGCATAGCGCAGCACCAGGGCACGCCGTACCATACCCGTCGAATCATCACAGTGCCCCGGAGGCCAACATGCAGCACACTATCGCGACAGCGGGCGCGGAACACTTCGATCGGCTGGCCGATCTGTGGGAAGCCGCGGTACGGGCGACCCATGATTTTCTTCCCGACGGCTACATCGAGCGCCTGCGTCCGCTGGTGCGCGAGCAGTACCTGGGCTTTGTCGAGCTGCGTGCCTGGCGTGACCAGGAAGGCCATATCCGGGGGTTTGCCGGGGTGCATGACGGCAAGCTGGAAATGCTCTTCGTCGACCCCGCCTGCCGCGGCCAGGGCATCGGCAAGGCGCTGCTGGCCAGCGTGGTCGAGGAGCTGGGCGTGCGTGAGGTGGACGTCAATGAACAGAACCCGCAGGCGGTGGGGTTCTACCTGAAACAGGGGTTCGTTCAGGTCGGCCGCTCCCAGGTGGATGGTCAGGGCGATCCGTACCCATTGCTGCACTTGAAGCTGGAGGGGTGAGCATGTCATTCACGCCTGCAAAGGGGGCCGCTCTGCGGCCCATCGCGGTGCAAGCCCGCTCCCACAGGTACTGCGTGGCGGTCCCTGTGGAAGCGGGCTTGGCCAAGACAAACCTATACTTCGGGTAATCACCCAGCCTCTCGCCAAGGGGGCAATCCGCGTGAAATCAATCCTCGTGATGTTTGCGCTCTGCCTCCTGCTGGCCCTCGCCGGCTGCGCCGGCAAACGTCCCCCGGCCCCGCCACCCCCGCAGAATCTGCCCCCCGCCGCCTGGCAACGCATCGACCAGGACATCATCGAAGCTTCGGTCGCCGCAGCGGACTCGGCCAACGACTACGCCCGGCGCTCCATGCGTGTGTGGAAGGAGCAGGTACAGCAGCGTACCGAGAACGATTTCATACCCTGGTTCACCGGCTACTGGACCCAGCAATGGCTCACGCTCAAGGTGGCCTGGTACACGATGAACAGCGGCAACGGCAACGAGCCGCCAGAGAAGCGCCTGGGCCTGTACCTACAAGCGCAATACCGCGAACGGGTGATCGACCCGGTGGCCGAGCAGATCAACCCCGAGGGCATCCGCGACCGCGCCAGCGAGCTGTATCTGCAACTGCTCGGCCAGCAGCTGGCGGCGATCATCCAGCGCTACAACGCGCCGCCCGAGCAGTTCAGCCAACGCCTGAACCGCATCCCGATCATCGCCCTGGGGCCGCCGGACGCACGCAACGCGTCGCTCTATCAACTGCTGCGGGCCAAGTCGCTGGACCAGCAACCGGCCTGGCAATCCCTGCGCCAGCACCTGCACCAGCAGGCCGCCAAGGCCCCCGGGCAGACCGAGGCAGGGCTGTCGTCGGTGGCCACCCAGGCCAGCGAAAAACTCGGCGCCACCCTGGCCCCGCGCGGCGCCGCCAGCGCGATCGCGGCGGCGGTGGGCAAGGCGGCGGGGGCGTTGATCTCGGTGGCGGCAACCGGCTACGGCATCATCACCCATGACCGCGAACAGCCGCAGATGGTCGAGCAACTGCGGGTGATCCTCAATGTGGCGCTGAACCAGGAATGGCAGGAGCTGATGGAGAACCGCCAGAGCGGGGCCATGGCCGGGGTGTACTACCTGTCGGGGCAGGTGGAGGACAGTTTGCTCGGCTACCGATCCCCCTGAAGCGAAGTCGACGCGCGCCTGCAAAAGGCTCAGGCCGTCGCCATTGCCGAGGTCGGCAAGCCAAAAATCCGGTCGAACGCCCAGTTGTAGAGGAACGTGTAGCACGGCACCAGGATGATGAACGCCAGGTCCACCAGCAACGCCTCAAGCAGCGTCATGTCCAGCCACCAGGCGATCAGCGGGATCAAGTACACCACCAGGGTCAGTTGGAAGCCGATGGCATGCGCCACTCGTCGGCCCAGGCTGCGGCCGCGCTTGGCCTGGCGGCTCTCCCAGCGCTCGAACAAGGTGTTGTAGATGAGGTTCCAGAGCATGGCGATGGTGGTGATCATCACCGCCAGGGGCCCGGTGTGCGAAGCCTGGGTGTCGGACAGGTAGGCCAGGCCCAGGGTCGACATGCACAGGCCGATCAGTTCATAGAAGGTCACGTAGACCAGTTTGCGTTTGAGTCCTTGCACGAAGTTACCTTGCTGCGGGTATGACGAAGGCGCGCAGGATGAATCAATAAATTTGACAGGAAAAGTAAGTAGCCTTCAGATTTGCTGAAAGGAGACTGCCATGAACTTTTCCAGCGATACCATCCTGCTGTTCCTTGCCGTGCTCGACCGCGGCTCGTTTTCCGCCGCCGCGCGGGCCCTCGGCCGCGTGCCTTCGGCGGTGAGCATGGCTATCGGCAACCTCGAGGCGGAGCTTGGTTACCCGTTGTTCGAACGCGGCTCGCGCGAGGCGCGCCCGACCGCGCAGGCCCAGGCCCTGGAACCCCATGCCCGACTGATTGCCGAACAGCTCGGGCTGCTGGAGGTGCACGCGCTGGAGCTGTCGCGTGGGCTCGAAAGCAGCCTGGCCATCGCCGTGGTCCCGGACATCGACCAGCGCCCGTTGCTCGAAGCCATTACTCGCCTTGGCGAACGCTATCCGCTGCTGGACATCGAACTGCTCGCCGCGCCCCAGGAAGAGGCCCTGCAGTTGCTCGACAGTGGCCGCGCCGGCCTGTGCCTGGCCTTCGCCGGATTGCAGGTGGATCCGCGGCGCAGCTTCCAGCACATCGCCATCGAATCGCTGGTGGCCACGCTGTCGCCGCAGCACCCCGCCCTGCGTGAAGGGCGCATCCGTCACCTTGAAGACCTGGTAAACCTGCGACAGATCCTGGTACGCAGCCGCGACCTGCCACTGTCCGACCCGCGCTCGCTGATCGGCACCTCGCACTGGCGCACCGACAGCCTGGACCTTGCCGTGCAGATGGTCGAGGCGGGGCTGGGCTGGGGTGATTTGCCCCTGTCACGGGTCGCACCGCTGATCGACGCCGGGCGCCTGGTGCGCCTGGAATTCCACAACACCCGCAACGAACTGCAACTGCCGGTGAATGCCTTCTGGCTCAAGCAGCAACCCCTCGGCCAGGCGGCCAGGATGTTGGTGAGCCTGTTGGCTTCGAAATGATTTGTCACCCTGTTAGGGCAATTGCGCCAAGCATTGCGACATTTAGTCTTTCAACATTTTTCAGACTCGGCCGATAGCGTTGCAACAGGCTCCGCCATCCGTGCCACAAGCACGCGGCGCCCTCCTTTCACTGGCTCAAGGTCTCGAAACATGAACCTGAAATTCCGCCACAAGATCCTGCTCAGTGCCTGCGCCGTCGTCGTACTGGCCTTCGCGCTGTTCACCCTCTACAACGACTACCTGCAACGCAACACCATCCGCCAGAACATCGAGTCCTCGGTGCGCCAGGCCGGCGCGCAGACCGCCAGCAGCGTGCAGAACTGGATGAGCGGCCGCATTCTGGTACTGGAGAACCTGGCCCAGGACATCGCCCAGCAGGGTGCCGGCAGCAACGTGCCGGGCCTGGTCGACCAACCGTCGTACACCAGCAACTTCCAGTTCACCTATTTCGGCCAGAACACCGGCCTGTTCACCCAGCGCCCCGACGCCAAGATGCCCGATGGCTATGACCCGCGTCAGCGCCCCTGGTACACCCAGGCCGTGGCCGCCAACCAGACCATGCTGACCCCGCCCTACATGGCGGCGGTAGGTGGTCTGGTGGTGACCATCGCCATGCCGGTCAAGGCCAAGGGTAGCGGCGAGCTGATCGGTGTGGTCGGCGGTGACCTGAGCCTGAACACCCTGGTCGACATCATCAACGCCGTCGACTTCGGCGGCATCGGCCACGCCTTCCTGGTCGACCGCAATGGCCAGGTGATCGTCAGCCCGGACAAGGACCGGGTGATGAAGAACCTCAAGGACATCTACCCGGGCTCGCCGCTGCGCGTGGAAACCGGCATTCAGGAAGTGAGCCTCGACGGCAAGGAGCGCATCATCTCCTTCGCCCCGGTCGACGGCCTGCCGTCGGCGCAGTGGTACATCGGCCTGTCGATCGACAAGGAAAAAGCCTACGCCCCGCTGAGCCAGTTCCGCACCTCGGCCATCATCGCCATGCTCATCGCCGTGGCGGTCATCGCCGGCCTGCTCGGCCTGCTGATCCCGGTGCTGATGCGCCCGCTGACCACCATGGGCCGCGCCATGCAGGACATCGCCGAAGGCGAAGGTGATCTGACCCGCCGCCTGACTGTCGAGCAGAAGGACGAGTTCGGCGAGCTGGCCATCTCGTTCAACCGTTTCGTCGAGCGTATCCACGCCTCAATCAGCGAAGTGTCCTCGGCCACCCGCCTGGTGCATGACCTGTCGGAAAAGGTCGTGGTCGCCTCCAACGCCTCGCTCACCGGCTCCGAAGAGCAGAGCATGCGCACCAACAGCGTCGCTGCCGCCATCAACGAACTGGGCGCCGCCACCCAGGAAATCGCCCGCAACGCCGCCGATGCCTCGCAACACGCCAGTGGCGCCAGCGAACAGGCCAACGGTGGCCGCCAGGTGGTCGAAGAGGCCATCAGCGCCATGACCGCCCTGTCCGAGCGCATCAGCGAGTCCTGCGAGCAGATCGAGACCCTCAACGCCAGCACCGACGAGATCGGCAAGATCCTCGACGTGATCAAGGGCATCTCCCAGCAGACCAATCTGCTGGCGCTCAACGCCGCCATCGAGGCCGCCCGTGCCGGTGAGGCCGGCCGTGGCTTCGCCGTGGTCGCCGACGAAGTGCGCAACCTGGCCCACCGCACCCAGGAGTCGGCCGAAGAGATCCACCGCATGATCACCAGCCTGCAGGTCGGCTCGCGCGAGGCGGTGCACACCATGAACACCAGTCAGGTCTCCAGCGAAGAGACCGTGCAGGTGGCCAACGAGGCCGGTGAGCGCCTGGCCAGCGTCACCCAGCGCATCGGCGAGATCGACGGCATGAACCAGTCGGTGGCCACCGCCACCGAAGAGCAGACCGCCGTGGTCGAGAGCCTGAACCTGGACATCACCCAGATCAACGCGCTGAACCAGCAAGGGGTGGAGAATCTCAACGAAACCCTGCGCCACTGCGACGCCCTGAGCCAGCAGGCCGGGCGCCTGAAGCAACTGGTCGGCAGCTTCCGTATCTAAGGCGTGCTCTTCGCCGACAAGCCGGCTCCTACTGCAGGAGCCGGCTTGTCGGCGAGCCGGCCGCTCAGGCCACCTCAATCTCCCCTGCCCCGCCGCATCAGCCCATCGTCCTGACCGCCTAGGACGGTGCCGCTGTCATTCCTGCCCGACGAAGGCCTGCACCTCGATCTCCACATCCACGCCCAGGGCCAACGCCGAGGCCACCGTGGAGCGAACCGGCAACGCCGCGCCGAAGAACGTCTTGTACACCTCGTTGAAACCCGCGAAATGACTCATGTCCGACAGCCATACGGTGCACTTCACCACCTGGTCGAAGCGCGCCCCGCAGGCCGCCAGGCTCTCGCCGATCCGCTCGCAGGCCGCGCGGGTCTGTTCCTGAATATCGCCCTTGACCACCTCGCCGGCCGCACTCATCGGAATCTGCCCGGAGAGGAACAGGAACCCTCCAGCCTTCACCGCACGTGAAAATGGAAACGGCAGGCTGCTGGGAAAACGCTGGATGTCATTGCTCATGGAACACTCCTTTCAGGGTTGGTTGGAACGTGCCGCCGGACAGCGCGCGAACTCATCGAGATTGCAGCACGCCCGTCGCACATCTTGAACAGGCCAGCGGTTATAACCTAATAACGAACAAGTCTATTTGGCTATAAAAAAACCTATATGCTGGCAAGCATCCGATCACGGGCAAGCTGGGCAGTCGAGTAGCGTATGGATGTAGGTTCTTTCGGTTTCACCATTGCGGGCCTGGTTGTGGGCTTCATCGTCGGCATGACCGGCGTCGGCGGCGGTTCGCTGATGACCCCGATCCTGCTGTGGTTCGGCATCAACCCGGCCACCGCCGTGGGCACCGACCTGCTCTATGCCGCCATCACCAAGGCCAGTGGCGTCTGGGTGCATGGCCGCAACAAGAACATCGACTGGAAGATCACCGGCTGGCTGAGCCTGGGCAGCGTGCCCGCCGCCGCCCTCACCCTGTGGTTCCTCAGCACCCTGCACACCGATACCTCGGCGCTGAACGCCATCATCAAGCAAGGCCTGGCGGTGGTGCTGATCCTCACCGCCCTGGCGATCCTGTTCAAATCGCGCCTGCAGGCGTTCGCCAGCAAGCATGCCGGCGATCACTACCACCTCAGCGACCGCACCCTGAACATCCTCACCGTGATCACCGGTGTGGTGCTGGGCGTGATGGTCACCCTGACCTCCATCGGTGCCGGCGCGCTGGGGACCGTGGCGCTGTTCCTGCTGTACCCGTTCCTGGTCACCCGCCGTCTGGTCGGCACCGAGATCGCCCACGCCGTGCCATTGACCCTGGTGGCTGGCCTCGGTCATGCCGGCATGGGCAACATGGACTGGTCACTGCTGGGCTACCTGCTGCTGGGTTCGCTGCCGGGGATCTACCTGGGCAGCCACCTGACCGGGCGCATCTCTGACCGCGTGCTGCGGCCTTGCCTGGCGACCATGCTGCTGCTGATCGGCTACAAGCTGGCGTTCTGAACCACACCTCGCGCCCTTCTGAGCGGCCTTGCCGAGGCGTCGGACCGGTCGGAAAGGGCCGCAGAGCGGCCCCGGAAATATCAGCTTGATGCGCAGATCTGGGGGCGCTTTCAGCCTGCGCGGCCAGTGGCGCCATGAGCGCCAGCAGCAGTGCCGCACGGTAGTGTTTCATCCATTGCATGGTGTTGCCCCGGACGTCCCTTTCACGCTTTCAGCCTTCGCTGCGCCATAGTACCGGCCAACTGTCAGTGCCCACTTCGGCGCACCGGTCCATCCGCGCCAACCTGACCAGGCGCATGCGCATGCCGTCGTAGCGCCAGCTTTCCTCGACCCCGCAACTGCCGGGATAGTCGTCCTTGGCATAGCTGTGGAGCTCGCCTTTTTTGGGGTAGAACTCGATGGCATCGCGCATCCGGCTGATCAGCACCGGGCTGGACGGTGCCTCGAACTCAAGCGGCCCAAGGGTGTAAGGCGCCTTACGCGACACCTTGTACAACGCGTAGAGGCAATGGAAGTCGTTGCAGTTGTAGCTGAGCAACGCCAGGGCGTGCTGGCCGTCCAGGGCGTGCAGCTCAAGCTTGGGAGCGACATCGTATTCGTTCTTCAACTGGTCTTCGGCGGCCGCCTTGGCCATCACTACCGGGTTGATGCCCGCCAGTTCCTGCTCGCTAAGCGGCGTTGCTGCCACAAAGGCCGGCCCCTTGGGCTTGGCCGGGATGGGCAACTGGGTGTCGGCGACGCTGTCACCGGGTCGCATCAGCGCGCTGTAGTGACCGACCCGGCCCTGCACCGCATCCATCAGCAGCAAGACGGCGCTCAGGCCCTGCAGCGAACTCACGCGCTCCCCTGGCCGGGTGTCGTCCACCAGGCGCTGGCCGTTACGCAATTGCCGCAACACGGCGTAGGCATCGGCGCCCTCCAGTTCCAGGGTGGTCTCGACGCCACGGGTCATGCGCCAGGGGGCGACCAGCAGTTGGCCGTCGAGCAGGGGTTCGCCCGACCAATCGGTGCTGCCCACCAGGGTCAGGTGCAGGTTGCCCCAGGCGCCCGCCTCGCGCTGCACCAGCATGCCCACCCGCATCTTCTCCGGATGATCGGCCAGCACCGCCGTGCAGAAACGCGTGTTGTCGCAGCCCACCACCCAGTCCTTGATCTCCCGGTACACCGGTACCGGCTCTGGCTCCGCCGCGCCGACCAGGCCCGGTAGCAACGCCAGCCCCAGGGCCAGCCAGTTCCTTGTTGTAGCGCGCATCGTGCTGCATTCCTGTCTTAGCCGTGAAAGCCCCACTCCAGAGGCGGCGCAATGATTCCACAGATCAAATGCCAGGTGCGGAAAATCGGCAGTGGTGATTGCGCCATGGGATCTGGCAGTATCGGTGGCGTCCTGTTCAGAGCCTGCGCCATGTCCGCTACCGTCAGCCCGCTGTTGCTTGCCTTGCGCGAGGGTACCCGCGCCTGCCACGAAGGGCTGGAGGCGCGCCTGCCGTTCTTCAGCGAAGGTTTCGACCGGGCGGCCTATGCGCGCCTGCTCGGGGCCTACCATGGCTTCCACGCGCCGCTGGATACCTTGCTGGCCGAGTACCAGGGCACCGAACGCAACAAGACACCCGCCTTGTCACGCGACCTGGGCGCCCTGGCCATCGATGTCGAATCGCTGCCCTTGTGCCACACCCTGCCTCGTATCGACGACGAAGCCAGCGCACTCGGCGTGATGTATGTACTGGAAGGCTCCACCCTGGGCGGCCAGGTACTCAAGCGTGCCATGGCTGAACGCCTGGGGATCGACGCCGACAACGGCGGTGCGTTTCTCGATGTCTACGGCCCGCAGACCGGCGTACGCTGGCGCAGCTTCCTCGATCGACTGGCTGGCGCCGATCCGGAGCCTGCCGCTCAGGCCCGGACGGTAAAGGCAGCGGTCGAGACCTTCACCTGCTTCGAACGATGGCTCGAAGAGCGACGCGTGCTGGTCTGCTGATCCTCTGCGCTTGGCCACTCACCTGCGGCACCTGTTCAACAGCGATGTCACCGTGGGCGTCATGCTGATCGCCGCCCCGCACAAACCAGCGCATAGCAGCGCGAAGCCCAGCGCCCGCAACGGGTGCAAGGTATTGAAGAACGCCAACACCAAAAGCACCAGCAACAACGCCAGCGCGTAGCGAATTGACGCTCTTGGAATGGCCACCATCAGCAGGTTGAAGAGCACGAAGGCGTAGAACACCATCATCGTCGCCAAGCCGGCGCTGACGCCTCGCGCCATGGGCGGGCCAACATGCTGCCGATAGAAATCGAAGCCCTGGCTCAAGAGGAAGGGAAACGCCACACAGGCCAATGCGTGCAGCAGGAAACGGGAAAGCAACGGCAACATTCGTCCTTGATCCTGGAGCCGGCCGCAGGGCCGTGAGTGAGGAAAGCGGATGCTAATGGCCTGAATGGACGCCAGCAAGCCGCAGCATTGGCTGGCAACCCCTCGTGACCGAAGCCGCAGAGTCCCGGAGCAAGACCGGTTTGTCCCAGCTGAAGTTCGCCGAGCTGCTCGGCGTCTGCGTACGTACATTGCAAGAGTGGGGAACCACGCCGGCGCACGCCTTCGGGAGCTGCACATACGCTACTGCATATCGCATCTGTACGGCCGGATGTGTTTCATGAAATCCTGCAGGATCGCCCCACATAGCAAGGGCGCTGGACAGCCTGATAGCGAGCCCCGACATGAACGTCATTGCCTGTGATCTGCACCACCTGGACGCCGCCGCGGACCTCTTCAACCAGTACCGGATGTTCTACCAGGAGGCGGATGACCTTCCCGCTTCCCGCACGTTCCTCAAGGCCAACCTCGAAACCGGCAACTCGCGTATCTACCTGCTGCTGGACGCCGACGGCCAGGCCATCGCCTTTGCCCAGCTGTACCCGGCCACCTGTTCGCTGGCGATGAAGCGCTTCTACTGGCTGTATGACCTGTTCGTTGCCCCGCACGCCCGCAGGGGCGGTCATGCCCGCTTCCTGATGCAGCAACTGACCGATATATTCCAGGCCGAGGGCGCGCAGCGGTTGAGCCTGGACACCGCCCGAACCAACCTCGCCGCCCAGGCGCTGTATGAATCGCTGGGGTATGTGGCCGAGCAGGACTTCGTGACCTATCACAAGATGCTCGATCACTGACGGGCAGGTGCAGGGTCGGGCCGCACAGGCGGCCCTCGCTGCCATCGACTATCCCCGCTCTATCCCATCCAGCACAGCCGACGCCAAGGCCAGCCCTTTCTCCAGGGAGTTCTCCGTCGCCACCAGCAGGCTGCGCAGAGGTTCGCTGGCTTTTTCCAGGGCCATGGCATTGGTTTCGTAGGCCGCCTGCAAGGCCGCCACCGCGCACACCAGCGCATCCTCACCATCAATGCCGGCATGCACCGAGAACATCGGTGGATGGGCGTCGTGGCATGTGCCGAAATGGGCATGGGCCGTGGTGGGGCGGGAGGTTCGAGGGGTCGTATCGAGGGTCATGGGCGAACCTCCCGGGGCAAGGCGCGGGGTGGATCGGGCACGATTTTCAGCATGGTTCAGCACTCCTGTACCGTCATGGGAAAACTGCCTGAATCCGCTTGCACTCGAATAGGTGGCAGCTATACGCAGGTGTGCAAGACCGAGGGTACAGGAACTCGGCAGGCCCAAGGGCCTCCCACGCATAGCCGCCATTAGAGGGCCAGAACCGCAGACTGCCGGCAAGGCCCAAAAGCGCTTTCGCGTTGTACCTGTACGGGCTTGCACACCCGGTCGTTGAATCAGCAACGACAGGGCGAGACTAAGGAATGCGACTGGCCAGAACAACAGCTGAAAGGCCGTAAAAGCATGCTTGGGAAACGTCCTACGTGAAATAGGGAAAGTCTTAGTAATCCGCTTGAAACAACTGTCCTGGCCTCATCGCGGGGCAAGCCCGCTCCCACGCGTCTCATCCTATTTGCCCTGCTACTTGCCCTGAAAGTCAGGACAATTTCTAATTTTCCTGTACACGAAACATCTACTAAAGGTTTATATTCCGCCCGCCGAAACAGAAAAGGTAGCAAGTGGCCACCACTTCATCGAAGTGGCCATGTACACCCTTCACTCTCACGGATGGGCGTCACCATGAAAATAAAAAACAAACTGATCCTGGCCTTCGTACTGGTGGCCTTCATCCCGGTGGCGTTGGTTGGCGGGATCTCGGTGTTGAACATCCGCAGCGAGGCGGTGGACCAGTTCCTCGACGGCAGCACCCGGGAAATCCGCCAGATCGACGGCAACATGCGCCAGTTCTTCGATGGCACGCTGCAGAACGTCGATCAAATGGCCAAGGATCCTGTATACACCTCGGTCACCTCGCTCAAGGACTACACCGGCGCCGACGCCGCCAACCAGCCGATGCCCGAGGCCGCGCAGCGGGTGATCGACGCCTTCGCCCGCTACGGCACCACCCACCCGGCGGCGGCGATCCTGTCCATCGGCCTCGAGGACGGCAGCTACGCCAAATGGCCGGACGACCCGCAACTGGCCAAGTACGACCCACGCACCCGCCCCTGGTACAAGGCCGCCATGGCCAGCCCGGACAAGACCGTGCGCACCACCGCTTACTACTACGACAAGGACGATGTAGCCCTGGTCGGCACCGCCCGGGCGCTGCTCGATGAGGCCGGCAAGGCCAAGGGCGTGTTCGTGGTCAGCGTGTCGCTGAAGAACCTCACCGAGCTGGTCAAGAGCATCAAGCTGGGCGACAGCGGCTACGTGATGCTGATCGAGGACGGCACCGTGCTGGTCGACCCGCGCAACGCCAGCCACGGTTTCAAGCAGCTCAAGGAGCTCGGCGCGCCCTACGCGCAACTGGCCGCCACCACCCAGGGTTCCACCGAGGTGGTGATCGACGGCGTGCGCTACATGGCCAACGTATGGACCTCACCGGGCCTGGGCTGGCGCTTCGTCGGCCTGATCGAATACGACGAGGTAATGGCCGCGGCGACGCGCATGACCTATGTCACTGCGCTGATCGTGATAGTGCTGGCTCTGGTCTTCGCCCTGGTCGCCGCAGCGTTCTCGCGGGTGATCGTCAAGCCGATCGGCCAGGTCAGCATCGGCCTGCAGTCGATCGCCGAGGGTGAAGGCGACCTGCGCCGCGACCTGCAGGTCCTGGGCAAGGACGAAACCGCCGAACTGGCCGGCTGGTTCAACAAGTTTCTCGCCGCCATTCGCCAGCTGATCCAGCGCATCGGCGCAGCCTCGACCAACCTGCATGAAGCCTCGCGCAGCAACAGCGAGATGGCCGGCAACATGAACGAGGCCGCCGGGCGCCAGCGCGAGGCGGTGGAGCTGGTGTCCACCGCGTTCAACGAGATGGTCGCCACCGCCAACGAAGTGGCGCGCTCATGCAGCAGCGCCGCCGACGCCGCCGAGCATGGCCATCGCCGGGTGGCCGAGGGCAAGCAGCAGATAGAGGCGACCACCGACAACGTCAATCGCCTGGGCCGGCGCCTGAGCGAATCGTCCCAGGCCATGGTCGAGCTGGAAGAAGGCAGCCGCAGCATCAACCAGATCCTCGGCACCATCCGCGCCATCGCCGAGCAGACCAACCTGCTGGCGCTCAACGCCGCCATCGAGGCGGCCCGGGCCGGCGACCAGGGCCGTGGTTTTGCCGTGGTGGCGGACGAGGTGCGGGCGCTGGCCAAGCGCACCGCCGACTCCACCGGCGAGATCGACCAGTTGCTCAACACCCTCGGCGGCAAGACCCAGGAGGTCTCGCAAAAGATGGAAAGCTGCCTGGACCTGTCGCGCGCCAGCGTGTCGTCGATCGAGAGCGCGCGGGACAGTTTCGAGGGCATCCAGCTCTCGGTGAACGAGATCCGCGACCAGAACCTGCAGATCTCCGCCGCAGCCGAGGAGCAGCACAGCGTGGCCGAGGAAATCAACCGGCATATCCAGCAGATCTACGACGAGGCACGGCTGGTGGAGGGGCTGGCCAGTTCCGCCCAGGCCGACTCCGGCAGGTTGGCGCAGTTGTCGGATGAGTTGAATGGGCTGGTGGGGCGCTTCAAGTCGTGACTTTTGGCTTGAGCCTGTACGCGGGCCCTGTAGGAGCGGCCTTGTGTCGCGAAAGGGCTGCGCAGCAGCCCCAGGATTTCAGCGTTGATGCAAAGATTGCCGGGGCCGCTTTGCGGCCCTTTCCGACCGGTCCGACGCCTCGGCAAGGCCGCTCCACAGAACTTGCGCATGGCTCGACTACAGTGAACTTGACGCCATCCTCGAGAGCACCATGCCCAACCAATGAATACGGTTTGTATTCAGGCGCCCTCTACGCATCAACGCAGGGCGTTCACTGTTCCCTAACTTTCAATCTTAACCGTTAAGCGAAAAGTGCACCGAAACGTGTACAGATTTATTTTCCCTACTCTAATTTCGACCTACCCTGCCTGACAGCTAGATCCCTACGCTCCAGGAACCGAATGTAAACAGCTCGCGGAAATCGGACTTCACTTGATTGCCGACAAACCCAGGGATTGGTGAAAAATACGCTCCAGCGCCGAAGATCATAGGGTGGCAGACTGAATTCGATCTCGCTCGCGGCCAACTCGGAGAAGTCCCGCTCGGCCCTGCACAGCTCCTCGTCATCATGAATACCGAGCCGATTGCGCAAAACCGAGGTGCCGGCATAGCAATATGCATCCTGCCCGACCCCGTATTTATCCAACGTCAGCTCTGCTTACGGTATTTACGCAGCAGTTCCTCCCGGGTGGGAAGCTCTCGCTCAGCCGCGTCCGGCGACACGGTGAACCCCTCTAGCCGCAGGCTGGCCACATAGTTAGAGCGACGTGTCTTGGCACAGTAAGCCTTCTTGGTTTCCAGGCTGATCCCTTTCACCTTTACACACCTTGATGGGTGAACACATCGCGATTATAGCGGATCGAAAGAAGCATCGTGCTACGTATAGACGCTAGGCAGGCACCTCCGTCGCAGGCTGCTGCTCCAGCAACGACCATCCCCCCTGCCCGTCCACCTCCAGCCGATGGGAATGGAACCCCGCCAGGGTGCTGCGGTGCCCGACACTGACCAGCAGCGTCGCCGGCAGCTCCGCGCGCAGCAGCGAATACAGCGCATGTTCCAGCCCTTCGTCCATCGCCGAGGTGGACTCGTCGAGGAACACCACCTGTGGCCGGTTGAACAGCACCCGGGAGAACGCCAGGCGCTGCTGTTCGCCCAGCGACAAGATCCGCGACCAGTCGCGCTGCTCGTCCAGCCGTTCGGCCAGATGAGCGAGGTTGACCTGGCGCAGGGCCTGCTGCATGCGCGCATCGTCCCCGGGCGCACCCTGTGCCGGGTAGGCGATGGCGGTGCGCAAGTCGCCCAGCGGCAGGTACGGGCGCTGCGAGAGGAACAGTGCCTGCGTCCCCAACGGCCGCCTGACCTCACCCTCGGCATAAGGCCACAGGCCCGCCAGGGCACGCAGCAAGGTGGTCTTGCCGCTGCCCGATGGTCCTTTGATCAGCAGCGCCTGGCCGCTGTGCAAATTCAGGTCGAGATCGGCGATCAGCGCGCGGCCGTCGGGGCGACGCACCTGCAAGCCCTGAATCCCCAATGCGTGTTCCTGATCCACGCTAACTACGCGCGGCAACTCGCTGGCCTGCTGGTTGGCATCGAGGAAACCGGTCAGACGGTCGAGGGTGGCGCGGTACTGGGCGAAGGTGTCGTAGGACTCACGGAAGAACGACAGCGAATCCTGCACCTGGCCAAACGCCTGGGCGGTCTGCATCACATCACCGAGCTTGATCGCGCCGCTGAAGAAGCGCGGCGCCTGGAGGATGAACGGAAACACCACCGCCACCTGGCTGACGCCCAGGTTGAAGCCGCTGAACTTGAGGTTCCGGAACACCAGCGCCCAAGCGTTGCCGATCAACGCGAAGAAGCGCCCGAGCAAGGTGCCCCGCTCCACCTGCGCGCCCTGGTAGAAGGCAATGTTCTCGGCGTTCTCACGCAGGCGCATCAAGGCGTAACGGAAGTTGGCGGTGAGTTTCTCGTTAAGGAAGTTCAGGCGGATCAGCGGCTGGCCAAGGCGAAAAGCAATCCAGGTGGCGATCAGCACATAGACATACACGGCGAACACCATCGCCCGGGGGACTTCGATGCCGGCCACCGCCAGCGGCGCCGACAGGCTCCAGAGAATGCCGGTGAAGGCCACCAGCGACACCAGCGCGCTCACCGCCCCCAGCGCCAGCGAGACGGAGCCGGTGACGAAGGCGTTCACATCCAGTTCGATACGCTGGTCGGGGTTGTCCACCGGCTCGGCGAGGAACTGCCCACGGTAGTAGGCATCGCCGTGCATCCAGTCGGCGGTCAGGCGCTCGGTGAGCCACACCCGCCAGCGGATGTTGAACGCCTGGGTGACGTAGAAGGCGAACAGCGAGCGCAGCACATGAATGGTCGCCAGTACCGCGAACACCCCGAGCAGGTACCAGAACGCGGTCTGGTCCAGTGCCTGCAAGGCGCTGTAGAAGCCGTTGTACCAGAACGAGAACAGCACGTTCAGGCGCACCGCGAACAGCGTCAGGACCAGCAGCAGCGCAAAAGCAAACAAGGGCCGCCAACTGCGGCGCAAGCTGAAATAAGGTCCGGCCAGTTGCCAGAACTGAGCCCCCCAGCGGGTGTAGCGCACAGCCAGCAAGGCGGTAATCGTGAAGCAGACAAGGGTGACCAACGAGGCGATTGCCAGCCAACTCAGGCTCTCTTGCAGGGCCTGGTGCCAGTTCATGTCCATGGTGAGATTCCGTGACGGTGTTTTCGCGAGCGTAGCACCGGCCCAGGATTAACCTTGTAAGAATGAAGGACATTTCATCTTGAATCTATACCGCCCCTTCGCTGGCAAGCCGGCGAAGGGGCGGTACAGGCAGCACTCGGAACGCCTAGCCCAATGCTTCCCTTACCTTCGGGTCCAACCCCTCCCCTGCATGGGCCTCGCTCCACGCCTGCAACTGCCGGCGCATCGCCGGCGTCCAGAAGCTCTGCAGGTGCTGCCTCACCCCCTGCACCGCCTTGGTGTGATCCGGTTCGCTGTCGAAGTAATGGGCGATCTGGTTGGCCATCTTCACCAGGTTGTCGCTGCTCATCGACGCACCTCCGCCGTTTCCGCTTGCCGGCGCTCCTTGAGCAAGCGCCGCTGCTCGTCACTGAAGCGCTGGTAGCGCTTCTGCCACTCCGACGGCTCGAACATCTTGGCCACCTCCACCGCAGTGACCTTGTATTCCGGGCAATTGGTAGCCCAGTCGGAGTTGTCGGTAGTGATCACGTTGGCGCCGGACTCAGGGAAGTGGAAGGTGGTGTACACCACCCCCGGCGCCACCCGTCCGCTGACCCGGGCACGCAGCACGCTCTGCCCGGAGCGGCTGCCGATACCTACCCAGTCACCGTCGCAAATACCTCGACTCTCGGCATCGCTGGGGTGGATCTCCAGACGATCCTCGTCATGCCAGGCGACGTTTTCGGTGCGCCGGGTCTGCGCGCCGACGTTGTACTGGCTGAGGATGCGCCCGGTGGTCAGCAGCAGCGGGTAGCGGCTGTTGACCTTCTCGTCGGTGGGCACGTAGCCGGTGAGCATGAAGCGCCCCTTGCCGCGTACGAACTGGTTGATGTGCATGGTCGGCGTGCCGTCGGGCGCGGCGTCGTTGCACGGCCATTGCAGGCTGCCGTGACGGTCGAGCTCGGCATAGCTGACCCGGCGGAAGGTTGGGGTCAGGCGGGCGATCTCGTCCATGATCTCGGAGGGATGACGGTATTGCATGGAGTAACCCAAGGCACCGGCCAGGGCCACGGTGGCCTCCCAGTCGGCCTTGCCGGCCAGCGGCTCCATCACCTTGCGCACCCGCGAGATGCGCCGCTCGGCATTGGTGAAGGTGCCGTCCTTCTCCAGGAACGAGCTGCCCGGTAGGAACACATGGGCGAACTTGGCGGTCTCGTTGAGGAAGATGTCCTGCACCACCACGCACTCCATCGCCAGCAACGCGGCGGTGACGTGCTGGGTGTTGGGATCGCTCTGGGCGATGTCCTCGCCCTGGCAGTACAGCGCCTTGAAGCTGCCGTCCAGCGCGGCCTCGAACATGTTGGGAATGCGCAGCCCCGGATCGGGCTGCAAGGTCACGCCCCAGGCCTGCTCGAACTCGGCACGCACGCTTTCGTTGGAGATATGCCGGTAGCCGGGCAGCTCGTGGGGGAACGAGCCCATGTCGCACGAACCCTGCACGTTGTTCTGCCCGCGCAGCGGGTTGACCCCCACCCCTTCGCGGCCAATGTTACCGGTGGCCATGGCCAGGTTGGCGATGCCCATCACCGCGGTGCTGCCCTGGCTGTGCTCGGTCACACCCAGGCCGTAGTAGATCGCCGCGTTGCCGCCGGTGGCGTAAAGCCGGGCGGCGGCGCGGATCTGCTCGGGGGGCACGCCGCACACCGGGCCGAGCACTTCAGGGGCGTTGTCGGGCTGGGCGACGAAATCGCGCCAGCGGGCGAAGTCCTCGGGCTCGCAGCGGGCATCGACGAAACGCTGGGCCAGCAGCCCTTCGGTGACGATCACATGGGCCAGGGCGTTGAGCATGGCCACGTTGGTGCCCGGTCGCAGCTGCAGGTGCAGCTCGGCGCGGGCGTGGGGCGAATCGACCAGGTCGATGCGGCGCGGGTCGATGACGATCAACCGGGCACCCTGGCGCAGGCGACGCTTGAGCTGCGAGCCGAACACCGGGTGCGCGTCGGTGGGATTGGCGCCGATCACCAGCACCACGTCGGCCTGCATCACCGAGTCGAAGCTCTGGGTACCGGCGGACTCGCCCAGGGTCTGCTTCAGGCCATAGCCGGTCGGCGAATGGCAGACCCGCGCGCAGGTGTCGACGTTGTTGTTGCCGAAGGCCGTGCGCACCAGCTTCTGCACCAGGTACGCCTCTTCGTTGGTGCAGCGGCTGGAGGTGATGCCACCAATGGAATCGCGCCCGTACTTGAGCTGGATCCGCCGGAACTCGCTGGCGGCATAGGTGACCGCTTCGTCCCAGCTGACCTCCTGCCACGGGTCTTCCAGGCGCTTGCGAATCATCGGCTTGGTGATGCGGTCCGGGTGGGTCGCGTAGCCCCAGGCGAAACGCCCCTTGACGCAGGCATGGCCATGGTTGGCGCCGCCATTCTTGTCCGGGACCATGCGCACCAACTGGTCGCCCTTCATCTCGGCGCGGAACGAGCAACCCACGCCGCAATAGGCGCAGGTGGTGATCACTGCCCGCTCGGGCTGGCCGAGCCGGACCAGGCTCTTCTCGCTCAGGGTGGCTGTCGGGCAGGCCTGCACGCAGGCGCCGCAGGACACGCATTCGGAACTGAGGAAATCGTCGCCGCCGGCCGCCGCTACCCGCGAATCAAAGCCACGCCCGGTGATGGTAAGGGCGAAGGTGCCCTGGATCTCCTCGCAGGCGCGCACGCAGCGGTTGCAGACAATGCACTTGCTCGGCTCGTAGTCGAAGTACGGGTTGGACACATCCTTCTGTTCGGCCAGGTGATTGGCGCCGTCATAGCCGTAGCGCACCTCGCGCAGGCCGACCTGGCCGGCGACGGTCTGCAGCTCGCAGTTGCCGTTGGCCGAGCAGGTCAGGCAGTCCAGCGGGTGATCGGAGATGTACAGCTCCATCACGTTGCGCCGCAGGTCGGCCAGGTGCGGCGTCTGAGTGCGCACCACCATGCCCTCGCTGACCGGCGTGGTGCACGAGGCCGGGTAGCCGCGCATGCCGTCGATCTCGACCATGCACATACGGCACGAGCCGAAGGCCTCGAGGCTGTCGGTGGCGCACAGTTTGGGAATGCTGGTGCCGAGCATGGCGGCGGCGCGCATCACCGAGGTGCCGGCGGGCACGCTGATCGAACGGCCATCGATGACCAGGCTGACCTGCACCTCGCTGACCCGTTCCGGGGTGCCCAGGTCTATGTCGTTGCGGGGATCGAAGTAGTTGATCATTGCGCGGCCTCCAGGCCGAAATCGGCGGGGAAGTGCTTGAGGGCGCTGACCACGGGGTACGGGGTCATCCCGCCCATGGCGCACAGCGAGCCGTACTGCATCGTGTCGCACAGGTCGCGCAGCAGGCCGGCCTGGCTGGCGCGGTAGGCCGGATCGGTACTGGCGATCAGGCGGTCGACCACCTCCACGCCGCGGGTCGAACCGATCCGGCACGGCGTGCACTTGCCGCAGGATTCCTCGGCGCAGAACTGCAGGGCGAAACGGGCCATGCCCGCCATGTTCAGGGTGTCGTCGGCCAGCACCACGCCACCGTGGCCGAGCATCGCGCCCAGGGCGGCGAAGGCCTCGTAGTCCAGCGGGGTGTCGAACTGCGCGGGCGGTACCCAGGCGCCCAGCGGGCCGCCGACCTGCGCCGCCTTGATCGGCCGACCACTGGCGGTGCCGCCGCCGTAGCCTTCCACCAGCTCGCGCAGGGTCAGGCCGAAGGCGCGTTCCACCAAGCCGCCATGGCGGACGTTGCCGGCCAGCTGGAACGGCAAGGTGCCCGTCGAGCGGCCCATGCCGAAATCGCGGTAAAACGCCGCGCCCCTGGCCAGGATGATCGGCACCGAGGCCAGGGTGAGCACGTTGTGCACCAGCGTCGGCTGGCCGAACAGGCCTTCGAGCGCCGGCAGCGGCGGCTTGGCCCGGACGATGCCACGCTTGCCCTCAAGGGATTCGAGCAGCGCGGTTTCCTCACCGCAGATGTACGCGCCCGCCCCCACCCGCACCTGCAGGTCGAAGGCCACGCCGTTGCCGGCGACATCCAGATACCCGGCCTCGCGGGCCAGCAGGATGGCTTCGTTCAAGGTCCGCACGGCATCCGGGTATTCCGAGCGTACATAGATGTAGCCCTTGCTCGCCCCCACGGCGAGGCCGGCGATGATCATGCCCTCGATCAGCAGGAGCGGATCGCCCTCCATCAGCATGCGGTCGGCGAAGGTGCCGGAGTCGCCTTCGTCGGCATTGCACACCACGTATTTCTGCCCGGCCGGCGCCTGGCGCACGGTGCGCCACTTGATGCCCGCCGGAAACGCCGCGCCACCCCTGCCGCGCAGCCCGGAGTCGAGCACCGCGGCGACCACTTCATCGCCGTCCAGCAGCGTGGCCTGGCGCAGGCCTTCGAAGCCGCCGTTGGCGTGATAGTCGTCCAGCGACAGCGGCCGGGTGATGCCGGCGCGGGCGAACAGCAGGCGCTGCTGGGACTTCAGGTAGGGAATCGCTTCGACCGGCCCCAACGCCAAGGCATGGCTGCCGGGATCGCCTGCCAGGGCGTCGAGCAGCCCGGGCACATCCTCAGGGGTGACCGGCCCGAAGCCCACGCGGCCTTGGGCGGTGTCCAGCTCCACCAGCGGCTCCAGCCAGTACAGGCCACGGGAGCTGGTGCGCTTGATATGCAGCGGCAGGCGCCGCTGCGTGGCTTCGCGGGTAAACGCCTCGGCCACCTCGTCGGCACCGACGGCGCGGGCCAGCGAATCGCAGGAGATGCACAGGTTCAGCATGCCTTCACCTCCTCACGGCAAGCGTCCACCAGCGCTCGCAGGCGTTCGGGGGTGACGCGGGCGTACAGCCGGCCATCAAGCTCCAGGGCCGGCGAGCAGGCGCAGGCACCCAGGCAATACACCGGGCGCAGGTCGAGCGCGCCATCCTCGGTGCGACCGAGATCATCCAGCCCGAGCTGCTCGCGCAACTGCGCGGCCAAAGCCTCGGCGCCACGGCTCTGGCAGGATTCGGCGCGACACAGGCGCAGGGTATGGCGGGCCGCCGGCGTGGTGCGAAAATCGTGGTAGAAGCTTATTACCCCGCGCACCTCGGCCTGGCTGAGGTTGAGCGCGTGGGCTATCTCGGCGACGGCGCTGTCGGGGATGTAGCCGGCGCCGGCCTGGATGGCGTGGAGGATCGGCAACAGGGCGCCGGCGGTATCCTGCTCACGGGCCAGGACGCGTTGGATCAGGGGCAGGTGGTTCAAGTCATCAGGCATACAGCAGACCTCGGCATCCCGGGGCAGCCCGTTGGCGGGCGGCGGTCCGGCGGTGTTCAGCTGTGGTGCGCGGGCCAGCTCACGGTGGCGGCAGGCCGGGCACCTTCCTTGTCCATGGCCGGGCGTCTAGCTGCGCTCGGTCCACGGGCATCCTCAGAGCATGGCAGTTATTGCACGAGGGGGTTGTGCGCGGGCGACCCGGCGCGTCCTGAAACCGACCACCGGGAAGTGCCATCATCGAAGGTACAAAACGTAACTTTGTGATCAGGCTGGAACTGCGTGGGAGCGCAGCCGATCAGTCCACCACTACATGGGGCAGGAAACGCGAGCTGTCCTTGGTGATCAGCGTGTCGTCTTCACGAATGCCGATCCCCGAGGCCAGGTCACCGATCACCCAGGAGCCGATCAGGGTGTAGCTGTCGCCGAACTTGGGCAACGGCGCAAAGCCCTGCAGGATGTACGGCGCATCGTCGTAGGGCCCGTCCTCGAACACCCGCTGGTCGTCGGCGGTGCGGATATCCACGTTGGCACCCTCGCGGGAGAAGTACGGCTTGCGTACCCAGCCCTTGGGCACCGGGCGTCGCGGGTCTTGGTCGAGAAACGCCGGCAGCAGGTTCGGGTGCCCTTCGTGCCATTCCCACAGCAGCGGCAGGATGCCCTTGTTGGAGATCAGCGCCTTCCACGCCGGTTCCACGAACTGGGTATCGCAGCCGGCGATGGCCTGGCCGAAGTCCTCGTGGAAGATATGCTCCCAGGCGTGCAGCTTGAACAGGCGCGGGATCGGCCGGCCTTCGAGGTCGACGAAGCGCCCTTCGCCGTTCAGGCCGATGTCCTCCAAGTCGATATGCCGGGTGCTGATACCCACGTGCCCGGCCATCTTGCGCAGAAAATCCGTGGTGCCACGGTCTTCGACGGAACCGGCGATGGCCGAGAAGTAGAACGGGCTTTCGCGCTCGAAGGCGCCGAAAGCCCGCACCAGGTCCTCGGCCAGGGTGTTGAACTGGCTGGCATGGGCCGGCAGCACGCCGCGCTCGATCTGCTGCTCCAGCCAGATCAGCTGGAACGCCGCCGCCTCGTACAGCGAGGTCGGCGTGTCGTAGTTGGCCTCGATCAACTTGGCCGGGCCGTGGCCGTCGTAGCTGAAGTCGAAGCGACCGTAGAGGTGCGGATGCCCCTCTTTCCACGAAAGGCGCACCAGGTCGAAGAACGCCGGCGGGATCGCCAGGCGGGTCATCAACGCCTCGCTGTCGACGATGCGCTCGACCGCCTCCAGGCACATGGCATGCAGCTCTTGCGTGGGCGCCTCCAGGTCACGGCTGACCTGGGCCTCGCTGAACTGGTAGTAGCCGCGCTCGTCCCAGTAGCGCTCGCCGTCGATGGTGTGGAAGGCGAAACCTTCACGTTCGGCGGTGGCGCGCCAGTCCGGGCGTTCGTCGATGCTGATCTTGCGCATGCTCAACCGCCGAAGCTGAAGCCGCCGCTGCTCTTGCCGCCCCAGCCGCTGCGCGCAGTGGCCTGGCTGCCGAAGCCGCCGCGGGAGATCGACGAGGACACACTGGAGCGGGTCGAGGTGCTGGATTTGTAGCTGCGCCCGCTCGAGCTGCCGGAGTAGTAGCTGGAATAGCTGCCGCCGCTCTGCTGGGCCTGGTCGGAGCGCTCGAAGCGCTTGCCCTGGTCGATCTGCTGGCCGAGCGTGGTGCTGCGGTATCCGCCGCTGCTGTCACGGTACTGGTAGACCGGCTGCGAGTAGTACTGGCGATTGCCGCCGCTGAGCACTTGGCCGAGCAACAGGCCGGTAAGCAGGCCGTTGAAGTTGCTGCCGCCGCTACTGGCCTGGCCGCTGTTCTCGACCTGGGCGCGGGCCGCGTCGACCTGGGACTGGCTGACCTCGCCCGACACCGCCAGCTCGAAGCCGCCGAGGCGCGGCATGTAGCGGTTGTCACTGGTGACCTGGCAGTAGTCCGGCACGAAGTCGGCCTCGCAGGCGGCCTTGTCGCCATAGGTCGGGGCGATGCGGCGGTGGTCGGCCAACGCCTGCATGTAGGCGTCGGAACACACGTCCACCGGCATCTTGTCATCGACGCAAGCCTGGACGGTGGTGTAGTTGCTGCGCTTGCTGACCGTGTAGGTCTCCTCGGGCGCGCTGCACGCGGTAAGCGCCAGCGGCAGGGAGCTGGCCAGCACCAGCTTGACGGAACTTCGTCTCATGTAGGGCTCCTTGCGCGCAAACGGCTCAGACCGACGGGGTCATGCAGGCCGAGTTGAGGAAGCCCACGCTGATCGCCACGGCGGCGGCGTAGATCGCGGCGGCCATTTCGCCCTTGGCGATACGGCTGGCCAGGCCCTTGAGCACCAGGCTGGTGATGCCGAAGGCCAGCAGTTGCACCACCGCGGCGATCACCACCCAGACCACGAAATCGAGCAGGCTGACACTGTAGGCGATGATGTTGCTGGCCGGCAGCGAGAAGCCGATCAGCGCGCCGCCCAGGGCGATGGCCGCGGCGCTGTTGTTGTCGCGGATCAGGGCGAACTCGCGGTGCGGGGTGAGGTGCGTGTAGATGAACTGGAACACCCAGAACAGCACCAGCGCCACGCTGATGTAGAGGATGAAGCCGATCACTGCCTGGGCGTTGAGCGACATGCGAAGAGCGTCGAGCATGGTGAATCCTTGTCAGATGACGTTGAAGTCCGTTGATTGCAGGGTGACACCCACCGAAGTGGTCAGGCTGACATTGCCTTGTTCGTCCTCCTCCACCGACAGCAGGAGGAACTCGCGGCGATCGGTCAGGCCGGTCTCGCGGGCATACAGCATGGACAGGTGCTGGATGCGGTAGCTGGTCTCGGGGCTGGTGACCCGTTCGCTGATCGGCGTCAGCTCGGTCTGCCCCTCTTCGCTGCCCCACTGGCGGACGAACTCATAGCCTTCGTGCTCGTAGTACGGCAGGCCGATGGTCGACTCGGGGCCCACCAGGCGCTTGAGTTCGGCGTCACTGTTGATCGGCAGCACGCTGTAGTAGCCGAACAGGATGATATCGCGCACGTCCTCGGCAGACGTGCCGTTCATCACCACCTGCAGCCAGTAGTCTTCGTCTTCCATGTAGAAGCGCGCCAGGCGCACCGACTGGCCGAGGTCGACCTCGCCGACGGCCCAGACCACTTCCTGCTCGGGGACTTCCAGTTCAGAGTGACCGTCGAGCAGCAGCTTGAGCGAGGGGTCGAGCTTGAGCATGCGCCCGCTGCCCAGGCCAAACGGCAGGTTGCCTTGGGCCTGGCTGCCGGCGGCAGGTTTGGGGGCTTCGAAGCCCATGAAGCGTTTCAACCAACCCACGGGGCATCTCCTGGGTGAGAGGGTGACGGAACCGGAGCCAATGCAGGTGCTGAAGCGAACAGGCAGGGCCTGTGGGGAGAAGGCGACATTGAAGATCCCTTGGGTCGCGGCAGTCCTTTGGCGGGGGCGACACGATACTGCTTTTCGTGCGCGCCGCCAACGGGTCTGGCATCGGGTGTTGCGCCGGCCCCGTGATAGGGCCGGCCCACTCAACGGATCACTCCGCCGGCTTCGCCGCCTTGGCCTTCAAGCGCGCCAGCACATCATCGGCGCCGCTGTTGCTGGCGCCGATCCCGGCCGCCTTCAGGCGTGCCTCCAGGTCGCTGCCATCGGCCTTGCCGGCCAGCTCCGCCGCCGCTTCCAGCTCGGCCGCGCGTTCGCTCTGGCGCTTCTTGATGCGGTCCAGCGAGCCGACCGCCGTCTCCAGGCTGCCATTCGCGCCGCCGGTGGCCGACGCCGCGCTCACCTGGGCGCGCTGCACGCTCTCGCGGGCCTTGACCAGGTCCACCTGCTGCTTGAGGCCCTTGATCTGCGCCTCGGTCTTGCTCACGGTGGCGGTCAGGGTCGCCACCGACGCACCGAACTGGTCGGCCAGCGCCTGCTCGGAATCGCGCTGGTTGGTCAAGTCGGCGATGCGCGCCGCGCACTCGTGGGCAAGCCCTTCCTCGCCCTTGTCCAGGGCGGCGATGGCCTTCTGCTCCCAGTCACCGATGGTCTTGTCGAACTCGGTGATGCGCTGCTGCGCGGTCTTGTGCTTGGCCATGATCTTGACCAGCTGGTTGCGCGCATCGATCAGGTTGTTGTCCGCGTCGCGGATCTCCTGATCGAGGATGCGCAGGGCCTGGGAGTCGACGATCGCCTCACCGACTTCCGAAGCGCCGCCACGCAGGGCGGTGACGATCTTTTTCAACAGGCTCATGGGGCAATCTCCGGAATCAGTGGGTGAAGTAGTCTTCGAAGTCTTCGGCGGCGGTGATGACGTTGTCGGCCAGGGTGTGGATCTCCTGGACGATGTTGTCCAGCGACGAGGCCGCGCTCAGGGCGCCGAACATGGTGTACACCGACTCGCCCGAGGGCAGCCTGTGCAGGCCGATGGACGACAGCGGGAACACGTCGCGGGTGCGCAGCACCGCATCGTTGAAGGCGGCCGCGTCCTTCACCTGGCTGGCTTCGACCAGCAGCGTGTCGACCAGGATCTGCTCGCCGGCCACGGCGATGTACAGCGGCAGGCCGTCCAGCTCGTGCATCACCAGCTTCAGGCTGGGTTCGGCGCCCTGTTGCAGGGACAGGCCGATCGCCCCGCCACGCACATCCTCCAGGCCCTGGAGGGCGCCGTGCAGCGATTCGATCGTCCAATGGTTGTGCTCGGTCATGAAATCCTCCGTTCTGACCTGTTTGCCCGCGAGGGGCTGACGTAAAGCCTTCTCGATACCGCGCAAGGCGGCGGCATGCTCTGGCAGGATCCACAACTCACGCTTGACCAGGCCGGCGGCCTTGAGCCGGGCACGCATGTCGCGCATGTAGTCGGTGGAGCTTTTCTTGCCTGCCATCGAGGGGGTGTCCTTGTCTCACATGTGAGGTACGTTACGCCTGGATTGTGACGTTCGCAAGTCTCACATGTGAGGCACAATGCGACCGCTACCCCGCCACTCGCACCAACCGCTGCAACACCTCGATCACCTGGGGATCGCGCACTTCGAGCACATCCATCTGGATCCGCGCAATCACCGCCTTGAGCAGCTCGGTCTGGCTCATCCGGGTCTGCTGCAGCAACGCCAGAAAATCCTCGGCCATGTGCGGATTGACCTTCATCGACAAGCGCCGGGTGGCCCCCGATGCCTGCAACCCACGCTGACGCCGCTGCGCCTCCAGGGCCGTCACGAAGGCCTCGTGGCCGGGCTGCAATCCCATGCCCTGGCGCGCCTGCACCAGCCACTGGAAGTAATGGGCCAGGAACAGCTTGCGCAGGTGCGCGCCCGCCTCGCTGCACACGGCCTGCATCGCCGCATCCAGCACATCGAGATAGACCGCCGGCAGCCGCGCCTCGATGGACTTGAGCTGCTGCTTGCGTGCCTCGCGAATTGCCGGGGTGGACTGCGGCGGGATGGCCACCACCGTGTCGCAGCCATCGCACACGCCCACCAGGATGTCCCGCGCAATGCCCTGGCCATCGCTGAAGGGCACATCACGCCGGATGTAATGCATGCCGACGAGCGCCTGGCAGTGCTCGCACAGGGCCTGGCCGGTATCGCCTTCGAACAGGATCTTCATGGTCGGAATACTCACTGGTGAACGCTGATGAACCACGTCTGGGGTTCGATGAAATAGAACTTGATGTACCAGCCAAGGCGCTTGAGCACATGGACCTCGATGGCCGGCACGGCATGATGCGGACTGCTGCTGTAGTGGCTACCGTCGCAGGAATGGATGATGTCGATGACTTCACCTGCGCCGACCTCGCCAATGGCCAGCAGGTTCTTGATCTCGATATCGCCCCTTGAAACATGCAGATAATTGCCGGATTCGAGTGCGGCGACTACCGCGCTCCTGACTGCCATGAAACCTTTTGGCATGATCCTTCCCCGTCATTACGAAAATCATCGTACAAAACCTCGACAGAATCCACTCTTGCAGTTGATTCAGCCGACCGGCGGCGCTGCTGTTGCTCCGGGATGCGGAAAACGCCTGGGTAAGCACTATGGCTTGCCAGGGAAAGGCGTGTCGGTTGAGGGTGTAACAGGTACTTTCAGGAAGGAGATGGTTCCCACGCATGGGAACCATCGGACGCCACAACGCTAGAACGCGTAGACCAACGTCGCCGTGGCACTGCGCGGTGTGCCATACCAGCCACGTGCGCCGATCGCCGAGTAGTACTTCTCGTCCAGCACGTTGTTGAGGTTCAGCGAAACGCTGGTCTGCGGCGTGATCGCGTACTGCGCCATCAGGTCGACCACGCTGTAGGCGTCCTGGGTGAACGTCTCGCCATGGGGCCCCGCTTTCTTCTTGTACTCCATGCCCTGCCAGCGCACGCCGCCGCCGACTTTCAGCTGCGGCAGGGACTGCAGTTGATAGCTGGTGAACAGCTTGAAGGTGTCGCGGGGTACTTCGGTGAGCAGGCGCTTGCCATCGGCGTCCTCGGCCTGGGCATAGGTGTAGCTGGCAGAGACTTGCCAGTCGGGCAGGATCTGCCCGGCCGCCTCCATCTCGAAACCACGGGTCTTGGTGCCGGACTCGGCGCGGTAGGCCTGGTCGCCGTTCGGCGCCAGCTTGTCGCCGTCGGCCACGGCCAGGTTGTCCTGCTGCACTTCGAAGACACTGAAGGCAGTGGTCAGGCGCTTGTCCCAGAACTCGCTCTTGATACCCAGTTCGTAGTTCACCCCCTCCAACGGTTCGATATAGCCACCACTGGCATCCTGCCTGCTCTGCGGCTTGAAGATGGCGGTGTAGCTGGCGTAGGCCGACCAGTTCTCGGCGAAGTCGTAGACCAGCCCCACGTAGGGCGTGACCACTCCGGTCTCGCTGCGCGAGGTGCGTGTGGTCGCGCCGGTCGATAGGGTCGTCCCGGTTTCATTGCGCTTCCAGTCGATCACCCGCGCACCGGTAATCAGCGACAGGTCATCGTTCAGGCTCCAGCGCACCGACGCCACCAGGCCGTCCTGGGTTTCGTCCAGCGCGTCTTGCGAATACTTGGTGTGGATGGCATCCGGGATCGCCAGCGAACCGTCCCAGGTATGGATGTTGTCGATCGGCTGGATCGTCCACAGCTGGTAGCCGGGGTTACGGTAGTAGGCCCGGTAGTGGCTGGCACCAAGGTACGCCTGGTGCTCACGGGACAGCAGCTCGAACGGGCCGGTGGCCGAGAGGTCGAACGACGTCTGCCGCGGCTCGCCCGCCCAACGGCCGGTCCAGGTGCTGATGCCGCTGCCATCGGGATTGACGGTGCCGCTGGCGGCGGTGGCGAAGGTGTCGTCGTAGCGGCGACGGCTGTGCTCGGCGTTCAGCTTCAGTTGCCAGCCGTTGTCCAGCTGATGCTCCAGGGTGGTGAACAGGGTTTTCGTGCGGCGCTTGTGGTAGCTCCAGTCCGAGGCCGAGTTGAACGAACGCGACGGGTTGAAATGGCTGCCATCGGCGTTGTACATCGGGAAACCGTGGTTGCCCGCGCCATCGTTGTCCATCTCCTGGTATTCCGCGCCCACGGTCAGCATCGTGCTGTCGGTGACGTCCCATTCCACCACGCCGTAGGCCACCTGCCGCTCCAGCGACTGGCGGTCGACGTTGCTCTGGCTGTCGGTGGTCGAGGCCACGAAACGGCCACGCACATGGCCGCTTTCAGACAGCTTGCCAGACAGGTCCAGCTCGGTACGGTAGCTGTCCCACGAGCCAGCCTTGAGGGTCAGCTTGCGCTGGATCTCGACGGTCGGCTTCTTGCGAACCAGATTGACGGTGGCGCCGGGATCGCCGGTGCCCGACATCAGCCCGGTGGCCCCGCGCACCACCTCCACGCGGTCGTAGGACACCATGTCGGCCAGGTCGTCGCGAAAGCCGAAGGTATCGGGGCGGTTGACGCCGTCGACCTGGATGCTGCCGACCTGGAAGCCCCGCACGTAGATATGGTTGGCGTCGCTACCGGCTGGCCCCATGCTGTCGACGACCACGCCCGGCGTCTGCTCGAGCACCTGGGTCACATCCGTGAGGTTCTGGTCCTCGATCTGCTGGCGGGTTACCACGCTGACGGACTGCGGCGTCTCCCGCGCCGACAGGCGCAGGCCGGTCGCGGTGTTAGCGGAGCCCGTGGTGTAGCTGCCGGTACCTTCGGTGGTGCTGCCCAGGCCCAACGCATCGATGCTGGTGGCGCCCAGCTCGACGGCGCCGTCGTTCTGTACCTTGCTCAGCACATAGCGCTTTTCGCCCACCTGCTGTACCCGCAATCCGGAGCCCTGCAGCAATGTGGCAAAACCTTGCTCCAGTTCGAAGCTGCCCTGCAGCCCCGATGAATGCAGCCCGGTTGTTTCGTCGTTGCTGAAGCTGATGGTCACGCCGCTGGCGGCGGCGAACTGGCTGATCGCAGCAGCCAGGCTGCCGGCCGGGATATCGTAGCGCTGCGCGGCCGCCCAGGCGGTCGAGGTGGCCAATGCGGCACCGCAAAGGCCAAGCGCAAGGGTCGCCTGGCGAATGCTGCAGGCTAGCGAGGTACGGCGTGCGGACATGAAAAGGGGTTCCTGTGCTGGTTGGCTTGGGCACGCTTGAAGCGCGCGCCCTGAAGAGCCGAAGCAGCGCGAAAAATCTGCTACCCCAAATGCGAAAAATTCTCGAATGTTGAGAAAGGATGAGCAATCACCCACGAAAAAATTTCAGAAGGGTATGTTCTACCTACCCCATCCCAAGTGGCTCCAGGCGCACCCAATAGCGCGTCACGCGCCGCGCTCGAACCGGCAACGCGTCTTCCAGACTGGCCAATGCGACATCGGTATCATCAAGATTGAACGCCCCCGACAGCCGCAACCCGGCAACCTCCTGCGCACACCCCAGATAACCAGGCCGATAGCGCGCCAGCTCACGCACCACGTCGCTCAAACACCAATCGACGCTGACCAGCATGCCCTGTGCCCAGGCTTGGGCGCCGGTAGCCAGGGGACGCAGCGGCCCGAGGCTGTCAGCGGCGAAGCTCAGCCCATACCCGGCATCGATACGCACCACTCGCGACGTTTGCCCTGGCCGCACCTCCACGGCATGGGCGGCCACCGCCACATGGCTCATCCCGGCGTCCTGGCGCACGCTGAATCGGGTGCCGAGGGCAAGGATCACACCTTCAGCGGTGCGTACGCTGAGCGGACGCGGGTCCTTGGCGGTTTCCACCAGGATCTCGCCCTGGCGCAGGTGGATCAGCCGCTGGCCAGCGTCGAAACGGATATCGACGCGGCTGTTGGTATTGAGGTCCAGGCGCGTGCCATCGGCCAGGGTCACTCGGCGCCGCTCGCCGGTCCGGGTCGAGTAGTCGGCGCTCCATGGCGAGATCCGGTAGCCCTGCCATCCCACCACGCCGGCACCTAGCAACAGCGCCAGTACCTTCATGGCATGGCGCCGATCCCGACGGGCGATTTCCAGGGTCTGCGCGGCGCCGCTGGGGGCGTTGCCCAGGCGGCCTTGCAGCGCCTCCAGCCGCGCCCAGGCGGCGGCATGGCGAGGGTCGGCGGCGCGCCAGGCTTGCCAGGAGGCGTGGGTGGCGGCGTCGACGTTGCTGTCGTGCAAGCGCACGTACCAGTCCACGGCCTCGGCAAGAATGGCCTTCATGCACCCTCGACCAGCAGGCAGTGCATCAGCCCGCGCGCCAGGTGCTTGCGCACGGTGCTCACCGAAACACCGAGGCGTTCGGCAGTCTTTTCGTAGCTCAAACCGTCCAGTTGCACGGAGAGGAAGATCGCCCGGGTGCGCTGGCCGAGGCCGTCGAGCATCCGGTCGATGGCCATCAGGGTATCGAGGATGGCGGCGTGGGTCTCGGCGGAAGGTGCGTAGCTCTCCGGCTGCAGCGCCAGCGCTTCGAGATAGGCGGTTTCCAGGCTGCGGCGGCGATAGAGGTCGATGACCAGGCCACGGGCGATGGTGGCCAGGTAATGACGTGGCTGGTTGAGGGTGCCGGCGGTGCGCGCCAGCAGCACGCGGATGAAGGTGTCCTGGGCCAGGTCGGCGGCATCGGCGGAGCTGTTCAGGCGTTGGCGCAGCCAGCCGTGCAGCCAGGTGCTGTGCTCGCGGTAGAGCGTTTCCAGGCCGCAGTGGACAGTGCCGGCGGGAACAACGGTGGACATCACGCCCTCCCCCAAAAAGATTACCAGGTGCAAATAAGAATTTGTCGCAAGTGTACTCAGTGAGGGCAGGATTGGGAATGGTGGCAGGTACGCTCACATTGCTGGAAAGCCGTTCATGAACGGATCGATTGCCTGCATCAGCTGCGCAACAATTGATCCGCCCATGATGGATCGTCGTCAGTTGTGAAATGACTGCGCCAGAAACTCGGTGATCTGCAACGCAATCTGCTGCTGGATCAACGCCCGTGGTCGAGCGTTATTGCCATCCCGGCATATGACGCCATTCCCATAAGCCAGTTGCTTTCAATCGGCTCACGCAGGATCGCCGCTCAGAACAGCCCGCCCAAGGTAAATGTCCCACCTACCCCAGCCTGCAACCCCGCGTTCACGCCGCCTGTGAGGATCACACCCTTGGCCGAGCGCAGCAGGCGCTCGGTGGTGTCTTGCGGAAGGAGCAGTTGGCCCACCGGAATCACCGTGGCCGCAGTCATGGCCAGCAGCTTGGTGTCCAGACCGAACAGCATGCCCGAGAAGCTGGCGCCGCCTATCAGCCCCAGCCCCCCTTCGATGAACACGCAAGCACCCTTGAAGTCCTCGCGGTTCAGGCCGCGCGCCGCGATCGAGTCTGCTACCAGCACTTTGCCCCTGGCATAGAAGTCTTCAGTCGCGCCTGCCGCCCCGACGCTCTTGCCCCGCACCTGCAAGTTGACCTTGCCGTACCGTGGCAGGCGGGCACCGGCACCAGCGCCGACGCCGGCCGAGCCGTAGCGATACTGATGCAGTGCACCGGTGGGATCTTTCAAGGTCAGCATGCCACCACTGGCCGCTGCGAACATCACCGTCAATCCGCCACTGCTGGCAGTCTCGTACTCCCAGTCGCTGGTACTGAGGGTCAATGGGAATTGCAGTCGCATCAGAATCTCCTTGTATGGGGCCGCGCCGGGTGGCGGCGGCAAGTCCATGCGACCCGCTGATGGCCGCTCCCTGGGATGGGCGCGATGACTGGCTGAGGCACCAGCAGGCTTGCGCCACACGCTTCTATGGGGGCAATGCTGGAAAGTCCGGACAGGAAAGCGCAGCCGGTCTTTGACCAGCCAGCGGAGAAACAGAGCAGATTGCTCTGGGTGAGCGATAGCGTCCTGGCCATGACAAGTCCCTTGCATCGTCCGTGACATGCCGGGCCATTGCAACGAACCTCTGGGGTAGTGTCAACCCTGTCGAATCTGTGAGGCACCCGGTTCAGTCAGAAACCTGAACGTCGCAGTCGAGCGCCGAAGCTGCCAGCTTCGCCATCTCAAGTCTACTGTCCGGCTCGACACCGTCCTCGATCATCCAGGTCGCCGACAACCCTGCCCATGCCAACACCCATTGCAAAATCCTGCGCCGATCAATACCGGCAGCCGTCGAGATAATCGCTATCCGACGCGCAAAGGCCCCCGGTGCCAACGCGCTTGCATCGTCGGGGTTGCAGAGGATGTTGGCGTAATCGAAGCCTCGCTCGCCGTACAGCCCCTTGGGATCGATGGCGAGCCATCCCGCCGGCCCGAAATCCAGCACGTTGCCGTGATGGATATCGCCGTGCAGCACTACCACATCCTGCGGTTCGGCCAAAAGCGCCCTCGCCGCCCTGGCACTGTGTTCCAGCACCCCACCGTGAGTTGCCGCCGCACTCCACAATGCTTCGAACCATTGCGCCAGCGGAACCAGCGCAGGCATTGGCTCAGCGCGTGGGGCGTGTAGGCGGGCTACCACCGCGCAGAGGATGCGCGTGGCTTCATCATCCCGGCCATCGGCAACCATCTGCGCCAGGGATGCCGAGCCTTGCGCCCGCTTCATCAACAATGCCTCGCCATCGTGAGCCAGTACCGAGGCCGCACCATCACCGCCCCACCAGGCCATGAGCTGGTTGCCGGCCTGCTCTTCGGGTGAATGCGCGATTTTCAGCATGGCGGGTGTATCGCGCTGGCGAACCGGGAGAAGATGGCCGTTCAACGAAACGAACGCGTCCCCGTCGAGGGTAAGCGCCCATCGTTTCAGGTAGTGGTGAAACATGGTTTCATTACTCGCGATTCACTTGTGAACGGGGCTCTATGAGCCGGTGAACATCCATCGATGCCGTTCATTCGGAAATGACTATCCTGACGCGACGATTACTCAAGTACCAGCAGATGCTATCCGCACAGCAAGCCAGCGCCATCGTCCTCGACTTTCTTAAAGACGTCATCCGAGACGGCCGCCCGGAACGGTTCGTCATTCAGTCCTGTGAACTCACTACGAAGGGTGACTACTGGGTAGTTCGTTGCAACAGCGAGGACTGCGTGGTGCATGGCAAGACCGAGTATTGCTATGTCGGCGTCAACGCCCATCTTGTCGATGTGGAAAGCGGCGCGCTCGAAACGGTCGCCAACTGCTTCACTATCGAGGAGTACCTACAGGACAAGGACGATCTCCATGCCGCAGCGGGCAAAACCTATGTGCTGGCGCCTTCGTTTACCCGTGAGAGCAGAACAGCGGTGATCAACCTGCGACAGAAGCTCGCCTACTCCTATCCCGACACCCTGTTCCTTCTGAAGGGGGCAGGCCGGCTGTGGTTCAAGGGTATCCGCCGGCAACTTGAAGATACCCGGCAGCTGCTCGCCACCGAAGGTATCACCACACAGATCGAGCTACATGCCGAGCCTCTGGACGCCATCCTGATCGGGCCGGAAGCCTGGCACACCGAGGCGGTATTCAATGCGCTGCGCAGGAAGCCACTTCACCATGGCGAAGCTGCTGAATGACGCCAGCCCTGCAACTGCCTCAACGGGAGAAGTCTGCCAGTAACGTCTTGACCGTCCCAGGCCCCATGGCACTCAAAACCTGCGTGGCTGCCTCGCGCATCGGTTGCCAGTGGCCACGCTGAAAGATCGACCGATCATGGCAAGGCAGGTCGCCGTCGCCCATCGACGCATAGAGCGCCCATACGCGGTTCAATGGCGCCGCAATCGAATCAGGCAAGGCATTACCGACGACCTGAAGCGCGTCCTGTACATGACGCATCCTGGCGTTCCACACCTCGCAGGCCAAGCAACCCGGCAGCGCTTGCTCCTGCTGTGTTGCGGGCATGGCAACGAACTCCAGCGCCGGAATCAAACGCGCTATCGCGTCGACAGACTTAAGTTCGTCTGCGCCATACCACTGGCAAATCAGGTCGACAAAATTAGGCATCTCGCTGGCCTTTGAGGTTGAGGTGAATCAGCAGGAACACGGGTGTTCGGCATGGAACACCACCTTGCATGCGATGTACACCCATTGCCCAAGCCCTTTTCCAGTCACTACCTACAGGACGCTCAGAAATGGAGCGAGAATCAGATTAAGCCCCTTCCTTGTAGTCCATTTCCCAAACATACTGCTGCCGCCTTTTTTCCGTTGCGACTGCTCTGATCGGGCTCTAGTCTCGGGCGAGTCGCTGGTGTTCAGCGACCGGCTTTGACAGGCCGCAACGGTATTAAGCATACGGCTAGCCTTCGATGGTGGCTGTACGTGCGGGCACGCTTGCGTGCGCCGGAACTTTGCTTATTCCGCCGGTCTGTCAACCCACGTACAGCTGCCACCCTAATGTTTGACAGCAGGCAGGTGGCAGCCCTTCGAAAGGAATAAGTACATGCTCAAGATCGTCCCCGATCCACCCCACAACCACCACTCCCTCGAAGACACCCTCATCCAGGCCACCGAGTACGCTCTGTGTGCATTGACCGTGGCCCATCATGCCGTACAGCTAAAACCCAGATCGCCCGCCGCGATCCTGATGATGGCGTCAATGCATGAGATGGAGTCGCTGCGTGTGTTGCTCGAAGCGGCATTGATCCAGGTGCAGATGCCAGCACAGGCGCCGACATTGCACTAGACAGCAAGGCATGTGTTGCCTGGTCGGGCCCTTTCGCGGGTAAACCCGCTCCCACAGGATCACCTGTGCCTTGGAGCCAGCGCTGTACCTGTGGGAGCGGGTTTACCCGCGAAGAGGCCCGCACAGGCACCGACCATCTCAGGGAGAGAATCATGATTACAGACGCCCCCCCACCACCGTCGGCAAGACAAAGTTCTACCAGGGCGAAGGCCAGACCGACCCGCTGTTCTGCATCGAACCCGGTATCCCTTGCCAGCACGCCCGCGACCAGGCCTCGGAACTGATGGGCTGCGTACGCGACCTGACCATCACCGGGATCATGGAGGAGAAACCGCAGATGCTCTGGGCGGCGTACTACCTGAGCGCACTGGCCAAGGCGCTGATGGATGATGCGGAACTGGGCATGAGCCACTGAAGCGGGAGAAGACTTGGGCTTATCTTGCAACAGGTAAGCCCTCTCAAAATAAAAGAGCCACGCACTGCGTGGCTCTTTTATTTCAGCTTGCCACCCTCTTAAAGTGATTGCAGAGAAATACTGGCGCTCGTAGAGTCCTGCTGACTATCAGCGTCCATCCAGACCCACTGCGTGCCGTCGCCTTGCAAGTTATTGCTGACACTTTGAATCTGAGTAGCAACGATGGTGACGGCTCCTTGCTCCGAAGCCGTAGGCCCAATATTGGTAACTTGACCAGACAGCAGGCCATTGGAGGTTTCATTAACAACAAACACAGTAGCAGCCGCCTCCCGGAACTGGCACGAAATAAACTGAGTAATTTTGCTAACGATGGTCAGATTCATCCACTTTGACGGAGGCACTGCATAATAGCGGTTATATTTATTGAACGGATACTGCTCACCATTAGCCTGCAGCTGGTTATTGTTCAGCCCGCTTGTATTGGTCGGCATGCTGGTACTGCCCAGCCACAGCTCGACCTGTGCGATGCCGCTGTTGCTGGGCAGCGAAACCGAGATGGTCTGGGTATCGGTACCCGAAACAAAGCCCATCGAGGCCAAGCCGGCATTGGCAGTGGTGCCTGGAACAGTGATGCGTGCAGGGGGTTGGCTATTGCTCCATACCACATTGACAGTGGCGTTGTTATCACTACCTGCAGAGTTATAGATGAAAATCCCGTAAATCTGGCCAGGGCGCAACGTCGTGCAGGTAGCCGTATCACCCGGAGTCAAAGTAATCCGTTGGCCACCGTTCCAGTTTATTTGTGAGGCTGCGATAGCGAAGCTTTCCATGGGATAGTCCTTTAGTAGATGCAGCATGATAGACGCGCGTACGTCCCTAACATCCGTTGCGCGACTACGAGCTTAGCCATCACATAAAAATATGCTATGGAGTGCTTAGAATCATTGGCAATTAGTGAGTAGTGGCTAAACGCCATTTACTCTTCAATTAAAACCTAAGTACTACTCATACCAAAGTAAGCACTGAAATAGCACTTTCTACAACAGGCTGAAATCCATTAGGTTTCAGCGATCGTTGAAATATTCGACCATTTGGCTTTCACGATAGAAATTTATGCGATAGCAGTTGATCGCTTTATTCGAACTACCGTCCAGCCATTGCTACCGTACGAGATCCCGGGAACACCAATCGCGCGCATGGGGTAATCCGATCGGCACGATGCGCCAATGCTTCTGCCATGGGGTGTCTGGTCTGGCGCATTCGCGGGCCAGTTCCGTCCAGGAGGGTGATGCTTGCAACGCTGTTCACCTTCGAACCGGCCAGCACCTGATTGCCGATCAAACCGGACGAATCCCGCCACGCGTGGAAAACTGGCAGCCATTCACTCTTTTCAGCGCCTGCCAGCGCCCCCGCCGTCTAGTTTCGCTGAATTTGTGTCCCAGACTTATGCATTCTCAAGCCACCACACCCGCAACCCTGTGCCCCGAGCCATCCCGCCACTTCTCGGTAGCGCCGATGATGGATTGGGCGCACTCTCATCAAAACCACCGAATTTAAAGGGCTCCGCACGATACAAATATCTACGCGTACCAATTTCGTACCATCTTAAGTTCAAGGCTTCTTTCCCTCTTTCCTCTCGAACCGCTAAACAGCGGCGCATCCGCACCGCAGCAGCGCGCCAGGTGCAGACCCCAAGACCACTCCCCATGTTTTCAAGACAGGCAAGCCCGAGTAGAGTGTCGACTTTCGTTGACCACTCAGGCCATTAGAAATGGAAGTCAAGATCCTCGGCACAGCTAAAGACCTTCGGACTCAAACGCCGGTCATTTACGCTCAGTGCGACATCCCAAGCTATCTCTCCCTTGTAGGCGAAGAATTTGCCTCGTTCTCGATTCAACGCAAGCGAGAGAAGTTTACAGCTTACACCAGGCTCAAAGCCGACATTGTAAACGGAACGCTTCTTCCGACAATCACTCTTGCCCTACCTATCGAATCCTCTAATCTGGTTAGAGAGGTAGTTGACTCCGGCGACCTGGAGGAGGTAAAGGAAATTGTTCAAAAATCTGCCCCTCTCAACATTTTAGACGGTCTTCAACGCACTTTCATATTAAAAGAAATCCTTGAAAGCGGGCACTCGTTCCCCCAAGACCAGCTAATACATCTTGAGATTCGAGCAGAACCTGACCTCGATCATTTAATTTACAGAATTATTGTTCTCAACGCAGGACAGAAGCCAATGTCCATGCGACACCAGATTGAGATTCTATCACTCAGTCTACGCAAGACCCTGATAAATGAGATCGAAAGACTCGAACTCGTACCTGAAGCAGATGGTGGCCGAAGAACTCGAGCGCGCCGTTACTCCCTCGACAAAGTATCGAGCGGATACCATGCGTACTTATTAAAGTCACCTGAAGTTGACAAACAGAATGTGGTTGCGCAACGTTTGAGCGAGCAAGCTGTACTTCAGCAAGATGTAGAGCAGTTCGGCGTTCAATTTGGGGAGTTTGTCGAGTTCTTCAGACTCTACTGCGAGCTTGATGACGCAGTTGAATCCACTCAAGCTTCTGGCGAAGGCCCCTCCGCCACCAATTGGCTTGGCAATGAAAACACTCTTAATGCCTTCTTTGCCGCAGTAGCGGACTTCGGTTCAACTCCAGCACGTAAAGATCGAATCAAAGCTGCGCTGCGGAACCTTACCACCACAATCAGCAGCTCCGCATCTGAAGAGTCTATGGGACTGGATTTATTCCAAGCCATCATTGCTGGATTCCCAAGCAGAAAGACAAACATTGGCTACGCAACCCGAAAGCTTATCTTCGTCACCCTCAAAGAATTTTTCCGAGACGAGGGAGAGACTCCTCTTCGAGAGATATGGGAGCGCGAGGCCGAATAAATGAATTACAGGGAAGTTTCCGAACTATTTGACATAGACGACTTACGGATCGACTCTAGTCTCTCGCTATCGGAGGCGTATGGCCAATGTGCGATCGACGGGTATATTGCGATACCCGTCTTCCACCTATCACCTCAATATCAAACCAATGAGACATTTACTATCAAACTGGACCAACATCCAAACTTAGGATGTTGGCTCCTTTCGTGCAAGGGAGAACCTTTCACTTATGGTGAAGCATCAGCAGTCTCAACCGCAGCTTTTTTACGTGACGCAAGCGCTGCTGACATCCCAGCAAACAAATACAGCGATTACACATTCAAGCACGATTATGTTGTAGTACGTGATTTAGCTTACGCTATTTACTTTAGCCACTACAGGGAAACCAGTGCGATTTGGGGCGGTTTCACTCACCAAGAGAATTTTTCTCCACACGACAAACTCTCTCACCCGCATACAATCAACGCACTATGTGACTTATCCATCCCCACTCTCGACCACAAAACAACAACAATGAGAGTGATCAACGACTCCACCCCTTTGGGGCACTACCTATCCCTGTATCACTTAATCGAACTAAGCTTCGATCATGACTTACTACAAGACCTTCAATCCCTGGGCAACAATCTAAAAGGCTTTGGCAAAATCATCGCCACCTACAACAACTCTGAATACAACAAGCTGTTAAGACTGATAAAAAAATACTGGACAGACGAAGCCTCAATCATAAACCACCTAAAAACTTTTTTCAGCCATTCGAAATTTGACTCAAGCATTGACGACCTGCTTTTCGAATATGAAAAAGACGGTTTCCCTTGGACATTTAAAGACAAACCTGACAAACGAGCCCAGTTCATCTCCCACGTAAAGAACTCCTTTAGTAAAGAGTGCCTTACCAACGCCAAACTTGGATACTCTCTAGATTATTGCCAGCGCATGATAGCGTACATAATTTACCGCTTCCGCTGCGCTATCGCTCACGCGTCGATTGGTGAATACATATTAACGATTCACGACTCAGAGCTAATCACAAAAAAGGCCACTCCCCTGCTCATGAGCCTTATAAGTCACATCTTTAAAAATAGACCCTCCCACATAACCCCGTAGTAATATCAAAATTGTGCTGGAGTATTGACGGGAAAAGGCGCCCAAGCCCCACACACTAAGGGCTTGGGCGCTTTTAGTACCTGGCGGCGAAGAGTCAAAAGGGCATGGGGGGGAAATAGGAGGGCGCTCGGTTTGCCTATGCCTTTCTACCGGACTTGCCATAGCTGATCGATTCGCGTCGTATACGAACGACTCATCATCTCCCGCCGCATCCCCCAGTCAGGGGTGTCAGGAACGCTTGCAGAACGCATCGTGCCTCGGCCGTACTTACCATTGATTTCGTCCAGCACCGACATCAGTCGATCGCAAGCCGTCGGCTGAGTCACTGCGAACAGATCATCGCTGAACTCCCCCGGCTGCCGCAGATCCATCAGCAGAACCTCAGCCTTGCTGTAGCGGAAGCCCGAGCGGTAGACCTGCCCCGCCGCTTCGGTGGCAGCCCTGGTAAGCAGCAGCGTGTCGTTGGTTGGATATGGCAGCTCGACCAAGGCGCCCTTGGCATACTTGGCTTCGTCCGGGTTGAACATCCCAGTACGGATGCTGACCCGCATGCGCTTGCATACCGATCCCTGGGCGCGCAGCTTCTCTGCCGCTCGCGCCGTGTAGGTCGCCACCGCCTGCTTGATCGGTGCCAGCTCCGTCAGCCGTTTGCCGAACATCCGGCTACAGCAGATCTCCTGCTTCGGCGGGTCAGCTTCATCCAACTCGAGGCACGGTGTGCCGGCGAGCTCGCGCGCGGTCTTCTCCACCACCACGCTGAATTTGTCGCGCAACATCCGCGGATCTGCCTTCGCCAAGTCCATGGCCATGCGGATGCCCATCGCCTCCAGGTGCGCCGTCATTCGCCGGCCGATGCCCCAAACCTCTTTCACCTCGGTGTTGCGCAGTACCCAATCGCGCTTGAAGTCATCAGTGATATCAACCACCCCACCCGTATGCGCCTGCAGGCGCTTGGCCGTGTGGTTGGCGAGCTTTGCCAAGGTCTTGGTGCGGGCGATCCCCACCCCCACTGGAATGCCGGTACAGCGCAGCACCTTGGCGCGCACATCCCGGCCGAACTGGGTAAGGCTCACCTGCACGCCAGTCAGGTCAGCGAAGCATTCATCGATCGAATAGACTTCGGCCGCAGGCACCATCGACTCAATCAGCGACATGACCCGCTCGCTCATGTCGCCATACAGCGCATAGTTGGACGAGAACGCCACGATGCCATGCCGCCGCAGCTTCTCCTTGGCCTGGAAATAGGGCTCGCCCATCTTCACGTAGGGCTTGGCGTCATATGACCTGGCGATCACACAGCCGTCATTGTTGCTCAGCACCACTATGGGCGTCTTGGCCAGATCGGGCCGGAACACGCGCTCGCAGCTCGCGTAGAACGAGTTGCAGTCGATCAGCGCGAACACCTGGTCACTGGGCATGATCGCGCACGCTGTAGCGAACCACGCCCCAGATGACCAGGTCGTCGCCTTCCATGACGTGCCGCGCTGGGTAGGCGGGATTCTCCGATTGCAGGATCAGCACGCCGTCGCGCCGATACAGGCGCTTGCAGACGGGCTCGGTGTTGATCGCGGCGATCACGATGTCGCCGTGCTCAGCCTCCTTGCTGCGGTCTACGATGAGAAGATCGCCCGAGAAGATGCCGGCGCCCTGCATGCTGTCGCCCTCCACCTGCACCAGGTACACGTGAGGAGCACGCAGGTCGAACAGCTCGTCGAGGGAGATATGACGCTCCAGATGATCCGCTGCCGGCGAAGGGAATCCGGCCGGCACACGGAACGAATACACCGGCAGCAGCGCAGGGCCGCCCGTCGGCGCGCCGAGGAAGGTGATGGTCATGGCAGATCAACTCAAATGAATAGCTGTATATTCGTACAGTAAACTGTCAGACCGCTCATACGTCAATGCGCGGACGCGAGGCAGCCGACAAACGAGCGAGGTGGTTTATGTGCGGGAGGCTAAGTCAGTACAGCGGCATACATGACTTCGTTGACACCCTGAGCATGCCGGAGGTCTGGCGAAACAACGTCAGCGACCCAGCCCCTTGGCCGGTACAACGTCGCGCCAACGACGAACGTGGCGGTGCTTCGAGTAGATGACGCAGGCCCGCGTGCGGACCTGTTGAGGTGGGGGTGGCGGCCGCACTGGGCGGCCGACCGGGCGGCGCCGATCAACGCCAGGGTCGAAAAGGTGGCGCACGGCCCGTTCTTCCGCGCGATATGGCCGCACCGTGCGATCACACCGGTGGACGGTTGGTACGAATGGGTTGATGAAGGTGGGACAAGGAAGCAGCCCTACTACATCCGCCGGCGAGATGGGCGCCCCGCGCTTTGCGCCGCGATCGGTCAGTTCACCGGTAGCGAGCATGACGGGTTCGTGATCATCACCGCCGACGCCCAGGGCGGGATGGTCGACGTGCACGATAGGCGGCCAGTCGTACTGTCGCCCGATCTGGCAGTTGAATGGATTGCGGCCGGCATGCCAAGCGAGCATGCCGAACAGATCGTGCTCAACCTTGGCGAGCCGGCCGACATCTTTGAGTGGCACCGGGTCGGCACCGCTGTAGGCAACGTGCGCAACCAGGGGCCGAGCTTGATCGAGCCTGTGCTCTTGCCAGCCTCATAGCCCCTCCCGGACTAGCTTCGCCCGGGAAAGCGCTAAGGCGTCGAGATTACTTACCCGCCGACTCCGCCATGATCCGGGCTGACTCGGCAAAGCCAACCCACTTGCCGGTGGCGTCCAGGCCGCGGTTCACCAGTTGCTGTTTAGCCAGCTCGTTTAGGTCAATCTCACCGCGCAGAGCCGCCAGCAGGATATGGCTGGGGAAGGTTTGAAGGTACATCTCGGCGGTTTCCATGAAGGGGCTTCCTTTGTGATCGTGGACACAGTAACGCTCCACGCAAATCGAATAACAAGCAGATCAGATCCTTAGCGACAACCATCTAGAACAGGCCTCCCAGGGCTTCGGGAACCCAGTTCATGATCACCAGCTCGCCGGTCACATCAGCCTTGCCTTGCCGCTGGTTGGTGTTGCTGTAGCGGATATCCAGACACTCGAAGTGGAAGCCGTCGAAGGCGCGCCGGATGTCCGGGTGATCGTTGATGCTGACCATCACCCTACCCTTGCAGCGCCGCATGAAGTCGGCCATACGCTCGTACTCCTCGAACGGGAAGTCGACGCCGTAGCCGGCGGTCTGCCAATAAGGCGGGTCCATGTAGAAGAACGTGTGCGCTCGATCGTAGCGCTCGGCGCAGTCGAGCCAGGAGAGGTTCTCGACGTAGGTGCCGGCCAGGCGCTGCCATGCGGCAGAGAGATTCTCCTCGATGCGCAGCAGGTTGATGGCCGGCCCCGTGGTAGCGGTACCGAACGTCTGCCCGGTGACCTTGCCACCGAAGGCATGCTGCTGCAGGTAGAAGAACCGGGCGGCGCGCTGGATATCGGTCAACGTCTCGGGGCGGGTCATCTTCTGCCACTCGAAGATCTGGCGCGAACTGAGTGCCCACTTGAACTGGCGGACGAACTCCTCGAGGTGGTTCTGCACCACCCGGTACAGCGTCACCAGGTCGCCGTTGAGGTCGTTGAGCACCTCCACGGGAGCGGCCTGGGGACGCATGAAGTACAACGCGGCACCGCCAGCGAAGACTTCGACATAGCATTCATGAGGGGGAAAGAGGGGGATCAAGCGGTCGGCCAGGCGGCGTTTGCCACCCATCCAGGGGATGATTGGAGAGGTCATAAGCATGCAAGTCTTTACTGTATAGATAAACAGGTGTTAGGCTCGCCGCGCTTTGTGCACAAGGCAGAGGCTGCGGCTGGACTTGCAGGAATGGTCTGCGGGTTCGGCGGGCCGGGCTGGATGTTGACGCATCCTCCCGGCTCGCCTCTTTTCGACTAAATCAAGGAGCCTCCCATGGACGATCAGGTAAGAATAAATCTAAGGAAGCTAAAGCAAGAAACAGCAGAACTTTTCGGAAAATTAAAAATAGAAATTCCAGTGGCTTTACTGCTGGGAACTTTTCCCCTGCTATTATTTTCCTACATCGAGCGGGACGTAGACGAGATACTAGGAGGACTATTGGCAATAGGCCCGCTGGTATATTACTCAGCCTTTTTACTAGCCCCTTACGCTCTAGTACTGATTATCAAGCACACCATCCGGCTAAGCTTCGACTCCACCAGAGAAAAATTAAACTACGTCCATTTAGTTTTTGACGAAGTCGGCCTCGGTTTCCTAACCATTACGAGAACAGCATTAGGCGCAATTATTGGACTACTTATTCTACTGCACTTCTCCGACATCATATCTGGCACTCCAAAGCAGATTGCAAACACATATGTCAACGTGGCATTTCTGACGACAGTCAACTGCCTTGGGGCGCTAATTAAGGACTGGGCAAATAAGGGAATAAATAGACCTGCAGAGCCAAACCCTATAAGACTTGGCAAAGAACTACGCTAATTTCCAAATCTAACGCTCGCCTATTTTGACAGCTCTCGAACATATTGCTGACAGGCCCTCAAGGCAATGATTGCTCGGTCCCCTTCGTTGGTGATGGCGACAATTCGTCGAGCATGCGCTGGGTCAAGTTGGGCGCGTAGGGTTCCATCCACCACGCCTCCGGTGCCGGCGGACGCTCGCTCCCTACCGTCACAACCCTGGGCGGCAAGGGATCCGGCGTCGACCAGGACTGACAACCGCAGATCAGCAGTAGCAAGCCGGTCGCGCAGGCGAGCCTGAGCTTGTTGAGCATCGTTCATCTCCTTCCAGTGGGTTTTGCCTTGGGCCTGCAGGCGATCTTCCAAAGCGCGCCTTGCTGCCTGCTGCTGTTCGAGCTGGTCGAGCGCCGCCACTGCAGCAGCCTCCCGCTCCCGGCCATGCTCCAGATCCTTTGTCGCAAGCTGCTGCTCATAGCCCGCCGCCTGCGTGGCCAGCTCATTGGCCTGCCACAACCAGGCAAGCCGCGCACCGACCACCGCCCCGAACACCAGGGCCAGCAGGGCGAGCCGCGATTCGAGGCCCATCAGATCAGCACCTGCTCGGCACGCCTGTAGATCGCCAAGCGATCCTCCAAACCATTCAGGCCGCCGTTAATGCGGCGCGTGATGGCTTCGAACGCCGCCGGCCCCTTGTCAGCCAGCGAGTTAAGGCCCGCCTGATGCCAGAACCACCCGGCCGAGTCAGCGGCATGCTCAGGGCGCTCGAGGAGTTCGGGGTGGGCCAGCAGGTCCAGGCCCAGCGCTTCGCCACAGCGCTTGTAGTTGTCGTGCCCGGTGACCTGAATCAGGCCCCGGCCGCGGTACTTCTGGCCGTCGCCGTCTGCCTCGGGCGTATTGCCCAGGCGCCCGGCGAGCTTGCCGGTGTCATACCTCGACAGGTACTGATCGCTGCCCAGCTCGCGGACGTAGCGCAGCTGGCCAGATTCATGGCCAACCTGGGCAAGCCAAGCACGCTTGCGGAAGGGGGTGACTATCCCCCACTTCACCATCGACGCGTTCAAGACAGGAAGAAAAACGCCGGCTTGGGTGCCGGCGTTGGGGAGGATCTGCTGCAACTGCTTGAGTGTGACGGTCATCTTGAATCTCCTGTTGTGGCCGCTCAGGCCGGGTTCACCGCGACCACCCTCAGTGACTGGTCGGATTTCTTTTTCTTGCCCTTGCCTTTGGCCTTGGCCTTACCCTTCTTCCCGCCGTTGCACTCCACCGCGGTCGACCAGCCAGAGGCATCGAACGTCTGCTCGACGCTGTCGACCAGGTACTGTCCGTCCAGCCCATCCTTGAAGCCCTGGGCGTTGATTACCCGCTCAGCGAACAGATCGGTTCGACCGGCCATCTGCAGGCGCACGCTCGCCGTACTGCGGTTGAACGCCGCGAGCTTGGCTTTAGCCGCCTGCTGGGCTGCCGACTTGTTCGGGTAGATGTGGCGATCGGTATGCACGCCCGGCAGGCCGGAGGGGGCGTCGTCGTTGCTCAGCTCGATGACGGCCAGTTCTCCAGTCTTCTTGTCCTGGTGCGTGGTTTTCACGGCCGCCTGCGCGTTGCGATCGCCGAGTCGGAACTGCCACCGGCTCACATCTGCCGGGGCGATGGTGACCGTGCCAAAGGCCTTGCCGCTGGCACTCAGTCTGGCTTCGCGAGGCATGACCAGCAGCTTGCCGTCGGCCACCTTCGCCGTGCAGTCGTACTGCTTGGCCAGGCGGGTGATGAAGTTGAAGTCGGACTCGTTGCGCTGGTCGACGCGATCGACCTTGGTTTGCACCGGACAGACCGGTGTCCAGCCGTTGCGGGCGGCGATGTCGCGGACAATCTGCGACAGGGGCACGCCTTCCCAACTGCCACTGCGCGTGGTCTTGCCGGTGCCGCGCATGTCGCTGGCCTTGCCCCTGATCACCATGGTGCGGGGTGGCGCCGAGACCTCGATCTCGTCGACGGTGTATCGCCCCAGGCGAGCCAGCGCCTGGCCAACGTAGCCCAGGTGGACTTCGATCCGGGCGCCCCTGGCAGGCAAAGCCACCGCAGCGTCGCGGTCATCGATCCGCAGCTCGAACTCGTCGGAGTCCATGCCGGGCTTGTCGGTAGTTCTCAGCAGGATCAGCCGGTCGTTGATCAGCATCGTGATGTCCCTGCCATCAGCGACGATGCGGAAAGTGGGTTGCATAGGCCCTCCAGAATGAAAGAGCCCCGCACTGGGCGGGGCTCGGTGTGTGGCGGTGGGTCATCTCCACAGCTCGATTGTCTCGATCGACGGTGCTGCCAGTTCGGGCAGCACGATGATCACCCCGGCGCGGTAGGGCTGTGGCTCATCCGCCAACCCAGGGTTCTCCTGCAGCACCAGCTCGACCGTGCCGTTGAGGTGCCCGTAATGCTGGTAGCACAGCGTGTCCAGCAGATCCCCGTCAGACGTTCTGCATGTCGTTGCCATACTTCACAAACTCCAGTGAGAAACCCTGCTTGCGCGGGATGCCGCCGGCCAGCAGCGCGCCCTGCTCTTCGTCCAAGTTGGTCAAGCACCAGGTGCCCAGCACGTCGCCGTAACCGGTCACCAGGCTGACCGGCTGTAGCCGGCGGACGATTGTGCGCAGCGCATCCAGCTGCTTGATCCCGCCCCTGCTGGTGAAGATCACTCCCTTGAGCGTGATCTTGTCCTCGCCCTGCCCGACCGCCTGCTGCGCAATATCCCGCGTGAGGCGCTCTTGGCCGGCCCAACGCGCCGACGTCTGCCGGCGGAGCTCGTCAAAGGCTGCGGTATCCAGGTTGAAGTAATACGGCTGCAGCTTGGCGTCGAGCGGCTGCAGGATCAGCAGGTGTGGGAATGGTTTGATTGCCTCGGCTGCCGGCGTGGCCAGCGGCGCAAGCGCACTGGTCGGCAGAATGTTGGCCAGCGTAGGGCTTGCCTGCCCAGCAATGCGGCTGATCGCCGCTGATGCCCTGCCGGCCTGTTCCTTCAGCGAGCCGATGCGGTCTTGCACCGCTGCCGCTCCGCTGACCACCTGGCTGTAGGTTGATGCCACCTGCCCCACCGTGGACTGGGCCGCACTGATGGCTCGCATCGTGCGCTGCAGCTTCTGGCCGAGGGCCGGGCCAAGGACTGGCAGGCTCTCCAGCTCCGAGGCGGCTCCGGTCATATCGCCGACGGCACCGGTCAGCGGTCCCAGCATACCGTCGAGGCTGGTGCGGCCAGCCTCCCCCGCCGCAATCAACGACGACAGCGTCGACTGCATGGACGCCATATAGGCCATGGCACCTCCTTAGACATGTGGTTGATCGAAGAGCTGACCAGAAGCCTGTCGCGCAAGGCTTTCCCGTGACCAGGTCTCCCAGCTGTTGCGGATCATCCCCTCGAGCGAGCGAAACACCTGCTGCGGATCCTTGACGTCGCCTTGAACGGTGATCGGCATGTTGGGCATGTAGGAGAACTGCTGGTCGACCTTGGGCGGGTCCGCTTTCGGCTTGGCCTGCTCGAGCGCCTGGGCCACGACGGGCGCCGTGGGAGCGGGTGCTGCGGCGGCGATCGACCGAGCCACATCACCAGGGACCGACTTATCCTTGTCCGCCTTCGCCACCTGCTCGTCCTCGCCGAACAGTTTCTTGCCCAGCCAGCCGCCCAGGCCCTCACCGCCAAGGCCGCCGATCGCGGCCCCGATAGCACCACCAATCGCCGTGCCCAACACGGGCACAACAGAACCGAGCGCCGCACCTGCAGCACCGCCCGCCAGCGCGCCGGCCAACCCGCCCGCCGCGCTGCCGTAGCCCTCGGCTTTCTCGTCCTGGGTTTTCGCGTTCATGGCCGTCTCGACCACGGTCATGCCCGCATCGAGCACCTTCCCGCCTGGGAGTTTGCCGACCACCTTCGACACCTTGCCGACTGCGCCCATCACCCGGCCTATCCGACCGACCTCGGCTGCAGCCGTCGCAGCGCCTGCGGCCGCCGCACCTGTCGCAGCCCCGGCTTGAGCGACTCGGCCGACAGCCCCCGTGGGAGCAGACCGACGCGGTGCAGCCCCGCCCCGGCCCCTGCGCTGCCGGCGACGCCGTCGACCACCTGGTTCACCCGCGTCGACCGATGAGCCAAACCCGCCAAGGTCCTTGGCGTTGACGACAAATACACGCTGCAGCTCGCTCCCGAGGCCACCACGATCATCGTTCGCAGCACCCGCACCGAACACCTTGCCTAAGGCGCCGAGGCCTGCATCGACCATCGGGTTGCCCGTCTCCGACAGCTCTCCCTCACCACCGGCGCCACGCCCCATCCTGCGGCCCCGTGCGAGGTTGATCACCCCACGCCCAACCTTGATCGCACTGCGTGCCGTGAGGAACGCCATCACCGCCGCAGCGATGCCCGAGACGCCCAACACCAGCCCAGGCAGCTTGTCCGACAGATAGGTGATGCCATGAGCGACCTTGGTCAGCCCTGTGGCGAGAAGATCAGTGGCCGGGCGGATCGCATCGCCAATGCTGCGCATCGAGTCATCCACGGCCTGGCCCAACTCGCTCCACTGCTGCTTGGACGTTTCTCGACGCTCGGCCAGGTTCTTGTCGAGGATGCCCCCTACCTTTTTCGCATCAGCCGAATCGGCCTTGAGGGTGTTGTACAGCCCCCGGTTCTGCGCGTAGGCCGTGAGCGCTGCCTTGACCTGCATGTCGGCGAACACATCACCGGTACGCAGGCTTCTTTCCAGCGCCTCGAGCGACGCCTTGACCTTCTCCGGGTTAGCCTCCTTGTCGATGTTGGCCTGGGCGTCCTTCATCGCCTGGGCCTTCTTCGGGTCGGTCTTCTCGACGTACTGCATGGCCAGGCCCATGGACGCCTCAATGACGTTCATGCCCTTTTGCAGCCCGGTGTTCAGCGACTTCTGGTAGTCAATCCCGGCCTTTGCATAGTTCTTCTGGATATCACCGGCACCGATCTTCTCAATCCAGTTCTTGAAGTTGTTCGCCGCCTCATCGGCGCTGCCAGCGGTCTTCATCTGCACCTGCAGCATCGAGCCCAGCGAAGTGACCGCATCCAGCCCGGTGACGCCGTTCTTCTCCATCCCGGCCAACAGTTGCGGGAACCACTTGGCCATGTCGGACGCCTCGAAGCTGCCCGCCTGCCCCTGATACGCGATGGCCTCCAACGCCTGCTGCATGACCTTGGGATCGGTGATCTTGGCGTTCTGCTGCAGCGCCTGGATCATCGCCGCTGTGTCGACGCCCGAGGAGCCTTGGCCGACAGCGAATTTCGCCGCCGTCGGTGCATAGGCCATAGCCTTGTCCACCTCCATACCGGCGCCGACCAGCTGGTTGATCAGGTCCGCCACGTCGTTCCGCGACATTCCGGTATCACGCGCGGTATCGATTACCGCCCTGCTGAGCTGGGCCTCTTGCGGCTTGTTGACGATGTCCGACTTGATCGCGATATCACGGATGATCGCTTGATAGTCCGCACTGATCTTCGTCGGGATCGCCGCCAGACCTGCGCCGACCACGGTGGCACCGATGTTGGACTTGAGCGACGACTTGCCCGCATCGATCTGCTGCCGGCCTTTCTGCTGCAGATCTGCAGCCTTCGCTTCACGCCCGAGTCGCTGGTACTCCTTGGACAGCCGGCCAACCTCGACGCCCTGTTTCTTCAGCGCATCGAGATTGCCCTCCAGGCGCCGCAGCAACCCGGAGGCCGCAGCCGCGCCGCTGTCGTGCGCCTTCTTCCATTCCTCCCGGAGCTTGATCGTTTCGCCGATGGTGTTCTTCAACACCTTCGCGCGGCTGCCGCTCTCCTCGAGCTTCTTGATATGCCCCTTGGCGGTACCGAATGCCGAACCAAGCGATGCGGCAACGGCCCCGCCAATTTCCAGCGCGATCGCCAGCTTTGCCATGCGCTACCCTCCTGCAGGCTCAATCCGTGAGCCACCAGACGATGTCCATCCAGGGCATCGCAGAGATCTCCGCCGCCGAGAAACCCAACTCTTTTGCCAGCCGCTTGGCCAGCTGCTTCTGAGCTCGCGGGTCAAAGCTCGTCGTCTTGCACCAGGCGAAAATAGCCGGCCTGCAAGCGGCTGTAGTCCTTCAGGGTCAAGCCTTCGAGGTCCTTCAGGCCGACCTCGGCCAGCGAGGCGAACAGGTTCAGTTCGCGTTGTTCATCGTCACCGTTGGTGAGCTGCTGAGCGGCACGGATGTCGCGCACCGTCGGCGCACGCAGGTTCAACCTGTCGACCTGCACGCCATTGCACTCGGCTGGCTTGCTCAAGGTGACGATGACGCGGTCGGTTTCAAGCTGCAGGTAAGTGGGGATCTTCTTGCTCATGAGGTGTTGTCCTTGTCTGTGAGTACGTTAAAGGCCCAGGGCCTGGCGTTGCTGGGCGAGCTGGTCGACGCCGTCGATCACGCGCTTCATGCCCAGGGCATCGATCTCGTAGATCAGGCGCCCGTCTACCTCGAGCTTGTAATAGGTCACCGCGACGTTGTGCTTGATCTCGGCCTTGTCGCCCGCCTTCCAGTCGCCCATGTCGACCTCCTTCAGCGCGCCGCGCAGGGTAACGATCACCGGGGTGACCTTGCCCTTGAGGCCCTTGAAGGCGCCGCGGAAGGTGCCGTTGAAGGCGGTACCGTCGGCCAGGCCAAAGAACTTCAGCGACTCGCGGCGCACGCCGGTGGTGGTGAAGGCGGCTTCCTGCTTCTCCATGCCCTGGTCCATCTCGACCGGCATGTCCATGCCGCCGGGACGGTGCTCTTCCATCTTCAGGGTGAGCTTGGGCAGGGTCAGGCTGGGCACGTCGCCCTGGAAGCTGACGCCATCGACGAACAGGTTCAGGTTGGCCAGTGTTTCGGGAATCATTGCCATGTGGATGCGCTCCTTAAGCGGCGGAATCGAGGACTTCGGTCAGCCACTGGTTGGTGACCTCGACGCGGAAGTTGGGGTTTTCAGCCGGCGGGACATCGGTGAAGCGGATGTTCCAGTACACCTTGCCCTGCTCCAGCTGGCTGGCGGTGTTCAGCTCGGGGTCGGCGAACACCTCGAAGTTGATGATCGCGCCCTGGTTCTTCAGGTCGCGCATGAAGGCCTGCAGGCCTTCGGTGACGTCCTTGACGTAGGTCGCGGTGATCGAACGGTCAACGGCCCACTTGTGGCCGTAGAGGATCGCGTCCATGACGATGTCCATGGTCCGCACGCGGGTGACGAAGGCCCACTTCGGATCGCTCGACAGGGTGCGGTTACCCCACAGGCGGTAACCGTCGTCGCGGATGATGGTGGCGATGTTGGCGTTGTTCAGCAGGTTGGCCCGGCAGGTCTCGTCGCCGTCGAGGAACTCGATCGGCCGTGAGGTGCCGGTGATGCCGACGAACTCCTTGTTCGACGGCGAGGCCCAGAAGCCGTACTCGCTGTCCGTCCACGCGAACAGACCGGCGACCCAGGCCGAGCTGGGGGCATCCACCGTGGTGCTCGCATCGGTATCCCAGAACCGCACACCGGGGTCGACCAGGAACGCGCGCTTGGCACCGAACTCGCCGGCATAAGCAGTGGCCGCTTCGTCGGTGGTGTTCGGCCCGTCGATGATGGCGATCCCACGCAGTTTGTCGGCCAGGGCCACCAGCGCGGTACCGACGGCCTGGGTGGCGCTGTGCTTGGGCGCGACCAGCAGCCTCGGTTGAGCGTTGAACCGGCTCTTGCCGTCGAGCAGCGCCTGCAGGCCGGTGCGCTGGCCGCCTGCCTTGGTCCCCCCGATGATCGCCGAGGTCTGTTCAGCAGCGTCCTCGAGCTTGGCCACGCCGCATGCGACGATGACGGCCTTGGCGCGGGTATAGATTGCGCGGCAGGCCTTGGTGATTGCCGCACCTTCGCCGAACGCGGCGACCGCCTCGCGCTCGCTGGTGATCAGCACCAGGTCATTCGCCTTGGCCGTGGCGCCCGGGCCTTCGGTGAAGGTGTCGACCAGGCCGATGATCGAGGACGACGGCAGCGCGATGCTGCGGGCGCCGGTGTCGACGTTGGTCACGGTGACGCCGTGAAAGAATCCACTCATGCAAGTCTCCAGATGCGAAAAGGCCCCGCAGAGCGAGGCCGTTGGTTCAGCAGGAAAGAAAACGCCCCGTCAGTGCGGGGCGTCAGGGGTTGAGGTCGGGCAACCAGGTCGGAACCGGCGGCCGATGCTCGATCAGTGGGAAGTCTCCGCCCTCGGGCCATGTGCGGAGCGCGCGGCGGTACGCTTGCAGCTCGGCATACTGCTCTTCGGCCAACGTGGTGGTCCCGCCATCCTCCAGCTCATCGCGGTGCCTCGAGACCAGGGGATCAGTTGCCGCAAGCTGAGCATCACGCCAGGATCGCTCGAAGGCCTTCAGTTGTTCCATGGCTAGCGGCGGCGGATCGATCAGCACCGGATACCCAGCCTCATCCGAACTAACGACCTTGGCACCGGAGGATAGGCCCGACAGCACAGCCTGCCATTCAGTCTCACTGATCTTCACCACATCCGACGGCATATCTACACCGTGCACGCTGAGGTAATAAGCACCGCATGTGGACGGGCTGAAATACACTGCTTCGTTCATAGTTCCGACCTCAATTGCCAATGGCTCGCCACATAGCGGTCCAGCCCGCCTGTGCGGCATTTGCCGAGTTCTGAATTCGAACCTGACAACTTGTCTTGGTGAGCGAGGCCCCCATGACGTTGTGCATAAGCGACAGTGAACCCAAGTGCATCGGTGTGATGTTGAACACCGCGTTCGGGAACGCTATTGGGAACGTGATGTAAATCAGACCGTTTGCATCCGTCTGACCCTGCCCCCATTGTTCAATGAGCCCATCCGGGCGCTTCGCCCAACCGGATTGACCCAGGCTCGAGTGGAACAACGGAGAATACATATCCTCGGCAGAGCCTCCAGCCAGCACCCATGAGTTGATGTTTTCGGAAATCACTCGTGCACTGCAGCCAGGCTTAATGGTGATGTTTGCTCTTATGCCACCACCTGCATTGATGGACGATCCTGAGTTTGCAACCAACGTGACGTCATAAATTCCCCAATTCACGATATGGAATGCAACCCCCGGTACGGCTCCCGCTGGCAGCGTGATAAAACCATTCGACGCCATGTTTGCCATGACCAGCGCTCCAGCATTGGCCAAGATCAAGTTTGCCGAGGCTGTGAAACTCACTACCCCAGCTTGATTCCCGAGCGAGCGCTGCACAAACTCCGTCGTCGCAAGGTACTGGGCATTGTCGAACTGCGGCCGCGTTGGCCAGCCTGGACTGGACATGACAGCTGCATACTTGAGAAACGCGGACCCGCCCCGCAAGCGCCAAGTAGTCGATACCTTCACGAACTCAGCACTATCCCCCATCCCCAGGACGACAGGTATTACAGCGGCGATTTGAGATGCCAACACATCCGCCCCGGCAGCCAGGACTGTTAATGCACCACTCCCGGAGTTCACCAGTTCCACCACAGCACCTTCAGGCACCGCAGATGTAGGCGGCAACGTAATGTTGATCGGTGCAGCGGACGCTGCGGCCACAATCCCGCCCACGCTTGAAACCCCAAGCGCGGTGCTGGCAGTGAGCGGGGAAAAGCCCGAATACTCCACGCCCATACGCTTTGCAAAAGCAGTCGTTTGAATTCGACCGCTGTTATCGAACTGAGCTGGGTTTGTCGTGGAAGGCGTGCCCGCGAAGGCTGGCGACAGCAGACGGGCAAAGCCATCGGTAATATCGCGGAACGTCAGCGCAGTTGAGCCAAGAATAATTGGGGCGTCGGTGATCAACTGCCAGATTGTGTCGGCGAATGTCGCCCCCTGCTCGACCGCGACTACCAGGCCGGGGGTGACCTCTGAACTTGTGTCGGCATCAGCTGCGCGGGACCATGCCCCCGCCGCCGCAACCCACAGTCCGTTGTCTTTTGCCGCCGCCTGCTTTGGCAGAAGCAACCGATCACCCGCAACCAGCTGCACGCCGTCAACGACTTGAAGGCCAGCCAAAGCGACGTTGCCTGTGGCTGCGACGCGCACTGACTGCTTGTTGTCCAGCTTGCTGATCTCCTCACTAATCCGGCTGTCGACGTACTCACGCGTGGCCAGAACAACCGCCGGATCGATCTTCAGCTGCACGTTGCTGGCACTGCTCACGATCAGATTCATGCGCACCACCTGCGTGCGCCCGGAGCCCTGATTCAGCAGTGGTTTGTAAGTTGGTGGGCAGTTGGCCACCGCGATCATGTCGCCGTCAGCGTCATACAGCGCGATTTCCCGAATCCAGCGACCACCGACATCGGCCGGGATGATCTGCTCGGCCACGATGATTGCCGCGTTGTTGTCGTCCACCTTCAACTGGTTCAGTGGCGCGCGACGCCACTCGTTGATCAGGCGGGTCTGGGAGGCATTGGGCGTAGGGTCGGTGTTGTTCGCATCCCCCACGCCCATCTGCGTGATCTTCCACGGGATCCCGAGGGCATCCGCGTTGGCCTGCTTGGCCGCCCCCACGTTAGTTAGGATGGCGTAAAACTGTGAGTTCTGATCAACCATAAGAAATGTCCAGGGAGTCAATAGTGTGGTCGCGGCCTCCGCGCCCGACCGCGCCGGTAACATCGATATCCAGTAGCGCTGGCGGGTACACGTCGAGCTGGTCCCCTTCGTTCAGGCCATAACCGATGTAGATGGCCCCCCGCGTCTCCATGCTGATCTCAAGCCCGATCATGTGCCGGCTAACCGGCCTAGCGTCATCGAGCAACGCAGACAATTCGCGGTACGTCTCATCGCTGATGCCTCCGTTCGAGACCCCAACCTTTAGCGAGAACGTCCCGCGCACGCCCGGCGGCGCCATGCGAAACCACTCTACGATCTCGATGAGATAGCCAAACGGCTCAACTACCCGCCGCAATGCCCCCAGCGTGCCCTTGTGGGCATGCACGAAGAACGATGAGCGGATAACCGAGCGCTTGACCGCCTCGGACCAGCTGTCGTCCCAGCGATCCACAGACCAGGCCCAGGCCAGTTGGTACAGCAAGTGGGCCGGACAAGTGTCGGGGTTGTAGAGCGTGCGCAGTGGTACCTCGATCACCTCGTCCGTGGCCATCTCGACGGCACGCTCCAGCTGGGTACTGTTCAACGGAAGCAGGCTTTTCATGGCGACTCTCCACGGGTAACGCTGAAATCTTCACACCAGGCCGCCTGGGCTTTGGTGGGCCGAACATCAGACCAGCCCACCAGCTCCACCCGGCTGACGCCGGCAATGTGCAACTGGGCGTCTACCCCTGAACGCGCCACCTCCAGGCCCAGCCGACGCCGGGGGTTCACCCAGGCAGCCAAGCGAGCCCTGCACTCGGCCAAGACGGCTTCGTTCTCAGGCCCTGTGCCTGACATGTAGACGATCGCGGTGACCTGGTACCGGAGGATCTCCGCGCCTTGGACTGTGAGCCGATCCGCGACCGGCCGCACATCATCGTCGTTCAGGTGTAGCCGCACCGTTTCCAGCAGCTCGGCAGTTGGCTGCCCATTCCCTTCCAGGTCCAGCACCGTGACAACGACCTCGGCCGGGGCCGGGCTTTCCGCCGTGGCGTCAGCGACGCGCCCGGAGGCGTTGCGGGCATGCAGGATGTAGCTGTTTCGCGGCCCTGCTGTGGTCAGCCCTTCATAGACCAGCTGCACCCGTTCACGTAACGCATCGTCTGCCTCCATGACCTGCTCCACCGGAGGGACCGCATTCAGGTCTTGGGGCTGCACAACCAGACGCTTCAAGTTCACGTTCGTCGCCAGCTGATCCAGGTCGGCCCCCGTGGCATAGGCCAGCATCAGCGCCTTGGCTGCGTCATTGACCCGCGCCCTGTTCTGCATACGGCGGTACGCGCCCAGCTCCAGCAACTTCGTGATCGGGTCACTCTCGAGCAACGCATCCCACTTGTCGCCCATGTAAGCCCGGAAGCGCTGCAGTTCTTCACCTTAGATCCCCTCATAATCGAGGCTCTCCAGCACCTGGGGCGCCGGCAACTGCGACAAATCCACTGCGCTCATACACTCACCTCCAACACCGCGATGTCGCCCAGGTACTCACCGGTCAACTGCAGATCGATCTTGCCGCCAACCACTGCCAGCACCCTCACGCGCTCAAGCCGCAGCCGCGGCTCCCAACGACCCAGGGCGCGTGCCACCTCGGCCTGCACGGCGCTCTTCCAGCCATCGTTGACCGGCAGGTCGACGTAGCGCCGCAGCTGGCAGCCATACTCGGGCCGCATGCGGCGGCTGCCGACCGTGGTGCCGAGGATGTCCTCGATGGACTGCCGCAGGTGCGCAACGCCGGCAACCGGCTGGCCCGTTCGACGATCCATGCCGATCATGGTCAGGCCTCTTTGAAGTCGGACCGGTTGCGCATGTAAGCCAAGCCCACCGCGTCATCGCCGCTGATCGTCACCTTGCCCTGCACCACCTCAAGCTCCACCCAATCGGGCAGGATCAACTTGCGGCGGGTGTACTCCTGATCGATGAAGGTCACCGGCCCGCGCGGTACCGGCGCTGCTTCATTGCCCTCATCAGGCGCTTGCTGTGTTCTGGCCATGGTTTCCTCCAGGCATGAAAAAGCCCGCGCTTGGCGGGCTCTGGTCAATGTTTGTGGTTTGCCGTGTTGCCGGCGGTGTCGATGATCCGGCCACCGCCGTTGATGTCTCCGGTGACCGTCAGAGTCCCGTTGATCTTGACTACGCCGGTCAGCGTGATCGTGCTGGCCTCGGCTGTAATGCTGCCGGACTGGGCTGTGATGGCATCGTCTGTCAGCACCGCCTGGGTCGCTCCGACCTGCACTGTCACCGTGCCGCTCGGCAACTGGATGGTGTAGGTGTTGGCTTGCCAGTCGTAGACCAGGGAACCACCGTCGTCAAAACGCCAGACCTCGACATGGTCGCGGTTGTCCGGCTGAGCACCGGCATTGCCGTAAAGGCCCGGCACGAACGTGCCCTGGGCGGGCTCCCCGCTGGGACTTATCAGCGCGCCCTGCTCGTCCAGGCTCGGCGCGCGCCAGTGCCGTGCCTTGCCCGCTGCCTGGCTGTGCCAGCGCACCCAGGCGCTGGTCCAACCGTTACCGTCCGAAACCCGCACCATGGCGGCGGCAAGATCGACGGCGACCACCCGGCACGGGATCACCAGGCTGGCGAGCATGCGATCATGCATTGCAGCGGCGTAGCTCATTCCATGGCCTCCGGCGGCTGGTAGTTGCCTTCGCTGCCTGGCCCGGTGTCGGGGACGAAGCCCCAGACGACTGACCCAGGCGGCTGATTTGGCCAGGGCCATTCTTCCTCGCCGAGGTAGATGATTTGGGTCCACTCGACCACCCAGACGGCGTAACCATCCAGCTCTGGTCGTGTCCAGTCCTGGGCCGCCCGGACAAACTTGGCCGGCTCGACTTCAATGCCCCAGGTCTGCATACGCAGCAGCACGGTCAATTGAGCGGCCGCAAAGGCGGCGACCTTCAACGCAGACTCGCCCTCACCTGCGATAATCACACGGGCCTCGAAGCGGGCCTCCACTCCCACCTCCCCAGTGCCTGGGTCCGGGCCGGGCTCCCACTCCACCACTTCAATCACCACGGCGGGCATTGCGATACGCTCGAGCCGGTCAGGCATGGTGCCCACGTACTCCAGCGCTGGCAGCGTCCGCGCGATGTGCTCCTCGACCGCCGCGTACAAGCGATCGAGAGGAACCGGATCCTCAGCCATTGCCAACCCTCCCCAATAGTTTCTGCAGCTCGTAGTTGAGCTCCTGCCTCATCACCTCCAGCAGGCGCTGGTGAGCCCTTGCGGTCCACGACTCGAAGTGCGGCTTGACGTCCTCTAACGAGATCATGGCCTTGGCCAGCGGGAAGCGGCTGCCGTGCTCAGCGATCCAGCCCGAGCTGGCACCGCCTTTCCCCGACACCTCGCTGGCCGGGTAGTCGCTCGCCTTGAAGTGCTTGCTGGCCGTACGAATCCAGATGTCGGGGTTGCTCCCATAGACGGCCTTGAAGAACGCCCCCTGGTAGCGCCGCCCTGCCACCGAGACCCCGTTGCGGGTTTGCCGTGGCCGGCCGGCGCGACTCGCCGCGATCGGATCAAGGCCGAACCACAGCTTGCCGCGACCGTCGCCACCGACTGGGTAGGCACGCAGACGCTGCAGCACCGAGGCCACGGCGATTCGCTCCTGCACGGCGACCGCCCTGCCCACGTGGGTACGCAACCAGCGCAGTGCCTTGTTGATCGCCCGCCGCTGAGCATTGGCGATGACCTTGGGGGCCAGCGCCGCGAACTCATCGAACTGGGCGACCTGCTGAGGCACTGCCTGCAGGGTGATCATGCCGGTGCTGGAAGACACCTTGTGATAGCTACCAACACTCATGCCGACTTCCTCAGCACCAAGCTGACCAGACCATCACCGCCAGGCTCGATGCTAGTGATGGTGTAGCTACCACCGCCATCCTCCTCCGGCAGATCGATCTCGACCTTCTGCCGAATCTGAACGCCCGCATTGTCCGCGACACGAATGACCAGGTGCGGCTCGCGCAGGGCCGTGGTGATGCGGCCCATCTTGGGCTGCAACCAGGGCGCCGAGAACATCCCCAGCACCTCGCGGCCCTCGATGAGCGCGGTGTCGCCCAGGACTTCGAACACCGTGTCGTCCACTTCGTCGATCAGGTCCCGGAAGGCCATGATCAGAGCGTCAGGCGGATGACGGCACGGGGCCGGGTGCAGAGATGCAGCGGGTTGGACTGGGCCTCACCAGCGACCCCCTTCCCGAACGGCATCTCCTCGAGCTTGCTGTAATACGGCAGCCCCTCGGTGTTGACGGTTTCGATGTAATCAGCAGGCGCGTAAACCGAGAGGAATAATTCCGATACACCCTCGGGCACCAGGCGGGCTTCGTCGTCGGCAACGAACGCGACACCGCCTACCTTGCCGCGATAACGCTCCCAGCTGATGCCACCAAACTCGAACGACTCACGCCCGTCACCACGCAAGGCTGCGGCCTGTTGGCTGCCCTTGTAGGTATCGACTACCGACTTGTGCGCGATCAGCTTCTTCCAGAACGTCTTACCGCAGAAGGCGCGAGCACCAGTGGTGGTGACATTGCCGAGCGCGTCCTCCTGCATGTCGAGGGCATCTACACACTGCACCTGGACATTCGCCTCCGGGTCATTGAGCCCCATCGACAGCTTCTGCTGCTGCACACCGAAGACCTTGTAAATGTCCAGCAACACCGAGGTCCCGTCGGCGTCGAATACCTTGCCGTTGATTGCCCCCATACGATGGAACTCGTGGGTCGCATCCAGCTGGCTACGGGCCTTGGCCAGGCGCTTGTTCACCACCGCCTGCACAGCTTGCAGCTCGGTCAGGGTGCCGAAAGCGCGGATCCCTTGGATCTCGTCCGCCTTGATCGCGAAGCGTTGCGGCAGGTGCACAGTGTTGAACGGGATCAAGTTGCGCTTGCCGCCGATCACGACCAGGCCAGAGGTACCGCGCTCACCGGCCGGCACCAGGGCGAGCGTATCGCCGTCCTTCTCGATCTGCACAGTGAGGGTAGTGACGCCCTCCTCCCGGAACAGACCGAGCGCGGCCAAGCGGCCGGGAACGTATTCCTGTTCGTTGATGGCTGCGGTCAGGGCCGCAACGCTGAAGGCATCGTCTTGAAAAATGGCGATCTCGGCCATGGGGTACTCCAGAAAGTAAGAACCCCGCTCGGGGCGGGGTTGGGGGAAAACGGAGGGTCAGGTCAGCGCAGAATGATGTAGTGCGCAGCCAGGGCTTTTTCAGCATCGACATCGACGCCTGTCAGCAGCGCCTCGGTGACCTCGGCCAGCCGCACCACGGCGCGACCGCGGCGGGTAGTGTCCGACTCGCCGAGTGGGGCGAACAGGATGCAGACGGCGTTTTCGCTACCATCCTCCGCCGCGGGGCTGTAGGCGGTGAACTCGCCGCTCGCGGTGAGTCGCCCCAGCACCTGCCCAGCGACCAGGGCCGGGCCAGCTGCGATGTCGATGGCTTCGCGGGAGATCTTGCCCGCCCCCTCGGAAAGCAGGAACTCACCGGCGTGAACCGGCTCCAGCTGGATGTTGCTCATGGTCGTGCTCCTTTGTTGGCGGCCTGCCGGCGGGCAGCCCAGATATTGGATGGGTTGGGGAGTTGCGCCTTGACCTTCTCCGGCTCGTCGTCGGCAGGTGGCAGGCTGTTGTCGATCTCAAAGCCTTTGCCGGAGCTGACCAGTTTCTCGAACAGGCGCGCCCGCACCGCGTCAGGCTCCAGGCCGGCGTTGACGTATTCCGCCGTAAGCTCGGGCAAGCGCGCCGCGACGCAGAGGTCGTGAACACCCTTGGCCCGTGTCAGCGCGGCCTGCACGGTGGCCTGGTCGGTAAGTTTGGTGGAGGCGATTAGGGTCTCGGCCAGGTTGCTGATACCGGCCTTGGCGCAGCCCTGGGTGATCATCAGCGCCAGCGCCGTGGAGGCTGCTGGATCTGGCGGGGTTGCTTCAGATGGAGTTGCTGGGTCATCGTCCGGCATCTGATCGGCCAGCTGATCCAGCAGCGCCTGCGGCGTCTGGCGGTACCGCTTCATCGCTGCGCCCTGCGCCAGGCAGGCTTTGACCTCGACCCCGTTGCCCACCTCGTCAGCAAGGCCGAGCGCCAAGGCTTCCTGAGCCGTCAGCCAGGTCTCATCGTTGACCATACGTCGCAGCTCGGCGTCGTCGATGTCCGGGGCCTTGGCCCGGTACGCCGCAATGATTGCTTCGAAGGTCTGGTCGAGGACGTCAGCGACGCGGCGCAGGTCCTCGGCATCGCCGCTGGTCCAGGTCCACGGGTTGTGCACCATCAGCATGGCGTTGGAAGCCATGACCAGGCGGTGGGCGCCACAGGCCGCGACACTGCCGGCACTGGCGGCCAGCGCATCGATACGCGCGGTGCAGCGCTCGCCAAGGCGATTCAGCGCGTTGTGAATGGCCAGGCCGTCGAACAGGTCACCACCAATGGTGTTGAACGCCACCACGACCGGCGACACGCCGTCGTCGATCGCCTTCAAATCCTTGATGAACTCGTTCGCAGTGATGCCCCAGCCACCGATCTCACCGTAGATGTAGATCTCGATGGGGACAGGCTCGGTGTTGGCTGCGCCCTCGCCTTCGGCCGCTGCGCTGATCTTGTACCAGTGCTGGTCTTCGACCTTCGGCGCCGAGGGCACCTTGTTGAAGATGCGGAACGGCATCAACGGCTTCAACGGTTTCATGGTTTCTCCTTCTCGTCGGGATCGTCATCGATCGCCGACAACGTGCTGTAGGTGAGGCCCAAGGTCTTCGCCCGGGCGAGATCGGCGGCGTTCTCTTCGTCCACCACCTCTGCATCGGTACCGCCTCGCAGGCAAACCTCGCTGCGTGACGCGAAGCCCGCTGCGATTTCCATCGTGCGCGATTGAACGTCTTGAACCGGATGAATGTAGGCCCAGCCCTGCGGCACCCAACGGGTACGCTGGTACTCCCGACGCCGCAGTGAGTAATCCGGCAAATCGAGCGCCCCGGCGAGGACCGCCATGTCCAACCAGGCTTTGCGCACTGGCCGGCACAGCTGGTGGACGTACACCTGGAACTGGAGCTGCTCCAGCCGACGCCGAAACTCCGTCAGCACCACACGGATCGCCCGATCGTTCACGCCCTGCATGTCGCCGGTCATCAGCTCGTAGGGCAGCCCCGATCCTGCTGCTGCTGCCATCAGCTGCTGCCGCATGAAGTCGGGGTAGTTGTTGCCCGCGTCTGGCGGGTCCGAGAACTCGACCTGCTCACCAGGGAGCAGCTCCTGCATCGTGCCGGGCTCAAGCCCCACCATCGGCGTGAAGCCATCGCGGTCGAACTTGACCGGCGCACCGGTCAGCGGGTCGATCTGTGGGGGGCCGTCTGGAGAAGGCTTGCGAACAAAGCCTGCGAACAGGTTCGCCACTTCCTGGCGGAACAGCACCGCGTCGTCGAAGTTGTCCAGGCTGCGCAGGCGCTTCAGCACCGGCGCCAAACGCGGTACCCCACGCAACTGGCCAGGCTCCAGCGGCTCGAACACGTGCAACATCTGCTCGGCCGGGATCCGCACCAACTGGTTGTAGCCAGCATTCAGCGTGGACTTGTCGCTGGGGTGATTGCGATAGCACCAGTACGCCACGCGCCGGCCCATGCCGTTGAACTCGATCCCGGCCCGGATGACATTGCCGAAGCGGGTCACCTCGAACTTGTCATGGGGGACGAACTCCGGTGACAGGCATTGCAACTGCAGCGGCACCGCGTAGCCATCCTCCGGACGGCGCGGACGCAGGCGGATAAAGCATTCGCCCGACTGCTCGACGGTGCGCGCGACCAGGGCTTGCTGACCGTAGAAGTCGGTGAGCTGATCGGCGTCTGCCTCGTCGACCCAGTCCTCCCACAGCTCCTGCATCGCCTTGCGGACTGACTTGTCGAGCAACCGCGGATGCGGCGTGATACCGGTGCCGATCAAATTGCTGACGCGCTTGTCGATGACGTTGGCAGCATAAGGGTCATTGCGGACCGCACTGCGTGAACGGGACCGCAGGTTGCGCAAGGCCGGCATGATCAGGCTGTTCACGCCGGTGTCCGGCGCATCCCACCCTGATGAGCGCCGTCCCTCGGCGGCGCCTTCGTAGCTGGCCTTGATCCGCTCGGGCACCAGGATGCCCGAACGACCGAGGGACAGATAACGTCCACTCACAGTCCCTTGCCCCCATGGTAAACACGGGTCACGCGCGAGCGCGGCCCTGCGGCGCTCACCAGCTCGGCGCGTATCAGGTCGCGTGCCTTGATCAGCTCATCGACCGTTCGATACTCGACGGTGCGGTCCGAGTAGCGAACGACTTTTTCTCCGCGCGCAATCGCCCGCTCGACAGCGTCGAGGTGTGCTTTTGTGTAGGCCATGTCAGCGTCTCTTCAGGTAGCCGCTGCTGGAGCTGCGGCGTTGCATAGGTTGAGGCGCGGCTCGAGGAGCCGGCGGTGTTGGCGGATTGGGGCGCCTGATCGGTGCCGATGCCGGCTGCTCGACCTCTTCGTCCTGGGCGTCGCCGTCTGGCTCGCCGGCCTGGGGCCGGGCTGGCTGCTGCTCGCCCTGGTCGAACAGGCTGGCCTGCGCAAGCGCCTGCCGCAGCTTGTCCCAGTCCTGTTCGCCATAACGGTGCAGGCCGAGGAAGTTGGCCATGGCTAGGTTGTACACCATGAGGTCCAGCGCCTCGTTACGCTCGGCTTTGCTCTTGACCCACTCGATCCGCTTGTAGCCCTTCACGTAGCGGGCGATCTTGCGTTCGGCCACGCACTGCTGGAAGAACTCGTCCGGCAGATCCTTAGCGAAGTGCAGCGCGCCCGGCCCCGTCTCGAAGCTGTAGCGGTTGTAGATCCAGTCCTTGGCCGTGTCGGTACCAACGATCCAAAGCTCAGCGCCGTTGCGCTCGGTCTGGCCCTTCCAAGTGACGTCCACCTGCGACGGGCGCTGGGCGATCACTGGCCGGCCCGGCTTGCTTGCTCCCTTGAGGGCAAAGACGTTGCGCCAGCGGCGCACGCGGGTGAACTGGTAGACCTCATGCGTGTGGTGGCCGCCGGAGTCGATGCCGGTAGCCAGGATCCCCAGGCTGACGCCGCAAGGGTGCCGGTAGCGGATCTTGAGGCGGTCATCCAGTAGAGCCCAGGTACGCTCGTCGGCCGGGTCGCCAGGGATCACCTGGTGATCGACCACCCAGCGCTCCATGCCGGTGCCCCAAGCCATGACCATCAGCTCAAGGCGGTTGGCCTGGACGTCGACGGAGGCCGTCAGCGCAAGCGCCCCCACGGGCAAGGTGCCCAACACGTAGTCTTCCTGAAGCGCACGGGCCTGTAGCACCTCGGCCTTGGTCTGCTCGATCGCGCTATCCCAGACCTCGGCCAGACGGGTGTTGTAGAACACCTGCATGGGTTCAAGGTCGCCGCGGTCCTGGGCGCGCTTGGCCTCCTCGAACTCGCGGGCCAGCATGGCCCAAGAGTGCCAGCCGAGCGGGGCGTACAGTGCATTGAGGTGGAAGCTCACCGTTTCGCCGTCGCCCTGGGCGTGGGCACGCCACTCGCCCTTCGCCAGCATATCGGCCTTGTGATGCTCTTCGATCAGCACGTCGCAGTCGGCGCTTTCGCACTGGTAGTGCACGCGGCTGAAGTCAGGCGAGTACAGCAGGCGATCCCACTTCAAGACCTGCATCGTCCCGCACGTTGGGCAAGGCACGTAGTAGTGCCGCTGATCCCCCATCAGGAACAGGTCGTCAATCCGCGAAGCGCCTTTGATGAGCGGCGAGCTGGAGAAATAGAACTTGGCGTTGCGGCCGAAGGTACTACCCCGCGCCTCGGCCAGCTTGATCGGGTCGCCCTCTTGATCGACATCGACGTCCCAGCGGTCGACCTCATCGCCATACACATAGCGAGCGGACAGCTCCGACAGGTTGGCAGCCGAGCCAGCGGTGGTGGCGTACAGCGTGCCGCCCTCGAACTCTTTGGTGTCCATCGTGTTGCGGGCATCCCTGGAACGGTTAGCCGCCACGCGCGCCTTGAGCTCTGGCGTTGCGTCGATCGTCTTGCCAATCCGCGAGGACACCCGCTTGGCCAGGGCCAGGCTGGGCAGCAGGGTCAGGATGTTGGAAGGCGCCATGTGGATCAGTGCGCCGATCCAGTTCAGGGCGATCTGGGTTTTCATCAGCTGCGATGCAACCTTGGTCACCACACGTTTGCAGGGGTGGGCAGGCGACAGGCAGCGCATGGGTTCGCGGGCATACGGGGTACGCGCGGTGCGGTACTTGCCGGGCTCGGCGGCGCCGGTATCACGCGGGATCCGCATGTACTCGTCCGACCACTCGTCTACCCACAGCTCGGGGTCGGGCGTCAGCCCTCGGCAATACGCTTCGCGGTACACCTTGGCACCGTCTGCGTATCCGGTGGGCATAGGCTCAGCTCTGTGTGATGGCTCGGTCGAGGTCGGCACTGCTCATCTTGTCGACCTCGGTGAATACGCGGCGGAACGCGGTGGCAAGGTGCTTCTCGATGTCCCATGGATCGTCCATCCCAACCAGCTCGGCAGCGAGCTGGGGGGCAAGGCCGAAGAACTGGTCGCGAAGCATCCGGCCTGCGGCGTAGGCCGCGTCTTCCACCGCTTTGCGCTCGACCAAGTCGCCCTGGACCTTGTGGAACTCGGCCTCGGCCAGCTGGGCCAGGTAGAACTCACGATGGGCTTTCGACCGCTGGAAGTTGTGGCCACTGCCCGGCGCCAGATCCGGCTGCTGCACCGCAGGTGTGTCGCGGCCTGGCTGGAGCTGGCTGCGCACGTCGCGCTCTATCCGGGCTTCTTCATGCCGGGCCGCGACCGGCGCCTTGGCCGGATCCGCCGATTCGGCCAGCAGCACCTCGGTGGCTTCGACGTCGACCTTGCCGTCGGCAGTCAGCACCAGGCGCTCCTGCTTGGCCAGTTTGGAAACGTAGGATTTCGACCATCCATTGCGGGCGGCGAACTCCGATTTCGTCAGATGGGTCATGTCGAAAAGTCCAGTTCACCCAATGAATTCAGGGGGTTAACCAGTTCACCGCAGTTCACTAAGCGGGTGAACCGACCGCTAACAAAGAATCGCGGGTTCCCGGTCCCGTACCCCGTCCATATCGCCAGGGTCCCCGGCCCCACCCAGGATTCCGGGCGGGTCACTGGCCCGCCTCGGTGCCAGCTGGCGGCACCTGCGCCAGCCCCAGCCGCTTGGCGGCCCAGCGCTCGTAGAGATTGATCGCCACATCGGCGCCGGCCATCGCGGTCAAGCAACCGACCGCCGCCGACGCCCACACCGAAACCCCAAGGGCGTACAGCAGCATGTTGGTCGACAACCCACAGGTAACGCAGGCACCAGATCGTAGGGCCAGACGACGGACTAACCCCCAGCCGCGGGCTCCCGCCTTATCGGCTCGCCACATTTCCCCCGACACGCCGCCGACCAAAGAGAGAACGATGACCATCCATATGGGCATCTCGATTAACGTTTGCTGCTCATTAGTCATTAGCTATCAGTCCTGATGGGTGGGTTTCGAGGGTAGTTGAGTTGAGAACAGCCACGCCTGGCCGTAACCTGAACCGTCTTTCTCAAAGGGATCTCAAAATATGACAGTTGATCAGAGTGCGATTGCAAGTCTTGCACTCAGCGCGGTACAGACTTTGCTTACCATGATCACAGTGCTACCAATTCTTGGCCCCACCCGCGTTCAGTGGCTGCGTAAAACCAGCTTTCGGGTCTGGGTCCTATCGATGATCGGGGTCTTGTCTATCGGCTTCGGGAGAGATCTCTACCTCATGATCTCAACCGGACAACCGGACACACTCATCAACATTCTCAAAGTCAATGGATACTTGATGGGTGCGCTCTTCTACATCGCGTTGGGAATATGGATATGGAGATACTGGAAGAAGCTCGACGAAATCAGCGCCCCGTAAAGCCAAATTAAAAACCCCACTTATGAGTGGGGTCGGAAGCTGGAGCGATTGGCTATCGTTGCTCAGTGCCTATGCGCACTTTTCATATCGTGGCGCCTTTTTACCCCCCACCGGAAAAACCGAAAAGGGGCAGTTTTCGGTACGTCGCAATGTGGGCGCTATGTGGCAGCAATGTTGCACGCATGTTGCATTGGCACCCGACGAACGGTATGGCTTCGATTGGGCCCAGAACGTGCTATCAGGATCCCTTGCACCTGCAGGTGCATTGCCTTGACCCAGTTCCGATAGGTGCGGTCAGCGTCCTCTGCTAGCCCAACCTGGCGCATCTGCTCACGCACAGGCACCTCATGCAAGTAGCGAAACACGGCCAGTCGTGCCAATACCTTACCGCGCTCATCGCGCCGCTCCAGTTCAGCCAATGCGGCATCGACCTCAGCTGCCGCATGATCAAGCCCAGCTCCCGCTACCAGGATGCAGGAGCCTGAAGCTCCACCGCGAGGCGCGGCCCCCTTCCACTCCATGATGCTGCCCATCTGACTGCCCAAGCCTGCCCCAAGTCCAACACGGGCACGCTGCTCCGCCCAGTGGCGCATCAAGATTTCGACGTCAGCAAGCATAAGTGCCCCTCAGCTCCGACGACCGGAACGCCTCTCCGCCTCAACTTCGTTTTTCAGCGCGGCGTTGCGATTACACATCGGCTCCAGCATCGCTATGACGGCCAAGTAGTCAGGCAGGTGATCGCTAACCAGGATGTAATCCATCACGCCGTCATGCGCTTGAACGTCGAAGACGTGGAGCACTCCTGGCAGTTGCGTGAACGAGGTCTCGGTCGAACGCTGATAATGGCGGTACACATCTTTCGCGTCGTCCCAAAGATGGAACCCCATGGACTTCAAGTAAACGTCGCCATCCCAGCCATCTTCCCACTGCTGCCCCGAGTAATCCTCCATCTGCTCACCAGCACGTTTCAGTTGTCCATTTTCTACGGTGTAAACAGCCATTTTTTCGCCTTCCTACGCTTTGGGTTAATGTCGGAATAATTGTCTGAATTCTGTCGGAACTATTAATCCCTTTAAATTCAATGCGTTAATACATAATTCAGACAATCAGACAGGTATTTTGAGAAAGCCTTACGTATGGGAGCGCGCGCACGCGCACATGAGGATTTTCAAAAAGTCTGTCTGATTGTCGGAATGCCCGATTTCATTGGGCGAAGCACTGTCGGAACGTTGTCGGAATAGTGTCGGATTGTCGGAATCAAAAAGGTCCCGGCGGGGGCAATACGGGGCGGTCGAAAGCCGTCGTAAATTTACGGCATTCCAGCCCGGCCTTGCCAGCCCAATCGCGCCCTAGCTCGCCCTTCTCCGCCAAGAATGATGGCGTGACATAAATCCGCTTGGTTATGAACTGATCCCCCTTCGTGGGGTAGCGAATGTCGGTGCGTGCCTGTTTCAAATCCCTCACAGCCTCCTGCGTGAAGTCGCGCTGTCGGCGCTTGAACTCGTTCGCGCCATCACACCACTTACAGAATGCGCGCCACAAGTCATCTTGAGTAACAGCATTCGTCACTGGGAACTCTGTCTCCCCGGCCAGCCATCGGCGCACGAAATACCGTGGCGCGGGAAGGCTGCCATCAATCAGTCCCTGCTTTTCCTCATTGAGTGGAGGCTTGGTATGAGGGTTGAAGTCCGTCAAATCTATGCTCATCAGGTATTCATAGAACGCCGAGATACCGCCTGTCTCGATCTCGCTCACCAATGCCTCGAAGTACTCCTTAGGTGGCACCCGGTCCACATACAGCACCAGGTACCGACGATCCCCATCATCCAATGCCAATGGTACCGTGGAGTTTGAAAGGAACACGAAATTGAGGTGATTCTTCTCTTCCCTCACCGGCATGTTCTTCTCGTTGATCTGTAGTGTCTCCCCGGTGACCAGGTGCTTCAGCACCCCCTTGTAGTGCCGCATTTCTTCACGGCTTACCACCTCTTCAGCCAGCGCGAACAGCTTGCGGCTCTGCCAGCCCGTGAACTGGCTTTCCAACTGCGCCTGCCCGATGGTGGTGCCGTACGCGCCATAGATCTCCCGCACCACCTTTTCCCACAGCAGGCTTTTACCAGGCCCCTCGGCCCCGAACATCACCACGGCTGTCGCCATCTTCGCGCCAGGGTTCTGAAGCGGATAGGCAATCCACTTCAACAAAAAACGGTACTCATCCGCGCGGTTGTTACACAGCAGCCCCAAGTGCTTGAGAATGCGTTGGCATCCCTCTTGGCCGCGCTCATCCCGCTCTGCATGAAACCCATCGAACAGGTTCAACATCATCGAGTTGCAGGTCTCAGTCGGGTCAAAGACCACGTCCTGCGCCATCCGGCGATGCTCACTCTCTTGCCACCACTTGTACGTGGTCCGCCCTACCGCTTCTCGAATGGCAGACAGCTTGATCATCCGCCCCCGGGCGCAATCCCAGGCGACGTCTGAGCCATAGATCACCACGAAGTCGCGCAGCAACTCCTGCTCGCTGATTCGAAAGCCCCCCGAGCCCCCAGGTGTGTTTGAGCCAGCCTGAAAATCATCATCCGGCCACTCTCGAGAAGGGGCGTGGGGAAGAGATTCAGAATCTGCAGCGACAGACACAGGCACGGATCCACTTTCAGGTGCCACCTGCTCACCGGAAGGGGCGCGGGGAGGGCCGCTGGGCACCATCCTCACCTCTCCCAACGGTGGCGGCAAAGGTGCCCGGGACTGACCACCCAGGCCGAGCTGCCGTGCCGCTTCCTTGGTAGCAGCACGAACGTCACCCCCATGTTCGAGGATGCAGTACACGTCGAAAGCATCGTTCTTGTGACCGTTCGCCAGCGGGTCGGAGGTGTGGTGCGAGTAGAGCTTGTCCTCGTTGATTGTCACCCCGGGCATCCCCGAGCTGCTGTGCGGGCTCAACCACTTCCCGTCGATGCGCTTGTAGCCATGCGCCTCGATCATCGTGGCGATGTCATGGATGCGGTTGAATTCCGGGATGACCTCGGGGAGCTTGTCACCAGAGCGAGCAACAGCTGGTGAGGGCCTTGGCGTTGGGCGAGCCGCGGGCATAGCCGGCTTCGGCCTCCACGGGCAAACGGCCTCCCCTTTGGGCTTGAACTCGTCCCAGCCCTGCCAGATCGCCAGCAGCTCGGGCGGGAGCTCCGGCAAGCCGCCAGCGTCTGGCGCAGTGCGCCATGTGTAGGGCTTACCCGTGCCAGGGTGGATGGAGGGCGGAAGCACGTCTTGTACCAGGCCGCCCCGCAACTCGAAGACGGTCACTTTCTTGAAGGGCTCAGCAGCCAGTCGGAAAGCCGCTTCGCGGTCGGCATCTTCCGCGTCTACCGCTGCTTGGACCTGCGCCATTAGCCCTTTGTAGATGGTGCCATCGGGGTCGTTCTTGTTGGGCCAAACCAGGGCGTGGCGACTCAACTCCACACCCTCGGGGACACGGAACATCACACGGAAGCGTTCAGGGTTACCCACGGAGGTCGGGTATGCGTCTGCAAGGGCGTCAACGTCGAGCCCAAGCGTCTGCTGCATGACCTGCCGCGTCAGTTCGACGTCATCAACGTCCAATGAGCAGACACGACTAGGCCCGAGCACCACCCCTAGATTGTGACTCGGGCGCTTCGTCCAAAACGCCTCGGCATCAGCGGCAACAGTGAAGTAGCGACCGGGCTGGTTCCAAGCTTTACCCTTCGGCCCCTTCTCGCCTGGCTCGATCGGAACCAGGGCCAGGTTGAAGGTTTCAATGTAACGCCGCGCCCAATCAGCTGTGGTAGGAGTTGGGCGCCTGATCATCTCCGGCGCTCCCGCAACCCCTGGCAGTCGACGCAGGTTTCGCAACCCGCGACCGACTGCTGACGGGCCAACGGAATCGGCTCGTCGCAATCCTCACAGAACTGCGCGCTCGGCTTTTCAGGAAGGCGCGCAAGGCGCTGCAACGACAGCTGCAGGAAGTACTCCGCATGATCGTTGGCGAAATCAACGGCGTCAGCCATGAGCTTCGTCCTCCATGGCCTGGCGAGCGCCCGCCATGATCGCGAGCACTTGGCGGATCACATCCATCCCACGCTTCTCGAGATCCACCACCTCGGCAAGCGTCCATACGTTATCGGCTGCACCGTCATGCAGACTGCCCACGAACTGACTGGACTCATCCAAGAGTTTGGCTACAGCTTGCAGCGCTTCGTTGGTGGCTGGCACCGGCTCTGGCCGGTACCAGACCGCCCCCGCCGGACGAACCAGGGCATCGAGCAGCCGCGGGTCTGAGGTCCACTGGACGATTTCTTCCAGCTCATCAGGGGTCGGCCAGCGGCGCTCCTCGTTGTGGTGGAGCTTCTTCTGCAGCGTGTCCACCTCAAGGCCCATGTCGAAGGCCAACTTGGTGATACCACCGTGATAGTCACGACCTGCGCGGTAGAGCGCCTGCCGCAATGTGAGGACCGGACCTGCGCCCGGCAATAGATCAACTCGACTCATAACCGTAAATCCTCGGTTTACGGCCTAGTCACAGGGTTAGGTAAGACCTATCCTACGACCACGACCTGTGTGCTGTGCCTTGCGTGCTGTGCGGGCATGGCATGCGGTAATAGTCGTCCGGCTGCACTTGTGAGAGAGGGTGCCGGACGACGAGAGTGATAGTGCGTTGCGCTGTCATAGCTGGGCCGGGAGGTGAGAGTCCTGGCTCAGCGTTCTTACTTCTGCTTATCTCTGTCCATCTGCATCTGTTCCTCACAGAACAGTTCAATTGCCTTACCTACCTCGTAGCGGACCGCCGCCCCTCTTGTCGCTCTGTAAATGGTTGGCTGGGTTGTCCCCACCCGCTCAGCAATCGCGCGCTGGGAGAACCCCAGGTCGATCAGCTGTTGAAGCATCTGTTGAATAGTCATGGCACCCGCCGATGCGTTAACGAATTGAAATGATAATACCCAAGCGAATTGATACAGGCAATACAATTCCAATACGTTAACGAATCAGAGCTTTAAGCCGTGATAGGAAACCGCGTCGCACAGCGCATGCAGGAACTGAGATGGTCTGAAGGGGAGCTAGGCAGGAGATCGGGGGTGCCCCAACCCACGATCCACCGGATCCTGACGGGCGTTTCCGCCAGCCCGCGTCAAGCTAACGTGGAAAAGTTAGCAAAAGCCCTCGGAGTCACGACCGAATGGCTCTGGAAAGGAGGGGATGACCCAACGCTGGCACCTGGCCGAAATTCAAATGTAGAGCTGGGCCCAAGGGTTCGCGGCTTCGTTCCATTGATTTCCTGGGTACAGGCTGGTGCCTGGTGCGAAATGCAGGACGATCTGGAACTGCAGAGCGTAGAGATCTGGCTTCCTTGCGCTGTCTCCCACAGCAGCTCCACTTTCGCACTCCGCGTACGCGGGTTGTCTATGTTCAACCCCCATGAGCGCCGATCTTTTAGGGACGGAGATATCATTTTCGTAGACCCCGCAAAGGAGTACGACAACGGCTCCTTAGTCATTGCCAAGCTTCCGGATAGCAAGGAAGCCACCTTCAAACAGCTCGTGATCGAAGGGCAGCGACAATTCCTCAAACCTCTCAACCCCGCTTGGCCGGACCCAATTATCGAGCTACCTGACGACGCGATGATCTGTGGCGTCGTGGTCTCAAAAGTCGAGATTTTCTAAACGCCACCTATCAAATCAATACGCTTATGTATTGACCATCAAAATTCGTTTGAGTATTGTCTGAGCCACACCCTCTCTCTCACTGAGGTTCAGACATGCCATACGTACAGCACACGCCGTCGTGCAAGGTTTACTTGCACCCAATGACCTGCAACCGCCCCTCCCAAGTGGCGGCATTCCAGCTCCGCACAGGGCTTCAAATCATTACCACTCCCCGTGGCAACGCTCAAGCCGTTCCCGCAACCGGGGGGTGCTGAATGAGCGAGTTCACTATCCCTCTGCGTCGGATCATGGTGCTCGAGCACACCTTGGAGCATGGCGGTACCGCAACCTGCAAACTGCAACGCCCCGAGACGTCGTTGGATGCCCTCGTCTATGTCGAAAACGACAGCACCACTCACCACATCAAAGTGACGATGGGACCGCTTGTTAGTTCTCTGTCTCTCCCGCGCAGGCTGGCCACCAAGTGCCAGTCATTGCGCGATTTCCTGCAAGACCTGGCCAATGGCCGGGCTGACTCTGGCGCGATGTCAGAAGAGGCCCTCGCCCTGGTGGAGGCGCAAGACAGCGTGGATGAGGTCCTGCTCACCGGCCAGATAGCGTATGTGATCAGCACCGTTAACCATGCGCTGCCCTTTGGGGCCGTTGTAACCAACGATCTGGGTGAGGTGTGCGCAGCGGTTACCGCCCCAAACAAACAGCAACTCGCCGCCTCCCTGCGCGCCAAGCTCCAGCCGGGCCATGAGGGTCTTGGGGAGCTCTTATGAGCACCCTGGAACAGCTGCGAAGCGAGTGGACGACGCCCTGCCCTACGTTGAGCGCCGTGCGAGAGCGTTACTTCCCGCACATCGGCTCTGACCGGCGCTTCAGGGATTTGATCAACAAGGGAGCGATCCCAATGAAGCTGACGAAGTTGCACAACTCAGCGAAGGCGCCCCACGTGATCTATCTGCACGACCTCGCTCAGTATCTCGACCGCCAGGCGGAACAATCCTAGCAAATCGCGTGAACTAGGCCGCCCCGGCTAACAGGGGCTCATAGCCCGCCACCGTCTCTTAAAATCACGGCGGCGGGTGCACATGGAGCACAGCATATGCAACCGTATCAGTACGCACTTAGCGCCAGTATCGCCCTCCTGATTCTTCTGGCCACCCTGCCCTACTTTTTCGGCAAAGCCCGCCGACGCGCTTTCGACCTGGGCAAGGAAATCGGCTTGGCAGAGCGCGACGCCGCCCACCTAACAAAAGTCCGGGATCTCGCCTACGAACTGAATGAAATCGCCGTCCAACGCGAATCCGAGCAACGCAAACACCTCACAACAATCGCAGATCTCAAACGCACCGTCTCCGAGCTGGAAACGCGAATCATGTCTTACACCGGGTTGGCGGTAACCAGGAGCGATTACGAACGGCTGCTCAGCACTGTTGAAGCCCTGCGCCTGGCGCAGCAAGTCCAAATCGCTCTGAAGGCGCGGGATCAGGCGGATCGAACTGCCGAGCTCGCTACAGCCGTCGATGAACTCGCCAAGCGTGCTCATGCTCATCTACGCGCCACACCATCCGGGCGCGCCCTTACGGATGCCCTAGCATGAAACGCATCTACATCTCCGGCCCCATGACTGGCCTTCCAGGTCTTAACTATCCAGCTTTCAACGCGGCGGCCGAGCTGTTGCGCGCTGAAGGCTTCGAAGTCGAGAACCCCGCCGAGAACCCGGAACCCGAATGCGGATCGTGGACCGGTTACATGCGCCTCGCCTTGGTACAGATCTCCCGCTGCGAGGGCCTGCTTCTGCTGCCCGGCTGGCTCAACTCCAAGGGCGCCCGCCTCGAGCTTCACATCGCCCAGCAGCTCGGCCTCCAAGTAGCTCATCACATCAACATCACCTCTGCAGCCGATCTCAGGTGGACTCAACCATGTCAACGAACGCCGAACTGAACATCTGGCGCGGGATCAGCCTGGGGCTCACCGTCGCGCTGGCAGCAGTCATCGCTGCCGGCGTGAGCTTTGCCCAGAGGCTGACCAATTTGGCCCAACCCGCAACCTGCATCGCCCCGGTTACATCATCACAGGCGAGCAGTGCCGTCCTGCCGCTGACCTCAACAACCCGTCACGATATAGAAAGGTACTGGCTGTGATCACCACCTATACGCCTAACGCCCGAGAAGCCAAGGGCGTTCATACTTTCATGCGCCCCGCCATGGCGGTCACCTGCGATGTCTGCGGCATTCCCTGCATATGCGGCAACAACCAGCGCTGCGCCAACATTCGCCAAGCGGCGAGTTTTATTGGCAACACAGGTGCAGCGGTCGGACACGTTCCAGATAAAGCGAAGGGCTGTAAGCCCGACCTCAACTTTAAGCCCGCCCAGGCTCAACGAGCCACGGAGAAAAGCGCATGAACACGGCTTTCGTATTGATGGCGCAATACAACGGCATGGCGATCATCTCGCTTGAGCAGGTGTGCGCCGACTACTTCACTCACCTAACGCCGCTGGTGTTCCAACGCAAGGTGCTGGCTGGAGAGATCAAGCTGCCCATCACCCGACTTGAACCGAGCCAGAAGAGCGCCCGAGGCATCCACATTACCGACCTTGCTCTCTACCTGGATCAGCAACGGGATGCTGCGCGCAAAGAGTGCGCACAATTAAACAAGCGGTTAATGGCAGGTTGACTCGAAAATCTGACCTGAGCTGGTCAGTATCCGTCACTGATCAACTGCCCCTATCTGCCCGTCCAGCCTACTGAATTTTCCCTGATCGCTCGTCAATCACCGCCAACAAACGGCGGCAATCGACGCATCGCGTCCCTCGTGGAAGACATATAATTACCAAAGCTATCATTAGGCTCTGTGTAAAAAGTCTTAGACGAAAGTCAGACAAGGCGAAAGTAGCCGAGGAAGGTTACGGGCTGGAAATGAGCGTTCCGAGGCCGTTTTCAACGCAGCATCACGGAGTACGAAGGTTTTTCACACAAAGTTTAGGATACTAGGAATATGCCTACATCTTCACCGAAGACCCGCCTTTCGTTCGCGCTTCTAGTCATTACGGTCAACGCTGTGGGAATATAGGCCTGTCTGTCACTGGGGGCATAAGCCAATGTCAAAAAAAAACGCATTAAGCATCATCGCCGAGAAGAAATCTCGGACAGATCGCTGGCAATACGCGGCTCTGGGAGAAATTGCGACCCTGCACAGCGGGTTCATGTCGCTAAGTGATCCCGATCCCTATCAAATATCACTCCATGTTGTCGGCATCGTCTCATGCATAGAGGCTTTCTCTAGGTCATGCATCAAGATTTTGATCGATGAAGATGAGACTCCGTACTTAGAGCGAGCGAAACTATTCAGAGATTTAACATTTGACTTTGATCTAACGAAAGCACTAAGTCGAAAAGAGATAACATTCGGCGACTTGGTTAGCCATAGCATAAGCGTTAGTAGTGCAGAGCACATCATAAAGCACTTTGACACTTTATTTACAGGAGACGCTGGCTACAAGAATTTTAAAATAAGTTTGGGCTCGGTGAAAGAATTCATAGACCCGACGGAGGACGAGATCCTCGGGCCACCGGGTGAATATAGAATCCAATATGGTGAATTAATAATTGATGATGCCGATCAACTGGTAAAAGATATCCAAGATTTATTTACTGCACGCCACATTGCCGCTCACGAGGCAAATTTTCGACTTGTCACGCTAGACCAGCTGAACCGCTGGTTCGAAAGCTCAATGCTTTTTGCTAACGCTACTTATGAAATCATCGAGCAAAAGCTACGACCTGGAGCTCCGCGCTGTGCATTCGGCAGCTCAATCCAAGCCTTAATAGACTCAGGTAAGCTGTACTCTGTCATCGATAATCTTATGAAAGAGTTGATGGCAAAATGGACTAAAGAGAGAACGTACGAGGAGAGCGATGCGGAGAGACTTCGCTTAGCTATTAAAGCTTCTGAAGATGCATTTCAAAATTATCTAGAGAAAGAAACTGCCGTGCATTATGCACGCGTGGTGATTGGCACTGGAAATCAATACCGAAATCTGGACGCCATGGTTCAAAGGAAACTCCTCGAGCGGAAGATAGAGTATTTGAAGCACCTCCTACAGGATTAGAAATCCGGATAGCACAAATCACATCAGTTCAACTCAATCATTAAGGAAGGACACATGGCAAGGCAGTCGAAACCATTAATCGCTGATCGAGTCGAAGAAATCAGATCAAGACTACTATTAGGAACAGCTGAGAGCGCCGTATTTGAGGCAACATCAAGATTGACTGATCTCAAGAGTTCATTAGAAGAACTGAGAGAAACTGCAAATACAGAACTCTTTAGGTATTTTCCTGTTGCTGCTATAGCTACATTAGAGGCGCATTTTAGAACAGTAGTGGCAATGATTATTGATACGGGCGGACAGTACACAGCCAATGGGCTTGCACTTTTGGGGGACAGAGTTAAGGCGTCAGAGGTGATACTTAGCATTCATAAAAAAACAGTTAGTATTGGCGAGGTCGTAGCATACAGCCTGCCATTCAGCTCACTCAGTCATCTTGAAGATGTATATGATGCTCTTTTGGGTCAAAAATTCAAGCAGCTCTCAAAGACCGCTGAGGATCCGTATTTTAGTAGGGACAATGTGCCTGGACGCAGCCCTCTAGTTAGCGACATATCCTCGTTATGGGCTGAACTGCACCAGACCTTTCGAGATAGACACATACTTGCACATGAGTCGGCATCTCAGTTTACCTACGATTATTCGAGAGCTAAAGTTGCGGTAGACAGCGTTAGCTTGATAATTGAAACAACCGACTCCGTTCTGTGGTCTACCGTTTTTAAAGATGAACCGCTAACCCAGTCTGAAATAAATGTCGCCGCTTGGGAGGAATATAGACTCACTCGAAACGAACTTGCCGCAGCGATCCGCACCAAGCGGCAACAGAGAGACGCAGAAGAGATGCCAACATTCAGAAAGCTTCACTTTAACTGGAAACGCTGGGTTGGTGATTGGTGTAATTTCAGCGCTGATAGATACGCAGGCGGTTCGATTAGGCCGCTGATTGAGGCCTCTGAACTTTCACTATGTTTCAAAGAACGTATTCGGCAGATTGAGAGTGTTACCGGACGCTGACAGCTAACCGGCTAACAACTGAGTACTGGACGTCTTCGCCGGCCGTTTGGAGAAGTGCCAATACCGTCGAATAAGTCAGCAAGCCCTCATTACGGGCACTGCTTTGTAGGAAGTTAAACCTTGTGAAACCTAAGCTCTGCCTGAAAAGCCTTGATACTTGGCTATGCTGCATCGAAAAGAGCTTCGGAATGTTCATTTACAACCCGTGAGCTCCGCCCCCTCGGCTACTTTCACCTTGCCTGACTTTCGTGTCCAGACTTTTCACACAGGGCCTAGCTGGCTTAAAGACCAGCATCGGTCAAACCGATCGATTATCTCGGTGCACTCATGATACGCTCTAACATTTGGCTGAGACTCCGACTCCATTAATCCCAACCGAGCGACTCGAAACAATTGTTAGACGCGCTTCCACTTGCGCTTTACCCAGCGAGCAAATGCATTAAAATTGATGCCGATACCCATGAAGTTTGGCTTCACTTCCAGAATATCGTCTGGAGACGATTGAATTTCTTGAAGCACCGGGACACCTCTGAAGAGCAGAGCATCGACCTCAGAGTCAATTTTTTCTTTAGCCGCACTAATTATTCCTGACACATCGGGCAAATCTTCAGCCTTGGGGAAACCATTCCCCTTTAACATCTGATGCGTTATTGCAATTTCGGCCCACAAACGGCTAACCATGACTTTTAGAAGATCGGCGGCTTCCGTCAAATATTCCTCCGGAGGAAGTCCTTTGTTAGCACATACGCTCTCAACCTCAGAAAGAACCTCCGGGATCTCATGATTGAAGAATGGTTGAAAGTAGCACCAAAATACTCTCTCAGGAGAGCCGGAATATTTTATACCCCTATAGGATATTTTTTTACCGTAAAAATCTTCTACTTCCAACTCCCATAACGCAGAAAACATTCGCCATTTCTGAATCTTTTCGAAGATAGAGTTATCCAGAAGCTCTATCTTTCTTGCTGTTTGCGGATACAGCGGAGTTCTGTTGCCAGTTAGGAACAGCGGGGCCACAAAGCACCTCCTTCACATACGAAGTTTATCAGAACTAGATCGAATACTTTTCCTACACGCGAACCGAACAATCTTTAACTTTTGTTTTATTACGTTTTTTATTCGTTTTCTCACATTCATTTCTTCCGCTTACAAACCCAGTCGGTGTTCCGTGACAATCATGGCGGTATTTTGCGAGTTAAGCCGTATAATTTGCTGGCCACGGCTAACGCAAACGTCCCGACAAAGCGAACAAAAATTAGGAACCTCAACCGACTATTCGACCCGGGCGCCCAGAGTAACTGGCGCTAGGATAATACGCTTCAACCAACTCCACTCCTTATAGCGGTCGCCGCGCCCCCTCAGATGGGTATAACGCCGCAGCGAGTTCCAATCACGATGACCGGAAACACTCGACACTCTGGGTATATCCCAATCCATTTCGAACAGCCTGCTCACACCCTCGTGGCGCAGATCGTGGAAGTGCAGATCCGCCACTCCAACCATCTTGCATGCCTGGGACCAAGCCTTGCCGATTGAGTCACTGTTGTAAGGAAAGATCTCAGCACACTGCCGCGGCATACTTTGCACAATCTTCCATGCCTCATCAGGCAGGTGGCACCAAACATCGTTACCAATCTTCTGCCCTGGATTTTTCATGTCCCGCACCTTCACCGCCTGACGGTGCTCATCCAGATCCTCCCACAAGATGCGAGCGATCTCGTCCATGCGACGAGTAGAGAAGATAGCAAACGCTGCCACCTTGGGCATGTGAATGACAGTCGGGCGCCGTGAAAGCATCTCGAAGAAATGCTCGAGCAGCTTATCGAGTTCGTCGAGATTGGGCCTTCGATCCCGCTCACGGCTCCTCATGTTGTAACCGAGCCGTTTAAGCACGAGGCGCGCATCCGGCATGGCTTGAGGGTTGATCTCATACCCCCACGCCGCCCTGGCCAGCGACAGCACTGAGCCCAAGTGAGCAAGATCATTGCCAGCTGTCTGCGGTTTGATGTCGCCACCCTCGGGGCTCATGCGCCATAAAGCATATTCCACCAGCACCTGCTGAGAGATGTCGGAATCGACCACGTCGCCCAGGTAGCTACTCTTGATGGCCAGGAGGGTCTGCCGCTTCGTCTTGCCAAGCGGCCGGGCTTTCTCTGCCTCCACCAGGTATCGGTCGATCATGTCCTTGACGGCGTGCCCGCCACGATTAGCCCGCTCGATCGCTCCAGGTTCCGCCAACTCGGTCTCTCGTCGCTTCGCCCAGGCTTGAGCTGCCTGCTTGCGGGCGAAGGTCTGACACTCTTGGTAGACTAGGACACCTTTTTTCTTGAGGCGGATCTGGACGGTATAGCTGACCGTTCCATCGGCCTTTTTCCTTGCTCTAATCGTTGCCATATTTTCCGGTGGTACAAGCGTGACTGGCGGTGGTACATCGTACCACCGTCACACCAAAAACGTCTGAAAACCCTGGAAAATGGTACAAAACCGTGTAGACCAGAATGCCCCTAGAAACAGCTTCAAAGCCACAAACCACGCGCCTCGAGCTATCCCGCCGCTTCTCTGTGGCGCCGATGATGGACTGGACAGACAGACACTGTAGGTTCTTCCTGCGCCTGCTCTCCCAGCACGCCCTGCTCTACACCGAAATGGTCACCACCGGCGCCCTGCTGCACAACGACGCCCAGCGTTTCCTGCGCCATGACCAATCCGAGCACCCGCTGGCCCTGCAACTGGGCGGCAGCGTGCCGGCGGACCTGGCTGCCTGCGCGCGCCTGGCTGAGGATACCGGTTACGACGAGGTCAACCTCAACGTCGGCTGCCCCAGCGACCGGGTGCAGAACAACATGATCGGCGCCTGCCTGATGGGCCATCCGGGTCTGGTGGCCGATTGCGTCAAGGCCATGCAGGACGCGGTCGGCATCCCGGTCACGGTCAAGCACCGCATCGGCATCAACGGCCGCGACAGCTACGCCGAGCTGTGCGATTTCGTCGGCCAGGTGCGCGACGCCGGGTGCCGCAGCTTCACCGTGCATGCGCGCATCGCCATCCTCGAAGGCCTGTCGCCCAAGGAGAACCGCGAGATCCCGCCACTGCGCTATGACGTGGCGGCGCAGCTGAAGGCCGACTTCCCGGACCTGGAACTGGTGCTCAACGGCGGCATCAAGACCCTCGACGAGTGCCGCACCCACCTGCAGACCTTCGACGGCGTGATGCTCGGGCGCGAGGCGTACCACAACCCGTACCTGCTGGCCGAGGTCGACCAGCAGCTGTTCGGCAGCGCGGCGCCGGTGGTCAGCCGGGCCGAGGCGATGGAAAAGCTGCGTCCGTACATCGTCGCGCACATGCAAAGCGGCGGCGCGATGCATCACATCACCCGGCATATCCTCGGGCTGGGCCAAGGCTTCCCGGGGGCGCGGCGCTTCCGGCAGTTGCTGTCGGCGGACATTCACAAGACCAGCGAGCCGCTGAAGGTGCTGGACCAGGCTGCCGAGCTGTTGCAGGGGCGTTGAGGGAACCTGGGGCGGGGTTGGCACTCGAAGGGTTAGCCTTATACTGCGGCCCTGGCGTTGGCCGGGGCCGCTTTGCAGCCCTTCGCGGGGCAAGCCCGCTCCTACACAGGGGAGCGCGCTGCTTCCAAGGGTTTCCCGATACGCCTGCGACGGGCCTTGAGTGGCTGTCGGGGCTCGGGTAATGTCGAGTCATTGCACAGGACAGAGCACGCCCATGACCTCCAAGCTGGAACAACTCAAGCAGTTCACCACCGTCGTCGCCGACACCGGCGACCTGGACGCCATCACCCGCCTCAAGCCGGTCGACGCCACCACCAACCCATCGCTGCTGCTCAAGGCCGCGGCCATCCCGGGTTACGCCGACCTGCTCAAGCAGGTCAAGGCCGATGCCAAGGGCAATGTCGACCTGGCCTGCGACAAGTTCGCCGTGTCGGTGGGCTCGGGCATTCTCAAGGTCATTCCGGGGCGCATTTCCACCGAGGTGGACGCGCGACTGTCGTTCGACGAGCCGGCGCTGCTGAAAAAGGCCCGTCAGCTGATCGAGCTGTATGAAGCGGCCGGCGTGCCGAAAGACCGCGTGCTGATCAAGCTGGCCTCCACCTGGGAAGGCATCCGCGCCGCCGAGAAGCTGGAGAAGGAAGGCATCCAGACCAACCTCACCCTGCTGTTCTCCTTCGCCCAGGCCCAGGCCTGTGCCGATGCCGGGGTGTTCCTGATCTCGCCGTTCGTGGGGCGCATCTACGACTGGTACAAGAAAAGCACCGGCAAGGAATACGTCGGCGCCGAGGATCCGGGCGTGCAGTCGGTCACCCGCATCTACGACTACTACAAGACCAACGGCTACAACACCGTGGTCATGGGCGCGAGCTTCCGCAACATCGGCCAGATCGAGCAACTGGCCGGCTGCGACCGCCTGACCATCAGCCCCGAGCTGCTGCAGCAACTGTCGGACGACCAGGGCGAACTGCCACGCCTGCTCAAGCCGGGCAATGCCGGCGAGGCCAAGCAACAGTTGAACGAAAGCCAGTTCCGCTGGGCGATGAACGAAGACGCCATGGCCACCGAAAAGCTGGCCGAAGGCATCCGCCAGTTCGCCCGCGACCAGGAAAAGCTGGAAGCACTGATGGCTGGCTGACAAAGCCTGATACATCTTCGGCTTGATCGACGGGCGGTTAATGCAGAGCATTTCCCGCCCGTTTTTCGTTGGGGTGGCCATTCCCCGCGATAGGGCCATCAGCATCACACGAACCTGAGCCATCCATGCCCGCCACCGCTTCGCTCCCCCTCGTCCTCGCCGGCCCCATCCTGCGCCGCCTGGAACCGCAACGCCTGGCCATCTGGCTGGTCGGCTCGCAACCACTACAACCCGAATTCCTGCTCGAGCAAACCGGCATCAACGCCACGATGCACGCTGAGGTGATCCCGGTCGGACAGCACGCCTTCATCCACCTGCTGGACATCCGCTTCGACCACCCGCTGCCCTGCAATGTGGCGCTCGAATACGACCTGCGCCTGGCCAACGGCCAGGGCATCGCCGACTGGGCCCCGCACCTGCTCTACTCCGGAGCCAGCCGCCCCAGCTTCGTACTGCGCGATCGTCTCGACCAGTTGCTCCACGGCTCCTGCCGCAAGCCCCACCATCCGGCCGCCGACGGCCTGCTGTGTGCCGACCGCCTACTTGCCGCCGATCCGCGCCCTGAAAAACGCCCCGCCGTGCTGCTGATGAGCGGTGACCAAGTCTATGCCGACGATGTCGCCGGCCCCATGCTGCGTGCCATCCACACGCTGATCGAGCGTCTGGGCCTGTTCGACGAAGCCCTCGATGGCGCCCTGGTCGACAGCGGCGCCGCGCTCTATCGCCATCCGGCCTGCTACTACCACCGCGCCGACCTGCTGCCGGCCCAGGAAGGCAACGAAACCCTGCGCGAACGCTTCTTCGGCGGCAAGCGCAAGCCGATCTTCTCGTCCAGCAACGCCGACAACCACCTGGTGACCTTCGCCGAGGTCATGGCCATGTACCTGCTGGTCTGGTCGCCGCTACCGTGGACGCTGGCGGGGTTGGAGATGCCGGAGGGCCTGACCGCGCAGCGCCAGGCTCGTTATCAGCGCGAACTGCCACTGATCGAGGCGTTCCGTGACGGCCTCGGCCAGGTGGCGCGGGTGATGGCCCACCTGCCCTGCCTGATGATCTTCGACGACCACGACATCACCGACGACTGGAACCTGTCGGCGCAATGGGAACAAACCGCCTACGGCCATCCGTTCTCGCGGCGCATCATCGGCAACGCTTTGCTCGGCTATCTGCTGTGCCAGGGCTGGGGCAACGATCCGGACGGTTGCGCGGTGCTGGTCGGGCAATGCCGGCAACTGAACGAGGCAAGGGATGAGCTGATCGGCGAGCTGCTGCGCTTCCAGGGCTGGCAGTACGCGCTGCCCAGCGACCCGCCGCTGCTGGTGCTGGACACCCGCACCCGCCGCTGGCGCAGCGAAAGCAGCCTGGGCAAGCCCTCCGGCCTGCTGGACTGGGAGGCGCTGAGCGAACTGCAGCAGGCGCTGCTCGACCACCCTTCGGCGATCATCGTGTCGCCGGCGCCGATCTTCGGGGTCAAGCTGATCGAGACCGTGCAGCGGGTGTTCAGCGCCCTGGGCTACCCGTTGCTGGTGGATGCGGAGAACTGGATGGCCCATCGCGGCGCGGCGCAGGTGATCCTCAACATCTTCCGCCATTCGCGCACGCCGGGGCACTACGTGGTGCTGTCGGGCGACGTGCATTACTCGTTCGTCTACGAAGTGCTGATCCGCCACCGCCAGCGCAGCCCGCACCTGTGGCAGGTGACCAGCAGCGGGATCAAGAACGAGTTTCCCCGGCGCCTGCTGGATGTGCTCGACCGGCTCAACCGCTGGCTGTACTCACCGCGCTCGCCGCTCAACTGGTTCACCAAGCGCCGGGAAATGCAAGTGGTGCCGCGCACGCCTAGCCGCAGCAAGGCCGGGGAGCGGTTGTGGAACAGCGCGGGGCTGGGGCAGGTGTTCTTCGATGGCCAGGGGCGGCCGGAGCGGGTGTTTCAGCTGAATGCGGATGGCTCGCCGGCTACGGCGTTCATCCAGGACTGACACCATCGAAAGCTCCCGCGATGGTGTCGGCAGGTTCAGCGCAGGTTCAGGACCGCTCGAGCGCGCTCACCAGGTCGTGGAACGCTTCTCGGTTGGAGTCATTCAAGCCCATGAGGATCTTGTGCGCCTCCAGCACCTTGGAACGCACCACGCTCTCGTCCTGGTCCTGCGATGGCAGGTCGGTCAGGCATTCCGGGCACGGCACCGGCCGGTCGACGATGTTGAACACCTGGTCGAAGCCCATGGACTGCAGCAGGCGGGAAATGTCCGGGTTGGTGGTGACCAGGGTGGGCAGCAGGCCAACCTTCTGCCGGGACAGGATCGACAGCTTGGCCAACAGGCCGAGGGTGGTACTGTCGATGCTCTCGGTTTCGGTCAGGTCGATGACGATGGCCGAGAAGTTCAGCGCGGTGAAGATCTTCTCGATCGTCGCATCCAGCGCCGAACACAGGGTCAGGCGCACTTCACCGACAAATTTCAGAACGAAGGTCCCGCTCTGCTCGGCGAACTGGATTCTACCAGTACTCATTCAAGGTTCCTGCTCAACACCAATAGGGCGATATCATCCGGCATCTCCCCAAGCGTAGCCAATTCGAATCGTTGGCGCAGCCCCTCCAGGCTACCACCTGCCGCCTTGACGATTTCCGGCAAGGCCGCTTCCTTATCTTTGAGTGTGTCCCCGGGCAAAAGGTCCAGAATGCCATCGGACATCAGGGTGAGGCTGAACTGCGGCGGCAGTTCCAGCACCTGGTCCTGGTAGCTGGCCTCGTCGAACAACCCCACCGGCAGGCCGCGGCCTTCGAGGTAGCGGGCCTGGCCCGGGGTGTACAGCACCGGCAGCGGCAAGTGGCCGCCGACGCTGTAGGTGAGCAGGCCGGTGTCCTCGTCGATGACGCCACCGACCATGGTCACATGCTTGCCCAGCTTGCAGTTGATCAGCCCACGGTTGATGTGGCTGAGCACCTGCGAAGGCTTGAACTCGCGCATTTTACCGCCACGCTTGAATTCGAACAGCAGGCGCGTGGTCATGAACTTGAGCAGCACCGTGACGAACGCCGACGAGGCGCCGTGACCGGAGACGTCCGCCAGGTAGAAGGCGATGCGCCGGTCATCCACACGGAAGTAGTCGGCGAAATCGCCCGACAGGTACAGCGACGGAATGATCTGGTGCTCGAAGGCGAACTCGCCAGCCACCCAGGGGTTTTCCGGGAGCATGTTCATCTGCACCTGGCGACCGGCGGTCTGGTCCTCCTGCAGCAGGTGCAGACTGGCCTCCAGCTCGCGGTTGGCCGCTTCGAGCTTCTCCCGGTAGCGCTGGTTTTCCAGCACCAGGCGCGAGCGATCGAGGGCGCGGCGCACCGAGTGCTCGAGTACGGCCAGGTCTTCCAAGGGCTTGATCAGGTAGTCCGCCGCGCCCAGGCGCAAGGCTTCGACCGCGTCGCTCATGACGCCGGCACCGGACACCACGATCACCGGCAACTGCGGCGCGCGCTCGCTGATCCGGCGGATCAGTTCAAGGCCGCCCATCTGCGGCATGCGCAGATCGCAGATCACGAGGTCGGGCTGGTGTGCTTCGAAGACCTGGAGGCCCTGCTGGCCGTTGCCGGCCTGAAGGACGCTGAAGCCGCTGTCTTCCAGATAGGCGGCGAGACTGGCACGGACCACCTCGTCGTCATCGATGATCAGCAGCGTTGCACTGGGTTTCTGCATGTGGGCGAACGGCGCCAGATTTGGGTTGGCGTAGCGACTGTGGAAGACCGACAGACGGCTACTGGAATGCTCTTTAGCCACTCTCTATTTGAGTTGTAGGACAAGAAGACTGGTCCGGCAAATAGCGAGGTGCCCTGTAAGGCGCTGACGGTACTCCCATCCGCCTGGCGTTTCAAGCATGGCAAGGAAGACTCCCCCGCACTTTACAGGGCAAATCACCCGGCGTTATAAGAAAGCACATCGGCGCAACCTGACGAAAGGATGCAAGCATGTCCCAGCCCCCCGTGGATTACAGCGAAAAACGCGATTTCATACGCATGCGCATTGAAGCCGAGGTCAGCCTGCTGCACGCCGGCCAGGTGATCAGTGCCGTGTGCATCGACCTCTCCAGCAGCGGCATGCAGGTCCAGGCACCGCAGCGATTCAAAGTGGGCGACCAGCTCGAGGTGCGCATCGACTCCGACCACGCCGCCCTCGCCGGCCTGCATGCCAGCACCGAAGTGGTGTGGATCGCCGACCAGCCCGGCGGCGCGCAGAAGTTCGGCCTGCGCATCCTGGCCATGCATTGAACTGTTACGAAAAAGGCGACCCGAAGGTCGCCTTTTTCGTAAGCCGGTCGATCAGAAGTCGTCTTCGACCTGGCCGTCCTTGACCTTGAACTCGCGGTTCTGCAGGTAGGCATTGCGCAGGAAGATGTACTTGTCGCCCTGGATCAGCTTCTCCGCCGACAGCAGGCTGGCGCGGGTGTCGATCACGTCCATCGCGAAGATCGAGTTGCGGGTCGGCACATGGTCGATGTAGCGGTAGGGTTCGGTGTAGGTGTCCGGGTACTTGGCCAGGCCGTCACGCACGGTGCTCGGGCCAAGGAACGGAATGACCACGTACGGCCCGCTGGGCACGCCCCAGTAGCCGAGGGTCTGGCCGAAGTCCTCGTCGCTGCGCTGCAGGCCCATCTTGGTGCCGACGTCGAAGAAACCGCCCAGGCCGAAGGTGGTGTTGACGATCAGCCGCGCCGTGTCGATGCCCGCCGCTCGAGGCTTGAGCTGCAGCACGTTGTTGGCCAGGTTGGTGACGTCGCCCAGGTTGCGGAAGATGTTGTGGATGCCATCCTCGAGGAACTGCGGGGTGACGTACTGGTAACCCTGGGCCAGCGGCTTGAGGGCATAGGTGTCGAGGACATCGTTGAACCTGAAGATCGGTCGGTTGACCGACTCCCACGGATCCTCCTCGGTTGCCGCCTGGGTGGCTGCCACGGGCGCCAGCAGCAAGCTGGCGCAGACACAGGCCTGGGTGACTCGCTCGATCACTCCGGCACCGATCCTACGCATAGATGTTTCTCCATCGGATTTCACGGCGGCAACGGCCTATGGCGCGCTGCTCGATAGGGCGCAAGTATACTGGCTTGCTGGCTGAACGGTAGTTTTACATATCTCTGTCAAGATTTCGTGAACAACTGTAGTCGTCATCCCTTGGTCACAATCGCCGGGTAGCTTGCGGTGTATTTAGGGACGTTGCCATGCAAGACGCACCCGCCTTCACCGCCGTGCTGTTCGGACTGCGCGGCTGCCTGGTCCAGGCAAACGACGGCAGCCCCCTGCCCGCCCCCGGCGCCCTCGACTCCCTTCACCGCCTGCGCGCGCAGGCGGTGCCGTGCATCTGGCTCGACGAGCTCAGCGCCGCCCAGGGCAAGCGCCTGAGCAGCGTGCTGCCCGGCTGGCTACCGGGCCATCTGGTCAACGGCTGCAAATGGCCGGCGCCCAACGCCTGCTGGCAGGCGCTGATGAGCCTCGACAGCCAGCGCCTGGAAGGCTGCGTACTGGTCAGCGGTGAGCCACGGTTGCTGCAGGCCGGGCTCAACGCCGGCCTGTGGACGGTGGGCCTGGCGGCCTGCGACCTCGGCCCCAGTCAATGGCAGGCCATGACCCGGCAGGAACAGGAGCGCACCCGTGGCAAGGCGACCCTGGCGCTATTCGGCCTGGGCGTGCACTCGGTGATCGATCACCTGGAATCCCTCGACACCTGCCTTGCGGACATTGCCCAGCGCCGGCACAGGGGCGAGAAACCCTGATACATCCCCGTTGATGCTAGTCATGCAAAGCAGTGGCAGGTGGATTACGCTACAAGGCAGGCCAGAACCTTTACCGTGTCGCCGAGGTCCATGGCTTGCCAAGTCATTGATGGAGAACGAACAATGCCTGCCCGCGAACTGCAAGAGCAACTCGATAGCCTGCGCGAGCAACTGGACCGCAATCCACCGCTCTCGCTGGAAGAGCGCGAACACCTGCATGAACTGATGCAGCAGATCGAAGCCCAGATCAAGCTCGAGGAAGCGACCAACGACAACAACCTGGTCGATGGGGTCAATACCGCCGTTGAACGTTTCGAGGCCGATCACCCAGACCTTACCGCCATCCTGCGCAATATCGCCAATCACCTGCACAGCATGGGGATCTGAACCGAATGGGGCCGCAAACGCGGCCCCATTACATTACTGACGCACCAATCGCAGGTTCTGCGGGCTGATCGCCCCAGTGCTGCGGTACGGGTTGATATCCAGCCCACCGCGGCGCACGTAGCGTGCATACACCGTCAGGTGCTCAGGCTTGAGCAGGTTCTTCAGGTCCAGGTAGATCCGCTCCACGCATTGTTCGTGAAAGTCGGCATGCTGGCGGAAGCTGATCAGGTAGGTCAGCAGGCTGGCATGATCCAGCGCCTGCCCCTTGTACTCCACCACCACGCTACCCCAGTCCGGTTGGCCGGTGACCGGGCAGTTGGATTTGAGCAGGTGGCTGTGCACGGTCTCTTCCACCACGCGCTCCGACGCGCAACGCAGCAGCTCCGGTTGCGGCTGCTCGTAGTTGCTGATGTTCACATCCAGCGCGTCGATGCACTGGCCCGGTAGCGTGGTCACGCCCTGCCCCTCTACCTCGGCCAGGGTGCTGACCTTGACCCCGACCGGCTTGCCGGCTGCGGCGGACAGGTCCTGCACCAGGCACGCCTGCAACGCCGCTACCGACTCGAACACCGTCTGGTTCAACGAGTTGAGGTACAGCTTGAAGGACTTGGACTCGATGATGTTCGGCGAATCGCACGGGATGGCGAACTCACCGATGGCCACCACCGGCTTGCCCGAGGGCAGCAGCCAGGACAGTTCGAAGCAGTTCCAGAAGTCCACGCCCTGCCACGGCAGCGCGTCGCCACTCACGCCCAGCTCGGCCCATTTGGCCAAGCGGGGAATCGGGAACAGCAGCGAAGGGGTGTAGGTGGCGATGTATTCGCTGGACTTGCCCAGCGGGGAGTGTTCGGCGGCGGGATGCATGGAAACTGACCTGAAGGTTCGAAATTGCCCTAGTCTACCGGTTTTGCACCCCGCCTTGGAGCCGATGTCACTCGATGGTCAGCGGCCCGACCATGCCCGCCTGGTAGTGGCCAGGCACGTTGCAGGCGAACTCGATGGGCGCCGACTTGCGGAAGGTCCAGGTCAGCTCGGCGCGCTGGCCGGGCTGTACCAGCACGGTGTTGCCACCCGCATGACCGTGGCCAGCGCCCATCTGGCCGTGATCCATCTGGCCATGGTCCATGCCTTCGTGGTTCATGCCGGCGGTGAACATCTTGCCCTGCATGGCGATCATTTCCTTCTGGTGCTCGGCGTGCATGGCCTTGTCGCCCAGGTTGAACTCGTGGGGCAGCTTGCCTTCGTTGACCAGCACGAAGCGCACGGTCTCGCCAGCCTTGACCTTGATGCTCTTCGGTTCGAAGGCGATGTCCTTGAGTACCACCTCGATGGTGCGGGTGGCCTTGGCCGCCTCGGCCGGCTCGCCGAAGGCGAAGGGTTTGCCGTTGTCGGCAAAGCTCGGCAGGCTGACCAGTGCGAGGGCGGCAGCGATGAACAGGTGTTTCATGGGTGACTCCGGGTCGTTCTGGGAGAATGAGACCATTCTCGAAAAGGCTGGCTGGCAGCTGGCTGACGGGAAGATTACAACGTTGTCAGCTTGGGCAGGCCGCCAGATCGTCACGTATGATTTCGGCATCACGCTGATCCGAACATTGGTAAACACATGAAACTGCTGATCGTCGAAGACCAGGCCAAGACCGGCCAGTACCTGAGCCAGGGCCTGAGCGAAGCCGGCTTCGTCACTGAGCTTGCCAACGATGGCGACACCGGCCAGCACCTGGCCCTGACCGGTGACCACGACCTGCTGATCCTCGATGTGATGCTGCCGGGGCGCAACGGTTGGCAGATTCTCCAGGCCGTGCGCCAGGCCGGGCTGGAAACGCCGGTGCTGTTCCTCACCGCCCGAGATGCCGTCGAGGACCGCGTCCACGGCCTGGAGCTGGGCGCTGACGACTACCTGGTCAAGCCATTCGCCTTCTCCGAACTGCTGGCCCGGGTGCGCAGCCTGCTGCGCCGAGGCGCCAGCGCCAGCCAGGACACCTGCCTGAACCTGGCCGACCTGCGCCTGGACCTGATCCGCCGCCGCGCCGAACGCGCCGGCCAGCGCGTCGACCTGACCGCCAAGGAATTCGCCCTGCTCGAACTGCTGCTGCGCCGCCAGGGCGAGGTGCTGCCCAAGTCGCTGATCGCCTCGCAGGTGTGGGACATGAACTTCGACAGCGACACCAACGTCATCGAGGTGGCCATCCGCCGCCTGCGCCTGAAGATCGACGACCATCACGCCACCAAGCTGATCCATACCGTGCGCGGCATGGGCTACGTGCTCGAGGAGCGCCAGGACTGATGCGCCGCCTGTCCCTCGGCCGTCGCCTGGCGCTGCTGTTCGCCGCCTGCACCGCCAGTGTTTCGCTGGGCGCCGGCCTGCTGTTCAGCCGCGCCAGCGAGCAGCACTTCGTCGAGCTCGACCAGCAACTGCTCAGCGGCCGCCTGTCGCTGATGCGCAGCCTGCTCGACGGCGTCACCACCCCCGAGCAACTGGCCACGCGCCTGCCGGGGCTGCTCAACGAGCTCAGCCACCAGTCCGACCTGGCCTTGCGCGTGCGCGCGGTCGACGGCACCACCTGGTTCGCCAGCCGCGGCGACCTGCCGGACGCCCCGGCCCAGCCCGGCCTGGCCACGCTGCATACCCAGGGCAACGACTACCGCGGACTGAGCCTGCCGCTGGACGAAACCCGGCCCGACTCGCCGCAGTTGACCTTGTTCCTCGACATCACCCATCACCAGCACTTCCTGCAAGGCATGCAGCGCCTGATCTGGCTCACGGTCGGCCTCAGCGCGCTGGCCACCGCGCTGCTGGGTGCCTGGGCCGTGCGCCGTGGCCTGAAGCCGCTGCGGCGGATGGGCAAGGTCGCCGCCAGCGTCAACGCCCGCTCGCTAACCACTCGCCTGCCGGCCGCCGAGATGCCCGAGGAACTGGCCGAGCTGGCCGGCGCGGTCAATGCCATGCTGCAGCGCCTGGACGATGCTTTCCAACGCCTGTCGGCGTTCTCCGCCGACATCGCCCACGAGTTGCGCACACCGCTGTCCAACCTGCTGACCCACACCCAGGTCACCCTCACCCGCCCACGCAGCCTCGAGGAGTACCGCGAGGCCCTGCATGGCAATCTCGAGGAACTGCAGTGGATGGCCCAGCTGGTCAACGACATGCTCTATCTGGCCAAGGCCGACCACGGTCTGCTGATGCCCAATAGTCAGGCGCTGGACCTGGCGATCGAGGTCGATGCGCTGCTGGAGTATTACGCGCCGCTGGCTGAGGAAGCCGAGGTCAGGCTGTCTCGCGAGGGCCAGGCGCATGCCGAGGGCGACCGACACATGCTGCGCCGGGCCTTGTCGAACCTGCTGGACAATGCCCTGCGCTTCACCCCGGCGGGGGGCGAGATTCGTGTGAGCCTTGCGCCGGGGTTGCGCATCGAGGTGGCCAACAGTGGCCCGGCAATCGCCCCGCAACTGCTGGAGCGGCTGTTCGACCGTTTCTATCGGGCAGACCCGGCGCGCCAGGAGGGCAGCAGCGAGCATGCGGGCCTGGGGCTGGCCATCACCCGCTCGATCGTGCAGGCGCACGGTGGGAATATTCGGGCCCAGTGCGAAGGTGGGTGGACGCGCTTCGTGATCGAGTTGCCTGCCTAGAGGGCTGCTGCGCAGCCCATCGCCGGCAAGCCGGCGAAAGGGGCGCAAAGCGCCCCTGCCTTACTCGTAACGCAACGCCATCGCCGGTTCGATCTGCGAAGCGCGGTACGCAGGATAGAGGGTCGCCAGGAAGCTCATCACCAGCCCAGCCACGCAGATGATCGCCACATCGCCCCACTGCAGCTCCGAGGGCAGGCTGCTGATGAAGTAGATGTCGGAGGTGAAGATGTGCTGCCCACTGACCCGCTCGATCCAGCCGACCACGGCGCTGACGTTCAGTGCCAGGATCACCCCGAGCACGCCACCGATCAGGGTGCCGACGATGCCGATCAGGCTGCCCTGGACCATGAACGTGCCCATGATCTGCGCCGGCGTCGCGCCGATGGTGCGCAGGATGGCGATATCCGCGCCCTTGTCGTTCACCACCATCACCAGGGTGGCGATGATATTGAAGGCAGCCACGGCGATGATCATCATCAGCAGCAGGCCGATCATGGTCTTTTCCATTTTCATGGCGCTGAACAGGCTGCCCTGGGTGTGCGACCAGTCATCGGCACGGTAGCCGTCGCCCAGCCCCGCAGCGATGGCCTTGGACACCTGCGGCGCAGCGTACAGGTCATGCAGCTTCAGCCGCACGCCCTGCACCTGGCCCGGCGCCCAGCGCTGCATCTCGCCGGCATCGGCGATATGGATGTAGGCCTGGGAGCCATCCAGTTCGGCGCCGACCTTGAAGATGCCGACCACGGTCAGGCGCTGCATGCGCGGGGTGATGCCGCCCGGCTCCTTGCTGATTTCCGGAACGATCAGGGTCAGCTTGTCGCCGGTATTCAGGCGAAAGCGCCGGGCGGTCAATTCACCGATGACCACGCCGTACTCGCCCGGCACCAGGTCCTGCAGGCTGCCCTGGACAATATGCTGGGTGACGATGGAGACCTTGCCCTCCTCGGCCGGGTCGATGCCGGCGACCTGGATCGGCTGCATCGCCCCCTTGTACGAGAGCATGCCCTCCATCTCGGTGATCGGCGCCGCGGCCATCACCGCCGGGTTGCTTTCGGCGGCGCTGGCGACCTTGCGCCAGTCGTCCAGCGGCTGCGCGCCGAGAATCGCGGCATGGGGCACCAGGCCCAGCACGCGTGAGCTCATCTCGCGCTGGAAGCCGTTCATCACCGACAGCACCGTGATCATCGCCAGCACGCCGAGCGACAGGCCGATCATCGAAGTCATCGAGATGAACGAGATGAAGTGGTTGCGGCGCTTGGCACGGGTGTAGCGGGCACCGATGAACAACGACAAGGGTCTGAACATGAACGAGGACACCCAAGTGAAAAATGAATCGGGGCCGCCTCAGGCCGCCCCATGCAGGCGACTCAGATCGCCACCAGGTGCCCGTCTTCCAGGCGCAGCACACGGTCCATCTGCCGCGCCAGGTTGAGGTCGTGGGTCACAACCAGGAATGCGGTCTGCGAGTGATTCGACAGCTCCTGCATCAGTTCCTGGATACCCTGGGCGGTGTGGTGGTCGAGGTTGCCAGTGGGCTCGTCGAGCATGACCAGGCCCGGGCGGTTGACCAGGGCGCGGGCGATCGCCACACGCTGGCGCTCACCACCGGACAGCTCGGCCGGCTTGTGATTCAACCGATGCCCCAGGCCAACGCGCTTGAGCAGCGCCTCGGCACGCTCGCGGGCCTCGGCGATCGGCGTCTTGCCGATCAGCAGCGGCATGCAGGCGTTTTCCAGGGCGGTGAACTCCGCCAGCAGGTGGTGGAACTGGTAGACGAAGCCCAGGGCGCGGTTGCGCAGCAGGCCGCGGGCCCGCTCGCCCAGCGCCGACAGCTCCTCGCCGGCCAGCCAGACGCTGCCCTGGCTCGGGGTGTCGAGGCCGCCGAGCAGGTTGAGCAAGGTACTCTTGCCCGAGCCCGAGCTGCCGACGATGGCCACCCGCTCGCCCGGGTGCAGTTCGAGGTTCAACCCCGACAAGACCTGGACCGACTCCGGGCCTTCCTCGTAGCTCTTGCCCAGGTTGCGGCAGCTCAACACGGCTTTATCACTCATGCGCGACTCACTCATAACGTAGCGCCTCCGCCGGCTGGGTGCGCGAGGCGCGCCAGGCCGGATACAGGGTGGCGAAGAAACTCAGGACCAGCGCCGCACCACAGACCATGTACACGTCCTGGGCCTGGATCTGCGACGGCAGGTAATCGATGAAGTACACATCGGCATTGAGGAACTTGTGCCCGATCAGGGTCTCGATGCCGGCGATGGCCGCGCTCACGTTAAGCGCGCCGAGGATGCCCAGGACCGCGCCGATCAGCGTGCCGACCACGCCGATCACCGTGCCCTGGACCATGAAGATGGCCATGATCTGCCCGGGCGTGGCGCCCAGGGTGCGCAGGATGGCGATGTCGCCGCGCTTGTCGTTGACCACCATCACCAGGGTGGAAATGATGTTGAACGCCGCCACCGCGACGATCAGCAGCAACAGCAGGCCGATCATGGATTTCTCCATGCGGATCGCCTGGTACAGGTTGCCGTGGGTGCGGGTCCAGTCACGCGGGTAGAACTCCTGCTCGCCCAGCTGCTGGGCGATGGCCCAAGAGGCCCGCGGGGCCTGGAACAGGTCGTCGAACTTCAGGCGCACGCCCTGGACCTGGTCGGCCTTCCAGCGGTGCAGGCGCGACAGGTCGGCGATGTTGGTCAGGCCCAGATAGCCGTCGATCTCGCCGGCGCCGACATGGAAGGTGCCGACCACGGTAAAGCGCTTCATGCGCGGGAACATCCCCGCCGGGGTGACGCTGACCTCGGGGGCAACGAAAGTCAGCTTGTCGCCGATGCCCACGCCCAGTTTCTGCGCGGCCTTGTCGCCGATCATGATGCCCCACTCGCCCGGGGCCAGCTTGTCGAGGCTGCCGTCGAGGACGAACTTGTCGATGATCGACACCTCGCGCTCGCGGGCCGGGTCGATACCGTTGAGCAGCACCTTCTGCACCTTGCCTTCATGGGTCAGCAGGCCCTGCATCTGTGTGAATGGCGCGACCGCCAGCACCTGCGGATTCTGCTTTACTTTAGAGGCGAGGGCCTGCCAGTCGTCGATCGGCTGGCCGGTCTCCAGCGTTGCATGGGGGATCATACCCAGCACGCGGGTACGCATCTCGTGGTCGAACCCGTTCATCACCGAGAGCACCACGATCATCACCACCACGCCCAGGGCGAGGCCGATCATCGAGGTGAGCGAAATGAACGAGACGAAGTGATTGCGGCGCTTGGCACGGGTGTAACGCGTACCGATGAATACGAATAGAGGTCTGAACATGTCGGGGCTTGTTCGGATGAAAGGGAACGTCCTTGTGGCGAGGCGCCTACGGCGGCTTTACACTCGGACCACCGCCGTAACCTTGGGTTCGCCATGACGACATTAGACGAAGAAGATCGCCGCGAATACTACCGCATCGAAGATCGGATCGCACTTCAAATCAGCCCCCTTAGCGCGGCCGAAGCCCTTGAAACAGAACTGTTGCAGGATGATTCCGAGCTGTTCAACCTGCTCAGCGAACTGCACCTTTCGGACTTCGAGTCGCAGCACCTGTTGCGCCAGCTGAGCGAAAAAGACCGCACCCTGGCCGCCTTCCTGCGCGCCCAGAACAAACGTCTCGACTTGCTCAGCGCCGTGGTCGCCCAGACCCTGATCGGCGAAATCGGCCAGCCGCAGCCGGTGATCATCTCTGAAGGCGGCATCGAGTTCGCCCAGGCGCAGAAGATCGACCCCGGCACCCGGGTCAAGGTGAAGATGGTGCTGATGCCCCGCGCCCATGGCCTGCTCCTACGCGGCCGGGTCACCCACTGCGACCCGCGCCCGGATGGCGATTACGAGGTAGGCACCGAGTTCATCGACATGACCGACGCCCAGCGCCAGCTGCTGGCCCGCTACATCCTGCAGCGCCAGCAACAGCAACGACGCCAGGCGCTGGAACAGAACGCCCCCGCTTCCTGAAGCCCTTTTCTCTCTGATTTGAAGGAACGAACGTGACCTTGATCTATGGCCACCGCGGCGCCAAGGGCGAAGCGCCCGAGAATACCCTGCAGAGCTTTCGCCAGTGCCTGTCCCATGGCGTGACCCGCTGCGAACTCGACCTGCACCTGTCGGCCGACAACGAGCTGATGGTAATCCATGATCCGACCCTCAAGCGCACCACTGGCCGGCGCGGCAAGGTGGTCGAGCACACCGCCGCCGAGCTGGTCACCTACGATGCGCGCAAGGGCGGCCCGGGCCATGTGCAGCCCTGCCCCATCCCGCGGCTCGAGGAGTTGTTCGAGAAGTGCCCGTTCGAGCACTGGCAGCTGGAGGTCAAGAGTGCCTCGCGCACCCGTGCCGCCAGCACCGTGCTGGCGATCCGCGAACTGGCCCAGCAGCATGGCCTGCTGGACAAGGTGACCATCACCTCGAGTTCACGGGAAGTGCTGGGCGCCGCCCAGGAGCTGGTACCCGACATCAAGCGCGGACTGGTTGCCGAGTACGCCTGGCTCGACCCGCTGAAGGTCGCGCAGAACTACGACTGCGAGATGCTGGCGTTGAACTGGACGCTGTGCACCCCCGAACGCCTGATCAAGGCGCAGCGCCAGGGCCTGCATGTGTCGGTATGGACGGTCAACGAACCGGCGCTGATGCGCCGGCTCGCCGACTTTGGCGTGGACAGCCTGATTACAGACTTTCCCGGTTTGGCCAGGACCACCCTCGGGTAGGGCTGAAATCGGTCTCCCCGACCGGCTCAGGCCACCGGTCGGAGCCGCTCAAAAAAGCCGGTTCAGTCCATCGTAGGCAGCTACCCGATAGGCCTCGGCCATGGTCGGGTAGTTGAAGGTGGTGTTGACGAAGTACTTCAGGTTGTTCTGTTCGCCCGGCTGGTTCATCACCGCCTGGCCGATATGGACGATCTCCGAGGCCTGGTAGCCGAAGCAGTGCACACCGAGGACTTCCAGGGTCTCGCGGTGGAACAGGATCTTCAGCATGCCCTGCGGCTCGCCGGCGATCTGCGCGCGGGCCATGCTCTTGAAGAAGGCCTTGCCCACTTCATAGGGCACCTTGGCCTGGGTCAGCTCCTGCTCGTTCTTGCCGATCGAGCTGATCTCCGGAATGGTGTAGATGCCGGTTGGCACGTCGTTGACGAAGCGCCAGCTGCCGTTGTCGACGATGCTGCCGGCGGCCGAGCGGCCCTGGTCGTGGGCGGCGCTGGCCAGGCTCGGCCAGCCGATCACGTCACCGGCGCCATAGATGTTCGGCACGCTGGTGCGGTAGGTCTCGTCAACTTCGATCTGGCCACGGCTGTTGACCTTGATGCCGATGTTCTCCAGGCCCAGCTTGTCGGTGTTGCCGGTACGGCCGTTGCACCACAGCAAGGCGTCGGCCTTGATCTTCTTGCCCGATTTCAGGTGCAGGATCACCCCGTTGTCCAGGCCTTCGACGCGGTCGTATTCCTCGTTGTGGCGCACGGTGATGTTGTTGTTGCTGAAGTGGTAGCTCAGCGCCTGGGAGATTTCCGAGTCGAGGAAGCTCAGCAGCTGGCCGCGGTTGTCGACCAGCTCGACCAGCACACCCAGGCCGCTGAAGATCGAGGCGTATTCGCAACCGATCACCCCGGCGCCGTAGACGATCAGCTTGCGTGGGGTGTGGCTCAGGCTGAGGATGGTGTCGCTGTCGTAGACCCGCGGGTGGTGGAAGTCGATGTCGGCCGGGCGATACGGACGCGAGCCGGTGGCAATGATGATGTGCTTGGCGTTGAGCTTCTCGACCACGCCGTTGGGGCAGACCACTTCGACGGTCTGCTCGTCGGCGAAGCTGCCGGTGCCGACGAACACATCGACGCGGTTGCGCGCGTAGTAGCCGGTACGCGAGGCAACCTGCTTGCTGATGACTTTCTCGGCGCTCTTGAGCACGTCGGGGAAGGAGAACCAGCGCGGCTCGCCGATGGCGCGGAACATCGGGTTGGTGTTGAACTGCATGATCTGCCGCACGGAGTGACGCAGCGCCTTGGACGGGATGGTGCCCAGGTGGGTGCAGTTACCGCCGACCTGGCGACGGCTGTCGACCATGGCCACCTTGCGCCCTGCTTTGGCGGCGTTCATTGCCGCGCCTTCTCCGGCCGGGCCGGAACCCAGCACCACTACGTCGTAGTTGTAGACAGCCATGCGTACTCCTTCAGAACTGGCCCGCCGGCCGGATGGCCGCGGGGCGCGATCATGTCGCCGGGGCGCCATGAGAAAATTCGGGTGCAGTCTAATCAAGCGTGAACGCCGCGCACATTAACCCTTGGTCGCGTCGTAGGCCATTATTGCCTGCACTACATGTCGTTTCACCGCTTCCCTGGCATTGATCATCCGTGGCTTGCCTTTCACTCGCCTTTCACCACCCGCTCGAAGGCCGGCGTGGAACGGGAGACGAAACCACCCTCGACCCGGGTCACCAGTACCGCGGCAATGCCGTGGGCGACGGCGAAATCCCAGCCCTGCTGCGGCCCGAGGATCAACAGCAGGGTCGAGTAGCCGTCGGCCTGCAGCGCCGAGCCGTCGAGCACCGTCACCGCCGCCAGGTCGTGCTCGACCGGGCGCCCGAGATGGGCGTCGAAGGTGTGCGAATAGCGCCGGCCATTGTCCTCGAAATAATGCCGATAGTCACCCGAGGTCGACACGGCCATGTCCTCCACGTCGATGACCTGGCGGGCGATCTGGCGATCCTCGCGCGGCAGCTCCAGGGCCACCCGCCAGGCACTGCCGTCGGGCTTGCGGCCCACGACCTTGAGCTCGCCGGTGGCTTCGGCGAGAAACGCCTCGATGCCCATGCCGCGCAGGCGCTGGGCGATCAGGTCGACGGCGTGGCCAGCGGCGATGCTGTTGAAGTCCAGCTCGATGGGGGCGTCCTTGCACAGGGCGTCACCCTCGATGCGCAGGTGCCGGTAGCCCACACGCTCACGTGCACGTGCCAGCGCCTGCGGGTCGGGCACGTGCATCTCGCGGGCCTGCGGGCCAAAGCCCCAGAGGTCGAGCAGTGGCTCAACGGTGAGGTCGAAGGCACCCCGGCTCTGCTCGGCCAGGTGCTGGCCGAAGCTGGCCAGCTCGAACAGGTCGGCGTCGATGGGCAGGCACTGATTGGCCGGGAGCTGGTTGAAACGGCTGACGGTAGAGTCGCCGCGGTAGGTGGAGTAGCGGGCGTCGATGGCCTGGAGGATGGCCTCGACCTCGGCCTGGACCTGGTCGGGCGCAGGGCCGCCGGGTTGGCGCACGTACTGGATGCTGTAGCTGCTGCCCATGGTCGGGCCGCCGAAGCGCTCGAGGGTGGGGCCTTGATTGCAGGCTGACAGCAACAACAGGCAAAGCAGAAGAACTGTGCGCAACTTAGATCTCTCGATTGACCTGCCCACGCGGTCGATGTGGGAGCGGCCTTGTGTCGCGAAAGGGCCGCAAAGCGGCCCCGGGATTTCTGCAACGCCACCACAATTGCCGGGGCTGCTGCGCAGCCCTTTCGCGACACAAGGCCGCTCCCACATCGATAGCAGCGAGGCGGAAAGAAAAAAAACGGGAACCCGAAGGTTCCCGTTTTTTCAACGCATTACAAGCGGATCAGCGTGGAAACGCTGGCGGGTTCACACCAGCCATGTCTTCCATCACGCGTACCACCTGGCAGCTGTAACCGAACTCGTTGTCGTACCAGACGTACAGGACAACTCGGTTGTCGTTGCAGATGGTCGCCTCGGCGTCGACCACACCGGCGTGGCGCGAGCCGACGAAGTCGGTGGACACCACTTCCTGGGAGCTGACGTAGTCGATCTGCTTGTGCAGCTCCGAGTGCATGGCGGTCTGGCGCAGGTACTCGTTCAGCTCTTCGCGGGTGGTGGCCTTCTCGAGGTTCAGGTTGAGAATGGCCATCGACACGTTCGGCGTCGGCACACGGATGGCATTGCCGGTCAGCTTGCCCTTGAGCACCGGCAGGGCCTTGGCGGCGGCGGTGGCGGCACCGGTCTCGGTGATGACCATGTTCAGCGGCGCGGCGCGGCCACGACGGCTGCCCTTGTGGAAGTTGTCGATCAGGTTCTGGTCGTTGGTGAACGAGTGAACGGTTTCGACGTGGCCATTGACGATGCCGTACTGGTCGTTGATGGCCTTGAGCACCGGCACGATGGCGTTGGTGGTGCAGGACGCCGCCGAGATGATCTTGTCGTCGGCGCTGATGTCGCCGTGGTTGATGCCGTGCACGATGTTCTTCAGCGCGCCCTTGCCAGGTGCGGTGAGGATCACGCGAGCAGCGCCCGGGCAGGCCAGGTGCTGGCCGAGGCCGTCGGCGTCACGCCATACGCCGGTGTTGTCGACGATCAGCGCATCGTGGATGCCGTACTGGGTGTAGTCGACTTCGCTCGGGCTCTTGGCGTAGATCACCTGGATCAGGTTGCCGTTGGCGGTGATGGTGTTGTTGGCTTCATCGATGACGATGGTGCCGTCGAACGGACCGTGCACCGAGTCACGGCGCAGCAGGCTGGCGCGCTTGACCAGGTCGTTCTCGGCGCCCTTGCGCACGACGATGGCGCGCAGGCGCAGGCCGTCGCCACCACCGGTCTTCTCGATCAGGATGCGCGCCAGCAGGCGGCCGATACGGCCGAAGCCGTACAGGACGACGTCGGTGCCCTTGCGTGCGGAAGCGTTCTGCTGACCCACGACGTCGGCCAGTTCGTCACGGACGAACTGCTCGGCGCTGCGGCCGTTGCCTTCGGCCTTGAACTTGTTGGCCAGCTTGCCCAGGTCCACCGAGGCGGCACCCAGTTTCAGCTCGCTCATGGCCTTGAGCAGGGGGAATGTCTCGTGGACGGACAGCTCGGTCTCGTCGGTCTGACGGTGACGGGCAAAGCGGTGGGCTTTGAGGATCGAGATAACCGAACGGTTGATCAGGCTGCGGCCATAGATCGAGCTCACCACGTTGTTGTTGCGGTAGAGCTGACCGATAAGCGGGATCATCGCTTCAGCCAGGGCTTCACGATCGATCCACTCACCAAGACACTGGTCGGGCTTCTGAGTCACGGTAACCTTCCACATGTAGGGGAACAAAAAAGGGGCTACATTATGACGCCCCTCGGCGTATCGGGCAATGAGCGCCTGTCGCCGACGCCAGACCCCGTCGTCATGCCCTCGCGAGCCTGACAGCGAGCCCCGGCACCGGTACAATCGACCTCTTTGCCGCATCGCTTGGAGTCCGATCTCCCGTGTCAGTTCTGCGCCTACCGCAAATGTCGGCCACGGCCGGCAAACAAACCTGGGGCAACCTGCCCGGCGCCGCCTTGAGCCTGGCCATCGCCGAGGCGGCCAGTACCGCCGGTCGCTTCACCCTGTTGCTGACCGCCGACAGCCAGGCGGCCGACCGCCTCGAGCAGGAGCTGCGCTTCTTCGCGCCGGCGCTGCCGGTGCTGCCGTTCCCAGACTGGGAAACCCTGCCCTACGACCTGTTCTCGCCGCACCAGGACATCATCTCCCAGCGCATCGCCAGCCTCTACCGGCTGCCGGAGCTGGACCACGGCATCCTGGTCGTGCCGATCACCACCGCCCTGCACCGCCTGGCCCCCACGCGCTTCCTGCTGGGCAGCAGCCTGGTGCTGGACGTCGGCCAGAAGATCGACGTCGAGCAGATGCGCACGCGCCTCGAGGCCAGCGGCTACCGCTGCGTCGACACGGTCTACGAGCATGGCGAGTTCGCCGTGCGCGGCGCGCTGATCGACCTGTTCCCCATGGGCAGCAAGCAGCCGTACCGCATCGACCTGTTCGACGACGAGATCGAGACCCTGCGCACCTTCGACCCGGAGTCGCAGCGCTCGATCGACAAGGTCGACTCGATCCGACTGCTGCCGGCGCGCGAGTTTCCCATGCAGAAGGACGAGGTGACGCGCTTCAAGGCGCGCTTCCGCGAACGCTTCGACGTGGACTTCCGCCGCAGCGCGATCTTCCAGGACCTCACCAGCGGCATCATCCCCGCCGGCATCGAGTACTACCTGCCGCTGTTCTTCGAAGAGACCGCCACCCTGTTCGACTACCTGCCGGCGGACACCCAGGTGTTCTCCCTGCCGGGCGTGGAGCAGGCCGCCGAGCATTTCTGGAACGACGTGCGCGGGCGCTATGAAGAGCGCCGCGGCGACCTCAGCCGACCGCTGCTGCCGCCGGCGGAGCTGTTCATGCCGGTGGAGGACTGCTTCGCCCGCCTCAAGCAATGGCCACGGGTGGTGATCGGTGCCGACGACGTCGAGCCCGGCGTCGGCCGCGAGCGCTTTCCGGCCCGCGCCCTGCCCAACCTGGCCATCGAGGCCAAGGCCAACCAGCCGCTGGCGGAACTGGCGAACTTCCTCGACCAGTTCCCCGGCCGGGTGCTGTTCACGGCGGAATCGGCGGGCCGACGCGAAGTGCTGCTGGAGCTGCTCGAACGCCTGAAGCTGCGCCCGCACACCGTCGACGGCTGGGCCGACTTCGTCAATGGCGGCGAACGCCTGGCGATCACCATCGCGCCGCTGGACGACGGCCTGCTGCTGGACGACCCCAGCCTGGCCCTGGTCGCCGAAAGCCCGCTGTTCGGCCAGCGCGTGATGCAGCGCCGGCGCCGCGAGAAACGCGGCGAGGCGGCCAACGACGCGGTGATCAAGAACCTCACCGAGCTGCGCGAAGGCGCCCCGGTGGTGCACATCGACCATGGCGTGGGCCGCTACCTGGGCCTGGCGACCCTGGAGATCGACGGCCAGGCCGCCGAGTTCCTCACCCTCGAATACGCCGAGGGCGCCAAACTCTACGTGCCGGTGGCCAACCTGCACCTGATCGCCCGCTACACCGGCAGCGACGACGCCCTGGCGCCTTTGCACCGGCTGGGCTCCGAAGCCTGGCAGAAAGCCAAGCGCAAGGCCGCCGAACAGGTGCGCGACGTCGCCGCCGAGCTGCTTGACATCTATGCCCGCCGCGCCGCGCGCAAAGGCTATGCCTTCGCCGACCCGGCCGCCGACTACGCCACCTTCAGTGCCGGCTTCCCGTTCGAGGAAACCCCCGACCAGCAGGCCGCCATCGAGGCGGTACGCGCCGACATGCTCGCCGGCCAGCCCATGGACCGCCTGGTCTGCGGCGACGTCGGCTTCGGCAAGACCGAAGTGGCCATGCGCGCCGCCTTCATCGCCGTGCACAGTGGCCGCCAGGTGGCGGTGCTGGTACCCACCACCCTGCTCGCCCAGCAGCACTACAACAGCTTCCGCGACCGCTTCGCCGACTGGCCGGTGAAGGTCGAGGTGATGAGCCGCTTCAAGTCGGCCAAGGAAGTCGCCAGCGCCGCGGCGGAACTGGCCGAAGGCAAGATCGACATTCTCATCGGCACCCACAAGCTGCTGCAGGATGATGTGCGCTTCAAGGACCTGGGCCTGGCCATCATCGACGAGGAACACCGCTTCGGCGTGCGCCAGAAAGAACAGCTCAAGGCCCTGCGCAGCGAAGTGGACATCCTCACCCTGACCGCAACGCCGATTCCCCGCACGCTGAACATGGCGGTGTCGGGCATGCGCGACCTGTCGATCATCGCCACTCCGCCGGCCAGGCGCCTGTCGGTGCGCACCTTCGTCATGGAGCAGAACAAGAGCACGGTCAAGGAAGCGCTGCTGCGCGAACTGCTGCGCGGCGGCCAGGTGTACTACCTGCACAACGACGTCAAGACCATCGAGAAGTGCGCCGCGGAACTGGCCGAACTGGTGCCCGAGGCGCGCATCGGCATCGGTCACGGGCAGATGCGCGAGCGTGAACTCGAACAGGTGATGAGCGACTTCTACCACAAGCGCTTCAACGTGCTGATCGCCTCGACCATCATCGAGACCGGCATCGACGTGCCCAGCGCCAACACCATTGTCATCGAGCGCGCCGACAAGTTCGGCCTGGCCCAGCTGCACCAGCTGCGCGGCCGGGTCGGGCGCAGCCACCACCAGGCCTATGCCTACCTGCTGACGCCGCCGCGCCAGCAGATCAGTGCCGATGCCGAGAAACGCCTGGAGGCCATCGCCAATACCCAGGACCTGGGCGCGGGCTTCGTCCTGGCCACCAACGACCTGGAGATCCGCGGCGCCGGCGAACTGCTTGGCGAAGGCCAGAGCGGGCAGATCCAGGCCGTCGGCTTCACCCTGTACATGGAGATGCTCGAGCGCGCGGTCAAGGCCATCCGCAAGGGCAACCAGCCGAACCTCGAGCAGCCGCTGGGCGGCGGCCCGGAGATCAACCTGCGCCTGCCGGCGCTGATCCCCGAGGACTACCTGCCCGACGTGCATGCACGCCTGATCCTCTACAAGCGCATCGCCTCGGCGGCCGACGAAGAGGGCCTCAAGGACCTGCAGGTGGAAATGATCGACCGCTTCGGCTTGCTGCCAGAGCCGACCAAGAACCTGATGCGCCTGACCCTGCTCAAGCTGCAGGCGGAAAAGCTCGGCATCAAGAAAGTCGACGCCGGCCCCAACGGCGGCAAGCTCGAGTTCGAGGCCGAGACCCCGGTCGACCCGCTGACCCTGATCAAGCTGATCCAGGGCCAGCCCAAACGCTACAAGTTCGAAGGCGCGACCCAGTTCCGCTTCCTGGTGCCGATGGAACGCCCCGAAGAACGTTTCAACACCCTGGAAGCGCTGTTCGAGCGCCTCACTCCACAAAATCCATAAGGAAGCTTCATGCGTGCCATCCGTTGCCTGACCCTGCTGCTGGCCCTGCTCGCGCCGGCTGCCTTCGCCGCAGGCCCCTACCAGGTAGAAATGATCCTGGTGCGGCAGAACGCCGTGCCGGCGATCACCAGCCCCTTCGCTCCGGAAGACTGGAGCGCCGGCGCGCCGCGCCTGGAAAAAGGCGCCGAGCGTCCAACCGGTTTGGGTGATGAAGTCACCCGCCTGCAGGCCACCGCCGACTACACCGTGCTGCTGCACAAGGCCTGGCAGCAGGACACCGAGACTGTCGCCCTCGGCGTCGGCGACGAACAGTTCGGCCACTTCCCCATCGAGGGCAACCTGAGCATCAGGGAAGATCGCTTCATCGCCGTCGACGCCAACTTCTGGGTCAACCAGCTCGATGGCAACGGCAGCGTGCTGCAGAGCGAACAGCTCAAGCAGAACAACAGCAACATGAAGGCCGGCCAGCTGACCTTCTTCGATGGCGGTCACCTGGCGCTGCTGCTCAGGGTTTCGCCGGCCGGCATGCGCAAGATCCCACTGCCGGACCCGGAAATGATGGAGCAGTGACGTGAACGCCGATGTGCAGAAGCTGGCAGCCGAGAACCCGAGCTGGAAGCGCGACTTTTCCGCAGCCACCCTGCAACGGGGCGAACGGTACGCCGAACAGGGCCTGGTGCAGATCCAGTCCCACGGCGACTCGCGCATCGAATCCACCTGCCACGGCAGCGGCGGCAACGTCTACCGCCAGCGGATCATCATCACTGCCGGTCCCTCCGGGCAGTGCCATGTGCGCGGCGACTGCTCCTGTCCGGTCGGCACCAACTGCAAGCACTGCGCCGCCGCGCTCTATACCCTGGCCAACCGCTACGGACAGGTCGCGGCCAACGGCGACCAGCTGCCCCATCACCTGCAGCACTGGCTGCAGGGGCTAGAGCCGCCTGCGCCGCGACAAGACGCCACGCAAGACAAGCGCGGCCGCATGGTCTGCTACCAGTTGATACTCAACGACGACCAGAGTTGCGCGCTGCGTGTGCGCAAAGGCACCCGCGAAGAGCACGGCATTCGCTACAGCCGCGTCCAGTCGCTGTACGAACTGCTCTACGAGCCGCCAAAGTTCGTCAAGGACGAGGACCTGCGCATCCTGCGCCAGCTCTCGGCGCAGACTGCACCCTACGGCCATGAGCGCGGCTATCCACTCAAGGGACACGAAGGCGGCGAGCTGCTGCAACGAGCACTGGACACCGGGCGCATGATGTTCATCGAAGGCCTGCCCCTGCTGATCCCGGGCGCGCCCCGCCAGGCAGCGTTCCGCTGGGTACGCCTGGACAACGGCGACTATCGCGGCCTGTGGTACAACGGCGAGGTACCGCTCGATTGCGTGCTGCCGCTGGTGCCGCTGTACTACTTCGATATCGACACCCAGGAAGTCGGCACCGTTTCCCACGACCTGGATCCGCACACCGCCCTGCAGCTGTCCCTTGCTCCCGATGTACCGGAACACCTTATCGTGCCCCTCAGCCACAAGCTCAACGCCCTCAATCATCAGCTGCCGACGCCCACTACCGTGCAACAGGAACAACTCGACAACATCGAGCCGATCCCGCACCTGACCCTCGGCAGCCTCGAGTTCAGCGCCTACACGCCCAAGACCGGACGCATGCAACGGCAGATGCAGCACCGCGCCGCGCTGGCGTTCGACTACGACGGCCTGCGCGCCAGCGGCGGCGACGACAAGCCGCTGAGCCGCCTGGTGGGCAGCACCAGCCAGCGCATCCGCCGCCAGCCCCAGGCCGAGCAGGCCCTGCGCAAGGCATTACGCGAGCAGGGCTTCAAGCCCGCCACCCGCCAGAGCAAGGCCCTGCCCGACAGCGCCGGCGAAATGTACCAACTGCCCGACGACGAAGCCTGGCTGCGCTTCGCCCGCGAAGGCCTGCCGCGCCTGCGCGAGGCCGGCTGGGCCATTGACGTGCACCGCGACTTCGCCTTCAACCTGCACGAGGTCGACGACTGGTACGCCACCATCGACGAAGCGCCGGGCCACGAATGGTTCGACCTGGAGCTGGGCATCGTCGTCGACGGCCAGCGACACAGCCTGCTGCCAATAGTCCTGCAGCTACTGCGCGCAAGCCCCGAGCTGCTGCGCCCCAGCGAGCTGGCGCGGCGCAGTGACGATGAACACCTGCTGATCGACCTCAACCGCGCCCGCCACGACAGCCCGGCGCTGCGAGTCGCCCTGCCCTACGGGCGGATCAAGGCGGTGATGGGCACTCTGGGCGAGCTGTACCTGCATGAGGACGCCAGCGGCCCGAGCCTGCGCCTGGAGCGCGCCGACGCCGCGCGCCTGAACGACATCGACCACCTGCCACTGCAATGGCAAGGCGGCAACCATGTCCGCGACCTGGGCCGGCGCCTGCGTGACGCCCGCGACCTGCAGGTGACGCCGCCCAAGGGCCTGAACGCCACCCTGCGCCCCTACCAGCAGCAAGGCCTGAACTGGCTGCAGGCCCTGCGCGAAATGGGCACCGGCGGCATCCTTGGCGACGACATGGGCCTGGGCAAGACCCTGCAGACCCTGGCCCACCTGCTGCTGGAGAAGGAAGCCGGGCGCCTGGTCCACCCGGCACTGGCGGTGATGCCCACCAGCCTGGTGCCCAACTGGCTCGACGAGGCCCGGCGCTTCGCCCCCGACCTGCGCGTCCTGGCCCTGCACGGCCCCGGCCGCAGCAAGCACTTCGCCAACCTGGCCGACTACGACCTGGTACTGACCACCTACGCCCTCGTCCCTCGCGATCTTGAACACCTCAAGGCCCAGTCCTGGCACCTGCTGGTACTGGACGAGGCGCAGAACATCAAGAGCAGCACCAGCAAGGCCGCCCAGGCGGTGCGTGAGCTGCAGGCCAGTCAGCGGCTGTGCCTGACCGGCACCCCGATGGAGAACAACCTCGGCGAACTGTGGTCGATCTTCCACTTCCTGATGCCCGGCTGGCTGGGTGACAGCAAGCGCTTCACCCAGGACTACCGCACCCCGATCGAGCGCCACGGCGACGCCGAGCGCATGGCCCACCTGGCCAGCCGCATCCGCCCGTTCCTGCTGCGCCGTACCAAGGAGCAGGTGGCCACCGAGCTGCCGGCCAAGACCGAGATGATCCACTGGGTCGAGCTCAGCGACGCCCAGCGCGACACCTATGAGGCGGTACGGGTGGCGATGGACAAGAAGGTCCGCGACGAAATCGCCCGCAACGGCGCCGCCCGCAGCCAGATCGTCATCCTCGACGCGCTGCTCAAGCTGCGCCAGGTGTGCTGCGACCTGCGCCTGGTCAAGGGCACCGAGGCCAAGGGCACATTCGCCGACAAAGGCAAGCTGGGCAGCCTGCTGGAAATGCTCGAGGAGCTGCTCAGCGAGGGGCGCAAGGTACTGCTGTTCTCGCAGTTCACCTCGATGCTGGCGCTGATCGAGTTCGAACTGGAGAAGCGTGGCATCCGCTACAGCCTGCTGACCGGCGACACCCGCGACCGCCGCGCGCCGGTACAGCAGTTCCAGAATGGCGACAGCGAGGTGTTCCTGATCAGCCTCAAGGCCGGCGGCACCGGACTGAACCTGACCGCCGCCGACACCGTGATCCACTACGACCCGTGGTGGAACCCGGCCAGCGAAAACCAGGCCACCGACCGTGCCTACCGTATTGGCCAGGACAAGCCGGTGTTCGTGTTCAAGCTGATCACCCGGGGGACGGTGGAGGAGAAGATCCAGCAGTTGCAACAGGAAAAGGCAGCGCTGGCGGCCGGGCTGCTCGATGGCGGGCAGGCCGGGCAATGGCGGCTGGGGGATGACGAGATCGAGGCGCTGTTCGCGCCGTTGCCGGGTAAACGAAGTAAATAAAAGCCCGCCCCACGAGCCCTCAGGGCTTCGCTGGAACGGGCTTGCCCCGCGATGAGGGGCGAGGTCAATCGACCAGTTGGGCTTCCTTCAACGCCCCCAACGCCTCCAGCCAACGCGGCTGCTGTCGGTAATCGGTACGCGCAAAGCCCTGCCCGCGCATCCGCGCGATGCGCGGCGACGGCTTGACCTTCATCCGCTGCGCCGCGCTCAGCGCCAGCTCCGCCGCCGCTCGGTCGTTGCACACCAGGCCCATGTCGCAGCCGGCGCTCAGGGCCGCCTCGATACGACTGGCGGCATCACCCACCACATGGGCGCCGGCCATGGACAGGTCGTCGCTGAAGATCACCCCGTCAAAGCCCAGTTCGCCCCGCAGAATGTCCTGCAGCCAGCGCCGGGAGAAGCCGGCCGGCTGATTGTCGACCTGCGGATAGATCACGTGGGCCGGCATCACCGCCGCCAATTGGCCACCCAGGCGGGTGAACGGCACCAGGTCGGCCGCGCGCAACTGCTCCAGACTGCGCTCGTCGACCGGGATCGCCACATGGGAGTCGGCCTCGGCCCAGCCGTGGCCGGGGAAATGCTTGCCGCAGGCAGCCATGCCCGCGGCGTTCATGCCGCGGATGAACGCACCAGCCAGCGCGGTGGCACGCTGTGGATCGCCTTCGAAGGCGCGGCTGCCGACCACGGCGCTGCGCTGGTGATCGAGGTCCAGCACCGGAGCGAAGCTCAGGTCCAGGCCCACCGCCAGCACCTCGGTGGCCATCAGCCAGCCGCACTGCTCGGCCAGGTACTCGGCGTTGGCGTTGTCGGCGATCGCGCGCATGGCCGGCAGGCGCACGAAACCCTGGCGCAGACGCTGGACCCGCCCGCCTTCCTGGTCCACGGCGAGGATCAGTTCGGGGCGGATGGCGCGGATCGACGCGCACAGCTCGCGCACCTGACGCGGGCTGTCGATGTTGCGGGCAAAGATGATCAGGCCGGCCACTTCGGGCTGGCGCAGCAGATGGCGGTCTTCGGCGGTCAGCCATTTACCGGCGATATCCACCATCAGGGAGCCTTGCAGGCTGGAAGTCATAGGGAGTCCTTCATGGGAGGAGGTCCAGGGGCGCTTCGCCGTGGCGCGGGCGCACGCAACCATCGGACAACGAACTGCCCGATGCTTCAGTGGCGAAGCGGCCGTGGTGGCGGAAAATGCGGCGGGAGACAAGGTCTGGCATGGGCGTTAGCTTAGCGCAAGCGCCCTGCCCCGCCCAGTGCTCAGGCCTTGGCGGGGGCGGCGGACTTGCTGCGCGGACGCAACTGCGCCGTGGCCATGGCCTCGTCGGTAACGCCGCTGTCGGCGCGCATGCCGGCGGCCAGGAACGGTACCATCAGGCGCATGACCTGCTCGATCGAGGTGTTGATGCCGAAATCGGTCTCGGCGATGGCCCGCAGGGCCTTGATCCCCGACATGCTGAACGCCGCGGCGCCAAGCATGAAGTGCACGCGCCAGAACAGCTCCAGCGGCGGAATACGCGGCGCGGCCTCGTTAACCAGCAGCATGTAGCGGCGGAACACCTTGCCGTACATGTCTTCCAGGTAACGTCGCAGATGACCCTGGCTCTGGCTGAAGGCCAAGCCCAGCAGGCGCATGAAGATCGACAGGTCGTTGTTGCTGCGCGGCTGCACGGCCAGGGCCTGCTCCACCAGCATTTCCAGCAGCTCCTCGAGCGAGGCCTTCTGCTCGGGACGCGCCTGGCGGCGTTCCAGCTCGCGCTCCAGGCTCGCGCAGAACGGCCCCAGGAAGCGCGAGAACACCGCCTGGATCAGGGCTTTCTTCGAACCGAAATGGTAGTTCACCGCCGCCAGGTTGACCCCGGCCTTGCTGGTGATCAGCCGCAATGAGGTTTCCGCGAACCCGCGCTCCGCGAACAGCTGCTCCGCCGCATCGAGGATGCGTTCAACGGTTTCCGATTGGGCCATGACTACTCCGCCTGACAAACAGTTGTTTGAAACATACGTTTCAGACCTGCCAATGTCAAGGCTGGGTGACCGGTCGGTCGCCATTTAAAAGCGCCAAGAGTCAGGCTGCAAGCGACAAGATGCGTCGGCCATCCGATCTTTCTTGGTCCGGGTGGGTTGCAGGCTGCGAGCCACTGTATATAATCCCAGTCACTGTATAAAAAGACAGAGCCCTCGCCCATGCTGAAACTGACGCCACGCCAAGCCGAGATTCTGGCCTTCATCAAGCGCTGCCTCGAAGACAACGGCTTCCCGCCGACCCGCGCCGAGATCGCCCAGGAGCTGGGCTTCAAGTCACCCAACGCCGCCGAGGAACACCTGAAGGCCCTGGCCCGCAAGGGCGCCATCGAGATGACCCCCGGCGCCTCCCGCGGCATCCGCATTCCCGGCCTGGAGCCGAAAAGCGACGACAGCGGCCTGCCCATCATTGGCCGGGTCGCCGCCGGCGCACCAATCCTCGCCGAGCAGCACATCGAGGAATCCTGCAACATCAACCCGGCCTTCTTCCATCCCCGCGCCGACTACCTGTTGCGCGTACACGGCATGAGCATGAAGGACATCGGCATCTTCGACGGCGATCTGCTGGCCGTGCACACCACCCGCGAAGCCCGCAACGGCCAGGTGGTGGTGGCCCGCATCGGCGACGAAGTGACCGTCAAGCGCTTCAAGCGCGAAGGCAGCAAGGTCTGGCTGCTCGCCGAAAACCCCGAATTCGCCCCCATCGAAGTCGACCTGAAAGAACAGGAGCTGGTGATCGAGGGCTTAAGCGTCGGCGTCCTGCGCCGCTGAACCAGGAGGCGCCATGCAGCCGTTCACCCATGCACCCCAGCAAGCCCAGCTGCCGCTGTTCGAAGCCTTTCTCGCCCAGCCGGTTCTGCCTGGCCTCAAGCCCGCCCCGACGCCGCGCAAGAGCAGCCAGCCCGAGCTGTTCAGCGAACTGACCCTGCGCGGCGCACCCGGGCATTGCCAGAGTCTGCTGGCACCGGTCCTGCGCGAACTCAGCGAAGAAGACGACAGCCGCTGGCTGACGCTCATCGCCCCGCCCGGCAGCCTCACCCAGGCCTGGCTGCGCGATGCCGGCCTGAACCGTGAACGCATCCTGCTGCTACAACCCGGCGGCAACCAGACCGCCCTGCAACTGGCCTGCGAAGCCTTGCGCCTGGGCCACAGCCACACGGTGGTCAGCTGGCTAGGCACCCTGAATAGCAATGCTCGTCAACAGCTCCAGCGCGCCGCCGCCAGCGGAAACGCACAAAGCCTGAACATCCGCCTCGGCTGATGTTCAGGCTTTGCCTGTCAAACGCTTGAAACCCTGGGCCTGTAACCTGCCTCAGTGAAGGACGCGTGGCCCCTCTTCACGCTCGAAGTCACCCTCGACGAGGCGACCGGCCATCTGCACGCCGACGCTGAGCATGGCCTTGGCCACTTCCACATGCTGTCCTTGCAGGAATGCCTTGGCATCCTCGGAGAAATCCAAGGTCACCAGGGAGCCTTCATCTTCGGCGCGGCGCAGCTCGATCCGGCCATCAGGCAACTCGACAATTTCTAGAAAGGACGTTGACATAAAGGGCCTGCTTTTCACGAAAGGCCAGTAGTGTACCAGCCATGGCGGCAGTCAGCACTCACTCAGCGCTTCGCGGAAGCGTCTCACCAGGCTTTTCAGATTCTGCCGCCAGGCTTCGAGCTCCTCGCGGGAAAGCTCGGCTGGCTCGCGCGCGTCCAGATTGACGGCTTGGATCAGCGGTTGGGTGACGTCGCCCTTCACGGGTTTCTGCGCGACCGGCGGTCGGAACAAATCGGCATAAGCGGCCAGCAGACGCGCCAGCCAGGTTTCCGGTTGACGGGCGAGCTCCAGCAGCTCGGCCATTTCCGGGATCGCCACGCTCTGCAGCACCTCGTCACTGAACAGCAGCTCGGCCCGTGGCGCTGAAGCCTGCGGCAAGCGGTAGAAGCCGGCGATCTCGTGGCACAACCCCAGCAGTGCGCCATACAGGTGGAACAGCGCCGATTCGCGCTCGGCCTGGAGCAGGCCCTGGGCGTTCATGGCCTGGCTGTCGGCGGCCTTGGCCATGGATTCCAGGGCGAGGCCGGCGAAGAACAGTTTCTGGTTGGTGCGGGTGTAGAGTTCCTGGGCCATTTCGGCTGACTCCTGAAGGCTGCAAGACGATTGCCTGCAGTTTCAGGGATTGCGCTTTGCTTGTCATCAAATGACTGGGGCCGCTTCGCGGCCCCAGTCACAACTTAGATCAGCGCTTGTCTTCGACCTTCCACGCCTTGCCGTCGTAGAACGCCTTCCAGCCGGTCGGCTTGCCGTCGACCTCGGACTGCACGTACTGCTCCTTGGTCTTGCGGCTGTAGCGAATCACCGCCGGGCGCCCATCCGGGTCCTTCTGCGGCGCTTCGCAGAGGAAGTGGTACTTCGGATCGATCTCGTGCTTGTGCGGAACGATCTCCAACACCAGCGGCGCACGGGTCTCGCGGTTCTTCGGGAATTGGCTGGCGGCCAGGAACAGCCCCGAAGCGCCGTCGCGCAGCACGTAGGTGTCGTCGACCTTCTCGCACTTGAGCTCCGGCATGTCCACCTTGTCCATCTTCGGCGGCGCTGCCTCGCCGCTCTTGAGCAACTTGCGGGTGTTCTTGCAGGTAGGGTTGGTGCAGCCGAAGAACTTGCCGAACCGGCCGGTCTTGAGCTGCATCTCACTGCCGCACTTGTCGCACTCCAGGCTCGGGCCTTCGTAGCCCTTGATGCGGTAGCTGCCCTCCTCGATCTCGTAGCCAGCGCAGTCCGGGTTGTTGCCACAGATGTGCAGCTTGCGCTTCTCGTCGAGCAGGTAGGCGTCCATCGCAGTGGCGCAGATCGGGCAACGGTGCTTGCCGCGCAGCACCAGCGACTCGGACTCGCCCTCGTCGTCGGCGGCGATCTCGTCGCCCGGCACCAGGTTGACCGTGGCCTTGCAGCGCTCCTTCGGCGGCAGGCTGTAACCCGAGCAGCCAAGGAACACACCGGTGGAGGCGGTACGGATCATCATCGGCCGGCCGCATTCCTTGCAGGCGATGTTGGTCAGGGTTGGCTGGTTGGCCCGCATGCCGTGCTCGGTGGACTCGGCAGTCTGCAGCTTCTTGCTGAAGTCGCCATAGAACTCGTCAAGGACGTTCTTCCAGTCACGCTCGCCCTGGGCCACGTCGTCGAGGTTCTCTTCCATGCCTGCGGTGAAGCCGTAGTCCATCAGGTTGGCGAAGCTCTCGGACAGGCGCTCGGTGACGATGTCGCCCATTTTCTCGGAGTAGAACCGACGGTTGTGCAGGGTAACGTAGCCACGGTCCTGGATAGTCGAGATGATCGCCGCGTAGGTCGACGGTCGGCCGATGCCGCGCTTTTCCATTTCCTTGACCAGGCTCGCTTCGGTGAAGCGCGCCGGTGGCTTGGTGAAATGCTGGCTGGGATCGAGCTGGATCAGCTTGAGCGCCTCGCCCTGGGCCATTTCCGGCAGCACGTCGTCCTCGCCCGGCTTGCTCTGCTGCGGCAGGACGCGGGTGTAACCGTCGAACTTGAGGATGCGGCCCTTGGCACGCAGCTCGAACTCGCCGGCCACCACGGTGACGCTGGTGGACAGGTATTGCGCCGGCGGCATCTGGCAGGCCAGGAACTGGCGCCAGATCAGCTCGTACAGGCGCTCGGCGTCACGCTCCATGCCGCTGAGCTTGGTCGGATGGGTGTTTACATCCGACGGACGAATCGCCTCGTGCGCCTCCTGGGCGCCTTCCTTGCTTCCGTAGACGATCGGCGCGGCGGGCAGATACTGCTTGCCGAATTCTTTCTCGATGTAGCTGCGCGCCATCTCGACCGCGTCGGTCGACAGGTTGGTCGAGTCGGTACGCATGTAGGTGATGTAGCCGGCTTCGTACAGACGCTGGGCCATCATCATGGTCTTCTTCACCCCGAAGCCCAGGCGGTTGCTCGCGGCCTGCTGCAGGGTGGAGGTGATGAACGGCGCCGAAGGCTTGCTGCTGGTCGGCCGGTCCTCGCGCTTGCTCACGCTGTAGCTGGAGGCCTTGAGCTTCTCCAGCGCGGCCATGGCCTGGGCTTCGTTGAGCGGCTTGAAAGCTTCGCCCTTCTCGCGAGCCACCTCGAAACGCACCTTGGCGTTCTTGGCGGTGCCCAGGTCGGCGTGGACTTCCCAGTACTCTTCCGGATTGAACGCGCGGATCTCGCGCTCACGCTCGACCACCAACTTTACCGCCACCGACTGCACACGACCTGCGGAGAGGCCGCGGGCGATCTTGGCCCACAGCAGCGGCGAGACCATGTAGCCGACCACGCGGTCGAGGAAGCGCCGCGCCTGCTGGGCGTTGACCCGGTCGATATCGAGCTCGCCCGGCTGGGAGAAGGCTTCCTGGATAGCCTTTTTGGTGATCTCGTTGAACACCACGCGCTTGTAGCGGCTGTCGTCGCCGCCGATGGCTTCGCGCAGGTGCCAGGCAATGGCTTCCCCCTCGCGATCCAAGTCGGTTGCGAGATAGATGGTGTCGGCATCCTTGGCCAGGCGGCGCAGTTCCTCGATCACCTTCTCCTTGCCGGGAAGGATCTCGTACTTGGCCTTCCAGCCCGCTTCCGGGTCGACGCCCATGCGCGCGACCAGGGTGCGGCGCGCCTTCTCCTTCGGCGACAAGGCCGGGGCCTGGGCCGCGGTCTTGCCGCGCTTGGCCGCCGGTTCCTTGCTCGCACTGGCGGAACCGCTGGTGGGAAGGTCACGGATGTGGCCGATACTCGACTTCACCACGTACTGGCTGCCCAGGTACTTGTTGATGGTCTTGGCCTTGGCCGGGGATTCCACAATGACCAGCGATTTGCCCATGGATCGGAGTATTCCTGAATCTGAAGATGAAAAACGCGTCAGGTGCCGGACGCGGCACCGCTATATATAGTGGCAAAAGAGTGAGGTCAAGCGTGGTCGATCACTCGTGCGCCTTGCCAAGCCGCTCGCCCAGCCCCTCTTCGGCCTTGACCAAAGCAAAGCGTGGCACCTGCTCGCCGTCAACCTCGACGGACTCCTGGAACATCGAAAGTGGCCTGACCCAGTAGCTGTAGTCACCATACAGGCACTGGTAGAAGACCATCCATTCTTCGCTTTCGGAATGCCGCGCCGCACTGAACACGCGGTATTCAGGGCCTTTGTAATGCCGGTACACACCAGGTTGTATCTGCATGTCACTCGCCCTCTTGAACAAATCCTGTAAAAAACAAAAGCCGGGGCACATGGCCCCGGCTGCTGTCCCGCAACGCGATCAGACGCGTTCGAAGACAGTGGTGATGCCTTGGCCCAGGCCGACACACATGGTGGCGACGCCCAGGGTACCGCTATTTTGCTTCATGACGTTGAGCAGGGTGCCGGAGATCCGCGCACCGGAGCAACCGAACGGGTGGCCCAGAGCGATGGCGCCGCCGTGCAGGTTAACCTTCTCATCCATCTTGTCGAGCACTTTCAGGTCCTTCAGCACCGGCAGGGCCTGTGCGGCGAAGGCTTCGTTGAGCTCGAAGAAGTCGATGTCGGCGATGGTCAGGCCAGCGCGCTTGAGGGCTTTCTGCGTCGCCGGGACCGGGCCGTAGCCCATGATCGCAGGGTCGACACCGGCCACCGCCATCGAGCGAATCACCGCCAGTGGCTGGATCCCCAGGTCCATGGCGCGCTGGCCGGACATGACGATCATGCACGAGGCGCCGTCGGTGATCTGCGAGGAGGTACCCGCGGTGACGGTGCCACCTTTGGGGTTGAACGCAGGCTTGAGCGACGCCAGGCCTTCGAGGGTGGTTTCCGGGCGAATGGTCTCGTCGTAGTCGAAGACCTTCAGGAAGCCGTTCTCGTCATAACCCTGCATCGGGATGATCTCGTCCTTGAACTTGCCCTCGACCGTCGCCTTGTGGGCGAGCTGGTGCGAACGCAGGCCGAACAGATCCTGTTGCTCACGGGTGATGCCGTGCATCTTGCCGAGCATCTCGGCGGTCAAGCCCATCATCCCGGAAGCCTTGGCGGCGTGCAAGGACATGTGCGGGTTGGGGTCGACGCCGTGCATCATGCTGACGTGGCCCATGTGCTCGACGCCACCGACCACGAACACATCACCGTTACCGGTCATGATCGCCTGTGCGGCGGTGTGCAGCGCGCTCATCGACGATCCGCACAGGCGGCTGACGGTCTGGGCGGCGGAGGTGTGCGGGATCTGGGTCATCAGCGACGCCATGCGGGCGATGTTCCAGCCCTGCTCCAGGGTCTGGTTGACGCAGCCCCAGATCACGTCCTCGACTTCCTTCGGATCGACCTTGTCGTTGCGCTCCAGCAGCTTGCTGATCAGGTGCGCGGACATGTCCTCGGCGCGGGTGTTGCGGTGCATGCCACCCTTGGAACGGCCCATCGGCGTGCGACCGAAGTCGACAATCACCACGTCTCTTGGATTCAGGCTCATATCAATATTCTCGCTCTAGCTCGTTGGGCGCTCAGTTGAAGAAGCGCTGGCCGTTCTTGGCCATTTCGCGCAGCTTCGCAGTGGGGTGGTACAGCGGCCCCAGGTCGGCGTACTTGTCGGCCAGTGCGACGAACTCGGCGACCCCGATCGAATCGATGTAGCGCAGCGCGCCACCGCGGAAGGGAGGGAAACCGATACCGTAGACCAGGCCCATGTCGGCTTCGGCGGCGGTTTCGACGATGCCGTCTTCCAGGCAGCGCACGGTTTCCAGGCACAGTGGCACCATCATCCAGTTGATGATGTCCTCGTCGCTGACTTCACGCTGCTCGAAGATCACTGGCTTGAGCACGTCGAGCACGCTGGCGTCGGCGACTTTCTTCGGTTTGCCGCGCTTGTCGGTCTCGTAGGCGTAGAAGCCCTTGCCGTTCTTCTGACCGAGGCGGTTGGCCTCGTAGAGGGCGTCGACGGCGGAGCGACGATCGTCCTTCATGCGGTCCGGGAAGCCTTCGGCCATCACATCGCGGCCGTGGTGGCCGGTGTCGATGCCGACCACGTCCATCAGGTAGGCCGGGCCCATCGGCCAGCCGAACTTTTCCATGACCTTGTCGATGCGCACGAAGTCGACGCCGGCGCTGACCAGCTTGGCGAAGCCGCCGAAGTACGGGAACAGCACGCGGTTGACCAGGAAGCCCGGGCAGTCGTTGACCACGATCGGGTTCTTGCCCATCTTCTTGGCGTAGGCCACGGTAGTCGCGACCGCGACTTCACTGGACTTCTCGCCGCGGATGACTTCGACCAGCGGCATCATGTGCACCGGGTTGAAGAAGTGCATGCCGACGAAGTTTTCCGGGCGCTTGAGCGCCTTGGCCAGCAGGTTGATGGAGATGGTCGAGGTGTTGGAGGCCAGGATGGCATCTTCCTTCACCTGGCCTTCCACTTCAGCCAGTACCGCTTGCTTGACCTTCGGGTTCTCGACCACGGCCTCGACGACGATGTCGACGTTAGCGAAATCGCCGTAGGACAGGGTCGGACGAATGGCGTTGAGTGCCTCGGCCATCTTCGCCGGGGTCAGGCGCCCCTTCTCGACGCGCTTGCCGAGCAGCTTGGAGGCCTCGTTCAGGCCCAGCTGGATGGCTTCCTCGCGGATGTCCTTCATCAGGATCGGCGTGCCCTTGACCGCCGACTGGTAGGCGATGCCGCCACCCATGATGCCAGCGCCGAGCACGGCGGCCTGCTTCACGTCGTGGGCGATCTCGTCATGGGCCTTGGCCTTGCGCTTGAGCTCCTGGTCGTTCAGGAACAGGCCGATCAGGCTCTCGGCGACCGAAGTCTTGGCCAGCTTGGCGAAGCCGGCGGCTTCGACTTCCAGGGCCTTGTCACGGCCGAAGTTGGCAGCCTTCTGGATGGTCTTGATGGCCTCGACCGGCGCCGGGTAGTTCGGGCCGGCCTGGCCGGCGACGAAGCCCTTGGCGGTCTCGAACGCCATCATCTGCTCGATGGCATTGAGCTTGAGTTTTTCCAGCTTGGGCTGGCGCTTGGCCTTGTGGTCCAGCTCGCCGCTGATGGCGCGCTTGATCAGGTCCAGGGCACCGGCCTGCAGCAGCTCGGGCGCCACCACGGCGTCGACGGCGCCGACCTTCAGGGCGTCCTCGGCACGGTTTTCCTTGCCCGAGGCGATCCACTCGATGGCGTTGTCCGAGCCGATCAGGCGCGGCAGACGCACGGTGCCGCCGAAGCCTGGGTAGATGCCCAGCTTGACTTCCGGCAGGCCGATCTTGGCGCTGCTGGACATGACCCGGTAGTCGGCGGCCAGGCACATCTCCAGGCCGCCACCCAGGGCAATGCCGTTGATGGCGACGACGGTCGGCACCTGCAGGTCTTCGAAGTCATTGAAAATGCGGTTGGCTTCCAGGTTGCCGGCGACCAGTTCGGCCTCGGGCAGCTTGAAGTTGTCGACGAATTCGGTGATGTCGGCGCCGACGATGAACACGTCCTTGCCGCTGCTGACGATCACGCCCTTGATCGAGGCAGCGCCCTTGATCACGTCCACGGCCTGACGCAGCTCGTTCAGAGTGAGACGGTTGAACTTGTTGACGGACTCACCCTTGAGGTCGAACTTCAGTTCGACGATGCCGCTTTCAAGAGCCTTAACCGTGATGGCTTTACCTTCGTAAATCATCAACTGATCTCCACGATATGGAAGCTGAACAGTACACGTCGAACGCTGGCGCAAGAGCCGGTCTACCGGTCACTCGCTCCAGGCACACCCGTCGACGCGCTAATCGGGATTCTGTAAGAGCCGTCTGACATACAAACGCTCAATTCATACGCCCGTTTGACTTGGGTGTGCACACATTCTCCGAAATGAACGGCGTTGTCAAATGCTCGCGAACACCGTGAAAACGCGACTTTCCAGTCATCTTCTACCCACCGGGTACGAAAAATGATGACAGTGATCGCCGACCATTCATGTCAGCGATCGACCATCACCGACGGCGAACGGCGCTTTTTTCTAAACGCATTCGCCAACGATGGCTACACTGGGCCTGCATGAAAGTGTTTCCGGCCTGCCTGGCCCTTTTCTGCACTGCAGAACGCAAAACGGCGCGCAAGAGCATGGTTGCTCCTGCGCGCCGTTTTGCGTTGATCAGGTTAGGCGAGGGTATCGAGGGCCTGGGCAATATCCTGCAAAACAGATTTATCGCCCCGCTCGCTCCAGTACAGGGCGATCATGCGCCGGTCGGCCTCGACCTTGTAGACGGTTGCCGGCAGACGAGCGAAGACCTCGGCCAGACGCGGCTCCTCGCAGGGTTCGCGCCACTGGTTCCACCACACGCCCGGACTGATCTGCCAGTAGCACCAGCAGTCCTCGCGGCCCTTGCGCCGCGCCCGGTGGTATTGCGGACAGGGGCTGGGCGGCTCCTTTTCCAGCCAGTGCGGCCACTGCTGCGGTGCCAGCTGCATGGCCAGCCCCATGCGCCGCCCCTCCAGGCGCAGGTTCATCTGTTCGCTCTGCTTGCGCGACTGACGCAGCCAGGCCAGCGGGCTGAGCATCAGCGCAAGGATTGACACCACTAGCCATACCGTCATATCTGTAGACCTTATAAAGCGTTGCAAATGAGCGGGTTATCCAGGTTTCACGCACGCCCGGCCCGAAAGCGACCATACTTCTACTATCGCGATTGTCAGGAGTACTGCACATGTCCTACGAACATCTTCTGGTCGCCGTCGACCTGACCGAAGAATGCGACCCGGTGATCAAGCGGGCCAAAGCCATCGCCCTGGCCAGCGGCGCCAAGGTATCCCTGGTGCATATCGTCGAACCCATGGCCATGGCCTTCGGCGGCGACGTGCCAATGGACCTTTCGCAGTTGCAGCAGCAACAGTTCGACCAGGCCAAGGAGCGCATGGACCGTCTGTACAACAAGTATCCGGACATCAATCGTGGCGATTCCCACCTGGTCTACGGCCAGCCGCGACAGGAAATCCACCAGCTGGCCAAGGATCAACACTGCGACCTGATCGTGGTGGGCAGCCATGGCCGCCATGGCCTGGCGCTGCTGCTGGGCTCCACCGCCAATGACGTGCTGCACGGCGCGCCGTGCGATGTTCTGGCGGTGCGGTTGCAGAAGAAGGCCGAGTAAGCCTGTAATCGCGGGGCAGGCCCGCTCCCACACAGCTCGTCAGACGGGGCTGCGTGGGAGCGGGCTTGCCCCGCGATGCGTTCAGCCTTCCAACTCGGCCCAGCGCTCCACCAGCACGTCCAGCTCGCCCTGCAGCTTCTCCAGCTTGGCCAGCACTGCTGAGGTTTCATCGATAGGACGCTGGTAGAAGTTCGAGGCATTGACCTCTTCCTGTACCTCGGCCATCTGCTGTTCCAGCGCATCGATCTGCCCTGGCAGCGCCTCCAGCTCGCGCTGCAGCTTGTAGCTGAGCTTCTTCTTGCTGGCATCGGCAGCAGGCGCGACGGCAGCGGCAGGTGCCTGCTCTTCCACCGTCTTGGCTACCACCGCGCTGTTGAGCTCGGACTTGCCGCCCTTGCTCTCGGTCACGCCCAGCAGTTTCGGCGAACCACCCTGGCGGATCCAGTCCTCGTAGCCACCGACGTACTCGCGCACACGGCCCTCACCCTCGAACACCAGGGTGCTGGTCACCACGTTGTCGAGGAAGGCCCTGTCGTGGCTGACCATCAGCACCGTGCCCTTGTAGTTGGACAGCACTTCCTCGAGCAGCTCCAGGGTCTCGACGTCGAGGTCGTTGGTCGGTTCGTCCAGCACCAGCAGGTTGGCCGGCTTGCTGAACAGCTTGGCCAGCAGCAGGCGCGCGCGCTCGCCACCGGACAACGCCTTGACCGGCGTGCGCGCACGCTGCGGACTGAACAGGAAGTCGCCGAGGTAGCTCAGCACGTGGCGGTTCTGGCCATCGATCTCGATGAAGTCGCGGCCTTCGGCCAGGTTGTCGATGACAGTCTTTTCCAGGTCCAGCTGATGGCGCATCTGGTCGAAGTAGGCCACTTCCAGCTTGGTGCCGCGCTCGACCTTGCCAGACGTCGGCTCCAGGTCACCGAGCATCAGCTTGAGCAGCGTGGTCTTGCCGGTACCGTTGGCGCCGAGCAGGCCGATGCGGTCCTGGCGCTGCAGTACCATGGAGAAGTCCTTGACCAGTTTCGGGCCATCCTTGTGGGCGAAGCTGACATCTTCCAGCACCATCACTTGCTTGCCTGACTTGTCAGCCACTTCGATCTGGATATTGGCCTTGCCCTGGCGCTCACGGCGCTCGCTGCGCTCCACGCGCAGCGCCTTGAGCGCGCGTACGCGGCCTTCGTTACGGGTACGCCGGGCCTTGATGCCCTGGCGAATCCACACCTCCTCCTGGGCCAGGCGCTTGTCGAACAGCGCGTTGGCAGTGGCCTCGGCGGCCAGCTCAGCCTCCTTGTGCACCAGGAAGCTGGCGTAGTCGCCGTTCCAGTCGATCAGCCCGCCACGGTCCAGCTCGAGGATGCGTGTAGCCAGGTTCTGCAGGAAGGAGCGGTCGTGGGTGATGAACAGCACCGCGCCGTTGAAGCCGCTCAGGGCCTCTTCCAGCCAGGCAATGGCGCCGATATCCAGGTGGTTGGTCGGCTCATCGAGCAGCAACAGGTCGGGCTCGGACACCAGTGCCTGGGCCAGCAGCACGCGACGGCGCCAGCCGCCGGAGAGCTCGGCCAGGGTCTTGTCGGCCGGTAGCTGCAGGCGGCTCAGGGTGCTTTCCACCACTTGCTGCAGGCGCCAGCCGTCGCGGGCCTCCAGCTCATGCTGGACGTGCATGAGCTTTTCCAGGTCGTCATCGCCGTGGATGTTCTGGCTCAGGTGGTGGTACTCGGCCAGCAGCTCGCCCACGCCATCCAGGCCTGCGGCCACCACGTCGAACACACTGCGCTCGTCGGCCACCGGCAGTTCCTGCGGCAGCTCGCCGATCTTCAGCCCCGGCGCGCGCCAGATATCACCGTCGTCGGGCTTCTGCTCGCCCTTGACCAGGCGCAGCATGCTCGACTTGCCCGTGCCGTTGCGGCCGATGATGCACACCCGCTCGCCACGGGCGATCTGCCAGGACACTTTGTCCAACAGCGGCATGGCGCCGAACGCGAGGGACACATCGCTGAATTTGAGCAGGGTCATGATCATCTCCAAAAACCGGGCGCGCATTCTACCTGACTTGCCCCTTCACGACATCAAAAGCCCATCGCCGGCAGCAGGGCGTCGGATAACAACTCGATACAAGCACAGTGCTTTCACCCGCCACCGGCAAACGGCTAAGCTAGACACTAATACCCAACAGTGCTGGCTCCGCCGTCACTTTCCATGGTTCTACTGCCCGGACGTATCATGCGCAGCCGCCTGTTACAAATTGCTTCCTGCCTGCTGCTCACCGCCACCGCCGCGAGCGCCGCACAGGCCGTCGACATCACCCAGCAGCGTCAGTACTACGACGAGGCCAAGCGCGCCCTGGCCAAGGGCGACAAGGGTCCTTACCTGCGTTACGCGCAGGCGCTGCGCGATTATCCGCTGACACCCTACCTCACCTATGACGAGCTGACCGCCCGCCTGAAGAGCGCCAGCAACGAGGAGATCGAGGGCTTCCTCAAGGCCCACGGCGACCTGCCCCAGGCCAACTGGATGAAACTGCGCTGGCTGCGCTGGCTGGCTGAACGCGGCGAGTGGAACACCTTTACCCGATACTACGACCCCAAGCTCAACTTCACCGAGCTGGATTGCCTCAACGGCCAGTACCAGCTCTCCCACGGCCTGCGCGCCGAAGGTTTCGCCACCGCCGACAAGCTGTGGAACGTCGGCAAGTCGCAGCCCACCGCCTGCGACACCCTGTTCGCCATGTGGGCCGCCGAAGGCCAACTGACCGAGGCCAAGCGCTGGCAGCGCGCCAAGCTGGCGGCCCAGGCGCGCAACTATGGCCTGGCCAACAGCCTGGTCAAGACCCTCACCACCCTCGCCCCCCAGGGCAAGCTACTGATCGACGTGGCGCAAAAGCCGGAGTTGCTCAACCAGCCATCGCGCTTCACCCCGGTCAACGAAGCCATGTCCGACGTGGTCAGCCTCGGCCTGCGCCGCTTGGCCCGCCAGGACCCCGAGCAGGCCATGGCGCTGCTCGACGACTACGCCCAGCGCATGCACTTCTCCCGTGACGAGAAGGTCGCCATCGCCCGCGAGATCGGCCTGACCCTGGCCCGGCGCTACGACCCGCGCGCCCTCGACCTGATGACCCGCTACGACCCCGAGCTGCGTGACAACACCGTCAGCGAATGGCGCCTGCGTCTGCTGCTGCGCCTGGGCCGCTGGGAGGACGCCTACGAGCTGACCAGGCGCCTGCCCCAGGACCTGGCCAGCAGCAACCGCTGGAAGTACTGGCAGGCACGCAGCCTGGAACTGGCACAGCCGAACAACCCGCAGATTCCGCTGCTGTACAAAACCGTCGCCCGCGAGCGCGATTTCTACGGTTTCCTCGCCGCCGACCGGGCGCAGACGCCTTACCAGTTGAACAACAAGCCGCTGGCACTCAGCCAGGCGGTGATCAATAAGGTCCGCAACACCCCGGGTGTGCGTCGCGCCCTGGAGTTCCATGCCCGCGGCCAGATCGTCGAGGGCCGGCGCGAGTGGTACCACGTCAGCCGTCACTTCAACCGTGACGAGATGGTCGCCCAGGCCCGCCTGGCCTACGACATGCGCTGGTACTTCCCGGCCATTCGCACCATCAGCCAGGCCCAGTATTGGGACGACCTGGACATCCGCTTCCCCATGGCCCATCGCGACACCTTGGTGCGCGAAGCCAAGGTCCGCGGCCTGCATTCAAGCTGGGTGTTCGCCATTACCCGCCAGGAAAGCGCCTTCATGGAAGACGCCCGCTCCAGTGTCGGCGCCAGCGGCCTGATGCAGCTGATGCCAGGCACGGCCAAGGAAACCGCGCGCAAGTTCAGCATCCCGCTGGCCTCGCCGGCCCAGGTATTCAACCCGGACAAGAACATCCAGCTCGGCGCCGCCTACCTGAGCCAGGTGCACAGCCAGTTCAACGGCAACCGCGTGCTGGCCTCGGCCGCCTACAACGCCGGCCCCGGACGCGTACGCCAGTGGCTCAAGGGCGCCAAGCACTTGAGCTTCGATGTGTGGGTCGAGTCGATTCCGTTCGACGAGACGCGCCAGTACGTGCAGAACGTGCTGTCGTATTCGGTCATCTATGGGCAGAAGCTCAATTCACCGCAACCGCTGGTGGATTGGCATGAACGGTATTTCGACGATATGTGATCGAACCCTTTCGCGAGGCAAGTCGCATCGGCGCACCGATGTGACTTGCCTCGCGATGGCACTAATCGAGGACCTGGACGTCCATTCCCACCTGCAGCTGCCCCTCGCCATCCACCGCCAGGTTCTGGCCAAACAGCACATCCCCTTCCTTCTCGCGAAACGTCTTGAGCGTGGTCAACGGCTCGCGGTCCGGGCTGCGCTCGCCCGTGACGGGATCAAGGGTGGTGAGGATGCAGCGCACGCTCGGCTTGAGCACGCGGAAGGTCATGTCACCGATACGGATACGCTTCCAGCGGTCCTCGGCGAAGGCCTCGGCCCCCTCGACCACCAGGTTCGGGCGAAAACGCAGCATCTCCATGGGGCGCCCCACCCGCTGGCTCAGCTCATCCAGTGAGGCCTGACCGATCAGCAGCAACGGAAAACCATCGGGAAACGCTGCCCGGTCACTGTTGAGGCCGTAGCCGCTGGGCAGGTAGCGGGCCCGCTGTTCGGGGCAGTACACCAGCCTTACCGCCTTGCCCAGCAGGTCGCTGAGCCAGGCTGCAGCCGCATCGCCGGCATCGGGTACGCGCAAGGTGTCCCGCCAGATGGTGACGCCGCGCAGGGCCTCGTCGGCCGGCGGCACGGGCACCTCCAAGGGTGCCTGTCCCGGTGCCTGCAGCAGCAACTGGCCCTGCTCGCCGTAATCGGCGCCGACCTGCCCCAACCGGGGCCAGGCCCGCTGGGTCAGGAAGCGGCCATTCTCCTCCTCCACCACCAACCAGCGGCGGTCACCGTCCAGGCCCAGATTGCCGACCGCGGACGCTTGCAGGCCTTGGGCCCGCCCCGATTTTACCGGGTATCGATACAACGCACTCAGAAACATCCCTGCTCACCTGGTTGCCATTTAAAAACCAAGCTTACACCTAGGCGTGATCCATGTTCAGACGCTGACGCACCACATCCACCAGACGATCGGGCTGGAACTTGGACAGGAAGTTGTCGCAACCGACCTTCTTGACCATGGATTCGTTGAAACTACCCGACAGCGAGGTGTGCAGCACCACGTAAAGGCCACGCAGGCGCGGGTCGTTGCGGATCTCGGTGGTCAGCCGGTAACCGTCCATCTCTGGCATTTCGGCATCGGTGAAAATCATCAGCAACTTCTCGCAGACATTCTCCCCGGCGTCGGCCCAACCCTTGAGCAGCCGCAGGGCCTTGAGGCCGTCGCTGGCCACGTGCAGCTTCACTCCCAATTGCGACAGGGTGTCGCGCAACTGCGCCAGGGCCACGCTGGAGTCGTCTACCAGCAGCACTTCGCGGCCACGGGCGCGGGCCAGTACCGGGTCTTCCAGCTTGTCGCGGGACACCTTGGCGTTGTACGGCACGATCTCGGCCAACACCTTCTCCACGTCGATGACCTCCACCAGCTTCTCGTCGACCTTGGTGATCGCGGTGAGGTAGTGCTGGCGACCAGCGCTGGCCGGTGGCGGCATGATGGCTTCCCAGTTCATGTTGACGATACGATCGACACCGCCTACCAGGAACGCCTGCACCGAACGGTTGTATTCGGTGACGATGATGGTGCTGTCAGGACCCGGCAGCAGCGGGCGCATGCCGATCGCCTGGGACAGGTCGATCACCGGCAGCGTCTGGCCGCGCAGGTTGACCACGCCGCAGACGAAGGAATGGCGCTGCGGCATGAGCGTCAGCTTTGGCAGCTGCAGCACTTCCTGGACCTTGAATACGTTGATGGCGAACAACTGTCGGCCGGCCAGACGGAACATCAGGATTTCCAGGCGGTTCTCACCCACCAGTTGCGTGCGTTGGTCTACCGTGTCGAGAATGCCAGCCATTGGAAAGCCCCCAGGCGTGAGTCGGTAAAAATGAATGCATCCCCCTGTATCGGCGGATGCGCGCGTAGCTTGACCCCTGATGGAAAAAGCCGCTCCAGGTGATTGATATCACTTTACCATCATGCTTTACTGCTGCCACATCCCGCCGCGTCCCTCGCTCGCAACGAACAAACCACCTGAATCCTCATCAGGGAAACCCCTAGTAGCAATCGGGTGCAACCTGATGTTCGCAATATCCATTAGCCATTAATGTGACGCCATTCTCACTGCATGAACGGAGTCAGGCTTTTGCGAGCAATCATCTTGGTACGGCCAATCCCTGACCACGGGGCGCCATGATGGATAGCACACCACTGCACAACGCCGCCGTGGCGGCCTTTTTGCAGGACGCGCAGGTCCTGCTGGCCAGATCCCAGGAATGCCTGCAGCACCTGGAGCTGATCGCCAACGACCCGGACGCCTGCCACAGCCTCACCACTGCACTCGACACCCTGGCCCGCCGTGCAGACACGCTCGGCCTGCTCGAGGTCGCCCACTATGCGTTCGCCTTGCAAAAGCTGCTCGCACCCACCTGCGCCCAGCAGCACCTGCACGGCAGCAGCCTGCCCGCACTGGACGCCTGCCTGACCCTGCTCGACTGGCAACTGGAGTTGCTCGACCCACACACCGGCCAGCTAGGCATGGACACCGATGAACAGCGGCAGCTGCTGGGTGAACTGGCCACCGCACTGGGCCAGCCGTCCGTGCAGCTGTGCGCGGACTGCCAGCAGACGGGGGTGTTCTGCGCTCACCCCCATACAGTGGATAACGGTACCGAGGCTTGCGACCTGCAACACTAAAGCGAGCAACTGAGTCCCAACTAAGCCCGCACCCGGGTTAAACTTGCAAAGTTGGCCAAGTTTTTCCAAATGTGTTGGCAAAGACGAATTGTTAGTTATTCCACACCCAGCGGAAACATCATTTAATAATGGCACTCTGCTAGCCATCCCCCTCGCCCGACAGGCCCGCCACAGCCCGGAAAATACGAGCTTTCAAGCAGTTATCCCCCCGCGACCAAACTCAATCAAAGTGATAACATGCGTGCATTCGAACATGCGCGCCCAGGTTATCGGCCGATTGGATCCGCATCCGACACTTGATGAGTGGTGGAGCGGAAAAATCTCGGGGCAGACGCGTGCAATGCTAAAAACCGCTATAACTCAGTGGCTTCCTTATCTATGCTCCCACGCTTGAAGTTTCTCCAGCGTTGTCGCCCCCCCGTTGCCCTGCTGCGCTGGACGACCGCCCTGCTGTGCGTTGCATCGCTGGCGGCAAACCTGGTGGTGTACCTGAGCACTCAGCCCTTGTCGGCCAGCCAGCTGCTGCTGCAACTGCTGGCGATGCTCGGCGTCGGCTGGCACCTGCGCCACTGGGCGCGCTCGATCAGCCTGCGCCCGGCGGAATTGGCCACGCGCATGCTCAAGGTGCAGGAAAGCGAGCGCCAGCGACTGAGCCGCGAGCTGCACGACGATATCGGCCAACTGCTGACCGCCGCCAAGCTCCAGGTCGACTGGCTGCAACGCCGGGTACCGGCCGAGCTGCAGGAGCACTGCAGCACCCTGCGCAGCACCCTGGACCTGACCCTGAGCAACGTGCGCGACGTTTCCACCATTCTCAACCCGCGCCAGCTGGCCAGCCTGGGCCTGGAGGCAAGCCTGCGCGCGCACCTGCTGCGCACCCTGGAGAACACCGAGGTACACTGGAGCCTGGAATGCAACCAGCGCCTGGGCGGCATCAGCGAAGAAGTGGCCATGGCCGCCTTCCGCATTACCCAGGAGGCGGTCACCAACATGCTACGCCACGCCGACGCGCGTAATCTGGTGGTTAGGTTGCAACGCACCCCGGCCGGCCTGGCCCTGTCGATCCACGACGACGGCGGCGGCTTCGTTCCGGCCCAGTTCCCCGCAGAATACGGCCAGCGCGGCATGGCTGGCATGCAGGAGCGGGTGACCGCGCTGCAAGGCAGCCTGACCATCACCAGCCAGCCCGGCCAAGGCACCCAGATAGAAGCCCTCTTTCCGTGGCCACCCCGCAGCCAAGAACGCGCCAGGACCCCTGCCCCCGATGACCTGTAGATTACTGCTGGTGGACGATCACTCCCTGATTCGCGCAGGCGTCAGGGCACTGGTATCGGACATCCCCGGTTACACCGTGGTCGGCGAAGCCGACGACGGCAGCCAGCTCCTGGACCACGTGCTGCGCCTGGCGCCAGACATCGTCCTGCTGGACATTTCCATGCGTTCGACCAGCGGTCTGGACGCGCTGACGCAATTGCGCGCAAACGGTTGCACCTGCAAGGTCCTGATCCTGTCGATGCACACCGATCCGGAATTGATCATGCGTGCCTTGGAAAGCGGCGCCCACGGCTACCTGCTCAAGGACACCACGGCCACCGAACTGGAACAAGCGCTCACCGCGCTGCGCAACGACGAACGCTACCTCAGCCCGGCCATCGCCCACACCGTCATCAACCAGGCGCTGCTGCGCGCGCAGAACGGCCGCCAGCCGAGCAGCGAAGGCCATAACCTGACCGGTCGCCAGCTGGAGATCCTGCGCCTTATCGTGCGCGGCAAGTCGACCCGAGAGATCGCCGCCGGCCTGGGCCTGTCGATCAAGACCGTGGAGACCCACCGCTCGCAGATCATGAAACGCCTGCAGATCTACGACGTGGCGGGCCTGGTACTGTTCGCCGTGCGCGAAAAGATCATCAGCCTGGACGACTGAGCAGCGGCGAGCCCGCAGGCAAGTGCACGCGCAACGCCTGCGGCATGGCCTCGAAACGCAGGCTGGCGGCCTGCAGCGGCTCGCCGTCGAGGTTCATGTCCAGCCCCTGGGCGCCCTTGATGACCACCCAGGGCAGCCGCGCGCGAACGAACAGCCCGTCGCCGGCCAGCAAGTCGCGCAAGGCCCCCGCCACCTCCTGCGGCGCCGGCAGAATGCCGATATCCAGCAGGCCGTCATCCACCGTCGCCTCCGGGCACAGCACATGCCCGCCGCCGGCCTGGCGGCCGTTGCCGATGCCCAGCGCCAGCAATTCGCCCTGCCACTGGAAGCCGGGCCCCTGCAGTTCCACCGAGGCGGCCTGCAGCTCGCTGAAGCGTGACAGGCCGGTGAACAGGTAGGCAGCCGCACCCAGCACTTTCTTCAGGTCTTCCGAGGTGTTGGCCGTGACCTGGCTGCCGAAGCCCCCGGTGGCCATGTTCAAAAACAACTGGTCGCCCACCCGCCCCAGGTCGATCGGCCGCGCCGGCACCTCCAGCAGGTCGAGAGCCGCCTGCGGTTCGAGGGGCACGCCGGCCGCCCTGGCGAAGTCGTTGGCGGTACCCAGCGGCAACAGTGCCAGGCTGGCCTGGGTCGCGGCCAGGCCCATGGCTTCGGCCACATCACGCAACGTGCCGTCACCGCCACCGGCCACCACCTGGCCATAGCCCGCGGCCAGGGCCTCGCCGACCAGGCGCTGGGCGTCGCCGCCCTCCCAGGTCAGGCGCACATCCAGGGTCCAGCCCCGCTCGCGCAGCTGGCCCACCGCGGCTCGCACCTCTTCGTTGCCGGCCTGTTTGCCATGCAGGATCAACAGTGCCTTGCGCTCGCTCATGCCGTTCTCCCCGAATAGAAATGCCCTACCGCAATCTCGACCACTGCGACGAGCAGATTGCTCCCCGCTACGCCGAAAAACCGCCGCTTCACACAAATGCCATTGAAAGCCGAGCATCACAGGTGCATCATCTGACAAATATTTGGCCATCACGGACGAAGCCGACTCGAAAAGTCATTTTATTGACTTTGTGCCGCCAGACGCCTGACAGGTCGTGATTTCCGTGCATTGCGCCGCCCCCGGCGCCCTGATTCGAGGCTGTGACTATGAGCGTTCTGATCCCCTGCATCATCGCTGGCGGCGCCGGCACCCGATTGTGGCCGGTCTCCCGCGAGGCCATGCCCAAGCCCTTCATGCGCCTACCCGATGGCATGAGCCTGCTGCAGAAGACCTTCAGCCGCGCCAGCAGCCTGCCCGGCGTCGAGCGGGTACTCACGGTGACCAACCGCGAAGTGGTGTTCCGTACCCAGGACGAGTATCGCCAGGTCGGCAGCCAGCGCATCGCCCTGGACTTCATCCTCGAACCCTTCGGTCGCAACACCGCCCCCGCCATCGCCGCCGCAGCGCTGCACTGCGCCCGCCTGCATGGCGAGGACAGCCTGCTGCTGGTACTCCCCGCCGACCACCTGATCCAGGACCAGGACGCCTTCGAGGCGGCTGTCCAGCGGGCCATGGCCCTGGCCGCACAAGGCTGGCTGACCACCTTCGGCCTGCTGCCGACCCGCGCCGAGACCGGCTTCGGCTACATCGAACTGGGCCAGCCGCTCGACGGCGACAGTTACCGGGTCGCCCGCTTCGTCGAAAAGCCAGACACAGACACCGCCCAGGCCTACCTGGACGGTGGCCGGCACCTGTGGAACGCCGGCATGTTCTGCCTGCGCGCGGGCACGGTGCTGCAGGAGCTGCAGGCCCACGCCCCCGAGCTGCTGCACAACGTGACCCACTGCCTGGTGCAGAGCGCGTTCAAGGAGGGGGCGTGCGGCCAGCAGGTGGAACTCGACGCCGACAGTTTCGCGCTCGCGCCTGATATCTCAATCGACTACGCGCTCATGGAGCCCTCCACCCAGGTGGCCGTGGTGCCCTGCGCCATCGGCTGGAGCGATATCGGCAGCTGGGAAGCGGTGCGCGAGCTGCGCCCGGCCGACAGCCAGGGCAACCACTGCAACGGCGAAACCGTGCTGCATGACGTGAGCAACTGCTACATCGACTCGCCGCGACGGTTGGTGGGCGCGGTGGGCCTGGACAACCTGATCGTCATCGACACCCCCGACGCCCTGTTGATCGCCGACGCGGCGCGCAGCCAGGAGGTCAAGGTGATCGCCCAGCAACTCAAGCGACAGGGCCATGACGCCTACCGCCTGCACCGCACCGTGACCCGCCCCTGGGGCCTGTACACCGTGCTCGAGGAAGGGCCACGGTTCAAGATCAAGCGCATCATGGTCCGCCCCGGCGAATCGCTGTCGCTGCAGATGCACCATCACCGCAGTGAGCACTGGATCGTGGTCAGCGGCATGGCCTGCGTGACCAACGGTGAAGAGGAGTTTCTGCTCGACACCAACGAGTCGACCTTCATCAAGCCCGGGCGCAGCCATCGCCTGACCAACCCCGGCGTCATCGACCTGGTGATGATCGAGGTGCAGAGCGGCGAGTACCTGGGCGAAGACGACATCGTGCGCTTTACTGATATCTATGGACGCGCCCCGGCAGCAGCATCTGCTTGACTGCCAGCGGGCGCGTCTTGCCATCCAGGGCCGACACCCGGCCAACCGCGAGGATTCGGGCTCATGCGCATACTCTGGACCCTGCCCTACCTGCCCTGGCCCACCACCAGCGGCAGCAAGACCCGGCAATACCACCTGCTGCGCGCCCTGGCGCAGCATGGCCACCGGATCACCTTGCTGGTGCAGTCGAAGATCCCTTTGTGTGACGCTGCGCGCGAGACCCTGGAGCCCTTGGTGGAGCGCCTGCTGGTGCTGCCCCGGCGCCCACTGCACAGCCCGCTGAACCTGTTGGCCTCGCCCATTATCGACTACCCCATGCGGGCCATCATCAACGGCCTGGCACCGTGCCTGAGGCACCGTTTCGAGCAACTGCTGGACGAACCCTGGGATGTGATCCAGATCGAGCACAGCTACAGCTTCCAGCCGTTCGAGAAGGCCTTGCAGGCCCGCGGCCTGCCCTACATGCTCAGCGAGCACTACCTGGAATCGGTGACGGGCGCCGCCTGCCACGACCGCCTGCCCTTGTGGCTACGGCCATTGAACGCCTTCGACCGCTGGCGTTACCGGCGCTGGGAACAGCGGGTGCTGCGCCAACCCACGGAGGTGGTGGCGGTCAGCGCCCACGATGCCGAGCTTATCAGCCAGATCAGCGGCCGCCCGGTGAACGTGGTGGTCAATGGCGTGGACTGCGACCACTATCAGGACGTGCGCCCCACGCCGCACAGCCAGCGCCTGCTGTTCGTCGGCAACTTCGAGTACGGCGCCAACCTGGAGGCCATCGAATGGGCGCTGGAGGAGATCCTGCCCCAGGTGTGGATGAGCAATCCGGCGGTGCGCCTGGCCATCGCCGGCCACGCCCTGCCGGCCAGCTGGAAGCTGCACTGGAACGACCCGCGCATCGAGTGGGTGGGCTATCGTGCCGACCTGCGCGAGCTGCAACGGCGCTCGGCGCTGTTCTTCGCACCGCTGCGCCATGCCGGCGGCTCCAAAGTAAAAATCCTTGAGGCGATGGCCGCCGGATTACCGGTAATCACCACCAGCAAGGGCGCCTCGGGCCTGGCCATGAACAACGGCGAGCACTACCTGGGCAGCGACGACAGCGGCCAGCTGGCGCTGCTGGTCACCCAACTGCTCAACCAGCCATGGCGCATGTGCCAGCTCAGCGAGGTCGGGCGCCAGTTCGCCCGCCAGCGTCATGACTGGAGCGTCGCCGCCCAGCAGCTGGAGAACGTGCACATGCGCCTGACCCAACTGGCGCCGACCGGCGCGGCGGCCACCGGTAGCGTACTAGCCAAGTAGTTCGCTGAACGGGATGAATGTCACCGCATCGTCCTGTTGCGGCGTCGTGCCTTCGAGCACTTCCACCACGCCGTCGGCCCATGCCGCGCTGCGCAGCACACCGGAGCTCTGGTTCTTGTAGATGCGCACGCGACCGTCCTCGATGCGCGCCCGCAGGTACTCTCGGCGGGTTCCGGCCTTGGGCCAGTCGAAGCCCGCTGGCACGCTGAAGCGCAGCGGCGCGACATGGGCCACGCCCAGTCGGCGCAGCAGATAGGGCCGGGTCAGCAGGCCGAAGGTGACCAGGGTCGAGGCCGGATTGCCCGGCAGGCCGATCACCGGTACCCCTTGGTAATGACCGAAGGTCAGCGGCTTGCCCGGCTTGATCGCCAGCTTCCACAGCGCCAGCTCGCCCACCTCGCGCAGGGCCAGGCCGAGGAAATCGGCTTCGCCCACCGACACGCCGCCGGTGGACAGGATCAGGTCGACATCGCCCAGCCCGCCCAGGCACTGGCGGGTGCGCTCGAGATCGTCCGGGAGGATGCCGGCATCGACCACCGTGCAGCCCAGGCGTTGCAGCCAACTGACCAGCAGGCGTCGGTTGCTGTTGTAGATCTGCCCGGGGCCCAGGGCCAGGCCCGGCTCGACCAGTTCGTCGCCGGTCGACAGCACCGCCACCCGGGGCCGGCGCCGCACTTCGAGCGTAGCGAAGCCCAGGGTCGCGGCCAGGCCGAGCTGGATCGGACCCAGCCGCGTGCCGGCGCTCATCACCTGTTCGCCGACACGGGTTTCCTGGCCCTTGGGGCGAACGTTCTGCCCCAGCGCCAGGGGTTCAAGAAAGCGCACCCGGCCGTCTTCAAGCACCTTGGTGTTTTCCTGCATCTCGACGCAATCGGCGCCTTCCGGCAGCGGCGCGCCGGTGAAGATCCGTGCGCAGGTGCCAGGCTCCAGGGGCTGTGGCGCATGCCCGGCGAAGATGCGCTGGGTCACCCGCAGCGGTTCGCCCTGCCAGTCGGCCAGGCGCAGGGCGTAGCCGTCCATGGCGCTGTTGGGCCACGGCGGCAGGTCGAGGCCGGCCACCAGCTCATGGGCCAGGACCCGCCCTTCGGCCTCGCCCAGCGCTACGTGTTCGGTCTCGGCGATGGGCGCCGTATCGGCCAGCGCCAGCAGGCGCTCCAGGGCCTCTTCCACCGGCATCAAGGGCCGGGCCACCTCAACCACGGCTGTCACAGGCCGCCGCCTGCTTCAGGTGCGGCACGAAATTGCACGGCCGGTGACGGGCGTCCAGCTGCTCGGCGAGGATGCCGTCCCAGCCGGTGCGCACAGCGTTGGTCGAGCCCGGCAGGCAGCAGACCAGGGTGCCGTTGGCAAGCCCCGCCAGGGCGCGGGACTGCACGGTGGAGGTACCGATGTCGGCCACCGAGATCTGCCGGAACAGCTCGCCAAAGCCCTCGACCTGCTTGTCCAGCAGGCACGCCACGGCTTCCGGGGTGCTGTCGCGGCCAGTGAAGCCGGTACCGCCGGTGATCAACACCACCTGCACCTGGTCATCGGCGATCCAGGTCGCGACCTGGGCGCGGATCTTGTACAGGTCGTCCTTGAGCAGCACGCGCTCGGCCAGGCGGTGCCCGGCGGCGCCCAGGCGATCGACGAACAGCTGGCCGGAGGTGTCGGTGTCGAAGGTGCGGGTATCGCTGACTGTCAGCACGGCGATGTTCAGCGCAACGAATGGGGTATCTGCCTTGGCTTTCATGGGGGTCCGTCGCAGGGTAACTGGGAATGTGCGCTGTTATATCACAGGCGGCCTGCGGCGTTGTTCTTGGTCAATGCCGCCGCGATGGCGCTATGCTGGACTGTGCAAGGAACTTGCGTGGACGCCCTGCGTCTTAATGACATCTAGCACCATCGCACTGGAGAAACACGATGATCCAACGGACCCTTCCCGCCTTCCTGCTTGTCCTGGGCCTGGGCGCCCTCGCCGGCTGCGCCTCGCCAACCGTCATCACCCTGAACGACGGCCGCGAGATCCAGGCGGTGGACACCCCATCCTATGACGACGATTCCGGTTTCTACGAATTCGAGCAGCTCGACGGCAAGCGCACGCGTATCAACAAAGACCAGATCCGCACCGTCAAGGAGCTGTGATCCGGGAATGCTTTTGGACGCAACTCCTTTTTGCAACAAGGGGTTGCGTTGAAAAAAGCGATGCAGTAGCATTTTGCACATCGGAGTGTAGCGCAGCCAGGTAGCGCGTCTCGTTCGGGACGAGAAGGCCGCAGGTTCGAATCCTGTCTCTCCGACCATATCCCGCAAAAAACCCGCCTAGAGCGGGTTTTTTGTTGCCTGCGAAAAGCCCGGAGTAAGACAGGCCCGTGCCGTGACGCTGCATGGCACGGGCTTCTACTGCTTTACTCCGGCAACACCGGCACGTACAGCAGTTGCAGGCGCGCACTGCTCCACTCACGGGTCTTGTTGGTCAGCTCAAGGTCGTTGTTCAGCTTCTGGCCGTAGGTGGGCACGATCTGCTTGAGCTTGGCTTGCCACTCGGCGCTGTTGATCCGGTCCTTGAAGGTCTTCTCCAGCACGCTCAGCATGATCGGCGCGGCGGTCGAGGCACCGGGCGAGGCGCCCAGCAGCGCGGCAATGCTGCCGTCCTTGGCGGCCACCACTTCGGTGCCGAACTGCAGGACGCCACCGTGCTCGGGATCCTTCTTGATCACCTGCACGCGCTGGCCGGCCTGGAGCAGCTTCCAGTCTTCGTTCTTGGCGTTGGGGAAGTACTCGCGCAGCGCTGCCATGCGGTCATCGAAACTCAGCATCAGCTGGCCCATCAGGTAGGTGCTCAGGTCAATGTTATCGATCCCGGCATGCATCATCGGGCTGATGTTGTGGGTGGTCAGCGAGCTGAACATGTCCAGCAACGAGCCGTGCTTGAGGTACTTGGTGGAGAAGGTCGCGAACGGGCCGAACAGCAGCACTTCCTTGCCATCGATCACCCGGGTGTCCAGGTGCGGCACCGACATCGGCGGCGCGCCGACCGAGGCCTTGCCGTACAGCTTGGCCTTGTGGCGGGTGACCAGGTCGGCATTGTCGGTCATCAGGAACTGGCCACCGACCGGGAAGCCTGCATAGCCTTCGGCCTCCGGAATACCGGATTTCTGCAGCAGTTTGAGCGCACCGCCACCGGCGCCGATGAAGACGAATTTGGCTTTGACCGCCGACTCCTTGCCACCGTTGGCCAGGTCGGCCACCACCACATTCCAGCTGCCATCGTCATTGCGCACAATGTCGCGCACTTCATGACTCAGGTGCAGCTGCACATTGGGGTTGCGGGCCATCGAGGCGAACAGCTGGCGGGTAATCTCGCCGAAGTTCACGTCAGTGCCGATGGCCATGCGGGTCGCGGCCACCTTCTGCCCGGGGTCACGGCCTTCCATCACCAGCGGCACCCACTTGCGGATCTGCTCGTGGTCCTCGGTGATCTCCATGCCGCGGAACAGCGAGCTGTGTTGCAAGGCTTCGACGCGCTTGTGCAAGAAGGCGACGTTGTCATCACCCCAGACGAAGCTCATGTGCGGCACATTGTTGATGAACGAACGCGGGTTGCTCAGCACGCCCTGCTCGACCTGGTAGGCCCAGAACTGCTTGGATACCTCGAATTGCTCGTTGACGTTGACCGCCTTGCCGATGTCGATGCTGCCGTCCTTGCCGACGCTGGTGTAGTTCAGCTCGCAGAACGCCGAGTGGCCGGTGCCGGCGTTGTTCCAGGCGTTGGAGCTTTCCTCGGCGACCTGCTCCATGCGCTCGTAGACGTCGACCTTCCAGTTCGGTTCCAGCTCGGTGAGGTAGGTCCCAAGGCTTGCACTCATGATGCCGCCGCCGATCAGCAGGACATCGACGGACTTCTGTGGCTCCGCGGGCTTGGAGCAGCCGATGACGCCCAGGCACAGGAGCGTCAGCAGGATTTTTTTCATTAGCTCAATCCAATTGAAGTGAAGGACTGGCAGTCGTTGCCCCCGGCGTGCACGCCCGGATGTTGTTGTTCTGGTCAGCAGGAGTCTTGCGAAATCGGGGCACGATCGCCTCGGGCCGTGGCCCGGGGCGGCGTAAAGCAGAGAGTGTGCCAGGTTGGCCTGGGCCACGGCTGATACCGCCCCTAGCGTTCCCGGCTACCCAGTGGATGGCGACAATCCGCCACAGGCATCTGATACCGCATGCGAAACTGGCGGATTTCCCCACCCGCGAAGGCGATTTCAAGCGCTCAGGCGGGAAGTGACCTCGCCCAACTGCCCCGACAATCCGTGCAAGCGCTGCCCGGCCTGTTCGGTGTGCTGCACGGCCTCCTGGTTGGCGGTGGCGATGCGGGTGATCTCGACCAGGTTGCGCGAGATGTCCTCGGCGACGCTGGTCTGCTCCTCGGCAGCGGTGGCGATCTGCCGGTTCATGTCGCGGATCGCTTCAACCGCCGTGGTGATGCGCTGCAGCATCTGCCCGGCCTGCTGCACCTGCTCAGCGCCCTCCTCGCTGCGCTGCTGGCCGCTCTCGATGGCCTTGACCGCCTCCACCGCGCCCGACTGCACGGCCTCGATGATCTGGTGGATCTCGGCGATCGACGCGGCGGTGCGCTGGGCCAAGCTGCGCACCTCGTCGGCCACCACCGCGAAGCCGCGCCCGGCCTCGCCGGCACGGGCGGCCTCGATGGCGGCGTTGAGCGCCAGCAGGTTGGTCTGCTCGGCGATGCCGCGAATCACTTCGAGTACCTTGCCGATGCGCGTGCTGTCGTGCTCCAGGTGACGGATCACCGTCGCGGTACCGGCGATTTCGCGGTTGACCACGGCGATGGTGTCGATGGTCCGCTGCATGACCTGCTCGCCGGCCTGGGCACTGTGGTCGGCCTCGTCCGCGGCGCGGGCGGCGTCGGCGGCGTGGCGCGCCACTTCCTGGGCGGTGGCGGACATTTCGTGCATGGCCGTGGCGACCTGGTCGGTGCGCTGGAACTGATCGTGGGTGCCGTGGGCCATGTCGCCGGCGATGCTGCGCAGCCGGCCGCTGGCTGTTTCCAGCTCCTCGGCATTGTCCTTCAGGCGTCCGACGGTATCGGCGAGGAAGTCACGCAGCGTATTGGCGGCCAGCGCCAGGCGTCCCAGTTCATCCTCGCGGCGGCTGTCGACACGGGCGGCGAAACGCCCCTGGCTGAGCTGGGCGACATAATCGATCAGTTGGCGGATCGGCTCGACCAGACTACGGTTGACCAGCCACAGGCTGAACAGCCCGACCAGCACAGCTGAACCCAGCATTACCAGCACGCCCAGCCACACCGTGCGCTCGGCGCTGGCACTGATGGCGGCGGCACGCCCGAGGGCATCGGCGCGCAACTGCTCCACCAACGCGCTCATCTGGTCGCTGGTGGCACGGTCCACGCCCTTTACCGCCAGGTCGCCCGCCACCGGGTCGCCGCCGGCGGCCAGGAACGCCTGGCGACCTTGCGCGTAGGCCGAGCCCAGCTGCCGGTGGCTGGCCTTGAGCTGCTCCAGGCGCGCCCTGAGCGCTGGCTCGCTGCTGTCGATCAGTTGCCCCAGCAACTGCTGCACCTGCTGTTCGCGGGCCTGGAACTGCTGCCAGTACTTGTCCAGCTCCGCTGGCTGGCGACCACGCAACAGCACGTTCTTCCACTCCTGCACCTGGATCTTGAACTGCAGATTGGCTTCGTCTATCAGTTGCGAGGCACGCAACGGCCCGTCCACCAGCTCGGCATAGCCACGCACGCTGGACGACAGGAACTGGAAGCACACCAGGGCGATCAGCAGGATCGCCAGCAGGCTGCCGCCGAGCAGGGAGAGAATTTGCACTCTGAGGGATTTACGCAAGATTGCGGATCTCGGAACAAGGAAGAGGGAAAACGGCACACGACGGCACCGCCGACGGAGGCATCCTTGTCCTCTTTCGCTGGCCCGAAAACGCCGCCATCGGGCGATGGCAGCGAGGGCGAGCAACTGCGCAACAGCGAGGCAGATAGTCTCAGGCAATTGCTACAGAATTGTTACAAAACTGCGACAGCCATGGCCGCTCAGGCCGGGTTGAACTGCAGCGTCGCCAGGCGTGCGTAGAGTGGGCTTTGCTCGATCAGTTGTCGATGGCTGCCGACTGCCGCCAGTCGGCCTTTGTCGATCACCGCGATACGGTCGGCATGCTGCACCGTCGCCAGGCGGTGGGCAATGACCAGCGTGGTGCGCCCGGCCATCAACAGCGGCAAGGCCTGCTGGATCAGGTGCTCGCTCTGCGCGTCCAGGGCGCTGGTGGCCTCGTCCAGCAGCAGGATCGGCGCATCCACCAACAGCGCCCGGGCAATCGCCAGGCGCTGGCGCTGGCCGCCGGACAAGCCCACGCCGCCCTCGCCCAGCAGCGTCTGGTAGCCCTGGGGTAACTGGGCGATGAATTCATCGGCATGGGCGCTGCGCGCCGCCGCCTCGACCTCAGCCAGGCTGGCGTCGGGCCGGCCGTAACGGATGTTGGCCTCGACCGTGCCACGGAACAGTGCCGGTTGCTGGGCCACCAGGGCGAACTGGCGGCGCAGCTCGGCAGGCTCCAGCCCGGTGATCGGCTGGCCGTCGAGCAGAATCGCGCCGCCCTGTGGGTCGTAGAAGCGCAGCAGCAGGTCGAACAGGGTCGACTTGCCGGCCCCCGACGGCCCGACCAAGGCCACGGTCTCGCCTGGGCGGATGTGCAGGCTCAGACCATCGATGGCCGCCGCAGTGGGGCGCGACGGGTAGGCGAAGCGCACGTCGCACAACTGGATGTCACCCGTCACGCGCCCCTGCGCCAGCCCCTGCGCTGGCACTGGCGCCAGGATCGCCGTCTGCGCCGCCAGCAGCTCGGCGATACGTTCGGCGGCACCCGCGGCCCGTTGCAGTTCGCCGATCACCTCGCTCAGAGTGCCAAAGGCACTGCCGACGATCAGGCTGTAGAACACGAAGGCGGCCAGCTCGCCACCAGAGATGCGCCCGGCAATCACATCCATGCCGCCGACCCAGAGCATCACCCCCACCGCCCCAAGCACCAGCACGATCACCAGGGTGATCAACCAAGCGCGCTGGGCGATGCGCCGGCGCGCCACGCCGAACGCCGCCTCCACGGTCTCGGCGAAGCGCGCCTGGTCATGCCCCTGATGGTTGTAGGCTTGCACCGTCTTGATCTGGCCCAGGGTCTCGGCGACATAGCTGCCCACGTCGGCCACCCGGTCCTGGCTCTGCCGCGACAGGCTGCGCACACGCCGGCCAAACAGCAGGATCGGCGCCAGCACCAGCGGCAGTGCCAGCACCACGATGCTGGTCAGCTTGGGATTGGTGACAAACAGCAGGATCACCCCGCCCAGCACCATCAACGCGTTGCGCAGGAACATCGACAGCGACGAGCCGATCACCGACTGCAGCAAGGTGGTGTCGGCGGTCAGCCGCGACTGGATCTCAGAACTGCGATTGTCCTCGAAGAAGCCCGGATGCAGGCCGATCAGGTGGTCGAACACCGCCCGGCGGATATCGGCCACGCAGCGCTCACCGATCCACGACACCAGGTAGAAACGGGCGAAGGTCCCCACTGCCAGCGCCACCACCAGCAGCAGGAACAGGCCGATGGTCTGGTTGAGCTGGTGCGCCGAGCCGGTCATGAAGCCCTGGTCGACCAGCAGACGGATGCCCTGGCCCATGGAAAGGGTGATGGCGGCGGTGACCACCAGCGCCAGCAAGGCCAGCAGGGCCTGGCGGCGATAGGGACGAACGAAGCGCCAGCCCAGGTACAGGGCGCGGCGCTGGCGGGCAGAGATAGGATCGGGCATGGCGAGGGTGGTTCCATACGGAGACAAGACCAAGACTACCACTCGTCGGCCCTGTGCAACGTCCGGGAATACGACGCCGTCCCATGAACGAAGAGAACGACAGTGACTATGCCCATTCGTTCTAACCTGCGACTAGAGCTTTACCACCGTTTCTGTTGGACTGATCCGGCATGACGCCGAAAACTGTCACAGACCAGTCACGGCGAAGCGCTACCTTGAGCTTGAACCTGAAAGAGGAGACAGGACATGAGCTTGCAGCACAGCACCGACACGCCCAAGACACAGAACCGTCCGCAACCTCAGGTCTGCGGCTCGATCATCGATGCCCAGGGCCGTGAGGTCCCGATCACCGAGCAGATGATCCAGAAGGCCTGCAAGGACCTGGAAGAGAGCCGGGTCAAGAAAACCGGCAAGGCCTGACCCCGAATTGCGTGCAACCCGGCGCTTGCGCCGGGTTTTTATTGGCCGGCCGTCAGGCCAGCACCGCCCCCAGAGCACTGACCAGTTGCGCCAGTTGCGGCGCCTGCCCACCTACACGCACTGCCAGCCCCTCGATCTCACGCCGTACCGGATAGTGCTTGCGCAGCAGGTCAAACGCCGCACGCTGTTCGGCTGGGTCTTCGCTGAGGCTGCGACGGAAATCCGCATCGTCACGGCGGGGGTCATAGACCGCCCGGCACAGGGTGGCCAGCGCCCAGGCCGGGTCCGCGTTCGCGTCAAACTCGATCTGAGCCAGGCCCGGAGCCGGCAGAAGATCGGCCAGGTATACCTGCTCGGGTTCCCCGCGCCAGCGGCAGAAGGCCTGGTAGATCTGTGCCGTGCCCCGCTGCTTGCCATCCAGGCTGTAGCCGGCGATATGCGGCGTGGCCAGGGTGCAAAGATCGGCCAGTTGCAGGTCCACCTGCGGCTCGCCCTCCCACACATCGAGCACCGCGTGCACATCCTCGCGGTCCAGCAGCAATTCGCGCAGGGCCGCGTTGTCCACCACCGGTCCGCGGCTGGCGTTGATCAGCCAGGCGCCGGCACGCAGCCGCGCCAGGCGCGAATGGTCGAGCAGGTGCCAGGTCGGGTGCTCGCCGCCGCGCTGCAGCGGCGTGTGCAGGCTGATCACGTCGCACTGATCAAGAATCATCTCAAGGTCGACAAAGTCGCCGCCCTCGCCGGCCTGGCGCACCGGGTCGCACACCAGCACCTTCCAGCCCAGGCCGTGCAGCACCCGAACCAGACGGCCACCGACCTCGCCGGCGCCGACCACGCCATAGACGCGCTTGCTTAGGTCTGCCCCTTCAAGCTCGGCCAAGGTCAGCAAACTGCCCAACACGTAGTCCACCACGCCCCGGGCGTTGCAGCCCGGCGCGCTGCTCCAGTGGATACCGGCCTGGGCGAAATATTCGAGGTCAAGGTGGTCTGTGCCGATGGTGCAGGTGCCGACAAAACGCACCCGGCTGCCTTCGAGCAGTTGCCGGTCGACGCGGGTCACCGAGCGTACCAGCAGCACATCGGCATCCTTGACGCAGGCGGCGTCGATGGCCCGGCCGGGGTAACGGCGGATCTCGCCGAAACCGGCGAAGAAGGCATCGAGCAGCGGGATATTCTCGTCGGCAACTATCAGCATGGCGCTCTCCTGTCAGGGGGAGCGCAGTGTAGCGCGATCACAGGCGGCTCAGTCGGCCTTCTTGCGGATCCAGTACAGGTAGGTGCCGGACTCTTCCTGCTGGCCGAGCAGCTCGTGGCCGAGGAAGATGCAGAACTTGGGAATGTCGCGGCGGGTCGACGGGTCGGTGGCGATCACCTTGAGCACGCCGCCGCCGGCCAGTTCGCGCACGTGCTTGTGCAACATCATCACCGGCTCCGGGCAGTTCAGGCCGGTGGCGTCGAGGATCGCATCATGGGTGAAATCGGTCATGTAGGGCTCCGCAAAATGATCGTCATTGTGGCGCATGAAGCGGGGCTGTCACAGCCCCCGCGCTGGCCTCAGCGCGGTTTCAGGTCCAGCCGGCGCAGGTGGCAGGTCACTTCCTCGCGGTCGTGATACAGCTGCTTGCAGGCGATCGATACCTTCACCTTGCGCGCCTTGAACCCGGCCTCGATGCGCTCGAGCAGCTTGCGCACCTCAGCGTGGCGCTGCTTCATCGGCAGCTTCAGGTTGACCACTGCCTCGCGGCACAGCCCTTCGCCCAGCCAGGTCTCGATCAGCGAAGCGGTGCGCGCCGGCTTCTCGACGATATCGCAGACCATCCAGTCGACGGTCTGGCGGGGCTTCCAGGTGAAGCCGTCGGCCATCAGGTGGGTGACCAGGCCGGTGTCCATCAGGCTTTCGGCCATCGGCCCGTTGTCGATGGCGGTCACCAGCATGCCGCGCTTGACCAGCTGGTAGGTCCAGCCGCCGGGCGCGGCGCCCAGGTCGACGCCGGTCATGTCGTCGTTCAGGCGCTGGTCCCACTGCTCGCGGGGAATGAACTGGTGCCACGCCTCCTCGAGCTTGAGGGTCGAGCGGCTGGGGGCCTCGCGGGGGAATTTCAGGCGCGGGATGCCCATCGGCCACAGCGCCGAGTTGTCGGCCTCGGCAAGCCCCAGGAACACCCGCCGGCCGCTGATGAAGGTCAGCAGCAGGCGTGGCCGCCGGGCGTCGTCCACCAGCCGCCCGGCCTTTTCCAGGGCCTTGCGCAGCGGCACCTCGAACTTGCGGCAGAAGGTCGACAGCTCCTTGCCATCGTTACTGTCGAGCACTTCCAGCCACAGGCTGCCGCACACCGGCAGCGCGGCCAGGTGCTCGAGCAGCACGCTGATGCGGTCGGTCTCCGGCAGCTCGACGTAGGTGCCGCGGGCCCACTGGCGCGGGAAGATCAGCTGCGAGAAGCGCAGTGTCTGCATCATGCGTTCGGCACCGTCCGGCTCGCTGCAGACGAACTCGGCGCAGGCGCTCTGCGGCTTGCCCTTGGCATAGCCGGACACACCCAGGTGGGCGGCGTGTTCGCTGATTTCGGCGCAGACCTCGCCCTCGAAGCCGGGCCGGCAATGCATGAACAGGGTATTCATTTCTCACTCCACATCACTGGCGCAGACGGCGCCAGGGCGGCGAATGATAAAGGAAGATCGGAACCGACGACACGCCCCATCGGTCCAGAAAAGGGTCAGGCCAGACAAACCGGTCTAACCTGACTGTTCAGCCAGGTCCGTGCCGTGCGGACCGGTCCAGAGCGGTGACACCGGCGAGCGACACGCAATCGCCGGACACCGGAGCACAAGGAGTTGTAAATGCCCTCGCTCGATAGCCTGAAAACCCTCAAGACTCTCCAGGTGGCCGACCATGTCTACCACTATTTCAGCCTGCCCGACGCCGCGCGCCAGCTCGGCGACCTGCAGCGCCTGCCCATGTCACTGAAGGTGCTGCTGGAAAACCTGCTGCGCTGGGAAGACGGCAAGACCGTCACCGGCGACGATCTGCGCGCCCTGGCCCAGTGGCTGCAGGAGCGTCGCTCCGACCGCGAGATCCAGTACCGCCCGGCGCGGGTGCTGATGCAGGACTTCACCGGCGTGCCGGCGGTGGTCGACCTGGCCGCCATGCGCGCGGCGATGGCCAAGGCCGGTGGCGACCCACAGCGAATCAATCCGTTGTCGCCGGTGGACCTGGTGATCGACCACTCGGTGATGGTCGACCGTTACGCCAGCCCCAATGCCTTCGCTCAGAACGTCGACATCGAGATGCAACGCAACGGCGAGCGCTACGCCTTCCTGCGCTGGGGCCAGAGCGCCTTCGACAATTTCCGCGTGGTACCGCCGGGCACCGGCATCTGCCACCAGGTCAACCTCGAGTACCTGGGGCGCACCGTGTGGACCCGTGAGGCGGACGGCCGCACCTACGCCTTCCCCGACACCCTGGTCGGCACCGACTCGCACACCACCATGATCAACGGCCTGGGCGTGCTCGGCTGGGGCGTCGGTGGTATCGAGGCCGAGGCGGCGATGCTCGGCCAGCCGGTGTCGATGCTGATCCCCGAGGTCATCGGCTTCAAGCTCACCGGCAAGCTGCGCGAGGGCATCACCGCCACCGACCTGGTGCTGACGGTGACACAGATGCTGCGCAAGAAGGGCGTGGTGGGCAAGTTCGTCGAGTTCTACGGCGACGGCCTGGCCGACCTGCCGCTGGCCGACCGCGCCACCATTGCCAACATGGCCCCTGAGTACGGCGCCACCTGCGGTTTCTTCCCGGTGGACCAGGTGACCCTGGACTACCTGCGCCTGTCCGGACGCCCCGAAGAGGCCGTGCAACTGGTCGAGGCCTACAGCAAGGCCCAGGGATTGTGGCGCCTGCCAGGCCAGGAGCCGCTGTTCAGCGACACCCTGGCACTGGACATGAACGACGTCGAAGCCAGCCTCGCCGGGCCCAAGCGGCCGCAGGACCGGGTTGCTCTGGGCCAGGTCGCCCAGGCCTTCGACCACTTCATCGAACTGCAGCCCAAACCCCTGGCCAAGGAGGTCGGTCGCCTGGAAAGCGAAGGCGGTGGTGGGGTGGCGGTGGGCAATGCCGACCAGGCCGGCGAGATCGACTACAGCCATGCCGGCCAGACCCACACCTTGCGCGACGGCGCCGTGGTGATCGCCGCCATCACCTCCTGCACCAACACCTCCAACCCCAGCGTGATGATGGCCGCCGGGCTGGTGGCGAAAAAAGCCGTGGAGAAGGGCCTGACCCGCAAGCCCTGGGTCAAGAGCTCGCTGGCCCCAGGCTCCAAGGTGGTGACGGACTACTTCAAGGCCGCCGGTCTCACGCCTTATCTGGATCAGCTCGGCTTCGACCTGGTCGGCTATGGCTGCACCACCTGCATCGGCAACTCCGGCCCCCTGGACGAGGCGATCGAGAAGGCCATCGGCAGCGCCGACCTCACCGTGGCTTCGGTACTGTCGGGCAACCGCAACTTCGAAGGCAGGGTGCACCCATTGGTCAAGACCAACTGGCTGGCCTCGCCGCCGCTTGTGGTGGCCTACGCCTTGGCCGGCAGCGTGCGCGTCGACCTGACCCAGGACTCGCTGGGCACCGGCAAGGATGGCAAGCCCGTGTACCTGCGCGATATCTGGCCCAGCCAGCAGGAGATCGCCGAGGCCGTGGGCAATGTCGACACGCGCATGTTCCACAAGGAATACGCCGAAGTATTCGCCGGCGACGCCCAATGGCAGGCCATCGAGGTGCCCAAGGCGGCCACCTATGTCTGGCAGGACGATTCCACCTATATCCAGCACCCGCCGTTCTTCGACGACATCAGTGGTCCACTGCCGGAAATCGGCGATATCCACGGCGCGCGCATCCTTGCCCTGCTCGGCGACTCGGTGACCACAGACCATATCTCCCCGGCTGGCAACATCAAGGCCGACAGCCCGGCCGGCCGCTACCTGCGCGGCAAGGGCGTGGAACCGCGGGACTTCAACTCCTACGGCTCACGGCGCGGCAACCATGAGGTGATGATGCGCGGCACCTTCGCCAACATCCGCATCCGCAACGAGATGCTCGGTGGCGAGGAAGGTGGCAACACACTGTACGTACCCACGGGCGAGAAACTGTCGATCTACGATGCCGCCATGCGCTACCAGCAGGATGGCACGCCGCTGGTGGTGATTGCCGGACAGGAATACGGCACCGGCTCCAGCCGCGACTGGGCGGCCAAGGGCACCAACCTGCTGGGGGTCAAGGCGGTGCTGGCGGAAAGCTTCGAGCGCATCCACCGCTCCAACCTGGTGGGCATGGGCGTGCTGCCGTTGCAGTTCAAGGCTGGCGACGACCGCAAGCGCCTCGGGTTGACCGGCAAGGAACGCATCGATGTGCTGGGCCTTGGCGGCGCGCAGATCCGCCCGGGCATGAGCCTGCCGGTGCGCATTACCCGCGAGGACGGACGCCAGGAGCAGATCGAGGTACTGTGCCGGATCGATACCCTCAATGAGGTGGAGTACTTCAAGTCGGGAGGGATCCTTCATTATGTGCTGCGGCAATTGATCGCAGGGTAAGGCCCCATCGCGGGGCAAGCCCGCTCCCACGCAATGTGGGGGCTTGCCCCGCGTGGCTGATTTCAGGTGTCCTGACGGCCAAACGAGGAGTCCTACCCTCCTCGGATTCACCGGCACTAAGGAAATGTCATGCCTCTTCCCCATTGGATCGCCCTGATCCTGCTCGCCCTCGGCTATGCGATCGCCCTGACCTACGGCAGCCTCGGTCTCGCTGCCCTGCCCGCCTTGCTCGCCCTGCTGTGCAGTGCCCTGCTCGCTCGACGTCCGGTACGCTGGCAACAAAGCCTCGGCCACCTGTTGTTCATCCTCCTGGCCATCGCCCTGGCCTTGCACTGGCTACCCGGCTTCCACAGCGCCAAGGTGATCGACAAGGCCGTGCTCAGCGAAGGCGCCGTGCCCTTCTCCCTGTACCTCAACCTCGACAAGCCCCTGATCGGCCTGTGGTTGCTGCTGGCCTGCCCGTGGCTGATCATGCTGCGCCCACGCGGCCTGTTGCCGGGCCTGGCGCTGACCCTGCCCCTGACCCTGCTCGCCTGCCTGGGCGGCGCCTGGGCCCTGGGCATGGTGGCCTGGGCACCGAAATGGCCCGACCAGGCCTGGCTGTGGCTGCTGAACAACCTGCTACTGGTAAGCCTGACCGAGGAACTGCTGTTCCGTGGCTACATCCAGGGCGGCCTGCAACGTCTGTTCAGGCACGAGGGGCTGGCGTTGCTGGTGGCCGCGCTGTTGTTCGGCCTTGCGCACCTGGCCGGTGGCTGGCAATGGTTCTACCTGGCGACCCTGGCCGGAGTGGGGTATGGTCTGGCCTATCGCCATGGCGGGTTGGCGACGGCGGTGCTTTGCCACACCTGCGTCAACCTGGCGCACTTCGCCGCTTTCAGCTACCCGATGCTGGCCCCGCATTGAACAATCGGTCATGATCAGACCTATTCGTCATCATTTATAAAGAAAACTGCAATATTGGCGGCAACGGCTGCGATCAGGTGGGCTGCATTAGCTCAGCGGCACTGATGCCACCTTGCCCCAGATCAAGCCAGTTAAATATTCATTCAATAAAACCAGAGGCTTGCCGATACCCGTCGAAAGCCTTGCGGATTGAACAGCCAATGCGTAACAACCAGCCGATTACCCAGAGAGAACGGACTTTCCCTGCCCAGCAGCGGTTGATCTCCACCACCAACGCCAAGGGCGTGATCACCTACTGCAACGATGCCTTCATCGAGATCAGCGGTTTCACCCGCGAGGAATTGATGGGCGCGCCGCACAACCTTGTGCGCCATCCCGATGTGCCGCCGGCCGTGTTCGCCCACATGTGGCAGACCCTCAAGCAAGGCCTGCCGTGGATGGGCATCGTCAAGAACCGCTGCAAGTCGGGCGACCATTACTGGGTGAATGCCTACGTCACGCCGATCTTCGACAACAACCAGGTAATTGGTTATGAGTCGGTGCGGGTCAAGCCCACCGCCGAGCAGATCCGTCGCGCCGAGGCGCTGTACCAGCGCATCAACCAGGGCCGCTCGGCCATCCCGAAACGCGACAAGTGGCTGCCGGTGCTACAGGACTGGCTGCCGTTCATCCTGGTCAGCCAGATCGGCTTCCTGATCGGCAACTGGCTCGGTCACTCCTGGGGCTTCGCCCTGGCCGCCGGCCTGTCGGTGCCGCTCGGCCTGCTCGGCCTGAGCTGGCAGCAGCGCGGCCTCAAGCGCTTGCTGCGCCTGGCCGAACAGACCACTTCCGATCCGCTGATCGCGCAGATGTACACCGACAGCCGCGGTGTCCAGGCACGCCTGGAAATGGCCATGCTCAGCCAGGACGCACGGATGAAGACCTGCCTGACCCGCCTGCAGGACAGCGCCGAGCAGCTCAGCGACCAGGCACGCCAGTCCGACGCCTTGGCCCACCAGAGTTCCTCGGGCCTGGAGCGCCAGCGGGTGGAAACCGAGCAGGTCGCCGCCGCCGTCAACCAGATGGCCGCCACCACCCAGGAAGTGGCCAACCATGTCCAGCGCACCGCTGACGCCACCCAGGAAGCCAATCGCCTGACCAGCCAGGGCCGTAACATCGCCGGTGAAACCCGTGACGCCATCGAGCGGCTGTCCGCCGCCGTGGGCGAGACCGGGCTGACCGTCACCCAGCTGGCCAAGGACAGCGACGAGATCGGCGGCGTGGTCGATGTGATCAAGGGCATCGCCGACCAGACCAACCTGCTGGCGCTCAACGCCGCCATCGAAGCGGCACGCGCCGGCGAGATGGGCCGCGGCTTTGCCGTGGTCGCCGACGAGGTCCGTCAGTTGGCCCAGCGCACCGCCGAATCCACCGGGCAGATCCACACCCTGATCGCCAAGCTGCAACAGACCGCCAACAACGCGGTGCAGACCATGGAGACCGGCCACCGCCAGGCCCAGGAAGGTGTCGAGCGGGTGATGGAGGCCGACCAGGCGTTGGTAGGCATCAGCGAGGCCGTGGCCAACATCACCGACATGGCGACCCAGATCGCCGCCGCCACCGAAGAGCAGAGCGCGGTGGCCGAGGAGATCAGCCGCAACATCAGCACCATTGCCGACCTGGCCGATCAGACCTCCGGCCAGGCCCAGCGCTCGGCGCTGCTCAGCGAAGAACTGACCAGCACCGCGGGTACCCAGTACTCGCTGGTGGAACGCTTCAACCGCTGAAACCGGTAGACACCATCGCGGGGCAAGCCCGCTCCCACAGGTCTGGCACTCTGCACAGGATTTGTGGGAGCGGGCTTGCCCCGCGATGCGTTTACCAGTCGAGCGTCAGCCGGCTCTCGAAATACCGCACCTCACCCGTCAACGGATCCTCGAAGCGCAGGCTGTGGGCCAGCAGCTTGAGTGGCCGTGCGTAATCATCCTGCTCGTTGACCAGCTGCGGATAGAACGGATCGTTGCAGATCCCCGCGCCCAACGCCGCCATGTGCACCCGCAACTGGTGGGTCTTGCCGGTGACCGGTGACAGGCCATAGCGCCACAGCTCGCCGTTTTTCTCCAGCACACAGGCATGAGTTTCACTGTTATCGGCCCCTTCCACTTCATGCATGCGAAAGAACGGCTCGCCATGCACCAGGCGGCTGCGGTGCACCAGCGGGTAGTCATGCTGCGGCATGGCTGCGGCGATGGCCTGGTAGTGCTTGTCGATGCGTCGCTCGGGAAACAGGCGCTGATAGACGCCACGGCTTTGCGGGTTGGCGGAAAACAGCACCAACCCGGCGGTGTGTCGGTCGATGCGGTGCAGCGGCACCAGGTGCGGGTTGTCCAGACGCCGGATGAGCCGGCGCAGCAGCGTCTGTTCGACGTACTCGCCGGTGGGGGTGACCGGCAGGAAGTGCGGCTTGTCCGCCACCACCAGGTGCTCGTCGACATGCAGGATCTTTTCCTGCACCGGGATCACTTTTTCATTGGGTACTTCACGGAAATAGTGCAGGCGCATGCCTTGCCGGTAGCGCGTATCCGCCGCAATGGGCTGGCCGTCGGCATTCAACACCCGACCACGGGCGAAGCGGTCGAGCCATTGCTCACGGTCGATGCCCTTGAAATGATCACACAGACAGTCAAGCACAGTCGTCCAGAGGCCCGGAGGCAGGCATACTGTACTGGCTTGCTGGCGGGAGGGGTCGAAAGGCGTGGTCATCGTCGGGCTCGGTTCTGCGGGGCAGGCATTATCCCCCAGCTCGCGCCCCTCAACCAGCCTCGCTGACCGGCTCGCAGCGCGCCTTGAGCCAGCGCAACACTTGTACCGCGTCCCAGCGCCCCGGATCGTAGAGGGCGTAGCTCAGGCCCTGGTAGCCCACCACGTCCAGCGGACGGTGGAAGCCAGCGCGCTGGAACAGCGCCTCGATCTCGGCGAAGCAGGTATTGAAATGCACCTTGCCGAACGGCGTGCGCTCGTCGGTGACGATGCCGTCGAGGCGCAGTTCCAGCACGGCCTCGTACACACGCTCGGGAGCCATGTGATTGATGCTGTACTTGAGTTGCTCGACATTGAGCATGGCTTCACCTCGAATACTGTATTTATATACAGCATACGGAGCGAGACCCCTGCTCGTCAATGTGCGACTCAGCCGAGGAAGGCCACCACCTGCTCGGCATCGAACGGCCAGCCCAGCTCGGCACCGGTGTCGCAACGGCGTAGCACCGGGATGCTCAGCCCGTAGCGTTCGAACAGTGCCTCGCTGTCGGCGATATCGACCAGCTCGACCAGCAGACCGTGCTCGACGAGAGGCATCAGCACGGCCTCGGCCACTTCGCACAGGTGGCACCCCACGGTGCCGAACAACTGGGTTTCAGGGAGCATGCAGACATCCGTAATTCGCATGAATGGATGCTCATTCTAGGTCCGAGCCCGCCGGCGCGCACCTGACCTGGCTCAATCCTGACTAGTGGCGCCGATCCTGTGCACGGCCAGGTCCGCCCCCTGGAACTCCTCTTCGTGACTCAGGCGCAGGCCATGCAGCGCCTTGATCAGGCCATACACGGCAAAACCCCCGGCCAGCGCCACCAGCACGCCCGCCAGGCTTCCCAGCAGCTGGCTGACCAGGCTGACGCCGCCCAACCCACCCAGGGCTGCCTGGCCGAACACACCGCAGGCGATGCCACCCCACACGCCGCACAGGCCATGCAATGGCCACACCCCCAGCACGTCGTCGATCTTCCAGCGATTCTGCGCGGCGGTGAAGCACCAGACGAACAGTCCACCGGCCACCAGCCCGGTGACCAGCGCGCCCACCGGGTGCATCAGGTCGGACCCCGCGCACACCGCCACCAGGCCTGCCAACGGGCCGTTGTGCAGGAAGCCCGGATCGTTGCGCCCGGCCAACAAGGCCGACAACGTGCCGCCAACCATCGCCATCAGCGAGTTGATTGCCACCAACCCACTCACCCCCTGCAGGGTCTGCGCACTCATGACGTTGAAGCCGAACCAGCCGATGATCAAGATCCACGAACCCAGCGCCAGAAATGGAATACTCGACGGCGCGAACGCCACCAGGCGCCCGTCGCGGTAGCGGCCCCGCCGCGCACCGAGCAGCAGCACCGCCGCCAGCGCCAACCAGCCACCCATGGCGTGCACCACCACGGAACCGGCGAAATCATGGAACGGCGCACCGAAACGCGCCTGCAACCAGGCTTGCAAGCCGAAGTTGCCATTCCACACCACGCCTTCGAACAACGGGTAAATGAACGCCACGATCAATGCCGTCGCGCATAGTTGCGGCGCGAAGCGGGCGCGCTCGGCGATACCGCCGGAGATGATCGCCGGAATGGCTGCGGCAAAGGTCAGCAGGAAGAAGCACTTGACCAGGGCATAGCCGTGATCGTTGGCCAGGGTCGCCGCCGGCTGCAGGAAACTCACGCCGTATGCGACCCAGTAACCGATGAAGAAATACACCAGAGCCGAGATGGCGAAGTCGCTGATGATCTTCGACAAGGCGTTGACCTGGTTCTTGTGCCGCACCGTGCCAACCTCGAGAAAGGCGAACCCCGCGTGCATGGCCAGGACCAGGATCGCGCCCATGAGGATGAACAAGGTGTTGGAGCCATGGACCAGTGAGTCCATCGCGCTGTGCATGTTTTCCATGAAGTGGCAGACCTGCAAAAAGGCACCAGGACAGTTCAAGAACCGGCATCCGTGCACCGGATCGGTGCCAGGCCCCTGCCCTGTTTCGGTGAACCGGGCGGAACCTGCGTGGTTTTTTCTTGGGTTTGTCGTGGATTGAGTTAAGGTTTAGCGGTATCCGCAGCGCTGGCGCATGGTTTCGGCGCAAGTCTTGGCGGACACGCACCGCTTTTTAGCAAGCGCTGTACCAACATATTCCGCTGAACCTTCCGCGGCACCGATCACTCGAAATAGCCAGTACACATTCACAGGGAGGCCCCTCCATGGCCAGCAAATCGGCAAAGACTGCACAGGAAATATTGATGGCTGACTTCCAGGCCTTGGTCCGCGACACCGAGAAGCTGCTCGCCGACACCGCCAACCTGGCCGGCGACCAGGCTGACGAACTGCGCGAGCAGATCCACGAACGCCTGGTGCAGGCCCGCGAGACCCTGCAACTGACCCAGGATTCGGTGCGTGCCCGCGGCCAAGCGGCCCTTGGCAACGCCGAACAGTACGTACAGGAGAACCCGTGGCAGGCCATTGGCATCGCCGCCGGCGTCGGCCTGCTGATCGGCCTGCTGGCCAAGCGCTGAGGAGCCGGCATGGATAACGACGCCATCGGCACGGGCGCCTCCGGTCGGCGCCTGGGCGCGGCCATATTGGGTCTGCTGCACAGCCATATCGAGCTGTTCGGCATCGAGTTGCAGGAGCAAAAGGCCCGCACCCTCAGCCTGCTGTTGTTCGCGGGCCTGGCCTTGGTGTTCGCCCTGCTGCTGCTGACCGCGCTGTCGGGCCTGCTGCTGGTGCTGCTGTGGGACAGCTATCGCCTGGCCGGGATCATCGGCCTGTGCGTGTTCTACGGGGTCGCCGCGCTATACTGCGGCCTGCGTCTTAAGGCCGCGGTGTTCGATGAGTCCTCGCCGTTCAACGCCACCCTCCAGGAGTTGGCCAAAGATCGGGAGCGCCTGCTGCCATGAGTCTGCCCGAACTGCCCAACACCCGTAACCCGCGCGAGCTGCGCAAGGCGCTGCTGCGCCTGCGCATGGAAATGCACCGCCAGGAAATCCGCCACGAGTCCGGCCAGTTGCTTGAACCGGTCCGCCGCCTGCGCGGGATGGGCAACTCGTTCGGCGAGGGCCTTGGGGTCAAGCATGGCTCACTGTGGGGCATCGGCGCCGTCGTTGCCCTGGGTTTTCTCACCGGCAAGGGCGTGCGCAGCGGCAACCTGACGCGCTTGATTCGGGTGGGGACCAGCCTGGTTCCATTGATCCGCCTGTTCCTCGGTAACAGCCGCCGCCCCTGAAGCCAAGGTGCGCCCGACGCTTGCACGGGCGCGCCGGACGCAGGAAGCTATCCCGACTCTACGATGGGAGAACACGCCTTGGACTGGCACACCCTGCTAACCCGCGAACGACTGGGCAAAGCTCTTTACAGCCCCGAGGAGCTTGGCCGCAGCCCGTTCCACAAAGATCACGACCGCATCACCTTCTCTGGCGCGTTCCGTCGCCTGGGGCGCAAGACCCAGGTGCACCCGGTATCCAGCAACGATCACATCCACACACGCCTGACCCACTCCCTGGAGGTCAGCTGCGTCGGTCGCTCGCTAGGCATGCGCGTCGGCGAGACCCTGCGCGAGCAACTGCCGGCCTGGTGCGAGCCGAGCGATCTGGGAATGATCGTGCAGTCGGCCTGCCTGGCCCATGACATCGGCAACCCGCCGTTCGGCCACTCCGGCGAGGACGCCATCCGTCATTGGTTCCAGCAGGCGGCCGGGCGTGGCTGGCTGGACGACATGAGTGACGACCAGCGCGCCGACTTTCTCAACTTCGAAGGCAACGCCCAGGGCTTTCGCGTGCTCACCCAGCTCGAATACCACCAGTTTGACGGTGGCATGCGCCTTACCTACGCCACCCTTGGCGCCTACCTCAAGTACCCATGGGCGGCACGTCACGCGGATGCCTTGGGCTATAAGAAGCACAAGTTCGGCTGTTACCAGAGCGAACTGGGGCTGCTCGAGCAGATCGCCGGCAAGCTAGGCCTGCCGCAGCTAGAGCACCAACGCTGGGCCCGTCACCCGCTGGTGTATCTGATGGAGGCCGCGGACGACATCTGCTACGCCCTGATCGACCTCGAGGACGGGCTGGAGATGGACTTGCTGCAGTACGCAGAGGTCGAGGCTCTGCTGCTGGACCTGGTGGGCGACGATCTACCGGAAACCTATCGCCTGCTGGGGCCCGGTGAATCGCGCAGGCGAAAGTTGGCGATCCTGCGCGGCAAAGCCATCGAGCACCTGACCAACGCCGCCGCCCAGGCCTTCGTCGAACAGCAGCAGGCCCTGCTCGTTGGCCGGCTGACGGGCGACCTGGTCGAGCACATGCACGGGCCGGCGCAACGCTGCGTGCTGCAGGCCAAGGACATGGCACGCAAGAAAATCTTCCAGGACAAACGCAAGACCCTTCACGAGATCGGAGCGTACACGACCCTGGAGATCCTGCTCAACACCTTCTGTGGCGCGGCGCTGGAACAGCATGGCGGCCGCGTTCCGTCCTTCAAGAGCCGGCGGGTTCTGGACCTGATCGGCAACAACGCTCCCGACCCTTACGGTTCGCTGCACAGCGCCTTCCTGCGCATGATCGACTTCATCGCCGGGATGACCGACAGCTACGCCAGCGAAATGGCGCTGGAAATGACCGGGCGCTCAAGTCCGAAGTAATGACGGGACGAGGTGGCAGGCGTCTGTTTGCCACCGACGTTTAATATGCGTGAAATTTCCCACGCAATATCGCTTGATATTAAACACGTCCACCAACAACACCGACAAAAACGATCAAATCCTGATAAATCCCTACCAACATCCACATCACTCGTAGCAATGCTTCGTAAGTGCTGTAAGTAAATTCCTATATCCCCGATTTGGCAACCACTTCCCTGCCCGTCGACATTCAACTGAGCTAATGTGCCGGCTGCCTTCACGCGCAGCATGGAATGTTGAATATGCACTCAGTCTTTATAGTTGATGACCATCCCGTCATACGCCTGGCAATACGGATGTTGCTGGAAAACCAGGGATACAAGGTAGTCGGTGAATCGGACAATGGCGTGGACGCCATGCAGATTATCCGTGAAACCCCGCCCGATCTGGTTATCCTCGACATCAGCATCCCCAAGCTGGACGGTCTGGAAATGCTTTCGCGCCTGCAGGCCATGGCCATTCCGCTGAAGGTTCTGGTACTGACCGCCCAAGCACCGGCCCTGTTCGCCGTGCGCTGCATGCATTCCGGCGCTGCCGGGTATGTGTGCAAACAGGAAGACCTCAGTGAATTGCTCAGCGCCATCAAGGCCGTACTGTCGGGATATAACTATTTTCCCAGCCAGGCGCTCAATCCACCTCCAACAGGTAGCAACCAGGAGCTGGAGCTGTTTCGCCAAGTCAACGACCGGGAACTCATGGTCTTGCAACTATTTGCTCAGGGACGCAGCAACAAGGAGATCGCCAAGGGCATGTTCCTCAGCAACAAGACTGTCAGCACCTACAAGAAACGCCTGATGCACAAGTTGCGCGCCAGCACATTGGTGGAGTTGATCGACGTCGCCAAGCGCAACGCGCTGGTCTGAGGTCATGATGTGGAGGTGTATCGTTACATCGCTGCTCTGCCTCGGGCTGGGTACGCCACTGCAAGGCGCCGGCGTGACCGTCGACACGGGCCGGACCTATACCCTGCTCAGCCGCTCGGCGCCTGCTTCCGTCCAGCCGTCCCTGACACCCGCCCAGCGCGAATGGCTCGCAGAGCGCCAGGAACTGGTACTGGGTACCTCGGCTCCCGACTACCCACCATTCGACATTGCAACCGGTGGGCGCGAGTACCAAGGACTGACCGCCGACTACGCCGGCCTGGTCGGCAGCGCCTTGGGCCTGCCGGTCCGGGTGCAGCGTTTTCCCAGCCGGCCGGCCGCGGTCGCCGCACTGAAAAGCGGCCATATCGACCTGCTGGGTAGCGCCAACGGCTATGAGGCGGTGACCCAGGGTCTTGCATTGTCGCTCCCCTACGCCATTGACCAACCGGTGCTGGTAACCCGCGAGGATGAAACCCGGGCGCTGGACACCGGTCTCGCAGGCATGCGCCTGAGCATGCTGTATCACTACCTGCCGCCCGGGGAGATCCGCGCCAACTATCCAAAGGCCGAGTTACTTACCTTCGAGTCGTCCACACAGGCACTGAATGCCGTGGCCTTCGAGCAGGCCGACGTGTTCATCGGTGACACCATCTCTACTCATTACCTGATCAGTCAGGGCCACCTGCCGCACCTGCGCATGGCCAACTTCGGTAAGCACGAAGCCGTGGGCTTCAGTTTTGCCATGCGCGAGGACGCGCGCATCCTTCAGTCCCTGGTGGACGCCGCGCTCGACGCCCAGCCCAACGCCACCCGCAACGACATCTTCAAGCGCTGGAGTGCCAGCAGCGGCAGCCTGCTGACTGACCGCAAGCTACAGCTATCGGCACGCGAGGAAAAGTGGCTGAGCGAGCACCCGATCATGCGGGTGGTGGTCAACGATACTGCAGCCCCCCTGACATTCTTCGACAACAATGACCGCCTGCGAGGCATTGTCGCCGACCTGCTCGAACTGATCCGCCTGCGTACCGGCCTGCGCTTCGAGATTCGTCGCGCGAGTGGCGATGGCGACATGATCGACCAGCTTGAGTCTGGTCGTGCCGACATCATCGCCAGCCTCTCCACCGATGCCCGTCGGGTCAATCCACTGCAGGTCAGCCGCCCCTACCTGGAAAGCGCCTATGTGCTGGTCAGCCACACCGGCAACGACCAACCCAGCAGCCTGAAGCAACTCAAGGGCAAGCGTGTCGCCGTGCCTCGCGACAGCACGGTGGCCACCCTGCTGACGACACGCCACCCAGGCATCCACCAGGTCGCCACCGAAAGCACCTACTACTCCATGGTGCTGCTCGGCAGCGGCGCGGTGGATGCGGCGATCGCCACCCTGATCGATGCCAACCACATGCTCGCTACCAGCAACGATCTGGTCATCCGCAGCACCGTGGGCACGGAGCCAGCGGCGTTCTCCATGGCGACCGCCGCTGACGCCAGCGAACTGGGTGCAATACTCGACAAAGCATTGCTGAGCATTTCGCCGGAGGAACTGGGCGTGATCAACAGTCGCTGGCGGGACCACGGCCTGCAGGACGACGCCTACTGGCGCAACTACCGTCGGGTAATCCTGCAGGTGGTGGGGGTGATTGCCGTCCTGTTGGTGCTCGCACTGGTATGGAATGCCCGGCTGCGCCGCCAGATCAAACAGCGCCAGCGGGCCGAGCGGGCGCTGAACGACCAGTTGGAGTTCATGGGCGCGTTGCTCAACGGCACGCCTCATCCGATGTATGTACGCGATCGTGAAGGACGCCTGCAAAGCTGCAACGACAGCTACCTGCAGGCGGTCGGCGCCGACCTCGAGCAGGTTCTGGGCAAACGCCTGGAGGATGCGCCCTACAGCGACTGCGACTACACACTCCAAGTCCAGGACGACTACCAGCGGGTAATGGCGCAGGGTAAGCCGTTGATTCTCGACCGCCCGCTGCGCCTGAAGGACCGCGACCTGACGATCTATCACTGGATCCTGCCCTACCGCGATTCGCTGGGCGAAATGCAAGGCATCATCGGTGGCTGGATCGACATCAGCGAACGCCGCAACCTGGTCCAGGACCTGCGCCTGGCCAAGCAGCAGGCCGATGATGCCAACCGAGCCAAGAGCACTTTCCTGGCCACCATCAGCCATGAGATCCGTACTCCGATGAACGCACTCATCGGCATGCTTGAGCTGGCCCTTAGACATGCCGATCAGGGCAAGCTGGACCGCCCGGCGCTGGAGGTCGCCCATCATTCGGCCAGTGACCTGCTGGGGCTGATCGGCGACATCCTGGACATCGCCCGTATCGAGTCAGGACAAATGTCCCTGGCCCCCGAACCTGTAGACCTCGCGGCCCTGATCGAGTCGGTAGGACGTGTGTTCGATGGCCTGGCCCGACACAAGGGCCTGGTACTGGACATCGTGATCGCCAGCGAGGCACGCTGCCATGCGATGCTTGACCCGCTGCGTTTCAAGCAGGTGCTGTCGAACCTGGTGAGCAATGCGATCAAGTTCACTGAACAAGGACAGGTGCGCATCACCGCCAGGGTGCGCAACGACTGCGAGCAAGACTTGCCGACGCTCGACCTCGAAGTCCGTGACAGCGGTATCGGGATCCACGAGAAAGACCTGCCGCGCCTGTTCTCTCCCTTCGTGCAAGCCAACCCCCATAGCGTCGGTGCCCGAGCCGGCACCGGGCTCGGGCTGGTCATCAGCCGCGATCTGTGCGCGATGATGGGCGGCGAGCTCACCCTGCAGAGCCTGCAGGGTGTCGGTACCCGCGTGCGCTTGGTGATGCCCTTGCAATGTGTCGAATCAGTAGCGGTCCTGCCGCGACTCGCCACGGACATCCTGCAACCCGAGCAGCAGTTGAACATCCTGGTGGTAGACGACCACCCGGCCAACCTGCTGTTGATGGCCCAGCAACTGAACTACCTGGGGTTGAGCCAGGAAAGTGCCGAAGAGGGATGCGAAGGGTTGCGCAAATGGCGCGAGGGCTGCTTCGATGTACTCATCGTCGATTGCAACATGCCGCAGATGAATGGCTACCAACTGGCCAGAGCTGTGCGCATGGAAGAGCGCCTGCAGGATCGGCCACGCTGTACCATCCTGGGCTACACCGCCAATGCCCAGCCCGAGGTGCGTCAGCAGTGTCTCGACGCCGGCATGGACGACTGCCTGCTCAAGCCCATCGGCCTGCAAGTGCTGGGGCAACGCCTGAAGGGCATTGTACGGATCCCCCGACAGGACCACGGCAAGTCTGCCCCGCCCCCACGCTTCGACCTTGAAGGCCTGTCCGTGATCGTCGGCGACAACCTCGCCGATCGCGACCGCATTCTCGACACTTTGCTTCTGAGCCTGCGCCAGGACCTGAAAATTCTGATGGCCATAGATCCGCAACGTGAAGGTGCCGAGCTGTCGCTACAGGCACACAAGATCCTCAGCGCGGGGCGAATGCTGGATGCGCAGGCATTGATCGAAGCGTGTGAAGCGCTGGAGGAGACGAACTTGTCACAGGCAGAACTGAAAAGGCGTCGCCAGGTGCTGGCGCGGCACATGCGCCGCGTGGAGAAGGCCCTGGCCAGGCAGCGGGAGCGCCTGGCCGAAGCCAAATAAGGGTGGTACAGGCCGTACCGCCCTTATTGATCAGGAAGCCGGATTGACCGGTTTTTCCGGGTACCAGGCGTCCAGCAGCGGGCTGACTTCGATCTTGGTCAGTTCGCTGCGGCCTTTCAGCCAGGCTTCGACAGCGGCGCGCTGTTCTTCGCTGACCGAACCGCGGGTAGCCTTGCAGACCAGGCCGAAGTCGTCACCGCCGACGTAGTCCAGGCCGTTGGCATCCATGGCTTCAGCCAGGAAAGCGTCGAGGAAGGCATCAATGGCTTCATCGGACAGGTCTTCCTTGAAGTCCAGGTTCAGTTCGAAACCCAGCTCCTGGAATTCGTCCACGCACAGTTTCTTGCGCAGGCGACGGGAACGGTTGGTAGCCATGAAACAATCCTCTCAATTAATTACGCGCGGCACTTTACCAGTTTCCGGCGCCTAACGGCGCTTTTCCGTCGAATGAAGCCCATGCACGTTCTGCTTGGGGCATAATGCGCACTACATTTTGTCCTGGGGCCATCACTTCCTACAGCCCCGTTGTCTTTTCCCCTCGCCTGCAGGGTTTGTCCATTTATGATCAAGACGCTCCGCCCACTGCTGCTCGCCAGCCTGTTCCTGCCCCTTTCGCTGTCCGTGCAGGCCGCCACCGTCAACACCAGCCTGCCACCCAAGGTGCAGCAGGCGCTCAAGACCAACAAGCTACAGGACTCTGCCCTGTCCCTGGTCATGCTGCCACTGGATGGCCCGGGCACGGCAACCGTGTTCAACGCCGACGTGTCGGTCAACCCGGCCTCGACCATGAAACTGGTCACCACCTACGCCGCGCTGGAACTGCTGGGGCCGACCTTCCAATGGAAGACCGAGTTCTATACAGACGGTACCCTGAGCAATGGCGTGCTCAACGGCAACCTGTACCTCAAGGGTGGCGGCGACCCCAAGCTGAACATGGAGAAGCTCTGGCTGCTGATGCGCGATCTGCGCGCCAACGGTGTGCGCACCGTGACCGGCGACCTGGTCCTTGACCGTAGCCACTTCGTGCAGCCTAACCTGCCGCAGTTCGATGACGACGGCGGCGACGAGAACAAGCCGTTCCTGGTCAAGCCGGACTCTTTGCTGGTCAACCTCAAAGCCCTGCGCTTCGTCGCCCGCAACGACGGTGGCAAGGTCAATGTCTCGGTCGAGCCGCCGATCGCCAGCATCCGCATCGACAACCAGGTCAAGGCCGTGGCCGGCAAGCAGTGCACCGGCGATGTGCGCTACAACCCGGTAGTCCAGCCGGACGGTGTCAGCGTGACGATCAGTGGCCAGCTCGCCGATGGCTGCAACTCGCAGACCTATTTGTCACTGCTGGACCACCCGACCTACGCGGCCGGCGCCGTGCGGGCGATCTGGAACGAGCTGGGCGGCAGCATCCAGGGCCGTGACCGCATCGAGAACGTGCCCAAGAGCGCTCGCCTGTTGGCCCGCGCTTTCTCGCCGGACTTGGTCGAAGTCATCCGCGATATCAACAAGTACAGCAACAACACCATGGCCCAGCAGCTTTTCCTGAGCCTTGGCGCGCAATTCCGCACCGACGCTGACGGCGACGACGCCCGTGCCGCCCAGCGTGTGGTGCGACAGTGGATGGCCAAGAAAGGCATCACTTCGCCGCACCTGGTGATGGAGAACGGCTCGGGCCTGTCCCGTGCCGAGCGGGTCAGCACCCGCGAGATGGCGGCACTGTTGCAAGCGGCCTGGAAGAGTCCTTACGCGGCGGAGTTCATCAGCTCGATGCCGCTGGTAGGGATGGACGGCACCATGCGCAAGCGGCTCAAGCGCACGGCCGTGACCGGTGAAGGGCACATCAAGACCGGGACCCTGAATACCGTGCGGGCGATTGCCGGGTTCAGCCGGGACAGTAACGGGCACACCTGGGCGGTGGCGGCCATTCTCAATGATCCCAAGCCTTGGGGGGCTTCCCAGGTGCTGGACCAGGTGTTGCTGGATCTTTACCGGCAGCCGAAGGCGGGGAATGGGACTGTTGGGGTGATGCCTTGATTTGAGTGGGCTTGGGCTTTCAGGGTGGTGGTTTTGAGGGTTGTAAGCGCATTCATTGGCGATGGTGACGCATAGTCACCTTCTCGCCCTTACGGCCAGCCCTTTCAAGGTGTTGAAAATTAGCGTTCGACTTGGAATTGCCGGGGTCGCTTTGCGACCCCGGCAATATTGAGCTGGAAACGTCATATCTCAAAAATCGCAAGACCTTGAAAGGGCTGGCCGTAAGGGCGCAAAGGTGACTAAGCGTCGACATCAAAAATGAATGCGCATAAAACCTTCAACACAAACAATCAAACAATCAAACAATCAAACAATCAAACAACAGACCAAGCTTAACTCAAGACAACTCCCCCTCAACCCGATCCCTCCCCCCCTGCTTGGCCACATAAACCCCAGCATCCGCCCGCAACAACAACGCATCCGCCCCCTCCCCAACCCGCCACCCCGCCACACCAAAGCTCGCCGTCACCCGCCCCACCCCCTCCACCGGCACACTCCGCACCCCCTGCCACAATTCCTGCGCCAACATCCGCGCCTGCTCGGCATTGCTCCCCGGACACAACACCATGAACTCCTCCCCCCCCAACCGACAAAACACATCAGTGCGCCGCAACCGCTGCCCGATCCGTTGGCACAGGCTGCGCAGCACATGATCCCCCACCGCATGCCCGTACTGATCGTTGATTCGCTTGAAGTGATCGATATCCAGCATGATCACCGCCAGGTCCAACCCATCCCGTTGCGCTCGATCCAGTTCATTACGCAGCCGCTCCTGGAAGTAGCGCCGGTTGTAGATCCCAGTCAGGGCATCGGTCACCGACAACGCCCGCAGCTCCTCCTCCACCCGCTTGAGGTCCGAGATATCGGTCAGGTACCCATGCCAGAGCGTGCTGCCGTGCTCACCGATCTCCGGCGTTGCCTCCCCCCGCACCCAACGCAACCCCGCCCGTGGCAGGCACACCCGGTACTCCTCACGCCACGGCGTCAGGTACTCGGCGGAGTAACGCACCGAGCGCCGCACTCGCTCCAGGTCGTCCGGATGGATGCGCTCGAACACCGCCGCGGCGTCCTGGCGCAGCAACGCCAGGTCCACCTCGTAGATGTCGTGCAGGCCCTGGCTGGCGTAGGGGAAACAGGAATGTCCATCGGCGTTCAGGCGATACTGGTAGATCCCACCAGGCACCTCGGCACTGAGCTTTTCCAGCAGCCGGTCGCGGGCCGCCAAGGCCTCGTGCACCCGGCGCCGCTCGGTGACATCGATGCAGATCGCCAGGTAGCCCACCCACAACCCCTGCTCGTCCAGCACCGCCGTTACCAGCATATTGGCCAGCAGGTGGCTGCCATCCTTGCGCACCAGCGTCCAGTCCGCTGGCTCCGCGCCGCCCTCCTGCACGGTCTCGGCGAACATCGCCTGACCCGCGCCAACCTCGCGACCAAAGCGCACGCTCAAGGCATGGGCCCGCTGGTGCAACTCTTCAGGCAAGACCAGATCTTCCAGCCGCAATTGGCCCAGCGCTTCGCCGGCCGAATAGCCCAGCATGCGCTCGGCGCCCGCATTGAACGTACCGATCACTCCGCGCAGGCTGGTGGCGATGATCGCCACCTGAGTCGCGGCATCGAGCACGCTACGCAACTGGTTGTGGGTTTCGCGCAATGACTGCTCGCTGATGCGCAGCTCGGCGGTGCGCCGAGCCACCAGGCCCAGGGCGCGCTGGCGCTGACTGAACAGGCTGTACAGCAGTAGCGCCAGCAACACACTGAGCAGACCGCCGAGCAACGCCACCACCGGCACCGCCGATGAGCGGTTGGCGGCGAGAAAACCCTGGCTGGGGTGAATATCGAGTTGGTAGTGGTGATCGGCAAGATGCAACAGGTGACTGCTGGTAAAGCCCATGCGCACTGGCGCCATCCCCGAATCAAAAAGCAACTCGTGCCCACCCTCCGTGGACAGGTCGACAATGCGCACCACCAGGTTGTCGTCGGCCACCGTCGGCAGGCTCTCGGCGATCAGCTGATGCAGACTCAGCAAGGCCATGACATAACCCCGGGGAGGCTCATCCCTGGGCGCCCCATCAGTGAACACCGGGGCGACAATCAACAGGCCACGAGTATAGTCCGGCTGGACATTGATCATGTCCAGCGGCGCCGACACGGCCATGCTGCCGGGGCTCGCGGCCCGGGCCAGGGTCGCGGCGCGCAGGACCTGTCCACCCAGGTCGAAACCATAGGGCTGGGCCTGACGGCTCGCCGCCTGGGTGTACAGGACCGGATAGTAATGATCGCGCGCAGGCGCTGCCTGCCAAGCACCGTGGTCGTCCAGGTCGCGTATCTGGTAAGGCTGGCCGAGCGAGGCACTCGCGCGCCGCTCGAAGTCCTCGCGCTGCGCCGCCTCTACCCGCGGTGCCCAGGAGTAGGCTTGGGTGCGATGCAGCAAAGGACGTGCGTAGCCATCGAACTCGCGGGGGGTGATGTCAGTGGAATAGGTGAAGAACCGGCGCAGGCCATCCAGGCGCTGCGCCTGTTCCTCGAAACGCTCGGCGATACGGCTGTAGCGCTCGCTGGCCAGCAGCTCGAAGCGCTGGCGCAGTTGCTGCTGGTAGAAGGTCTGGGTGGCGATTGCCAGAGCCGCCGTGAGCAACGCCCCGGCGACCAGCGCCGCCAGGGCCACGCCCCAGGCCGACAACTCGTCGCCGACCAGGCCAAGCCGCTTCACAGGTACGCCCGGGTTCGACATAGAGGACTCCAACCAAGGTCAGCGTCCTGCGTATTGTCCCGCCCTGTCCTGATTTATAGCCACTGGCCAGCAGGCGTGCCACGTACCTCGTCGGTTCAGCGCAGACGCAGCTGCCAAGCGCGGTGGATACGGTTGTTTCGGGCGAAGTCCGGGTCCAGGGTCTGGGCGCTGATCTCTTCCAACACGTACCGCGTCGCCAGGTGCTCGTCGAGCTGGAACTTGCGGAAGTTGTTGGAGAAGTACAGCACACCGCCCGGGGCCAGGCGCGCCATGGCCAGGTCGAGCAGCTGCACATGGTCGCGCTGCACGTCGAACACCCCTTCCATGCGCTTGGAATTGGAGAAGGTCGGCGGGTCGATGAAAATCAGGTCGTAGCTGTCCTGGGCATTCTCCAGCCAGGCCATGACATCACCCTGCTCCAGGCGGTTGCGCTCGGAGAAACCGTTGAGCGACAGGTTGCGCCGTGCCCAGTCCAGGTAGGTCTTCGACAGGTCCACGCTGGTGGTGCTGCGCGCGCCGCCCTTGGCTGCATGCACGGTGGCCGTGGCGGTGTAGCAGAACAGGTTGAGGAAGCGCTTGCCCGCCGCCTCGCGCTGGATGCGCATGCGCATCGGGCGGTGATCGAGGAACAGCCCGGTGTCCAGGTAGTCGGTGAGGTTGACCAGCAGCTTGACGCCGCCCTCATTGACCTCCTGGAAGCGTCCTTCGGTGGCCTGGCGCTCATATTGGCGGGTGCCGGTCTGGCGTTCCCGGCGCTTGAGCACCACGCGCTGCGGATCGACACCGAGGGCCTGGGGAATCGCGCTCAGCGCATCGAGCAGACGTGCCTGGGCCTTGTCCGGATCGATCGAACGCGGCGCCGCATACTCTTGCACGTGCACCCAGTCGTGATACAGATCGACCGCCAGGGCATACTCGGGCATGTCAGCGTCGTATACACGGTAGCAATCGACCTTCTCGCGGCGAGCCCATTTGCCCAGTTGCTTGAAGTTCTTCTGCAGGCGGTTGGCGAACATCTGCGCGCCTTCCGACAGGCGCGCCGGCTCACTGGCCACCGGGGCCTGACGACGAGGCTCGCCCTCAGTCGCCTCGGCCTGGACCGAACGACGATCACCGGTGACGAACTGGTCGGGCTGGACCTTGAACAGCAACAGCTTGCACGGCAACGCGCCGTTCCAGAAGGCATACTGCTTGTGGCTGCGGATACCCATGCGCTTGCCCAGCTCCGGCGCACCGGTGAACACCGCCGCCTCCCAGCCCATGCAGGCCTGGCGCAGGCGCTCGCCGAGGTTCTGATAGAGGTACAGCAGGCTGGCTTCGTCGCCCAGGCGCTCGCCGTACGGCGGGTTGCTGATCACCAGACCTTTCTGGTTCTGGTCCGGACGCGGTTCGAAGCTGGCCACCTCGCCCTGGTAGATTTTCACCCAGTCGCCGAGGCCCGCGCGCTCGACGTTGTTGCGCCCGGGCTGGATCAGTCGCGGGTCGGCCTCATAGCCGCGGATCCACAGCGCTGGCTTGGCCAGGCCGGCTTGGGCACGGGCCTGGGCCTCATCGTGTACCTTGCGCCACAGCGCCGGCACATGGCCGAGCCAGGCGCTGAACCCCCAGCGCTCGCGCTTGAGGTTGGGGGCGATATCGGCGGCGATCATTGCCGCCTCGACCAGGAAGGTGCCCACGCCGCACATCGGGTCGGCCAAGGCGCCGCCCTCGGCCGCGATGCGTGGCCAGCCGGCGCGGATCAGCACCGCCGCCGCCAGGTTTTCCTTCAGGGGCGCAGCGCCCTGCTGCAGACGATAGCCACGCTGATGCAGGCTGTGGCCGGACAGGTCGAGGGACAGAATCGCCTCGCCGCGGTCCAGGCGCAGGTGTACGCGCACATCCGGGTCGACCTTCTCTACCGACGGGCGCAGGCCTTCGCGGTTGCGCAGCTTGTCGACGATCGCATCCTTGACCTTGAGGGCGCCGAAATGGGTGTTGTCGATGCCCGAGCCATGGCCGCTGAATTCCACCGCCAAGGTGCCATCGGCCGCCAGATGGTCGGCCCAGTCGACGGCGTGTACGCCGTCGTACAGGTCGTCGGCGTTTTTCATCGAGAAGCGCTTGAGCACCAGCAACACGCGGTTGGCCAGGCGCGACCAGAGGCATAGGCGGTAGGCGGTTTCCATGTCGGCATCGCCGCGAATGGCCGAGGTGTGCTCACGCACCTCATTCAACCCCAGTTGGCGGGTCTCCTCGGCGAGCAGGCCTTCAAGACCCTTGGGGCAGGTAAGGTAAAGTTCGAAACGGTCCGACATGTGCAATCCAGAGCCTTTGGCTAGGTAAATGGCAAGCCGACGCATCGGCTGCCGCTGTTTGCCCGGACGCCTTTCCAGCAGGCGTCCGGGTGGCCCGGCGAAACGCTCGCCAAGCCTGGCCGCCCGGTCGATCACACCTTTGCCGGGTGGCGCAAGAAGCTTTGATCGTCGGGCAGTATGAAAATTGCGTGGACGTGGGGCTCAGATGTGACCCTTCGTCGCATTACCAAATATTACTGTGATCATCCAGCAACGCTGGCCAATTGACGTCAAGGTTGACTAAACCCTGATCATAGCGGGCTCAACGACAAACAAGGTTGAGTCGCATTTATTTACTTATCCCCTCACCCTCGGAAAGGTTACGTCCTTATGACAAATCGATCATTCACACTGTGACTCGCATTCGTTAGAACTGATCTCAGGCCGCACCGCAACGGGGCGGCACTTCCAGCCCGCGACGCCGGCAGCGGGCGCACACCGGCAGAACGATTCTGCCCGGCCTCGGAGAGGCCGACGGGACATTACAGTCAACAAGTGAGGGCAACACCCTATGAGAAGACTTAAGCGTGATCCGTTGGAAAGAGCATATTCACGTGGCTACCAGTATGGGGTCACCGGCAAATCCCGCGAACTTTGCCCCTTCAATCTACCCTCTGTACGCCAAGCCTGGATCAACGGCTGGCGCGAAGGTCGCGGCGACAACTGGGATGGCATGACCGGCACCGCTGGCATTCATAGACTCAACGAAAATCACGCCGTTGGCTGAACGAGGACGCTGAATTCGAGTCACCATGCGCGCCCTATCCGGGCGGCGGGCTGCGGCCCAGGGGCCCCTTTGAAGGGGCCCTTTTTTATGCCCTTGTCCTGCATCAATGCGCGAAATGTCCCTCGAAACTACCTTGGCATCGCGGCGATGGCATCCACCGCTTCGCGGATCAGCGCCGGGCCTTTATAGATGAAGCCCGAATAGATCTGCACCAGGCTCGCCCCTGCGGCAATCTTCTCAGCCGCATGGCGCCCCTCGGTGATCCCGCCCGCAGCGATAATCGGCAGCTTGCCGCCCAGCTCACCAGCGAGCACCTTCACCGTGTGGGTACTCTTCTCCAGCACCGGCGCACCCGACAAGCCGCCGGCCTCGCCGCCATACGGCAGGCCTTCGACACCCTCGCGCCCCAGGGTGGTATTGGTGGCGATTACCGCATCCATCCCCGATTCGACCAGCGCCGCAGCCACCAGGGCGGTCTCCTCGTCACTCATGTCCGGCGCGATCTTGATCGCCAGCGGTACGCGCTTGCCGTTCGCCTGTGCCAGTTTCTCACGGCGCTCGGCCAGGGCATCGAGCAGTTGCTTGAGCGAGTCGCCGAACTGCAATGAACGCAGGCCCGGGGTATTCGGCGAGCTGACGTTGACGGTGATGTAGCTGGCGTCGTTGTAGACCTTCTCCAGGCAGATCAGGTAGTCGTCCTGGGCCCGCTCGACCGGGGTGTCGAAGTTCTTGCCGATGTTGATGCCCAGCACACCGGTGTACTTCGCGGCACGTACCCGCGCCAGCAGGTTATCGACGCCCAGGTTGTTGAAGCCCATGCGATTGATGATGGCGGTGGCCTCCGGCAGGCGGAACAGCCGTGGCTTGGGGTTGCCCGGCTGCGGACGCGGCGTCACGGTGCCGATCTCGACGAAGCCGAAGCCCAGCTGGGCAAAGCCGTCGATGGCCGCGCCGTTCTTGTCCAGGCCGGCGGCCAGGCCAACCGGGTTGGCGAAGTTCAAGCCCATCACCGTTACCGGCAACGCCGCCGGCTGCTTGCACAGCAGGCCGTTGAGCCCAAGGCGGCCACCGGCGCCGATCAGGTCCAGCGAGAGGTCATGGGAGGTTTCCGGGGAGAGCTTGAACAGCAGCTGGCGGGCCAGGGTATACATGGGCGGGCGGACTCGCGGTGTGTGAGGGGGCGATTATAGCCAGCGCGCCGCCGGGGCGACAGGGCCATGGCACATGGGTTGCTAAGTCTGTTGCATGCAGCCATCCGCGATCGCCCGAGGATTTTCGTGAACACAGCCCTCCCGACAACGCCCCTGGCCTGGGTCAACGGCAGCGACGCGCCGGAAAAGCCCAGCCTGGACATCGGCTTCATGGCCCTGACCGACTGCGCCTCGGTGGTGGTCGCTGCCACCCAGGGCTTCGCCCAGCAGTTCGGCCTGACCCTCAACCTGCGCCGCCAAGCCTCCTGGGCCGGGCTGCGCGACAGGCTGGTCAGTGGCGAGCTGGACGCCGCCCACTGCCTCTATGGCCTGGTGTACGCAGTACACCTGGGCATCGGCGGCGCACCTGCCAGCCCTTTGGCCGTGCTCATGGGCCTGAACCAGAACGCCCAGGCCATCAACCTCTCCCCTGCACTGCAACGCAAAGGCGTGACCAGCCCCGAGGCACTGGCGCGGCTGGTGCACCAGCAGGGTGCGCGATTGACCTTCGCCCAGACCTTTCCCACCGGCACCCATGCCCTTTGGCTGTACTATTGGCTCGCCAGCCAGGGCATCCACCCGCTGCACGACGTCACCAGCGTGGTAGTGCCGCCGGCGCAGATGGCCGCCCACCTGCAGGCCGGGCGCATCGACGGCTTCTGTGTCGGCGAACCCTGGTCAGCGGATGCCCTCGCCAGGGGGCAGGGCTTCACCCTGGCCACCAGCCAGTCGATCTGGCCCGATCATCCGGAAAAAGTCCTGGCCAGTGCCCACGGCTTCGTCGAACAGTACCCCAACAGCGCCCGGGCACTGATCAAGTCGGTACTCGCCGCCGCGCGCTTCATCGAGCAGAGTCAGGAGAACCGTCGTGGTACCGCGCAACTGCTCAGTGGTAGCGCCTACCTGGACACCCCGGTCGGCAGCATCGAGCCGCGCCTGCTCGGCGACTACCAGGACGGCCTGGGCCATCGCTGGCACGACCCTCACGGCCTGCGCCTGTTCGACCAGGGTCGGACCAACCTGCCGTACCTGTCCGACGGCATGTGGTTCATGACCCAGTTCCGCCGCTGGGGCCTGCTGCATGACGACCCGGACTACCTGGCAGTCGCCAGCCAGGTGCAGCAGTTGGCGCTGTACCGCGAGGCTGCCACGGCGCTGGGCGTACCCTGCGCCGACCCGCCCATGCGCAGCAGCCTGCTGATCGACGGCAGCCGCTGGGACGGCAGCGACCCCCATGGTTATGCGCGCAGCTTCCACTTGCACGCCCTGGACGCGGCGCCCGACGCCCGCGTCCGCCGCTGAGGACACGGGCATGTTGCGCATCCTGCTGATCGACGACACGGAAAAAAAGGTCGGCCGCCTCAAGGCTGCCCTGATCGAGGCCGGCTTCGAAGTCATCGAGGCCGGCAGCCTGAGCATCGACCTGCCCGCCTGTGTCGAAACAGTGCACCCGGACGTGGTGCTGATCGATACCGAGTCACCGGGCCGTGACGTGATGGAGCAGGTGGTGCTGGTCAGCCGCGACCGCCCGCGCCCTATCGTGCTGTTCACCGACGAGCATGACCCCGGCGTGATGCGCCAGGCGATACAGGCCGGGGTCAGCGCCTACATCGTCGAGGGCATCCAGGCCACGCGCCTGCAACCAATCCTCGACGTGGCCATGGCCCGCTTCGAAAGCGATCAAGCGCTCAAGGCCCAACTGCTGGCCCGCGACCAGCAGTTGGCCGAGCGCAAGCGCATCGAGCAGGCCAAGGGCTTGCTGATGAAGATGAAGGACTGCAACGAGGAACACGCCTACACCCTGATGCGCCGCCAGGCCATGAGCCGTCAGCAGAAGCTGATCCAGGTGGCGGAACAGATCATCGCGATGTCGGAGATACTGGGCTGACGCCAGCAGACTTGGCCCGGCTCTTGCTGAAATCGCCCCGGTAGCCAACGGCGGTTGCCCCCATACCCCCGACAAAGACGTCGCTCGCCCTTCCACGGCCGTGGACCGGGCAGCGGCGTCTTTTCGTTTCCGCGCCCAACGAGGTGTTCGATGAATACGAGCTTCTGGAAATCCGGGCATGTGCCCACGCTGTTCGCCGCCTTCCTGTATTTCGACCTGAGCTTCATGGTCTGGTACCTGCTCGGCCCCCTGGCGGTGCAGATCGCCGCCGACCTGCAGCTTAGCGCCCAGCAACGGGGGCTGATGGTGGCCACGCCGATCTTGGCCGGCGCGGTGCTGCGCTTTGCCATGGGGCTACTGGTCGATCGCCTGTCGCCCAAGACCGCCGGGCTGATCGGCCAGGTCATCGTGATCGTCGCCTTGGCCTGCGCCTGGCACCTGGGCGTTCACAGCTACGAGCAGGCGTTGCTGCTGGGCGTGTTCCTCGGCTTTGCCGGGGCCTCGTTCGCCGTATCCCTGCCGCTGGCCTCGCAATGGTATCCGCCCCAGCACCAGGGCAAGGCCATGGGCATCGCCGGCGCCGGCAACTCCGGCACGGTGTTCGCCGCGCTGCTGGCCCCGGCGCTGGCGGCGGGCTTCGGCTGGAACAATGTGTTCGGCTTCGCCCTGCTGCCCTTGCTGCTGACCCTCGTCCTGTTCGCCCTGCTGGCGCGCAATGCACCGCAACGTCCAAGGCCCAAGGCAATGGCCGACTACCTCAAGGCATTGGGTGATCGCGACAGCTGGTGGTTCATGTTCTTCTACAGCGTGACCTTCGGCGGCTTCATCGGCCTGGCCAGCACCCTGCCCGGCTACTTCAGCGACCAGTACGGCCTGAGCCCAGTGACCGCGGGCTACTACACCGCCGCTTGCGTGTTCGCCGGCAGCCTGATGCGCCCCCTCGGCGGTGCCCTGGCCGACCGCTTCGGCGGAATTCGCACCCTGCTGGCAATGTACGGCGTGGCCACCGTGTGTATCGCCGCAGTGGGCTTCAACCTGCCCAGCGCTGCGGCGGCCCTGGCCCTGTTCGTCAGTACCATGCTCGGGCTGGGCGCCGCCAACGGCGCGGTGTTCCAACTGGTACCACAGCGCTTCCGTCAGGAGATCGGCGTAATGACCGGGCTGATCGGCATGGCTGGCGGCATCGGCGGTTTCCTGCTTGCCGCAGGCCTGGGCACCATCAAGCAGCATACCGGCGACTACCAGCTCGGCCTGTGGCTGTTCGCCAGCCTCGGCCTGCTGGCCTGGGTCGGCCTGCATGGTGTCAAGCAACGCTGGCGCACCACCTGGGGCTCGGCGGCGATCACCGCCGCGCGGGTCTGAGGCCGCGCCATGAGCCTGCAACTGAGCTTCGCCCAGGCCAGCGCCACCGGACCTCGCCCGGAAAACCAGGACGCCCTGCGCCTGGTGACCCCCGCGCCGGAGCTGGCCGCCAGCAAAGGTTACTTGTGCGCACTGGCCGACGGCGTCAGCCAGTGCGCCGATGGTGGCCTGGCGGCGCGCTCCAGCCTGCAGGCCCTGGCCTTGGACTACTACGCCACGCCCGCCACCTGGGCCGTGACGCAGGCGCTGGAGCGCCTGCTCACGGCGCAGAACCGCTGGTTGCGTGCCCAAGGCAATGGCCAGCCACTGCTGACCACCCTCAGCGCCCTGGTGCTGCGCGGGCGGCGATTCACCCTGGCCCATGTCGGCGATTGCCGGGTGTATCGCTGGCAAGCCGACCAGCTGCACTGCCTGAGCCAAGACCATGTCTGGGACCAGCCCGGCATGCAGCACGTGCTCAAGCGCGCGCTGGGGCTGGACCAGCAACTGCTGGTGGACTACCTGGAAGGCGACCTGTGCGAAGGCGAGTGCTTCGTGCTGCTCAGCGACGGCGTGTGGGCCAGCCTGGGCGATGCGCACATCCGCGCGATCCTGCGCGAACAACCCGACCTGCAGATGGCCGCCGAAACCCTGGTTGCCAGTGCCCACCATTGCGGCAGCCAGGACAACGCCAGCGCCTTGCTGGTGCGAGTAGATCAACTGGGCGCCAGCAATCTGGGCGACACGCTGGCGCAACTCCAGCACTGGCCGCTGCCAGGTGCGTTGCGTGACGGCCAGTCGATCGATGGCTGGCAAGTCGACGGCCTGCTGGCCCAGAGTCGGCAATCGCTGCTGTACCGGGTCCGCGACCCGCACGGCCAACCCTGGCTGCTCAAGACCCTGCCGCAGTCACGCGACCAGGAGCCCGGGGCCGCCCAGGCGCTGCTGCTGGAAGAGTGGTTCCTACGCCGTGTCGCCGGCCGTCACTTCCCTGAGGTGCACCCGGCCAGTCAACGCCAGCATCTGTACTACCTGATGCGCGATTACCCCGGCACGCCCCTCAGCGGACAGCCCCCGCTGCCGCTGGCGCAATGGCTGGAGGTCGCCCGCCAGCTGCTGCAAGCCGTCGGCGTGCTGCATCGGCGCAACCTGCTGCACCGCGACATCAAGCCGGAGAACCTGCACTACGGCAGCGATGGCCAGTTGCGCCTGCTGGACTTTGGGCTGGCGTACTGCCCTGGGCTTTGCGAAGACCCGCCCCATGCCTTGCCGGGCACACCCTCGTTTCTCGCCCCGGAAGCCTTCGACGGCCAGCCCCCCGCGCCGCGCCAGGACCTGTATGCAGTGGGCGTGACGCTTTACCACCTGCTCACCGGCCATTACCCCTACGGCGAGGTCGAGGCGTTCCAGCGGCCGCGTTTCGGTACGCCAGTGAACCCGGCGCGTTATCGGCCGGATCTACCGGAATGGTTGCAGCGTAACCTGTTGCAGGCGGTGGCCGCCGACCCCGCGCAGCGGTTCGAGACCGCAGAGCAGTGGTTGCTGTTGCTGGAGCGGGGAGATCGCCAGGAGCTGACCGAGCGGCCACGGCCGCTGCTGGAGCGCGAGCCGTTGAAGGTATGGCGAACGATTGGGTTGGTGTCACTGCTGTTGAACATGGTGTTGTTGCTGGTGCTGCTCAAGCCCTGAGCGCATTCGCGAGAAATCGCAGGCAAAGAAAAACCCGGCCAAGGCCGGGTTTTTCGTGAAGCGTCAAACCAATTACTTGGCCTGGGCTTCTACCTGAGCTTCTACGCGACGGTTGACGGCGCGACCAGCTTCGGTGGCGTTGTCGGCGACCGGACGGGTCTCACCGTAGCCAACCGAGTCAACACGGCTCGATTCGATGCCGTACTGCTGGGTCAGGACTTGCTTGACAGCGTTGGCACGACGCTCGGACAGCTTCTGGTTGTAAGCGTCTGGGCCGACGGAGTCAGTGTGACCTTCCACGGTGGTGGTGGTCTGTGGGTACTGCTTCATGAAGTCAGCCAGGTTCTTGATGTCGCCGTAGCTGTTTGGCTTGACGACCGACTTGTCGAAGTCGAACTTGACGTCCAGTTCAACGCGAACGACTTCGGCAACAGCCGGGCAGCCATCAGCGTCAACGGTAACGTTGGCTGGGGTGTCAGGGCACTTGTCGACGTTGTCGCAGACGCCATCGTTGTCGCTGTCGGAGCAGACTTCGGCGACCGGAGCCGGCGCAGGAGCGGCTTTCTGGCCACCGCTACCACCGAAGTTCAGACCCAGACCGACGGTCGGGCCCCACTCGGTGTTGCCGTTGTCGATGTTGTACATGGCTTCGACGCCGGCACGGGCGAAGAACATGTCGGTGATGTACCACTTGGCGCCAGCGCCAACGTTGGCGAAGGTGGAGTGGTCACGGCCGTTACGAGTGGCCTGGCCCAGGCTCTCGTGAGCGAAACCAGCGGAAACGTACGGACGCAGGGCGTCACCGACGGTACCGAAGTGGTAGGTGGCGTCCAGCTTGGTCTTGGAGCCTTTGATGTCTTTGTTGAAGACTTCGCCACGCGCGTTGTGGGTCTCGTTGTAGCCCAGGTCCAGGGAGACGTCGTCGGTCAGGAAGTAACCGAGGCGGACACCTGGGTTGGTGCCGTCGTTCTTGAAGTTACGTTCGCTGTCGTAGTACTGCTTGGTGACGTTGCCTTCGATTTCGACAGCGCCTTGGCCTTGAGCCAGAACGCCGAACGAAGTAGCGGCCACGAGCGAGCCAATGGCCAAGCCCAAGGTGTTTTTCAATTTCATCCGTTAAATCCCCATCTGGTGATAGTTAAGCAGTCCCACCAAAATCCGGGGGGACAACTCGACGGCAAGTCTAGCAGAACTTGCCGATTGGTTAGAGGTATTTGCTGACAACTAAGTTTCAGCCAGGCCTGCAAATTTCTCTCTAAGCTTGTCGAGCGCACGCTTGTAGCGCATCTTCGTGGCGCTCAGGCCCATGTGCATGATGTCCGCGATCTCCTGGAATTCCAGCTCTGCGACAAATCGCAGCACCAGGATTTCCCGGTCGATCGGGTTCACATGCACCAGCCATCTGTCCAGCCCGCCTTTTTCCTCCGGCTTCGGTGCCTTGTCCTCGGACGCCTCTTCGACAGGGTCCAGACTCAGGGCATCCATCAGCCGGCGCTTGCGACGCTCCTTGCGGTACTGGGTGATGCATTCGTTGTAGGTGATGCTGTAGAGCCAGGTCTTGAACTTGGACTTGCCCTCGAAGTTCTTCAACCCGTAGAGCACCTTGAGCATCACCTCCTGACAGACATCGTCGGCATCCCGATCGTTCCCCAGGTAGCGCGCGCAGACGTTGAACAGCGTGCGCTGGTAGCGGCGCATCAGCTCCTCGTAGGCGCGGGTGACGTGAAACAGCTCCTCATGCGATCGCGCCACCAACTCCTCGTCGGTGAGCTCGCGGGGGTCATAGCGCATGGGCGGCGAATGAACTTTATTCAAAACGGATCTGGCCGACAGTCAGGTCAATGTCGCCGCTCGGCCCCTGGGCCGATTTTTGCGGCGGCATACATTAACAGCTTTTGCGCGGTTAGCGGCTATTCACGCGCTGCTCGAGCAGCTCGCGATTAGACAGCGACACCAGTTCGCCCTCATCGGTCAGCAGGGTCGTCTTGACCGTGCCGATCTCCTCGATGTGGCCTTCGACCTCGCCAATGCGCACCTGCTGGCCGACCTGGTACAGCTCGCGCACATAGATGCCGGCCAGGATCTGCCCGGCGATTTCCCGGCTGCCCAGCCCCATCGCCAATGCAATTGCCAGACCAACGGTAATCAAGCCAATGACGATCACGTGGTTCAGCAGGTCGGTCTTGACCTCGAGCTGGCTGATGGCCACCGAGATGCTGATGATGATCACCAGGCCCTGGGCGATGCGCCCGACGCCGGCGGCGTATTCCAGGCCAATGCCCTCGGCGGCACCGCGCACCAGGCCGTTGACCAGTTGCGCCAGAAGCACGCCGGCCAGCAGCACCAGGGCCGCGCCAAACACCTTGGGCAGGTACAGGGCGAGCATGTCGAGGGTCGCCGAGACCCGCTCGAGCCCCAGGGATTCGGCGGCCGAGACCAGGAAGATCAGCAGCACGAACCAGTAGACGATCTTGCCGATCAGGGTCGAGATCGGCACCTGGATGCCGACCCGGGCGAGCATCTTGGTCAGCCCGGTGCCGCTCATCAGGCGATCCAGGCCGAACTTGGCCAGCACCTTGGACAGCAGGGTGTCGAGCAGCTTGGCCACGACGAAACCAAGCAGCACCACCACCAGCGCGCCGAACAGGTTGGGGATGAAGTTCGCCACTTTGGTCCAAAGGGCAGTCATGGCGGTGACCAAGCTCTGGGTCCAGAGATCGAGTTCCATATTCAATCGGCCTTATCTGCGTTGCTGCCGGCGGCAGGTTTGCGGGTAGAGTTGCGACGGACCGGCGCGACGTGCGCCGAACCATTGTTCACGGCGATCAGCAGCGCCTGGCTCCAGCGGCCAAGCAGGCTGAACAGATCACCCGCGCCGACCTGGCGGTTGGCGGTCTTGAGCACGCGACCCAGGCAGGCGGCGTCGTCGCGGTCCTGGCCGGACGGCGACGCCTTGAGCAGGTCGCGCAGGGATTCTTCAAACGGATCGTGCATGGGCACCTCGCGCAATGTCAGTCAAAGACGAGGGCTGGTGACGACGGGTCACACCTGCCACTGGGACGAATGTTTCAAATTGCCTCCGCTGGCCACTACTCAGGGACCGCTGCGCGCCCCATCGCGACACAAGGCCGCTCCCACAGGCAAACGCGATCCCTGTAGGAGCGGCCTTGTGTCGCGATGGGCTGCGCAGCGGCCCCTTCGATGTCAAACCCACCGCAACCGCCGAAACATCCACCACTGCCCTGCCGCCAGCCCCAGCACGACGATGCAGGCGAACAGGAAGCCGTAGGGGTTTTCCGCCCCCGGAATTCCGCCGACATTGATGCCAAGCAGCCCGGTAACGAAGCTCATGGGCAGGAATATGCAGGTGATGATGCCGAACCGGTACATGGTCCGGTTCATCCGCTCGCTGCGCCGCCGGTCCTCGCTTTCCAGCACCAGCGCGGCGCGCTCGCGGGCCAGCTCGAGCTCTTCGAGGTAGCGGATCAGGCTGTTGTTCAGCTCGTTCCAGTAGTCCCCATCGGCATCGGCGAACCAGCTGTATTTATTGCGCGACAGCTGGGCATAGATGTCGCGCTGGGGGGCTAGGAAACGCCGCAGGCCGGCGGCGCGGCGACGGATCTGCTGCAGGCTGCCCTGGGCCGGAGAATACCGTTCGTCGGATTCTGCCTTTTCTTCTTCCAGATCGACCGCTTCTGACAGGTCACTGACCAGCGCCTGGACCTTTTCGGTCAACAGCTCGCCCATCAGCAACAGCAGTTCGGAGGCAGTCTTCGGCCCCCTGCCCTCGTCCAGTTGCTGCAAGACCTCGTCACTCGCCCGCAGGGGCCGCAGACGCAGGGAAATGACCCGCCGCGCCTCGGCGAAGATACGCACCGAGACCATGTCCTCGGGCTCGGCGCCCGGGTTGAGGTTGACCCCACGCAGGAACAGCAGCATCTGCTCGTCGGCCAGCGGCAGCAGGCGCGGGCGGGTGTTCTCCTCCAGCAGCAGCTCGCAGGCGAACTCGCTGAGGCCACTGTCGTGGAGCAACCAGGTGCGGGTCTGCGGGTGACTGCGATCCCAGTGCAGCCACAGGCTTTCCTGGGGCTGCAATTGCAGGTCGTCCAGCTCGGTGCGGGCGATCGAGCGCGCGCCACCCTTGCCATCGAGCACCAGGGCATGCACCAGGCCCCACTGCGCGTTGTCTTCCTCGAACATCAAAGCTCCATCGGTGTACGGCGCGTCACTCGGGCATCTTCAGCGGGCTTGGCGAGACCAGCACGCCGTTGTTGTCGGCATACACGTACTCGCCCGGGCGGAAGGTCACGCCGGCGAAGGTCACCGCGACATTGAGGTCGCCGATGCCGCGCTTGTCGGTCTTCATCGGGTGACTGGCCAGGGCCTGGATGCCGACATCGGTCTGCGCCAGCACGTCCACGTCACGCACGCAGCCGTAGATCAGCAGGCCTTCCCAGCCATTCTTCGCGGCCTTCTCGGCGAGCATGTCGCCCAGCAGCGCGCGGCGCAGCGAGCCGCCGCCGTCGACCACCAGGACCTTGCCCTTGCCGTCGAGTTCGACCTGCTCCTTCACCAGCGAGTTATCCTCGAAGCACTTGATGGTGACGATCTGGCCACCGAACGAGTCGTGGCCGCCGAAGTTGCTGAACATCGGTTCGAGCACCTGGACCAGGTCCGGGTAGGCGTCGCACAGGTCGGGCGTTACGTAATGCTGCATGGGAAACTCCTGTCAGTCACAACGAAAGCGGATGTGGAGCAAGGCTACACCGCAGGAGGCCGGCAGTCATCCGGGACCGAGCAGTCAGTTCGCCTTTACCTGCGAAGATGCCGACACGCAATCAATTGGCGGGCACCGGCTCCATCACAACCGTCGAGGCATGCACCGGCACTCGCGGATCCCTCAACCAGCGCTCCACCAGCGGCCACACCTGGGTTTGCGCCGCCTTGCTGACCAGCATGTCGACATGTCCGAAGGCCTCGAAGCCCTCCTCGCGCCCCAGGCGCAGGAACTGCCTGGCGTCACCGCCGAACTGCTCGAACAGCTTGCGACAGGCCCACACCGGGTCCTGGAAGTCGCCGGCCCCGGCCACCGCCAGTAGCGGCACCTCGACCTCTGCCAGGCCCGCCCACCAGTCCTTGTCCTTGTCGCCGAAGCGGCCGAACAGGCCATTCCAGCGCAGGCTCTCCAAGGCCAAACCGATAGGTTCGTCCTCAGGGCCACGCTTGAGGCGCGAGCCCGAGATCTGCGCGAAGCGCTTGAGCAACACCCGCGCGCCCCACTCCACCGGCGGCACTTTCAGCGGCCAGTAGACCCGGCTGACCTGGGTGCCGAACAGCGCCGCACTGGCCACCAGCGCGGTATCCAGGCAACCGCTGCCCAGGGCCGCCGCCAGGGTGGTGCCACCCAGCGAGTGGCCGACCCAGTGCGGCGCCTGCCCGGCCTGCTCACGAACGAAAGCGCCGATTACCGGCAGGTCGTAGCGGGCATAGTCGGCCACGCGGTTCTGCCGCCAGTCGCGGTTGCGCGGCGACAGGCCATGGCCGCGCATCTCCGGGATCCACACATCGAACCCGGCGCGGGCCAGGTAGGCGCCCAGGCCGATGCCCTTGGGCGAGTACCAGAAGCGCCGGTTGGAGAAACTGCCGTGCAGGAGGATGACCGGCACGCCCTGCGCGCGATCCTGGTCGGCCAGGCCCAGGCGGGTGACGGCCAGCTCGACGCTCGGGTCGGGGCTGTTGCCGGCCTTGATCCGATAGACATCTTCGCTGAGGTCGCCGCGGCGCTCGGCACTGAGCAACGCGACGGGGAATTGGGTGGAGCTGCTTTGCATGGGTTCACGAAAAAACAGGTGACTTGAACGTGGGAGCGGGCTTGCCCCGCGATTGAGCCAGATCTGCAGACACTGCTGTCCCATCTGGCGCTATCGCGGGGCAAGCCCGCTCCCACAGTGTGTTGCCTTCAGCGCATCAGGCCGCGCCCTGGCCCTCGGCCAGGAAGAACCAGGTCTCGAGCACCGAGTCCGGGTTCAGCGACACGCTCTCGATGCCCTGCTCCATCAGCCACTTGGCCAGGTCCGGGTGGTCCGACGGGCCCTGGCCGCAGATGCCGATGTACTTGCCGGCCTTGTTGCACGCGGCGATGGCATTGGCCAGCAGCTTCTTCACGGCCGGGTTACGTTCATCGAACAGGTGGGCAATGATGCCAGAGTCGCGGTCCAGGCCCAGGGTCAGCTGGGTCAGGTCGTTGGAGCCGATGGAGAAGCCGTCGAAGTACTCGAGGAACTCTTCGGCCAGGATCGCGTTGGACGGCAGCTCGCACATCATGATCACGCGCAGGCCGTTGTCACCGCGGGCCAGGCCGTTCTCGGCAAGCAGGTCGACAACCTGGCTGGCTTCGCCCAGGGTACGCACGAATGGCACCATGATCTCGACGTTGGTCAGGCCCATCTCGTTGCGCACCCGCTTCAGCGCACGGCACTCGAGCTCGAAGCAGTCACGGAACGACTCGCTGATGTAGCGCGAGGCACCGCGGAAGCCCAGCATCGGGTTCTCTTCTTCCGGCTCGTAGAGCTTGCCGCCGATCAGGTTGGCGTACTCGTTGGACTTGAAGTCCGAAAGGCGCACGATGACCTTTTTCGGGTAGAAGGCCGCAGCCAGGGTGCTGATGCCCTCGACCAGCTTCTCGACATAGAAGCCGACCGGGTCGTCGTAGCCGGCGATGCGCTTGTCGACGCTTTCCTTCAGCTCCGGCGGCAAGCCGGCGTAGTTGAGCAGCGCCTTGGGGTGCACGCCGATCATGCGGTTGATGATGAACTCCAGGCGCGCCAGGCCGACACCGGCGTTGGGCAACTGGGCGAAGTCAAAGGCGCGGTCCGGGTTGCCGACGTTCATCATGATCTTGAACGGTAGCTCCGGCATGGCATCGACCGAGTTCTGCTTGACGTCGAAGCCCAGCTCACCTTCGAAGATGAAGCCGGTATCGCCTTCGGCGCAGGATACAGTGACGCCCTGGCCGTCTTTCAGGACCTGGGTGGCGTTGCCGCAGCCGACGACAGCCGGGATGCCCAGTTCACGGGCGATGATCGCCGCGTGGCAGGTACGCCCGCCGCGGTTGGTGACGATGGCGCTGGCGCGCTTCATCACCGGCTCCCAGTCCGGGTCGGTCATGTCCGAGACCAGTACGTCGCCCGGCTGGACCTTGTCCATTTCCGAGACATCGTTGATCACGCGGACCTTGCCGGCGCCGATGCGCTGGCCGATGGCGCGGCCCTCGACCAGCACGGTGCCTTTCTCTTTCAGCAGGTAGCGCTCCATGACATTGGCGCTGGAACGGCTCTTCACGGTCTCAGGGCGGGCCTGGACGATGTACAGCTTGCCGTCGTCACCGTCCTTGGCCCACTCGATGTCCATCGGGCGCTGGTAGTGCTGCTCGATGATCATTGCCTGCTTGGCCAGTTCGTTGACTTCGGCGTCGCTCAGGCAGAAGCGCGCGCGCTCGGCACGCTCGACCTCGACGGTCTTGACCGAACGACCGGCCTTGGCCTCGTCGCCGTAGACCATCTTGATCGCCTTGCTGCCCAGGTTGCGGCGCAGGATCGCTGGGCGGCCGGCCTGCAGGGTTTGCTTGTGCACGTAGAATTCGTCAGGGTTGACCGCGCCCTGCACCACGGTTTCGCCCAGGCCGTAGGCGCCGGTGATGAACACCACGTCGCGAAAGCCCGACTCGGTGTCGAGGGTGAACATCACACCGGCGGTGCCGGTCTCGGAGCGGACCATGCGCTGCACGCCGGCGGACAGGGCCACCAGCTTGTGGTCGAAGCCCTGGTGCACGCGGTAGGAAATGGCGCGGTCGTTGAACAGCGACGCGAACACTTCCTTGGCCGCGCGGATCACGTTGTCGACGCCACGAATGTTGAGGAAGGTCTCCTGCTGGCCGGCAAAGGAGGCATCCGGCAGGTCTTCGGCGGTGGCCGAGGAACGCACGGCCACCGCCATGTTTTCATTGCCGCCGGCCATCTCGGCGAAGGCCGTACGGATTTCCGAATCCAGACGCGCCGGGAAATCGGCTTCCATCACCCACTGGCGGATCTGCGCGCCGGTCTTGGCCAGGGCGTTGACGTCATCGACGTCCAGCGCATCGAGCGCCGCGTGGATGCGGTCGTTGAGGCCACTTTGTTCGAGAAAATCGCGGTACGCCTGAGCCGTAGTGGCAAAGCCGCCCGGCACCGAGACACCGGCACCTGCGAGGTTACTGATCATCTCGCCCAGGGATGCGTTCTTGCCCCCCACATGCTCCACATCATGGACGCCGAGCTTATCGAGGGAAACTACGTACTCTACCAAGGTGATCTCTCCACTAACTGTATTGGAAAAGCTCAAGGGCGCCCGCCTGCCTGACTGACTGGGCCGGACGCTTGTGGCCTGGACCTGGAAAATAAGTGAGAATGCCGAGCAACCGCGTTCGGCAAACCGAACCTATCATATCCAGAAATCTTCGGCAGCTTAAGGCCCCCAGGTGCAAATGAAACGAACCGCGTTCTTCATCTCCGACGGTACCGGCATCACTGCAGAAACGCTGGGCCAGAGCTTGCTCGCACAATTCGAGAGCATTCCGTTCAATAAATTCACGCGCCCCTACATCGACACGCTGGACAAGGCCCGGGCCATGGTCCAGCAGATCAACGCCGCGGCCGAGCGCGACGGGGTGCGTCCGATCATTTTCGACACCATCGTCAACCAGGACATCCGCGAGGTCATGGCCACGTCCAATGGCTTCATGATCGACATCTTCTCGACGTTTTTATCCCCGCTCGAGCAGGAATTGACCGCCCATTCGTCGTATTCCGTGGGCAAGTCCCACTCGATCGGTGGCAATTCCAACTACATGGAGCGCATCGAGGCGGTCAACTTTGCCCTCGACAACGACGACGGCGCGCGCACCCACTATTACGACAAGGCCGACCTGATCCTGGTCGGTGTGTCGCGCTGCGGCAAGACCCCGACCTGCCTGTACATGGCCATGCAGTTCGGCATCCGCGCCGCCAACTACCCGCTGACCGAGGACGACATGGAGCGCCTGCAACTGCCGGCGGTGCTGAAGAAGCACCACAGCAAGCTGTTCGGCCTGACCATCGACCCCGACCGCCTGACCGCCATCCGCCACGAGCGCAAGCCCAACAGCCGCTACTCGAGCTTTGCCCAGTGCGAGTTCGAGGTGCGCGAGGTGGAGAACCTGTTCCGTCGGGAGAACATTCCCAACATCAACTCCACGCATTTCTCGGTGGAGGAGATCTCGGCGAAGATTCTGGTGGAGAAAGGCGTGGAGCGCAGGTTCAAATAACACACCGTTCCCACAGAGATTGTGCCAGCAGATATGAAAAAGCCCCGGCATCACTGCCGGGGCTTTCTTTTACCTCAACGCCAGGCTCAGGACGGAATCACCGCCGCCTGCCCGCTCATCGCCAGGTCGACCAGCTCGCGGTTGGCCACCGCGTACATCGCATAGTCGGTGCCGCTGGCATTGCGCAGGTCGTCGAGCATGGCGCGCCAGCGCTCGACCATCACCCGGTGCTGCTCGCACCACAGCGCCACCCGTGCATCCATGTCTTGCGGCGCGTCGGCCATCTGCAACACCGAGATGGTGATCGCCCGCTGCTGCAGGTCGATGTCGTCGCGGAACGCCTCACGGGCCAGGGCCTGCCAGTTGTTCTCCACCGGCAGGTTGCTGATTTCCTGCAGGTACCAGGTCAGGTCCAGCGAGCTGCCCACGGCGAAGAAGGCCTTGGCCACCTGCGCCGGATCGTGACCGGTGACGTCCGAGGCCTCGATGATCGGCAACAGGGTGTACAGGTGGGTGGTGCCCGCCACCATGCGCGCCAGCAGTTCCGGCACGCCGGCCTCGACGAAGCCTTGGTAGCGGACCATCCAACGCTCACGGGTCGGACCTTCCAGCAACTCGTCCAGCTTCAGGCCCAACTGGGCGATCTTCGGCCCGAAGTGGGCGACATCGCGACCCGCGTCCTGCTCGTTGCGACGGCTGCGCAGGAACCAGCGGGTGGCGCGGCGGCCCAGGCGCATCAGCTCGTCCATCAGGGTCAGCTGGATCTCGGCAGGGACTTGGTAGTCCAGAGCCTCGATCTGGCGGAACCAGTGCGGCAGGTGGAAGATGTCGCGCACGATCACATAGGCGCCGGCGACGTTCGCCGGGCTCATGCCGGTGGACTCCTTCAGGCGCTGAACGAAGGTGATGCCCATGTTGTTGACCAGGTCGTTGGCGATCTGGGTGCTGACGATCTCGCGCTTGAGGCGATGGCGGCGCATCGAGTCGGCGAACTTGCTTACCAGCGACGGCGGGAAGGCCGTTTCCATGTCACGGGTCAGGTAGTCGTCGTCCGGCACCAACGACTTGAGCAGTTGCTCCTTGAGATCGATCTTGCTGTACGAGATCAGCACCGACAGCTCGGCGCGGGTCAGGCCGTGACCGGCGGCCAGGCGCTCGGCCAGTTGCTCTTCGGTGGGCAGGAACTCGATGGCGCGGTCCAGCTTGCCACGGGCCTCGAGGTCGGCCATCAGGCGCTTGTACTCGGCGATTCGCTCGCGGGCGCGGCGGGCAGCCAGCGACAGCGCTTGCGTCTGCTTGTAGTTGTTGCCCAGCACCAGCCCTGCGACTTCGTCTGTCATGCTGCCCAGCAACTGGTTGCGCTGCTTCTCGGTCATGTCGCCACCCTGCACCACTTCGTTGAGCAGGATCTTGATGTTGACCTCGTGGTCGGAACAGTCCACGCCGCCGGCGTTATCGATGAAGTCGGTGTTGGTGGCGCCGCCGTTGAGGCCGAACTCGACCCGGCCGAGCTGGGTCATGCCCAGGTTGCCGCCCTCGCCCACCACCTTGCAGCGCAGCTCGTTGCCGTTGACGCGCAGGGCGTCGTTGGCCTTGTCGCCGACATCAGCGTGGCTTTCGCTGCTGGCCTTGACGTAGGTGCCGATACCGCCGTTCCACAGCAGGTCCACCGGCGCCTGCAGCAACGCGTGCAGCAGCTCGGTCGGGGTCAGGCGGTCGGCCTCGATGGCGAAGCGTTCCTTCATCTGCGGGCTGATGGCGATGCTCTTGGCGCTGCGCGGGAAGATCCCGCCGCCTTCGGACATGATGCTGGTGTCGTAGTCGCTCCAGGCCGAGCGCGGCAGGTCGAACAGACGCTTGCGCTCGACGAAGCTGGTGGCCGGATCCGGATTCGGATCGATAAAGATGTGCAGGTGGTTGAACGCGGCCACCAGTTGCAGCTTGTCGGACATCAGCAGGCCGTTGCCGAACACGTCGCCGGCCATGTCGCCGACACCGACCACGGTGATCGGGTCTTCCTGCACGTTGATGCCGCGTTCGCGGAAGTGACGCTGCACGCCGACCCAGGCACCACGGGCGGTGATACCCATCTTCTTGTGGTCATAGCCAGCCGAGCCGCCAGAGGCGAAGGCGTCGCCCAGCCAGAAGCCATAGTCGATGGCGATGCCATTGGCGATGTCGGAGAAGGTCGCGGTGCCTTTGTCGGCCGCCACCACCAGGTACGGATCGTCCTCATCGTGACGCACCACGTTGGCCGGCGGCACCACGCCACCGTCCTTGAGGTTGTCGGTGATGTCGAGCAGGCCGGAGATGAAGATGCGGTAGCACGCCACGCCTTCGGCGGCGATTTCGTCACGGCTGCCGCCCAGCGGCAGGCGGCGCGGCAGGAAGCCGCCCTTGGCGCCCACCGGCACGATCACCGAGTTCTTCACCTGCTGAGCCTTGACCAGGCCGAGCACTTCGGTGCGGAAGTCCTCTTCGCGATCCGACCAGCGCAGGCCGCCGCGGGCGACGTTGCCGAAGCGCAGGTGCACGCCCTCGACCCGTGGCGAATAGACGAAGATCTCGAATTTCGGCACCGGTTTCGGCAGTTCCGGGATCAGCTTGGGGTTGAACTTGAAGCTGAAGTACGACTTGTTCTGGCCGTTGGCGTCCGGCTGGTAGAAGTTGGTGCGCAGGGTGGCCTTGATCAGGTCCAGGTAGCGACGCAGGATGCGGTCCTCGTTGAGTACCTGGACCTCGTCCAGGGCGCTGAGAATCGCCTGCTCCAGGCGCTGTTGCTTGTCGTCCAGGTCCTCCTGGGTCAGCTTGCGCGCCAGGTAGAAGCGGGTCTTGAACAACCGGGTCAGCTCGCGGGCGATGTCGGTGTGGTTGTTCAGGGTGCTGGCGATGTAGCCCAGATCGAAGCCCAGGCGAATTTGCTTGAGGTAGCGGGCATAGGCGCGCAGCAGCGCCACGTCGCGCCACGGCAGACCAGCAGTCAGCACCAGGCGGTTGAAGGCATCGTTTTCGGCGTCGCCCTTGACGATATGGACGAAGGCGTCCTGGAAGGTGTCGTTGAGCTGCTGGATATCAAGATTGAGGCCTTCGCTGTAGGTGAAGGCGAAGTCGTGGATCCAGAACTCGCGGCCGCTGGCGTGGCGCAGGCGGTACGGGAACTCGCCGAGCACGCGCAGGCCGAGGTTTTCCAGGATCGGCAGCACGTCCGACAGCGCCAGCGGCGTATCGGCGTGGTACAGCTTGCAGTGCAGCTGGCGCTCGCCCAATTGGGTCAGCGGCTGGTAGAAGCTCATGGCCAGCGGCTTGGCTTCGGACAGGTTCAGCACATGCTGCATGTCGACCACGGCCGAGTGCGCGGCGAAGCGCTCACGGTAGCCGGCCGGGAAGCCTTTCGGGAAGTCGGCCAAAATATTGGTGCCGTGGGCCTCGCCGAAGTTCTCCACCACCAGCGCCGAGAAATCGTCCTGCCACGAACGGCAGGCCTGGATCACTTCGTTTTCCAGCTGCTGCGGATCGATGTCGATGCGGTTCTTCGGGTCCACCCGCAGGATCAGCTGCACGCGGGCCAGCACCGACTCGGAGAAGAAGGTCCAGAACTCGCAGTCGGTGGCCTTCAGGCGCTCCATCAGCACCTGCTGGATCTTCTGCCGCACCTCGGTGGAGTAGATCTCACGTGGCACGTAGGCCAGGCAGTAGCAGAAGCGGCCGTACGGGTCCTTGCGCAGGAACACGCGGATCTTGTTGCGCTCCTGGATCTGCACGATCGACATGACAGTGCTGAGCAGTTCGTCGACCGGGGTCTGGAACAGGTCGTCGCGCGGCAGCACCTCGAGGACCTGGGCCAGCTCCTTGCCCAGGTGGGCTTTGGGGTCGAAGTTGGAACGGCGTTCGACCTCGGCGACCTTGCCACGGATGTACGGGATGGTGTGCACGCTCTCGCCGTACACCGACGAGGTGTACAGGCCCATGAAGCGGCATTCCTTGATGACCTTGCCGTCCTGGTCGATCTGGCGGATCGACACGTAGTCCGGGTACGCCGGGCGGTGCACGCGGCTTGGCTGCGAGGCCTTGGCGAACGACAGCAGGCGCGGCTCGCGCAGGTAGGCGACGGCGTAGTCCTCGATGCGCAGGTCGTCGGCGCCCAGGCCTGCGCGCAGCAGGCGGGCCAGGCCCAGGAACGAGGCCTCGTCGTAGACCAGGTGGCCGCCGTCGGCATCGGACTCGACAGTAAACTCCTCGTAGCCGAGGAAGGTGAAGTGGTTGTCCAGCAGCCACGACAGGAAGCTCTTGACCTCGGCCTTGTCGTTCTGCGCCGGGCCGAAGGCGTTCTGCTCCACCAACTCCAGCAGCTCGCGGATCTTGGCTTTCATCGGCTCGAAGTCGGCGACCACGCCGCGCACTTCGGCCAGCACCTGCTCCAGCTCCATGCTCAGGGTGTTGAGCTCGGCGGCATTGGCGCAGCGGTCGATCTCCAGGTACATCAGCGACTCATGGCTGACGCCCTCGCCCTGGGTGCCTTTTGGCAGCAGCTCGACCAGCTCGCCCTTGGCGCCGCGGCGCACGCTGAGCACGGTGGTCTGCAGGGTGTGGATGCTGTAGCCGCGGCGGTTGAGTTCGGTGCGCACCGAGTCGACCAGGAATGGCAGGTCGTGGTGCAGCACCTCGACCACGGTATGGGTCGATTGCCAGCCGTGGCGTTCGTAATCAGGGTTGTAGACCCGCACCTGCGGGTGTTCGGGGTCGAAGCGCTCGATGATGCGCCAGGCGGACAGCGTGCAGCCGGCAAGGTCCGACAGCCTGCGCTGAGTGAGTTCGTCCAGAGAGATGATGCCGAAGAACTGCTCGGCGAACAGCGCCACTTGTGGCAGGGACTGTTCGCTGATGTGCTGCGCCAGGGCCGTCTGCAGTTGATGCTGGAAGTCGGCTTTGCTGGCTGCGGTGAAAAACGCCATCTGTGGTACTCCGCTTGGGCTTTGTTATAGGTGAAGCGTCGCGTACGTCCGCCGGGTACGGATCAACGATAGCCAACCCGCGGCAAGCCGGACGGTAAAACCAGGCGTTGGACATGAACGTCATGTCCACCGACTGGGCAGCTTAACGACTGAACGGTCACCGCGGCTTGCAGCGCTGCGACAATTTCGGTCAATGCGCGGTAACTTTACGTTTATCGCGGCCGCCAAGGCTGTCAGAATTCCTTTCCTTTGCCATTGACCCGAGCCGCCCATGCAACTGAAAACCGCCCTGCTCTTCGCCACCCCCTGTGACGATGAGGAAGACAACATGGCGACCCTGTGCTGCCACAGCGACAAGGGCCAGATGTTCCTGCTGACCCGTTATCCGGACGAGGACACCGTCGACCTGACCCTGGATGACGAGCCGTCGACCCTGGACGGGCTGAAGGTGACCCTGAGCGCGCAGCGGCTGCTGATCGAGGTGGCGGCGGGGGATCGTGATGCGCTGAAGGGGGATGAAACGCTGGAGATCATTCTGACCAGCGCCGGAACCGACCTGGATGAAGTGAAGGAAACGTTGCAGAACATCCTTGCCGGGACCGGGACATTCGTGTCCGAAATCTGAACTGCTACATCGCTCCTACAGGGACCGCGCAAGCCTTCAGGAGATTGACAGGCCACTATCGAGACAGGCATTGTCTGACAACCTGACCAATAAGAACCCCTGTCCATGCTAGAGCTCCAGCGCCCCGACACCCTCGTCGAACGTGTCGTCAGCGCCATCCGCGCCGAGATCGATTCCGGCCGCCTGGCCGCCGAATCGCGCCTGCCCACCGAACAGCAACTGGCTGAACAACTCAATGTCAGCCGCTCGGTGGTGCGCGAGGCCGTGGCGCAGCTCAAGGCCGACGGGGTGCTGATCGCCCGCCGCGGGCTCGGCTCGTACATCTCGCAGACGCCCAGCGGCACGGTGTTCCGCTTCCCCGGCAGCCAGGGGCGCAAGCCGGACCTGGTGCAGATGTTCGAGATGCGCCTGTGGATCGAAACCCAGGCCGCCGCCATCGCCGCCCGCCGCCGCGACACCGACGACCTCGCGCGCATGGCCAGCGCCCTGGGCACGATGGAAAACCCGCGTAGCGACTTCGCCACGGCCTCGGCCGCCGACGTGGCCTTCCACCGCGCCATCGCCGAAGCCAGCAAGAACGACTACTTTGTCGCCTTCCACGACTTCCTCGGCGGCCAGCTGGCCGCCGCGCGCCGCACCGCCTGGGAAAACTCCGCCACCCCGGCGGTGGGCGGTTCGGCCGATGCCCTGCGCGAGCACCGGGCGCTGTACCAAGCCATCGCCGACGGTGACCGCCAGGCGGCTGCCGGCTGCGCTGAAGCCCACCTGCGCGCCTCTGCCAAGCGCCTGAAACTCGACCTTCCCGACCTCGACTGACTCCGGAGAACCCCATCGCGACCTGGCGAGGCTTTCACGCGAACTACTTAGTCTGACAACCTGATAAGCAGATTCACCGACAAGAATACCAAGGTACCCTGCATGACCTACGACTACTGCATCATCGGCGGCGGCATCGTCGGCCTCGCCACCGCGATGGCCCTGCTCGAACGACGCCCCGGCGCTTCGCTGCTGATCCTGGAAAAGGAAGCCAGCCTCGGCCGTCACCAGACCGGCCACAACAGCGGCGTGATCCATGCCGGCATCTACTACGCCCCCGGCAGCCTCAAAGCCGACCTGTGCAAGCGCGGCGCCCAGGCCACCAAGGATTTCTGCGGCGCGCACGGCATCGCCTTCGAGGTCTGCGGCAAGCTGCTGGTGGCCTCCAACGACCAGGAAGTGCAGCGCATGCAGGCGCTGTACGAGCGCTCGCAGCACAATGGCCTGAAGGTCGAGCGCCTGGATGCCGACGCCCTGCGCGAGCGGGAGCCGAACATCGTCGGCAAGGGCGCGTTGTTCCTCGATGCCACCGGAATCGTCGACTACCAGCAAGTGTGCGACGCCATGGCCAAGGTAATCCGCCAGGCCGGCGGCGAACTGCGCCTGTCCACCACCGTGCGCGCCATCCAGGAACATGGCGACCACGTCGCGATCAGCGCCGACGGCAACGCCTGGCGCGCCCGCCAGCTGGTGGCCTGTGCTGGCCTGCAGTCCGACCGCTTGGCGCGCCTGGCCGGGGTCAGGATCGACCATCAGATCATTCCCTTCCGCGGCGAGTACTACCGCCTGCCAGCGAGCAAGAGCCAGATCGTCAACCACCTGATCTACCCGATCCCCGACCCGGAGCTGCCGTTCCTCGGCGTGCACCTGACGCGGATGATCGACGGCAGCGTCACCGTCGGCCCCAACGCGGTGCTCGGCTTTGGTCGGGAGAACTACCGCAAGTTTTCGGTGAACTGGCGCGATGTCGCCGAGTACGCGCGCTTTCCGGGCTTCTGGAAAACCCTCTGGAACAACCTCGGTTCCGGCACCACCGAGATGAAGAATTCGCTGTTCAAGCGCGGCTATCTGGAGCAGTGCCGCAAGTATTGCCCGTCCCTCGAAGTCGAGGACCTGCTGCCCTATGAAGCCGGCATCCGCGCCCAGGCGGTGATGCGCGACGGCACCCTGGTGCACGACTTCCTGTTCGCCGAGACGCCACGCATGGTGCATGTGTGCAATGCGCCGTCGCCCGCCGCCACCTCGGCGATCCCCATCGGCCAGATGATCGCCGAGAAGATTCTCCAGGCTCGCTGATCCACCCGCTGCATCCACAATTACAAAGACAACAAGGAAAACCTCAATGTCGGTACACGAAACGGCCCTGGCCGCGAGCGAAACCCCCGAACAGCAACGCAAGCGCCTGCGCAAGGTGGCGGCGGCGACCATCTTCGGCTCGATGCTGGAGTGGTACGACTTCTACCTCTACGCCACCATGGCGGCGATCGTCTTCTCGAAGATCTTCTTCGACCCGAGCAACCCGGCGGTGGCCTCGCTGCTGGCGTTCTCCACCTTCGCCATCGGCTTCATCGCCCGGCCCTTCGGCGGCGTGCTGTTCGGCTACCTGGGCGATCGCTTCGGGCGCAAGCACGTGCTGGTGATCACCTTTTGCATGATGGGCCTGTGCACCATGCTGATCGGCCTGATCCCCGGCTACGCCACCATCGGCATATGGGCGCCGATCCTGCTGGTGATCATCCGCATCATCCAGGGCCTGGGCGCCGGTGCCGAACTGTCCGGCGCGGCGGTGACCTCCTACGAGCACGCCAGCGAAGGCAAGCGCGGCAGCCAGGGCGCCTGGCCGGCGCTGGGGCTGAATCTGGGCCTGCTGCTGTCGTCGCTGACCGTGTACCTGTTGACCATGAACGGCAACGAGTTCCTGCTGGCCGGCGGCTGGCGCATCCCGTTCATCGCCAGCATCGCCCTGGTGGCGGTGGGCCTGTGGGTGCGCAAGAGCATCCCCGAGACCCCGGACTTCAAGGAGCTGGACAAGGACGACGACAAGCCGCAGGTGTCGCCGCTCAAGCTGCTGTTCCGGAACGACCTCAAAGGCCTGGCGGTGGTGTTCTTCGTGGCCGTGGGCTACAACGCCCTGAGCTACATCTTCAAGACTTTCTCGCTGGCCTACCTGACCCAGTTCAAGGGCGTCGAGGCCCACGTCACCTCGCTGTCGGTGACCTTGGCCAGCCTGGTGGCGATCTTTGCCGTGCCGTTCTTCGGCTGGCTGTGCGACAAGTGGAGCAGCAAGACCGTGCTGATGCTCGGCGGGTTGCTGTCGGCGCTGTTCGCCTTTCCGTTCCTGCAACTGCTGTCGACCGGCGAGCCGATGATGATCTACCTGGCCATTGCCGTGGGCACCGGGATCCTGGCGCCGATGATGTTCGCCCCGCAGGGCTCGTTCCTCAGCCGACAGTTCCCGACCCAGACCCGCTCGTCGGGGTTCGGCACCGGGCGCGAGGTCGGTACCGCCGTGGCCGGTGGCCTGGCGCCGCTGGGCGGGCTGGCGCTGGTGGCCGGGTCGGCGACTCACTCCACCGATGGCGTGGCGTTGATCCTCGCGGTGGCCGGGGTGCTGGTGGTGGTGTTTGCGTTCCTTGACCAGGGCTGGCGGCATTCGAAGTCGAAGAATTAAGCGACACCAACGATCTTGATCTTGATCTTGATCTTGATCTTGATCGCAAGGCTAACCCCTCCTCACTAGCGACAGCTACGCCAGCCCAGGCGCCGCCCGTAACTTCGCGACTTCAGGAGGCCGAACGCAGGTCTTGCGCAGGGAGGTGACGGGCATGGATGCCCGTCAAGCGCTGGGGCCCAGGATGGGCCCTGCAGCGCGGTCCTCCCGGGAGCAAGGCCGGAGTGAGGGGACCCGAAGCGAAGCGTAGGGCCGGATGAATGGAGCGAGGATTTTTTGGTTCCTTTTTGATCCTTCAAAAAGGAACTCGCCGTAAGGGCGAAAAGGTGACTATGCGTCGACATCGCAAATGAATGCACCTACAACTATCAATACCAGTACTGACCGAATTTGACTTTGACTTTTAGAGCATGTGTTTTGAAATTTACATGCGCATTCATTCGCGATGGCGACGCGAATTTACCTTTCCGCCCTTACGGCGGGTAACTTTTTGAAGGATCAAAAAGTCACCAAAAAATCCTCGCTCCATTCATCCGGCCCCTACGCTTCGCTCCGGGGTCCCCTCGCTCCGTTCTTGCTCCCGGGAGGACCGCGCTGAACGCCCCATCCTGGGGCGCAGCGCTTGACGGCCATCCATGGCCGTCACCTCCCTCCGCAAGAACTCCGCTCGGCCTCCTGAAGTCGCAATTGGTGTTGCCTGAACTATCGCACACTTAAAAGCAAGATCAAGATCAAGATCAAGATCAAGATCAAGATCAAGATCAAGATCAAGATCAAAAAATATGAATCACCTGCCGAGCAGGAAAACACCTATGGGGGATAGTGGGCGCCGCGTTACGTGTAACTACTGCCCCTCAAAGCGACCGCCGTCAAGAAGCAATGAAGCGCCCCCAGCAACCCCATCCAACACCTGTAACAGACTTCCCTGCCACGATAGGTTCCCACTGCCTCACCTCTATCCTTTACACGATTTTTGCAAACCGCCATTGGTCGCCACCCCCCCGGATGGATTAAAGTATCCCCCCTCGCCCGGCAAGCGCCCTCAGCGCGCCAGGGCCCATCCCCAGGAACCGCCAACGATGGAACACCGTGAAGCGCTGATCGCGCTGCGCACCTTTCTCTCCTCCCAGATCCTCGGCCAGGAAAAACTGGTCGAGCGCCTGCTGATCGTGCTCCTGGCCGACGGCCACATGCTGGTCGAAGGCGCCCCGGGCCTGGCCAAGACCAAGGCTATCAAGGAGCTCGCCGAGGGCATCGAGGCGCAATTCCATCGCATCCAGTTCACCCCCGACCTGCTGCCCGCCGACATCACCGGTACCGAGATCTACCGCCCGGAAACCGGCAGCTTCGTGTTCCAGCAAGGACCGATCTTCCACAACCTGGTGCTGGCCGACGAAATCAACCGCGCCCCTGCAAAGGTTCAATCGGCGCTGCTCGAAGCCATGGCCGAGCGCCAGGTCAGCGTTGGACGCAGCACCTACGAGTTGTCGCCGCTGTTCCTGGTGATGGCCACGCAGAACCCGATCGAGCAGGAAGGCACCTACCCGCTGCCCGAGGCCCAGCTCGACCGCTTCCTCATGCACGTCAAAATCGGCTTCCCAGACGCCGCGGTGGAGCGACGCATCCTCCTGCAAGCCCGGGGCGAGGCACTGGGTGGCGAGGTGAAGCCCGAGCGCCGGGTTAGCCAGCAGGCCATCTTCGCCGCCCGCAAGGAAATCCTCGGCCTGTACATGGCAGATGCCGTGGAGGAATATCTGGTGCAGCTGGTCATGGCCACCCGCACCCCGGCCAAGTTCGACAGTGAGCTGGCCGACTGGATCGCCTACGGCGCCAGCCCCCGCGGCTCAATCGCCCTGGACCGTTGCGCACGCGCCCACGCCTGGCTGGCCGGGCGCGACTTCGTCAGCCCCGAGGATATCCAGGCAGTGCTGTTCGACGTGCTGCGCCACCGCATCATCCTTTCGTTCGAGGCCGAGGCGGCCGGGGTCGACCAAGACCGCGTGGTCCAGCGCATCCTCGACGTCGTCGCCGTCGCCTGACCCCATGCCCACCTCGCAGTTGGCCGAACCCGGCATCCGCATCGGCCTGGCCGACCTGATCGACATGCGCCACCGCGTGCGTGAGATCCAGCTGTTCTCCCGGCCCGGCCAGCGCAGCCCGCTGGTGGGCCTGCACCACTCCAAGCTGCGTGGCCGCGGCGTGGACTTCGACCAGGTGCGGGTCTACCAGGCCGGTGACGATGTGCGCAACATCGACTGGCGCGTCACCGCGCGCACCCAGGAGCCGCACACCAAGCTTTTTCACGAAGAGCGCGAGCGGCCGATCTTCATCATGGTCGAGCAGAGCCAGCGGCTGTTCTTCGGCTCCGGGCTGATGTTCAAGTCAGTGCTGGCGGCCCAGGCCGCGGCCCTGTTCGGCTGGGCGGCGCTGGGCCACAACGACCGTATCGGCGGGCTGGTGTTCGGCGACAGCGAGCCCCACGAGATCAAGCCGAGGCGCAGCAAGCAGAGCCTGCTGCAACTGCTCAACCGCCTGGCCAAGGTCAACCAGGCCCTGCACACCGAGGCCGTGCCACAGCCCGACAGCCTGGGCCTGGCCCTGCGCCGGGCACGTGAGGTGCTGCGCCCGGGCAGCCTGGCCATCGTCATCTGTGACGAGCGTGCCCTGAGCGCCAGCGTCGAGCAGCACCTGGCGATGCTGTCGCGTCACTGCGACGTGCTGCTGATGCCGGTCAGCGACCCGCTCGACCATGCCCTGCCCGCCGCCGGCCTGCTGCGTTTCGCCCAACGCGGCGCGCAACTGGAACTCGACACGCTGGATGCCAACCTGCGCCAGGCCTACCGCCAGCAGGCCGAGGCGCGCATCGAGCGCTGGGAACTGCTGGCGCAGAAGCTGCGGGTGGTGCTGATGCCGCTGAGCACCCAGAGTGAGATGATCGAGCAATTGCGCGAATACCTGAACGCGCAGCGTCCCGGGAGCGCCAAATGAACCCCCTGGATCAGTTGCAACCGCTGATCGCACCGCCGGCCATCGGCCTGTGGCCACCGGCCCCAGGCTGGTGGCTGTTGCTCGCCTTGCTGCCATTGCTCGGCTGGGGCCTGTGGCGCCTGCGCCACTGGCGCCCGGGCAAGCGCAAGGTGGTGCGCGCCGAACTGCCGCTGGACCCGATTCGTGTCGAGGCCCTGGCCGAGCTGGCGCGCCTGCCACGCCCCTATGACGGCGCGCCGGCCGGCGCCTGGCTGCAGCAGATCAACGCCCTGCTCAAGCGCCTGTGCCGCAACCACTATCCCGGCGCCAACAGCCACACCCTCAATGGCCGGCAGTGGCTGGCGTTTCTCGACAACCGCTGCCCGGCCGCCGGCCTGACCCGTTGGATGGTACTGGTCGAAGGCGCCTACAAGCCCGAGTGCAAGCTCGACGACAAGGCCATCGCCGGGCTCACCCAGGCGGTCGAAACCTGGATCCGCAAGCATGTTTGAACTGGCCTGGCCGTGGATCTTCCTGCTGTTGCCGCTGCCCTGGCTGGCGCGCTTGGCGCTGCCTGCCGCCGACAGCGGCGAGCCGGTGCTCAAGGTGGGCTTTCTCGACGAACTCGAAGGCCTGGCCGGGCGCCGCGCGCGGCTGAACCTGCCAACCTGGCGCCAGCAGGCGCCGTTCATCCTGATCTGGCTACTGCTGTTGCTGGCCGCCGCCCGCCCACAGTGGCTGGGCGATCCGCTGCCGGTGTCGGCCAGTGGCCGCGACCTGCTGGTGGCAGTGGATGTGTCGGGCTCCATGGACTTCCCCGACATGCAGTGGAAGGACGACGAGATCAGCCGTCTGGACCTGGTCAAGGCGCTGATGGGCGACTTCCTCCAGGACCGCCAGGGCGACCGCGTCGGCCTGATCCTGTTCGGCAGCCAGGCCTACCTGCAGGCCCCGCTGACCTTCGACCGGCGTACCGTGCGCACCTTCCTCGACGAGGCGCAGATCGGCATCGCCGGCAAGAACACCGCCATCGGCGACGCCATCGGCCTGGCGGTCAAGCGTCTGCGCCAGCGCCCGGCGCAAAGTCGGGTGCTGATCCTGATCACCGATGGCGCCAACAACGGCGGGCAGATCCACCCACTGACCGCCGCCCGCCTGGCCGCCCAGGAAGGCGTGCGCATCTACACCATCGGCATCGGTGCCAACCCTGAGGCCAGCGGCACGCCGGGCCTGCTCGGGCTGAACCCGAGCCTGGACCTGGACGAAGCCTCGCTCAAGGAAATCGCCGAAATTACCCACGGCAGCTACTTCCGCGCCCACGACGGCGCCGAGCTGAACGCCATCGGCGACACCCTTGACCAACTGGAACCGGTGGCCCAGCAGCCGACCCAGGCGCGCACCGCCCACGCGCTGTACGCCTGGCCGCTGGCCCTGGCGTTGCTGCTCAGCGTGCTGCTGGTGGTGGCCGTGCAGTGGCCGGACAACCTGCTGCAACGCCTGCTGCGCAAGCCACGCTTCCTGCAGCCCCACCCGGAATGGCGCCAGCGCCTCAAGCGCCTGCGCCTGAGGAGGCGGCGATGATCGAACTCTGGCCCCAATGGCTGCGCCCGCTCTGGCTGCTGGTGCTGCCCCTGCTCGGCTGGCTGCTGTTCAAGCTCTGGCATCGGCGCAAGCGCGCCGGGCGCTGGCAGTTGATCCTGCCGCAGCCGTTCCACGCGGTCTTGCTTGGCGGTGGCAGCGGCAGCACCAGCAAGCTGCCGTGGATCGCCCTGGGCCTGGCCTGGCTGCTGATCGTCCTGGCCCTGCTCGGGCCGAGTTGGCAACGCCTGGAAGAAACCCGCCAACGCCCGGCCGACCCGCTGGTGATCCTGCTCGAACTGACGCCGCAGATGCTCGCCGAGGACAGCACGCCGAACCGCCTGGAACAGGCCCGGCGCAAGATCCTCGACCTGCTTGAGCACCGTCGCGACAGCCAGACCGCGCTGATCGTCTACGCAGGCTCCGCCCACACCCTGGTGCCGCTATCCGATGACCTGGGCACCACGCGCAACCTGCTCGAGGCCGTCGACCCGTCGATCATGCCGCAGCCCGGCCAGCGTGCCGACCTCGCCGTGCACAAGGGCCTGGCCCTGCTCGCCCAGAGCGGCCTGGGCCAGGGCCGCCTGCTACTGATCGGCTCGTCGCTGAGTGAACCGGAGCGCGAAGGCATTCGACAGGCCCTCGGGCGCCAGGGCCCAAACCTGCTGATGCTGGGCGTCGGCAGCGCCGAGGGTGCACCGGTACGCCAGGCCAACGGCGAGTACCTGAAGGACGACCAGGGCGGCATCCTCCTGCCACGCCTGGACAGCGCCTCGCTGAAAAGCTTCATCGGCTCGACCGGCGGGCGTTACCGCCATGCCCGCATCGACGACCTCGACCTGCGCGGCCTGGGCTTGTTCGACAACCCGCGACTGTTGCACAACGATGGCCAGACCCTGCAACTGGACAGCTGGGCCGACCAGGGCTACTGGCTGCTGTTGCCCCTGCTGCTGCTAGCCGCCTGCGCTGGCCGGCGCGGCTGGTTGTTCTGCCTGCCGCTGCTGCTGGCCTTGCCGCAACCGAGCCAGGCCTTCGAATTCAATGACCTGTGGCTGCGCCCCGACCAGCAGGGCCAGCGCCTGCTGGAGCGGCAACGCCCGGCCCAGGCGGCCCACCACTTCGAGGACAGCCAGTGGCGCGGCATGGCCCTGTACCAGGCCGGCGATTTCGAAGGCGCCGCCGCCGCCTTCGCCCAGGCCGGCACAGCGGCCGCCCACTACAATCGGGGTAATGCCCTGGCCCGCGCCGGGGAACTGGAGGCGGCGCTGGACGCCTATGAACAGGCCCTGGAACGCCAACCCGACCTGAAGGCGGCACTGGACAACCAGGCCCTGGTCCAGCAACTGTTGCAACAACGCCAGGCCAGCGCCGAGACCCAACCGAACAACGCCGATGCCCAAGGCACACCCGGCAGCGAAACCGAAGGCAACAGCAGCTCGACCAGCAGCCAGGCCCAGGGCACGCCAGGCAGCGACGAACAGGCCCAGGGCCAGCAGAACGGCGACAGCCAGGGCAACACCCAGGCCCCGCCCGGCGCTGCCGGCGGCGATGACGACAGCCTCACCCAGCCGCCCCAGCGGCCGCTCTCCACCAGCCTCGACGCCGAACAGCGCCAGGCCCTGGAGCAATGGCTGCGGGAGATCCCCGACAACCCGGCGGAACTGCTGCGGCGCAAATTCTGGTACGAACAGCAATTGCATCAGGAAACCCCACGATGAGTCGCCTCGGCGTCTTTCTCCTAGGCCTGCTGTGGAGCCTCGCGGCCCAGGCCGAACCGATCCTGCAGGCCAGCGTCGACCGCACGCGCCTGGAAGCCGGCGAAACCCTGGAACTCACCCTCGAGAGTCAGGACGTCACCCAGTTCGGCAAGCCCGACCTGCGCTCCCTCGAGCCCGACTTCGAGGTGCGCGGCACGCGCCAGCTCAACAGCTTGCATACCCTGGACGGCGAAACCCGCGCCAGCACCCGCTGGATCATCACCCTGCTGCCCCGGCGCAGCGGCAGCCTGCGCATTCCCGAGCTGCAGCTGGGCCAATCGCGCAGCCAGGCCATCGAACTGCAGGTGCAGCAGGCCGACAGCCAGCGCCCGGACGCGGCTGCGCAGGTGTTCGTCGAGGCCACCCTGGACAGCAGCGAGGTCTATGTCCAGGCCCAGGCCGTGCTGACCCTGCGCATCTACCATTCGGTGGCGCTGTACGACGACAGCAGCCTCAGCCCACTGCAGCTGGAAAACGCCAAGGTCGACCCGCTGGGCGAGTCGCGCACCTACGAGAAGGACATCAACGGCGTGCGTCACGGGGTGATTGAGACCCGTTATGCGATCTATCCGCAACAGAGCGGTAGCCTTGAAGTGCCGCCGCTGCGCTTCACCGCCACCGCCGCCGACAATGGCGAACAACCGGCCGGCACGCCGCGGGTCGGTCGCCAGGTGCAGGTCAGCTCGCTGCCGCTGCGTCTGACGGTCAAGCCGATCCCGGCCAGCTACCCAGCCGACCGCCCTTGGCTGCCGGCCCGCAGCCTGACCCTGGAAGAACACTGGAACCCCGACCCGGAGCGCCAGCCGACGCAGATCGGCGACTCGCTCACGCGCAACATCACCGTGCGCGCCGAGGGCCTGTCGAGCACCCAGTTGCCGCCACTGCCGGCCACCGAAGCCGCCGGTCTGCGCCGCTACCCCGACCAGCCGCTGCTGCGCAACGAGATCGGCGAGCGCGGCATGGTCGCCAATCGCGAAGAGCGCGAGGCGCTGGTGCCGACCCACGCTGGCGAGCTGGCCTTGCCGGCGCTGGAGGTGACCTGGTGGAACACCCGCGAAGACCATCTGGAGCACAGCAGCCTGCCGGCCCGCACCCTGAACGTGCAGGACAACCCGGCGCTGAGCGCCGACACCCCGGCCGGCGACGGCAACCTGAGCCCCGGCCCGCTCTGGCCCTGGCAACTGGCCACGCTGGTCCTGGCCCTGACCACCCTGCTCGGCTTCACCCTGTGGTGGCGGGCCCGCTCGCAACCGGCGGTGCTGCGCGCGGCACAGACCGGCCCGAGCCCGCGCACGCTGCTCGATGACCTCAAGCGCGCCTGCCAGGCCAACGACCCGCAGGCCACCCGCCAGGCGCTGGACGCCTGGGCCCGGCAGCAGCCGGAAACCCTGGCCGAGATGGCGGCGCGCTTCGTGCCGTTGTCCGATGCGCTGGATGGGTTGAATGGCGCGTTGTACAGCGAGAGCGGGCAATACTGGCACGGCGACGAGCTGTGGCGCGCGATTGGCGCGATTCCGCCGGCCGAGCAGGTGCTGGCGCCGTCGGGCGAAGCCGGCAGCTTGCCGCCGCTGTATCCCAAGTAGCCTCATCGCGGGGCAAGCCCGCTCCCACGGCCCCGCGATGAGTTACCATAGCGCCCTAATCCAAACGCCCCCTGCCGCTCATCCAACGGATCTTCCATGCGTCTGTTTCACACCTCCGACTGGCACCTGGGCCAGAGCCTGCATGGCCAGGAACGCGATTTCGAACACGCCTGTTTCATTGACTGGCTGCTCGGCCAGCTGCGCCTGCGCCAACCCGACGCGCTGCTGATCGCCGGCGACATCTTCGACACGGTCAACCCGCCGGTCAAAGCCCAGGAGCGTCTCTACGACTTCATTGTCCAGGCCCACGAGCAACAGCCCAAGCTGGATATCGTGATGATCGCTGGCAACCACGACTCCGGCTCGCGCATCGAGCTGCCGGCGCCACTGATGCGCCGCCTGCGCACCCACGCCCTGGGCCGGGTGCACTGGCTAGACGAGGGCCAGCTGGACACCGAGCGACTGCTGATCCCGTTGACCAACGCCCGTGGCAAGGTCGGCGCCTGGTGCCTGGCCCTGCCCTTCCTGCGCCCCGCCGAAGTCACCGGCCCCGCGCTGGGGGACGACTACCTGCAGGGCATCAACCAGGTCCATGAGCAACTGATCGCCGCGGCGCAGAAGAAGCGCAAGAAAGACCAGGCACTGGTCGCCATCAGCCACGCGCACATGGCCGGCGGCAGCATCTCGGAAGACTCCGAGCGCAGCCTGATCATCGGCAACGCCGAGGCCTTGCCGGCCAGGCTGTTCGACAAGGCCATCAGCTATGTCGCCCTCGGCCACCTGCACAAGCCGCAGAAGGTCAACCGCGAAAACCGTATCCGCTACAGCGGCGCGCCGATCCCGTTGTCGTTCGCCGAGATCAACTACCCGCACCAGGTCCTGGAGGTGGAGCTGGACGGTGCCGAGCTGGTCAGTGTCGAGCCGCGTCCGGTGCCCCGCGCGGTGGCCCTGCAACGGGTCGGGCCGGCGCCGCTGGGCGAATTGCTCGAACAGCTCGGGCAACTGCCGGTGATCGACCTGCTCGAAGACCCCAACCGCCAGCCCTGGCTGGAAGTGCGGGTGCGCCTGGACGAGCCGCAGCCCGACCTGCGCCAGCAGATCGAAGGCGCCCTGCAGGGCAAGGCCGTGCGCCTGGTGCGCATCAGCGCCGAATACGCCGGCAGCGGCCGCGCCGAGGACGACGAGCACGCCTTCGTCGAGCTGGCCCAGATGACCCCGCAGGACCTGTTCGGCCGTGCCTGGGAGCAGGCCTATGGCAACCCCGCCGACGACCAGGCCCTGGCCGATTTCGCCGAATTGCTGCAGGACGTCCTGCAAGAGGAGGAGCAGGCATGAAGATCCTCGCCATCCGCCTGAAGAACCTGGCCTCGCTGGCCGGCCCGATCGATATCGACTTCACCGCCGAGCCCCTGGCCAGCGCCGGCCTGTTCGCCATCACCGGCCCCACCGGCGCCGGCAAGAGCACCCTGCTCGACGCCCTGTGCCTGGCGCTGTTCGGCAGCGTGCCGCGCTTGAACGACATCGCCCGGGAAGCCAAGGTCCCGGACGCCGATGGCGAGATCCCCACCTCGGATCCGCGCAACCTGCTGCGTCGCGGCACTGGCAGCGGCTTCGCCGAGGTCGATTTCGTCGGCATCGACGGCGGCCGCTACCGCGCCCGCTGGGAAGCCAACCGCGCTCGCGAAAAGGCCACCGGCAAACTGCAGAACAGCCGCCAGAGCCTCTACGACCTGGACAGCGAGCAACTGCTGGGCAGCGGCAAGAACGAATACAAACAACTGGTCGAGGCGCGCCTGGGCCTGAACTTCGAGCAGTTCACCCGCGCGGTGATGCTGGCCCAGAGCGAATTCGGTGCCTTCCTCAAGGCCGACGACCGTGAGCGCAGCGAACTGCTGGAAAAACTCACCAACACCGCAATCTACACCCGCCTGGGCCAACGCGCCTTCAGCAAGGCGCGGGAAACCGGCGAGGTTCACAACGACCTGAAGAAGCAGGCCGAGCACCTGCTGCCAATGGAAGCCGAAGCCCGCGCCGCCCTCGACCAGGCACTGGAACAGGCCCAGCAGCAGCTCAAGGCCGAACAGGCGCGCCAGCGCCAGCTGGAACAGCAGCGCACCTGGTTTGCCGAACAGCAGCGCCTGCAGGCGCTGCACAGTGAAGCCGGCACGGCCCTGCAAAACGCGGAACACGAGTGGCAACAACTGGCCGAACAGCGCGTCGACCTGCAACGCCTGGAACGCCTGGCGCCCCAGCGCCACCAGTTCCACCGTCAGCAGCACCTGGCCGCGCAACTGGCCCCGGTACTGGCCGATATCGACCAGCAACAGCGCCAGCACTCCGAACTGCAGCAACACACCGACGCGCTGCAGCTGGCCCTGGAAACAGCCCGCCAGCACCTGATCGAGCACCAGGCCCTGCACGGCGAAAACGCCCCGCGCCTGCGCCAGGCCTTTGCTGCCCAGGGCGACCTGGCGCGCCTGGACAAGGAGCTTGCCGAGCAACGTGAAGCCTGCACCCGGGTCGAACAGGAAGTCGGTACAGCCCAGCAGCAACTGCTGCAGCTGGAGGACAGCCAGCAGCGCAGCCTGCAACAACTGGCTCGGATCGACAGCGCCCTGGCCGAGAGCGAAGCACTCGGCAGCCTGGCCGACGCCTGGCAAGCCTACCTGCCGCAGCTCAAACAGGTGATGCTGATCGGCGGCCGCCTGGCCAAGGGCCGCGAAGAGCTGCCCGGCCTGCAGGCCCAAGCCAGTCAGGCCAACGCCCAACTGCAAGCCCAGCGCGAGCATTTCGAGTTGCTGTTCCGCGAGGCCGGGGCCGAACCCCAGGCGCTGGCCGAGCAGATCGACCTGCTCGGCGCCATGCTCCAGGACAACCGTAAGCAGCAACGCGCGGTCGAGGAGCTGTCGCGCCTGCATGGCCGCGAAATGGAACTGCGCAACGGCCTCGATGCGCTGCGCGAGCGCCAACAATTGGCCATGCAGCAACGCCAGCAACTGATCGGTGAAGGCACGGCGGCCAAGGCCGAACTGGAGGGCGCCGAGCAGGCGCTGACCCTGACCCGCCAGTTGCTCGAGCGCCAGCGCCTGGCCCGCAACACCAGCGTCGAGGAACTGCGCGCCCAACTGCGCGATGGCGAGCCCTGCCCGGTGTGCGGCAGCGCCGAGCATCCGTTCCATCAGCCCGAAGCGTTGCTGCACAGCCTCGGGCGCCACGACCAGGCCGAGGAAGCGGCGGCGCAGCAGCAGGTCGAACAGCTCAATACCCGGTTGGTGGAGCTGCGCACCCAGCTGGGCGTGGTCAACGCCCAGCTCAAGGATTACCAGCAGCAACAGCAGCAGTTGAGCGAGCAGCTGCAGCCCGTCCTCGAGCAGGTCCAGGCCCATGCCTTGTGGCCAGCGCTGGCGCCGCAGGACGACAGCGGCCGGGGCAAGTGGCTCGACGGCCAGTTGCGCCGCCTCGGCGACGAGATCGACCGCGACGAGAAACGCCAGGGCGCCCTGCTCGCCCTGCAAAAGGACGCCGCGCGCCTCACCCAGCAATTGCAGGCCGCAGGCGAAGCACAGCAACAGGCCCAGCGCCACCTTGACCAGCAGCACCAGGCCCTGGCCGCCGACGAGCAGCAACTCGCGCAGGCCCTCGAAAGTCTCGAAAACGTGCTGCCCCCGGACATTCTCCAGGCCCTGCGCGACGACCCGGCCAATGCGTTCCTCGGCCTCGACCAGCAGATTGCCCAACGCCGTCAGCAACTCGACCTGCGCAAGGACGAGCAGGAAGAACAGCAGGCTCGCCAGGTCCAGCTGGACAAACAGCGCGATCAGCAACAGGCGCGCCTGCACAGCCAGCAACAGCTGCAACAGAAGCTTGCCGTGCTGGACGAACAACGCCGCCAGGCCCAGGCCACCCTGGGCGAACTGCTCGGCGATCAGCCCAGCGCCGAAGCCTGGCAGCAGCACATGGACACCCAGCTGGAGCAGGCCCGCGCCGCCGAGGCAGACAGCGCCCGGCAACTGCAGGCGCTGCACACCCAAGGTGTGCAACTGGCCGGCGAACTCAAGGCCAACCAGCAGCGCCAACAGGCACTGGAGCAGGAGCACCAGCAGCTGCAGGGCGAAATCGCCCAGTGGCGCAGCGAACACCCGGAACTGGACGACGCCGGCCTCGACCGCCTGCTGGCCATCGACGACAGCCAGGTGGGCGAGCTGCGCCAACGCCTGCAGGCCGCGGAAAAAGCTGTCGAGCAAGGCCGCGTGTTGCTAGGGGAGCGTGAGCAGCAGCTGCAGCAACACACCGCACAGGCCCACGGCGAACTGTCCGTCGAAGCGCTGGAAACCGCCCTCGCCGAGCTGGCCGTGCAGTTGTCAGCCCAGGAGCAGCAATGCGCTGAGCTGCGCGCCCAACAGGCCGAGGACCAGCGCCGGCAACAGGCCAGCCAGGCCCTGGCCGAACAGATCGACCAGGCCTACCAGCAATGGCAACGTTGGGCACGCCTGAATGCATTGATCGGCTCGGCCTCGGGCGATGTATTCCGCAAGATCGCCCAGGGCTACAACCTCGACCTGCTGCTGCACCACGCCAACAGCCAGTTGCGCCAGCTGGCCCGGCGATATCGCCTCAAGCGCGGCGGCAGCGCCCTGGGCCTGCTGGTGCTGGACACCGAGATGGGCGACGAGCTGCGTTCGGTGCATTCGCTGTCGGGCGGCGAGACCTTCCTAGTGTCGCTGGCCCTGGCCCTGGGCCTGGCATCCATGGCGTCGAGCACCCTGCGTATCGAATCGCTGTTCATCGACGAAGGCTTCGGCAGCCTCGACCCCGAGTCGCTGCAACTGGCCATGGACGCCCTCGACGGCCTGCAGGCCCAGGGGCGCAAGGTGGCGGTGATCTCCCACGTGCAGGAGATGCACGAGCGCATTCCGGTGCAGATCCAGGTGCGCCGCCAGGGCAATGGCCTGAGCGACGTGCAGGTGTGCGGGTGATCCTCTACTCGTTCCGCCGCTGCCCCTGGGCCATGCGCGCGCGCCTGGCCCTGCGCTACGCCGGCTGCGACGTACAGGTCCACGAGGTGAAGATGAAGGAAAAGCCGGCCGAGCTGCTGGCACTGTCGCCCAAGGGCACGGTGCCGGTGCTCGATACCGGGGATGCGGTGCTGGAGGAAAGCCTGGACATCATGCGCTGGGCGCTGGCCCGACATGACCCCGAGGACTGGCGCCTGCAGGCCGACCCCGCCGCCGCGCGGCAGGCCGAAACGCTGATCGCGCGCAACGATGGCACCTTCAAGGCGCAAGTGAACTTGTACAAGTACGCCGAGCGCTACCCCGAGCACACCCGGGCGCACTACCGCGCCCAGGCCGAGCCTTGGCTGGCCGAGCTGAAACGTCTGCTCGAAGGCAGACCCTATCTGCTGGCCGCTCACCCAAGCCTGGCCGACGCCGCCTTGCTGCCCCTGATGCGCCAGTTTGCCGGGGTCGAACCCGAATGGTTCACCGAGGCGGCTTATCCGCGGTTGCGCAGCTGGTTGCAGGGCTGGCTGGCATCGCCGCTGTTCAAGGCCGTGATGGCCAAGTGAGACAGCGTGTCGCTCAAAGCGCCAGGATCGGCGCGGACATCAACAACAGCACTACCGCCGTGATACGCCACATCATGCTCTGCCCCTTTGGCGAGTCAAAAATTTAGCGTCAAATTAAATCACATGGCGTTGTGCTATTACCAATGGCTTTACACACTCAATTGGCATGCTTGCTCAGGGCGGCGTGGAAATGCGCGCTCTGCTGCAGGTATTTCTGGGTGTAGCTGTGGGTGTTGGACGCCTTGGCGCTTTGCTCCAGCTGGGCGTGGGCCGGCAGTACGACGGAGGCGGAGATGGCGGAAGCGGCGATGACCGGGAAGAGATTGAAGTTCATGTGGGCTGACCTCGACTTCGGTGGTTGACGTTGGCCCGTCGGGGGCCTTGGGTCAAAACTTACGCCGATGGACTCGACCACTGAAATTCATTGCAGCAGTAGCGATTATCACGCCTATCGATAATTGGAAGCCCCCCTGTGGGAGCGGCCTTGCGTCGCGAAAGGGCCGCACAGCGGCCCCGGCGATTCTTGCGTCAACGCTGAAACTCTGGGGCTGTTACGCAGCCCATTCGCGACGCAAGGCCGCTCCCACAGGGGGCGAGACAACCCGGCGGAGGATGATCACTCCAGAAACTTGAGGTCCGAAGGCGCCTGCTGGGGCAGTTTCTGCACCGTATCCCCCAACTTGCCGCTGCGCGGGTCGCGGCGCATGACCACGATCTGGTTGCTCTTCTGGTTCGCCACCAGCAGGTAGTTGCCATCCGGGTCGAGGGCAAACTCCCGGGGATGGTCGCCTTCCACCGAACGGCGCTGCAGGAGGGTGAGCCGGCCATCGTCCTTGCCCACGGCATACACCACGATCTCGTTGGCCGTGCCACGATTGCTGACATAGAGGAAACGCCCATCGGCCGACAGGTGCAGGCCGCCCGCGGCCTTCGCCGCGAAGTCCTTGCTTTCGGTCAGCGGCAGGCGCTGGCGCTCGGTCAGCGCGCCGTCCTGCACATCGAACACCACCACCTCGGCGCTCATCTCCAGGGTCAGGTAGGCATGCCGGCCCTTTGCGTCGAACAGCAGGTGACGTGGGCCGCTACCTGGTGGCAGTGTCACCGAGGGCGGGATCGCCGGGCTCAGCGGATGCTCGGGGCTGGCGCCGTCATAGCGGTAGATGAACACCTTGTCGGCGCCCAGATCGCTGGCGTACAGGTGGCGGCCATCGGGCGACAGCACCAGCGAATGCACATGGGCACCGGCCTGGCGCTCGGGATTGACCTGGCTCGGCGCATGCCGGGCCTGCTGCACCACCGGCTTGAGCTTGCCGTCGCGAGCCACCGGGATCACCACCAGGCTGCCACCGGGGTCGGGGGCTACGGCGTAGTTGGCGACGAACAGGTAGCGCTGGTCGTGGCTGAGGCTGGCGTGGGTCGGCTCGTCACCCTCGCTGGGCACCTGGTTCAGCAGCTTGATCTCGCCCTGCTTGCCCAGCGAGAAACCGCTGACCTGGCCCTTGGGTGTTTCATTGACCGCGAACAACTGGCGCCGGTCGGCGGACAGCACCAGCCACGAAGGGCTGACGCTCTTGACCACCTGCCGGGGCGTGGCGTCGATCTGACCGGTGCGGGCGTCGAAGTCGTAGCGGTAGATCCCTTCGCTGCCATTGTCGGTGTAGCTGCCCACCAGCAACGTGGCGGCCTGGGCGTTGACTGAAAACGCCATGAGGCTAGCGCTCAGCAGGTGGGTCCATTTCCTGTTCATCGTCTTCTTCATCCGGGGCACGAAAAGCACTCATACAGACTAGACGATGCTCGCCTTCGTCACTGGCCAGGCTCCAGTCGTCGCCCGCGCCGGTGGCGGCGGCGACCTGGTCGGGGGTGAAGGACCAGCGACGCAGCTGGCGGCCGTCCATGCATTCGATGGTGAGGCCGGATGCGTCGAAGGTGAAGTCGAAGGCGTGCAGGCCATCGATCAGGAGCATGTCGCAGGATGCGAGGGCGGTGGCGAGGGTGGTCATGGAGGCACCGATTGAGAAAATGGCCGCCATTATACGCATCGCGGGGCAAGCCCGCTCCCACGCCATGTAGGTAGTGGGAGCGGGCTTGCCCCGCGATCAGGCCCAGGTCAGTGAGCGAAGATCGAGCCACCCTCCTTGCCCGCCAGTTTCTCCGGCTTGATCAGGAACCGCGCCAGCGCCGGCAGCAGCCACAGGGCGCCGAACATGTTCCACAGCAGCATGAAGGTCAGCATCAGGCCCATGTCGGCCTGGAACTTGATGGCCGAGAAGATCCAGGTGCACACGCCGATGGCCAGGCACAGGCCGGTGAACAGCACCGCCTTGCCGGTGGAACGCAGGGTCTCGTAGTAGGCCTCCTGCAACGGCAGGCCGGCACGCAGGAAGCTCTCCAGGCGGCTGTAGATGTAGATGCCGTAGTCCACGCCGATGCCCACGCCCAGCGCCACCACTGGCAACGTGGCAACCTTCACGCCGATGCCCATGAACGCCATCAAAGCGTTGCCCAGCACCGAGGTCAGCACCAGCGGCAGGACGATGCACAGCGTCGCGGCGAACGAGCGGAAGGTGATCATGCACATCACCGCCACGCAGATATAGACCAGGATGAGGATGGTCAGCTCGGCCGACTTGATCACCTCGTTGGTGGCCGCCTCGATGCCGGCGTTACCCGCCGCCAGGAGGAACTGCAGGCCTTCCTTGTTGTGGCTGTCGGCAAAGGCCTTGGCCGCGGCGGTGACCCGCTCCAGGGTCTCGGCCTTGTGGTCGTTGAGGAACACCAGCACCGGCGCCAGCGAGCAGTCGGCGTTGTACAGGCCGTCGGCGCGGGCGATGGAGTTGTTGAGGATGTCCGGGTTACGCGACAGGGTCTCCCATTTCAGGCTGCCCTCGTTCATGCCCTTGATGACCTGTTTCGACACGGTCACCAGGGAGATGGTCGACTGCACCCCCGGGGTGTTGTCCATGGTCCACATCAACTCGTCGATCGGCGCCATGGTCGAGTGGATCGAGCAGCTCTCGGCCGGGGTCTTGACCATGATCACCAGCACGTCGGAACTGGTCGAGTAGTTGCTGATGATGAAGCTGTTGTCCTGGTTGTAGCGCGAGTCCGGGCGCAGCTCCGGCGCGCCCTGGTCGAGGTCGCCGATCTTCAGGTTCTGGCTGTACCAGAGGCCGCCGACGAAGGCCAGCAGCGCCAGTACCACCGACACCGGCGCTACCTTGGCACTGGCGAAGTTGGACAACAGGCGCCAGAACGGGTGCTCGCGGGTGGCGTCCTTCTTGCTGCGGGCGATGGCCTTCTGGCTGATGCCGACGTAGCTGATCGCCACCGGCAGCAGGATCAGGTTGGTGAAGACGATCACCGCCACGCCGATCGAGGCGCCGATGGCCAGCTCGCGGATCACCCCGATGTCGATGATCAGCAAGGTGATGAAGCCCACGGCGTCGGCGAGGATGGCGATCATCCCCGGCAGGAACAACTGGCGGAAGGTGCGCCGCGCCGCGGTCAGGGCGTTGTCGGCGTCGCTGGACTGCAGGGCGATGCCGTTGATCTTCTGCACCCCGTGCGAGATGCCGATGGCGAAAATCAGGAACGGCACCAGCATCGAGTACGGGTCCAGGCCAAAGCCCACCGCATGCATCAACCCCAACTGCCAGACCACCGCCACCAGGGTGGTGATGAGCACGGCGATGGTGCTGCGGATGCACCAGGTGAACCAGTACAACAGCGCCCAGGTAATCACCAGCGCCACGCCGAAGAACATCGCCACCATCACCAGGCCGTCGATCAGGTCGCCGACCTTCTTGGCGAAGCCGACGATATGGATCTTAACGTTGGGGTTCTGCGCCTGGAACTTGTCGCGGATCTTCTCTTCCAGCTGGTGCGAGAACTGCTGGTAGTCGAGCTTGACCTGGCGCCCCGGGTCCTGCGGGTCGGGGTAGCTTTCCAGCAGCGGGATGTCGATGATGCTGGACTTGAAGTTGTTGGCCACCAGGCGCCCGACCTGGCCGGACTTGAGCACGTTGTCGCGCAGCGTGTCGAGGCTGTCCTGGGAGCCGTTGTAGGTGTTGGGAATCACCTCGCCGCCGGAAAAGCCCTCTTCGGTGACCTCGCTCCAGCGCACGCTGGGGCTCCACAGCGACTTGAGGCCGGCGCGGTCGACGCCGGGGATGTAGAACACCTCGTCATGGATCTGACGCAGGGTCTCCATATAGTCCTTGTCGAAGATGTCACCCTTGGTCGACTCCACCGACACACGCACGGTGTTGCCGAGGTTGGCCAGGTCGTTGCGGTGCTCGAGCATCTGTTCGATGAACGGATGTTGCAGCGGAATCATCTTCTCGAAGCTGGTGGACGGGCGAATCTGCGTGGCCTGCCAGAACAGGAAGATGCTCACCAGCACGCAGATGGCGATGACAATGGGACGGTTGTTGAAGATCAGGCGTTCCAGCAGGGTGGCCTTGTCCTTGTGCTGCATGTCGAAACTCTCCCGGCTGGTCATGGACGCGCCTCCTGGGTACCGTCGGCCGAGGCCAGGTGCACGCCCCCTTGCCCGACCAGCAGCAGACCGCCACCGCCCAGGCCGCTGACGCCCGACAGGGCGATGCGATCGGCGCGGTTGCGCACGCTGAAAGTCTGCCCGTCATCATGGCTGCGCAGCACGCTGCCGCCGTTGCCGACCAGCACCAGGCTGCCGTCTTCGAGAAGCGTAGCGCTTGCCAGGCCGAATTCGAGCGGGCCGCGTTCGGCCTTGAGCTCGATCGGCTGCCAGCTGTCGCCGAAGTCGGTGGAGCGGAACAGGTTGCCGCGCAGACCGAAGGCCAGCAGGGTGTTGGGCTGGGCGGTGCCGATCACGCCGAACAGCGAGCCCTCGTAGGGGCCTTGGACCTTGGTCCAGCTCTGGCCGGCGTCGCTGGAGCGAAACATGCCGCCCTGCTCGCCGACGATGAACAGGCCGGCGTCCTTCACCAGAGTGATGGCGTTGAGGTGCAACTGGTCGGGGTTGTCCAGACGCTCGGCGACATCCTGCCAGTGCTGGCCGCCATCGAGGGTTTCCAGCAAGGCACCGTAGGCGCCCACGGCGAAGCCGTGCTGCGGGTCGAGGAAACGCACATCGAGCAAGGGGGCTTCGCGGGACAGGTCTTCGAACTGCTTGCTCCAGGTCGCGCCGCCGTCGCTGCTGGCGAGGATCTGCGCGTCATGGCCGACGGCCCAGCCGCGCTTGTCGTCGAGGAAGAACACGGCTGTGAGCAGTTGCCGGGTGGGGACCCGGGCCTGGGTCCAGGTCTTGCCCTGGTCGTCGGAGAACAGGATGTGGCCGCGATCACCGACCACCACCAGGCGCTGCCCGGCGTGGGTGGCGCCGATCAGCAGGCTCTGGCTGGCCTTGGCCGACTCCACCGAGTATTCCTCGGCGGCCACCGCCGCCAGGACATGCCCGGAACCGATCCCCAGCGTCAGCGCCAGCATAGCGCTGGCCGCCAGGCTGTAGCGTGCCCTTGGCCGCTCTCTCATGACTGCCCCCTGTTGTGTTCTTGTGGTGGGTCAATCTATTGCCAGGCACTGCGAAAACCCTGTTCCAGAGCCCTGGAATAGCTTCGAGCCATCGTATCGGGGTTGTTCGGCGAAACACAACGAGCGGGACGTTATGTTTTGTTAACCACGAGAACAATTGGGGCCGCCTTGCGGCCCATCGCGACGCAAGGCCGCTCCCACAGGATATGCGCCAGTTCTGCCCTGGCGCCATCCCTGTGGGAGCGGCCTTGCGTCGCGATGGGCTGCGCAGCAGCCCCAATGTCTACCAGGCTTACGCCAGGCTCTTGCTCACCACCTCATACACATCGCTGGACAGCGCCCCGGACGCGAGAATCCGCTCCAGCTCGCCCTTCATCAGCGCCTGGCGCTTGTCGTCGTACTTGCGCCAGCGGGTCAGCGGGGCGAGTTGACGCGAGGCGATCTGCGGGTTCAGCGCGTTGAGCTCGATCACCAGGTCCGCCAGGAAGCGGTACCCCGAACCATCGGCGGCGTGGAAGTTGACCAGGTTCTGACCGGCGAAGGCACCGACCAGCGCGCGCACCTTGTTCGGGTTCTTCAGGGTGAAGGCCGGGTGCTGCATCAACGCCTGGACCCGCGCCAGGCCACCCGGCAGGGTGCTGGCCGCCTGTACGCTGAACCACTGGTCCATGACCAGCGGGTTGTCCTTGAAGTGCTCGGCGAAGGCTTCCAGCGCCTTGGCCCGCTCGGCCTCGAACGGCGAATTGACCAGCACCGCCAGGGCGGTGAGGCGCTCGGTCATGTTGTCGCAGTGCTCGAACTGTTCCAGGGTCGCCTCGAGCACCGGCGCCTTGGCGGTCAGCATCAGGTACGACAGGGCGATGTTCTGCAGACTGCGGCGGGCGAAATGCTCGGCCGAGGCCACATAGGCGGTCTTGCGCGAGACCTCGCGGTTGGCCTGGTAGCGCGCCCACAGGGCGTCGAACAGCTGCTCGGCGATCTGCTGGCGGGCGAACTCGCGGGCGGCGTGGATCGCATCGACATCGGCCACCTGGCTGATCTCGGTGAGGTACGCCTCGCCCGGCAGCGAAAGCATCTCCGCGACCATGGCCGGGTCCAGCGCCTGATTGCCGAGCACGGTGCCCAATGCAGTGATCAGGCGCTGGTCGAGCGTGAGCGCTTCGCCCCGCTGGTGCTGGCCGATCAGCTCCTGCAGCACCTGTACCGACAGCTGCTGGCCCGCTTCCCAGCGGTTGAAGCCGTCGCTGTCGTGCTGCATGAGGAACATCAGCTGGTCACGGTCGTACGGGAAGCTCAGCTTGACCGGCGCGCTGAAGCCGCGCAGCAGCGACGGCAGCGGCTTGGCCTTGATCCCCTCGAAGGTGAAGGTCTGCTCGGCCTCGGTCACCGACAGCACGCGGCTGCTGCCGACGGCCTGCGCCTCGCCCACCAGGCGCAGCGGCAGGTCGTTGCCTTCGGCGTCCAGCAGGCCCAGGGCCACCGGGATCACGAACGGCAGTTTCTCGACCTTGTCCGGGGTCTGCGGGCAGCTCTGGCGGAAGGTCAGGCTGTAGGTCTGCGCGGCGGCGTCATAGGCCTCGCTGACTTCCAGGCGCGGCGTGCCGGCCTGGCTGTACCAGCGCTTGAACTGGGTCAGGTCGACGCCGTTGGCGTCTTCCATGGCCTTGATGAAGTCGTCGGTGGTCACCGCCTGACCGTCGTGACGCTCGAAGTACAGGTCGCTGCCCTTGCGGAAGCCCTCGGCGCCCAGCAGGGTATGGACCATGCCCACGACCTCGGCGCCCTTCTCGTACACGGTCAGGGTGTAGAAGTTGGAGATCTCGATGAAGCTCGCCGGGCGCACCGGGTGGGCCATGGGGCCGGCATCCTCGGCGAACTGGTGGGTGCGCAGGTAGGCGACATCCTCGATGCGCTTGACCGTGCGCGAGTTCATGTCGGCGCTGAACTCGGCGTCGCGGTACACCGTGAAGCCTTCCTTGAGCGACAGCTGGAACCAGTCGCGGCAGGTCACGCGGTTGCCCGACCAGTTGTGGAAGTACTCGTGGGCGACCACGCCCTCGACCCGCTGGTGGGCGGCATCGGTGGCGGTCTCGGCGCGGGCCAGCACGCAGCTGGAGTTGAAGATGTTCAGGCCCTTGTTTTCCATGGCGCCCATGTTGAAGTCGTTGACCGCGACGATCATGAAGATGTCCAGGTCATACTCACGACCGTAGACTTCCTCGTCCCAGCGCATGGACTTCTTCAGGCTGACCATGGCGTGGTCGCACTTGTCGAGGTTTTCCGGCTCGACGTAGATGCGCAGGGTCACGTCGCGGCCTGACTGGCGAACGAACGTGTCTTCCTTGCACCAGAGGTCACCGGCCACCAGCGCGAACAGGTAGGCCGGCTTCTTGAACGGGTCTTCCCAGGTCGCCCAGTGGCGGCCGTCCTCGCCCGGGCCGCTGCCGACCGGGTTGCCGTTGGACAACAGCACCGGGTAGCGATGCTGCTCGGCGATCACCGTGGTGGTGAAGGTGCTCATCACGTCGGGGCGGTCGAGGTAGTAGGTGATCTTGCGAAAGCCCTCGGCCTCGCACTGGGTGCAGAACATCTTGCCGGACTTGTACAGGCCTTCCAGCGCGGTGTTGCTCTCCGGGTGGATCTTCACGCTGGTGTCCAGGGTGAAGCGCTCGCCCTTCGGCTGCACGGTGAGGCTGTCGTCGTCGAGCTGGTAGTCGTTGGCGTCCAGCGCCTGGTCGTCCAGCTGCACGCTCAGCAGTTCCAGGTGCTGGCCATCGAGCACCAGCGGCGGCAGGCCGGCGCCGCGCTCGGGGTTGCGGCGCATGACCAGCTGTGCATGGACCAGGCTGTGGTCCTCGAACAGTTCGAAGGTCAGGTGGGTCTCGTCGATCAGGTACTCGGGGGCCTGATAGTCCTTGAGGTAGATCACTTGCGGTTGTTCGGTACGCATGGTGACGATCCTTTTACTGGAGCACGGCCAGCTGGTAGGCCGTGTACTTGCGAATATTGATCACGCCGGTGTCGAAGATCAGGTACTGGCCCTTGATGCCCAACAGCGTGCCTTCCACGACCGGGTCCTTGTCGAGGTTGAAGCTGACGATCTTTTTCGGGTAGGCCTCGACCGGGTAGCGCATCTGCACCACCTCGGCGTCGGGCAGCGGCTGGATGGCCTGCAACCCGAAGCGCTCCTGCAGGCCGCGAATGCCGTCGGCGCAGGCGTCGAAGATCTGTTCGCGGATGGCCGGCAGGTCGAGTACCTCGGCATCGCCCTTGAGCAGCGCGCGCCAGTTGGTGCGGTCCGGTACCTGGCTGCGCAGCACGTCCTCGACCAGCCCGGATTGCTGGCGGGTGGCCACGCGCATGATCGGCAGCGCCTGGCTGGCGCCCTGGTCGAGCCAGCGGGTGGGCAGCTGGGTGGCGCGGGTGATGCCGACCTTGATGCCCGACGAGTTGGCCAGGTACACCACGTGGTCGGTCATGCAGAACTGCTCGCCCCACGAAGGCTCGCGGCAGGTGCCTGCGTCGTAGTGGCATTTCTCCGGGGCCATGATGCACACATCGCACTGGGCCAGCTTGGTCATGCACGGGTAGCAGTATCCCTGGCTGAAACTGGTCTTGGTGCGTTTGCCGCAATGGGTGCAATGGATCGCCCCGAGGTATTCCAGACGGATCGACTGGCCGATCAGCGGATTGACCGGCACCTCGGCGTCATCCAGGCGGAAACTGTATTGAACGACCGGTGCGTCCAGGCGTACCGCCATCTTGCTCAAAGAGCCACGAGCGAGTTCGATCAATGTACCGAGTCCGACTTGAACAGGATGTTGGCGATCGGCGCCGACTTCGAGGCGCACTCCTGCGGGCCCATGTAGCCGGTACGCTGCTCTTCGGGGAGGTTCTTCATCTCCCAGGCGATCACCGCCTGCAGTGACAGTTCCTTCTGTTCGGCGGTCAGCTTGCGGCCGTCGGACCATTTGCCGATCTCCACGGCCGTCTTCAGGCTCTCGTAGATCTCGGGGGTGATGTTTTCGATCATTTGCGCGAAAGTGGACATGCTGTCTCCTCAGTCAGGCGGACAGTTTACGCCGGGCCAGCGCGCCACCCAAGAGCCCTGTAAGGCATCCGATGAGCAACCCGCCGACATGAGCGGCGTTGGCGATCTGGCCGAAGCCGAGCTGCCCGACCACGCCGCTCAGGCAGATCACCAGCCAGATCAGCATCATCACCAGAACGCCTTTGGGCAGGTTGAACTGCGGATTGGGCGCCAGCCACTGGTACAGCCAGACATGCCCGAGCAAGCCGTAGAGCACCCCGGACAAGCCACCGAACAGGCTCGGGCCGCTGGTGAAATGCTGGGCCAGGTTGGACACCAGGCTGAACAGCAAGGTCAGGCCCAACAGCATCCACGGGCCCTGGCGCAGCTCGATGCGCTTGCCCAGCTCCCAATACCACAGGCCGTTCATTGCCAGGTGCAGCACGCCGAAGTGCAGCAGCATCGGCGACACCAGGCGCCACAACTGGCCTTCGGCCAGCCCCTGGAGCAACGGGGTGAAGTACAGGTAGTCGCCCTGCACCTTGAACGACAGGAAGGTGAACCAGCCGATGGTCGAGAGGTTGTCGCCCAGGCCGGTCACGGCGGCGACCACCACGCTCAGGATCAGTATCGCGGCGGTGACCTTGCAGGCCAGGACCTGCTCCTTCAGCGAAGGCTGCGCCGGAGCGACTTCCACGGGTTCGGCCATTGCCTGCAGATCGGCATTGCCGTCCGGGAAACGCCGGTACAACTCGAGCACATCCCCGGCCATGGCCGGCGGCGCCCACAGCACCTGTTCCTCGCCCTCCTCCACCACCCGGTGCGGCACCTGCAGGCGGCGCAGCAAGGCGACGAAACCGCTCAGGTCGACCGCCAGCGGCAGGCGCAGTACTTCGATCACGTTCATTGGCTGGCCTGCGGACGGTCGACGTCAACCCAGACGAACTTGTGCGGGTCGATGCGCGTTTCATCATCCAGGCGGTAGGCCGCCAGCTTGCCGTAGAGCACGGCGCTGTAGTCCAGGCAGGCCAGGTTGGCGCGAATCGGCGCCGGACGTCCGCTGCGCCAGTAGTGGCCAACGAATAGCAGTGGCTCGTCCTCGTCGTAGCGCAGCAGGGCGTTCTTCTGGCTGTGGCTGAGGGGCGTGCGGGCCACCTCGTCGGGTAGCGCGTCGGGCTGGAAGACGATGTCGCCGTAGGTCTGCGGGTCTTCCTCCCAGAACTTGGTGCGGAAGAAAGCGCGGGTCAGGCCGTCGCCGCCGGTAAGCGTCAGGCCGTCCGGCAGCCGCATGTCGGTACCGCGCAGCAGGCGGTTGCACACCGTGGCAGCGAAACTGCCGGACACCGCAGACGCCTGCACGAAGTGCTCGTCGATGCGGCCCGTGGGGTACTGCTGGCGCAGCGGCTCGATCAGCCGAGGGTCCCAGCAGGCGTGCACCAGGCGGAAGCGCCCGGCGTCGACGAACAGCGGCAGTTCATAGAACCACTGGATGAAATCGTGCCAGTCGCCGGGGTGCTGGGCGAACTGGGTGAGGGTCTCGTCGATCAGCCGGGCATGGCGCGGGGTGTGCTCGCGCACGAAGGCCTTGCCACTGCCGGGCAGTGCCGGGGTGACCCAGCCCAGGGCGTTGTACTCGTGGTTGCCCATGATGCAGAAGGCTTGGCCGGCCTCGACCATGTCGTGGACGATGTGCAGCGCCTCGCGGATGCGCGGGCCACGGTCGACGATGTCGCCGAGGAACAGCGCCTGGCGCCGAGGGTGTCGCCAGACCCCGCCGACACGCTTGTAGCCGAGCGCGTCGAGCAAGCGTTCGAGGGTGAGCGCACAGCCGTGCACGTCACCGATGATGTCGAAACTGCGCGCCGGATCGAGCATCAGTCGTCCCTGCCGCCCAGGCGGCTGCCCCAGCCGAGCTTGGTGCGGCAGACCTCGTAGTAGTTGTGGTCCAGCGGATGGATCAGGCGCAGCTTCTGCGGCTTCTTGCTCACCGTGATGGTGTCGCCGGGGGCGCAGGTGAAGTGGTTCTGCCCGTCACAGGAGACCTGCGGGTAAATCTGCAGGTCCTTGGATACGACGATCTTCAGTTCGCTGTTGCCGTCCACCACGATCGGCCGGCCCGACAGGGTGTGCGGGTACATCGGCACGATGACGATGGCGTCGAGCTTGGGGTGCATGATCGGGCCGCCGGCCGACAGCGCGTAGGCGGTTGAGCCGGTCGGGGTGGCGACGATCAGGCCGTCGGCCTTCTGGCTGCAGACGAACTGGCCGTCGATGTAGATCTCGAACTCGATCATTCGCGTCGACTTGCCCGGGTGCAGCACCACATCGTTCAGCGCATCGCCTTGGCCGATGGCCTCGTGGTGACGGCGCACCTCGGCCTGCAGCAGGAAGCGGTTCTCCACCAGATAGTGGCCGTCGAGCACCTCGGCGACCTTCTCTTCCAGCTCGTCGGGGCGGATGTCGGTGAGAAAACCCAGGTTGCCGCGGTTGATGCCCAGCACCGGGATGTTGTGCCGGGCCAGGGCGCGGGCAGCGCCAAGCAGGCTGCCGTCGCCGCCGACCACGATAACCAGGTCGCAGACCTCGCCCAGCAGCTTGCGCGTGGAGGTCTGCAGGCCGTGGCCGGGCAGGACTTCGGCGATGGTGTCCTCGAGGATCACGTGCAGGTGGCGCTCGAGGAGGAATTTTTTCAGTCGGCGAATGGTATCGAGCACCTGTGAGCTGCCAAGGCGTCCGATGATACCGATATTGCGAAATTGCTCCATGGTGCTCCTGCAAAGCTCTGCGGCGGGGGTGACAATGCCGGGATTATGGGCGAAAGGACCGGCCAGCGGCAAACCGGCTATGCTCGCTGGATGATGCCCTTCGCCGATCTCGAGTCCCTGCCCCGCCAGCTGCGCCACCCTGCCGTGCGCGACCTGGCCTGGGCGTTGCTGTCGCCACCGCTGCTGGCCCAGGCCGGCTGCCCCCAGCGCCACCCGCTGCAGGGCAGCGCCTGGGCCGATGATCCACAGCGTCTTGGCCACTGGCTCGCTGCGCTCGACCTGGCGCCCACGCCGCTGCTGAGCTGGCTGACACGCCTGAACAGCCGGCGGCTGGGCTTGTACTACGAAAGCCTGTGGCAGTTCGCCCTGCAGCAGGCGCCAGGCATCGAGCTGCTGGCGGCCAACCTGGCAATCCGCGACGGCGGGCGCACCCTGGGTGAACTCGACCTGTTGCTGCGCGACCGTGACGGCGATCATCATCTGGAACTGGCCATCAAGCTCTACCTGGGCCCACCCGTCGACGATGGCCAGGTCCCCGCGCACTGGCTCGGCCCCGGCTGCCATGACCGCCTCGGCACCAAGCTGGCGCACCTGGCCGGTCATCAACTGAGGATCTCCGGTCAGCCGCATAGCCGCGAAGCGCTGGCTGGCCTGGGTATCGCCGAAGTTCAGGCGCACCTGTGGCTCGGCGGTTATCTGTTCTATCCCTGGCCCGGACATGCCGAGGCGCCTTTGGGTGCTCATCCGACGCATTTGCGCGGGCGCTGGCTGCATCGGCGGGATTGGGCGGATTACCTCGAGCACTGCCCCCTGGGACGCTGGCAACCGTTATCCCGGCAGGGGTGGCTGGCTCCGGCGCGGGTTGAAGCAGACCGTTGCTGGGCGGCCGAGCAGTTCGACAGCTGGTTGCTAGGACTGGATGAAGTGGCTCCGGCGCAGTTGCTGGTCAGGCTTGAAGAGGTTGGAGACGGTGCCTGGCACGAAGCCGAGCGGCTGTTCCTGGTGGCAGACAGCTGGCCACACCTTACGGGGTGATGACCGTGTAGCACTAGACATTCTTGCCTGCCCATATCAACACATTTTTTACACCGCACCGTTACGATGACAGCCAGGCGCCAGCAAGAGCGCCCTTTCCAACCTGATGACGAGGACTCACCATGGATTCATCCACCCCCGCAGCCCATTACGCGCGGCTGTCGATCGCCCTGCACTGGCTGATGCTGGTGCTGCTGGCCGCTGTCTACGCCTGCATCGAGCTGCGCGGCCTGTTTCCCAAGGGCAGCGCCGAACGCGACCTGATGAAAGACCTGCACTTCATGCTTGGGCTGACGGTGTTCGTGCTGGTCTGGCTGCGTCTGGCCCTGCGCCTGTCGCGCCCCACGCCGCCAATCGTACCCAGGCCGCCGGCCTGGCAGACAGGCCTGTCGCACCTGGTGCACCTGCTGCTGTACCTGATGATGATCGGCCTGCCACTGGCCGGCTGGGCGATCCTCAGCGCCGCTGACAAGCCGATCCCGTTCTATGGCCTGGAGCTGCCAGCCATCGTCGCTCCGGATCCGGACCTGAGCAAGTTCATCAAGGGCTGGCACGAGCGTATCGGCAGCTGGGGCTACTGGCTGATCGGCCTGCACGCGCTGGCTGGGCTCTATCACCACTATGTGCGGCGCGACAACACGCTGCTGCGCATGCTGCCCTACAAATAGCCGCGTCGTCCCTGCAGGCCTCCGGTGTGCAGGAACACCAGGCGGGTGCCGGGGGCGAAACGCCCGGCCTCGACCTGGTCGCGCAGGGCCAGCAGGGCCTTGCCGGTGTAGAGCGCTTCCAGCGGCATGCCGGTTTGCCGTTCGGTGTCGGCGATGAACGCCAGCAGTGCATCGTCGATACGGGCAAAGCCGCCACGGCTGGCGTCGTGCAGCTTGTAGCCCTGCACGCCCGCCAATGACACGACGGTCTCTGGCACGCCGTGGTCAAACGGCACGGCGAGAGCGCCATGAACGGCATGCCTGCCCGCCTCTTCCAGCACCAGCCCCGCCAGGGTGGTGCCGGTTCCCGCTGCTAGCCACCAGACGTCGTAGTCGGCCCAGCCGAGCGTTGCCAGTTGCGCCCGACACTGCTCGATGATCAACCCGCAGCCCTGGGCACCAGCCAGGCCGCCACCGCCTTCGGGAATGCAGTGCCAGCCTGGGTACCGGGCCTGCCAGGGCTGCCAGAAGCCGGGTTCATGGCGGGCGCGGTAGCCGCCGAAACCGAGCCAGTGCAGTTCCATGCCCAGAGCTCGCAGGTCCTGTACCGTCGGTGTTTCCTGGGGGTGGCCACGCAGCAGGCCGGCGGTGGCGAAGCCGAAGCGCTTGCCGGCGGCCGCCAGGGCATGGAGATGGTTGGAATGGTTGCCGCCCAGGCTGATCAGGCCCGGGGCATTGGCCGTGCGGGCCTGGAGCAGGTGATGACGCAGCTTGAACCATTTGTTGCCGCTGATCAGTGGGTCGATCAGGTCCAGGCGCAGGACCGCGGCGTTGATTCTCGCGTGGCATAACCAAGGCAGGTCCAGGCGATGCAGAGGGGCTTGGGGGAGTGAAAAATCAGACATGAAGGCAGTTTATCTGATCGCGCAGATGCAGACGTGCTGCTCGTTGCCGTTGCCGTTGCCGTTGCCGTTGCCGTTGCCGTTGCCGTTGCCGTTGCCGTTGCCGTTGCCGTTGCCGTTGCCGATCAAGAGTCTAGCGCCATAGCCCGCTAGCGACAGCTGCGTCAGCCCAGGCGCCGCCCGTACCTCCTGAAGTCGCAATTGGTGGCGCCTGAACTATTGCGCACTTAGAAGCAACAGCAAGATCAAGAAGTGCGAAGTGGTAGTTAGCCGATTGGCAATAAAGAAACGAGCTTGACCCTATTACGTGCAAACCCGCTTCTACAAGTCATGTATAACTTCTTGTAGGAACGGGCTTGCACGAAATCAAAACAGACTTTAACGCGCTGGCGCGAGTTTGCCCTTGTCATCGGAGAAGACGATCTCGACCCGACGATTCTGCGCCCTGCCCCGCTCCGAGGCATTAGCCTCCACCGGATACTGGTCGCCATAACCCTCGACCTGAATACGCTTCTCATCTACCCCCAGATCGACCAGCATATCGGCGACCGACTGGGCGCGATCACGGGACAGCTTGAGGTTCTCTTCCGCAGCGCCAGTGCTATCGGTGTATCCCTCGATCCGCACCACCCGCCGTGGATTGAGCTGAAGGAACTGCACCAGCTTCAGTACAGTACGGCTGGCAGAATTCTTCAGGTCGGCCTGGCCGGTATCGAACAGCACGTCACCCAGAGTCATCACCAGGCCACGATCCGTCTGCTCCGACGCCAGCGCGACAATCTGCGCCTCGACGAACTTGCCCTGCTGCTGGACGCTGGCCAACTTGGCCTCGCGCAGCGCCAACTGCAGGCGCTGGCGCTCCAGATCAAGCTTGGCCAGACGCTCCTGGTTCAACGCCAGCTTGGCGTGCTCGCTGGCAATCTCGCTGTAGCGCTGGCTCAGGTAGGCGTAATGACGCACATCGCTGCCGGTGCCGACATAGCCAGCCAGACGCTCCGCGCGCGCCAACGACTCGCCGGCGCGGATCACATCGCGAGGAGCGCTGCGCAGCACATCGGAATCGTCCTTGACCTTCTGGAACGCGGCACTGGCGTCGTCCAACGCCGACTCGCTGCGCTGGCTGGCACAACCCTGCAAACCGACCAGGGCCAGCAAGGCCAAGGCCGCCATGGGCTTGAGGCGCTTCATGGCTGCGCCTCCAGTTGCTTGCGCAGGCGCTTGATCCGTGACTGCATCACCTGCAGCTGCTCCTCGCTCTTCTGGTTCAGCACCCGCGCCTCGGCCAGGCGCGCATCGAGCTCGGCCTGCTCGGCGCGCATGCGCGCATCGCGATGGCTTTCGCCGAGCATGTTGCTCTTGGCCCGGGCCAGCTTGTCTTCGGCCAACTTGAACTCCGGTACCTGCTCATTGGCGCCGACCGCCTTGGCCTGCTCCAACGCCTGTTCCGACAGGCGCAGCTGTTCATTGGGTGCCGGGTCGTTGGCACAGCCGGCCAGGCCAAGCACGGCCAGGGCGAGCATCAAGGGTTGGATTCTCACTCACGCTTCCTACTGTTTGGGGGCACCCTGCGACGCCTGCATCTGCGCCTTCCAACGCTCGACATTGCGCTGCAGCACAGCCTCGCTCGCCCCGGAGACCGGCAATTCTGTCAGTTTTTTCGCCAGTTGTCCGCGCAACCAGCTGTCGTTGCACGCCGAGTTGTGCGAGACCGCCAGGTACAGCCCCGGACGGTCCACCGGCAAACCCCGGGCGATGAGGTCGTTGCCCACGCCCAGGCTCTGCGCCATGGCCATGCCCGCGTAGCGCCCCGCCAATACATAATCGACCTGGCCGAGCACCAGCTTCTGGAAGGCCTGCGTCAGGTTTTGCGCCGGCTCCAGCTTGAGCTGGGACTTGGCGAAGGCATCGAAGGCCGGGGTCAGGCGGGCCTTCTCGGACAGCGCGCCACGGTACTGGGCGAGGTCTGCCGGGCCCTCGAACATCAATGTGGCGTCGTGGCGGGTCCAGACCAGGTACTCGTTGAGCTGCAAGGCCGGATGGATGTAGTCCAGGCTGGTCAGCTGGGTGACCTGCATCGGCGTGTCGAGCAGCAGGTCCATACGCCCGCTACGCACTTCCTCCAGGGCCTGCTCGCGCTTGCCTGCGTGCAGCACCTCGATCTTCACCCCAAGCTCGGCCGCCACCTGGCGCAGCAGGTCGACATTGGCGCCAATCAGGTGTTTCGGGTCCTGCGGGTCCTGCCAGGAGTACGGCGGCGCATCCGGGCTGCCGGTGGCGACCAGGCGCTCGCACTTGCCCACCGCCAAGGCCTGCGTCGACAGCAGCGCCAGCACGCAGGCCAGCCCTCCCTTGCTCCAGCGAAACGCCATGCAAACTCTCCCCGCCCCTGAAAAAACCATGAAAAAACCCGGACCGCCAAGGGCGGGCCGGGTTCTTTATAAGTGAAGCAGGCGGATCAGACCAGCTTTTCCAGCTCCGGAACCGCTTCGAACAGGTCGGCGACCAGGCCGTAGTCGGCGACCTGGAAGATCGGCGCCTCTTCGTCCTTGTTGATCGCGACGATCACTTTCGAGTCCTTCATGCCGGCCAGGTGCTGGATCGCGCCGGAGATACCGACGGCGATGTACAGCTGCGGCGCGACGATCTTGCCGGTCTGGCCGACCTGCATGTCGTTCGGCACGAAGCCTGCGTCAACCGCCGCGCGCGAGGCGCCGACGGCGGCGCCGAGCTTGTCGGCCAGGGCGTACAGGTGCTTGAAGTTGTCACCGTTGCCCATGCCGCGTCCGCCGGAAACGACGATCTTGGCGGCGGTCAGTTCAGGACGGTCGGACTTGGCCAGCTCTTCGCCAACGAAGGCCGACTTGCCGGCGTCATGGGCGGCAGCGACGGCTTCGACAGCGGCCGAACCACCTTCGGCGGCCACGGCGTCGAAGCCGGTGGTACGCACGGTGATGACCTTGACCGCAGCGCTCGATTGCACGGTGGCAATGGCGTTACCGGCATAGATCGGACGCTTGAAAGTGTCGGCGGATTCAACGGCGATGATCTCGGAGATCTGGTCGACGTCCAGCAGCGCGGCAACGCGCGGCAGGATGTTCTTGCCATTGGTGGTGGCCGGGGCCAGCACGTGGCTGTAACCCTTGGCCAGTTCGACCAGCAGCGGCGCGACGTTTTCCGGCAGGGCGTGGGCGTAGGCGGCGTTATCGGCAACCAGCACCTTGGCTACGCCGGCGATCTTGGCGGCGGACTCGGCGACGCCACCGACGTTCTGGCCGGCGACCAGCACGTGGATATCACCACCGATCTTGGCGGCAGCGGCGACAGTGTTCAGGGTGGCCGGGGCTACGGCACCGTTCTCGTGTTCAGCGACAACCAGGATAGTCATTTAGATTACCTTCGCTTCGTTCTTCAGCTTCTCGACCAGTTCGGCCACCGACTTGACCTTGATACCAGCGCTGCGGGCGGCAGGCGCTTCGACCTTGAGGGTCTTGTTGGTGGAGGCGATGGACACGCCCAGCGCGTCTGGAGTGATGGTCTCCAGCGGCTTCTTCTTGGCCTTCATGATGTTCGGCAGCGACGCGTAGCGCGGCTCGTTCAGGCGCAGGTCGGTGGTGACGATGGCAGGCAGGTTCAACGCGACGGTCTGCAGGCCGCCATCGATTTCACGGGTGACATTGACCTTGTCGCCAGCGACTTCGACCTTGGAGGCGAAGGTGCCCTGGGCGAAGCCGGTCAGCGCGGCGAGCATCTGGCCGGTCTGGTTGTTGTCGCTATCAATGGCCTGCTTGCCGAGGATGACCAGCTGCGGCTGCTCCTTGTCGACAACAGCTTTCAGCGCCTTGGCCACGGCCAGGGAATTCAGTTCGTCAGCGGCCTCGACCAGGATGGCGCGGTCGGCGCCCAGGGCCAGGGCGGTACGCAGTTGCTCCTGTGCGGCGGTCGGGCCGATGGAGACGACGACGATTTCGCTCGCCACGCCCTTCTCTTTCAGGCGGACGGCTTCTTCCACGGCGATTTCGCAGAAGGGGTTCATGGACATCTTGACGTTTGCAAGGTCGACGCCGGAGTTGTCCGCCTTGACGCGAACCTTGACGTTGTAGTCGACCACTCGTTTGACAGCTACAAGAACCTTCATGGATTCCTCGTTACTCTCCGGTGAAAAGAAGATCGCCTGGGGACTGCCCGGCGAATGCGCGTGGGTACAAGGGCACCTCTAAAAACGTTCCGACGCCGACAAAGCTCAATTGACCGATCAGTCCTGTTTCGACCCTTGCGGGTAAAACCCACGGGTCATTTTCTGTCGTGGCGTGTAGACTCCACTACAAAACCTGATTCGGCCCGTAAACCCTGCTCCACGCCTGGTCTTTAGGGGTGCACCTGCGCCCGACGGTCAGCCTACGGCGAACGCGAAAGCGCTCGTATCTTGACCGTAACACCCAATCCGGTCAATACGGCAAATTGGCCAGCCTCCAGCCGCCCACCTGCGATTCTACGGGCCTTCGGCAAATTCAAACAAACGTTTGTATTGGACCCGCCAAGTGGTGTAGATATAATGCGCGGCCAAGACAAAACGGTGTAGTCCATCACCTGCGAAGCTACAGCCTCTGCACGCCGCACGTGACCGTGAACACCCATAAAAGACAAGCAACGCGATGAGCCTTGAGTAGGAGAGAACCTGTGGAACGCGAATACATGGAATTCGACGTGGTCATCGTCGGCGCAGGCCCGGCGGGTCTGTCCGCCGCCTGCCGCCTGAAGCAGAAGGCCGCCGAAGCCGGTAGCGAGATCAGCGTCTGCGTGGTCGAGAAAGGCTCCGAAGTCGGCGCCCACATCCTCTCCGGCGCGGTGTTCGAGCCGCGCGCCCTGAACGAACTGTTCCCCGACTGGAAAGACCTCGGCGCGCCGCTGAACACCGAAGTGAAGCGCGACGACATCTATGTGCTGAAAAGTGCCGACAGCTCGACCAAGGTTCCCGACCTGTTCGTGCCCAAGACCATGCACAACCAGGGCAACTACATCATCTCCCTGGGCAACCTGTGCCGCTGGCTGGCCCAGCAGGCCGAGAACCTGGGCGTCGAGATCTACCCGGGCTTCGCCGCCCAGGAAGCGCTGTTCGATGAGAACGGCGTGGTCCGCGGCATCGTCACCGGCGACCTGGGTGTCGACCGTGAAGGCCAGCCGAAGGACGGCCTGTACACGCCGGGCATGGAACTGCGCGCCAAGTACACCCTGTTCGCCGAGGGCTGCCGTGGCCATATCGGCAAGCAGCTGATCAAGCGCTTCGACCTGGACAACGAATCCGACGCCCAGCACTACGGCATCGGCCTCAAGGAAATCTGGGAAATCGACCCGGCCAAGCATGAGCAGGGCTTGGTGGTGCACACCGCCGGCTGGCCGCTGGACGTGATGAGCGCCGAGAACACCGGTGGCTCCTTCCTTTATCACCTGGAGAACAACCAGGTGGTGGTCGGCCTGATCGTCGACCTGTCCTACTCCAACCCGTACCTGTCGCCGTTCGACGAGTTCCAGCGCCTCAAGCACCACCCGGTGATGGCCCAGTACCTCGAAGGCGGCAAGCGCATCAGCTACGGCGCCCGCGCCATCTGCAAAGGCGGCCTGAACTCGCTGCCGAAGATGGTCTTCAATGGCGGCGCACTGATCGGCTGCGATCTGGGCACCCTGAACTTCTCCAAGATCAAGGGCAGCCACACCGCGATGAAATCCGGCATGCTCGCCGCCGAGGCGGTGGCTGACGCATTGATCGCCGGCAGCGAAGGCGGCGACCAGCTCAACGGCTATGTCAGCGCCTTCAAGGCCAGCTGGCTGTATGAAGAGCTGTTCGCCAGCCGCAACTTCGGCCCGGCCCTGCACAAGTTCGGCCCGTTGCTCGGTGGCGCGTTCAACTACATCGACCAGAACTGGTTCGGCGGCAAGCTGCCGTTCACCCTGCATGACACCAAGCCGGACTACGCCTGCCTCAAGCTCGCCGCCGACTCGAAAAAGATCGACTATCCGAAACCGGACGGCAAGCTCAGCTTCGACAAGCTCAGCTCGGTATTCCTCTCCAGCACCAACCATGAAGAGGAGCAACCCTGCCACTTGAAGCTGACCGATCCGAATATCCCGATCGCCAGCAACCTGCCACTGTACGACGAGCCGGCACAGCGCTACTGCCCGGCCGGCGTGTACGAAGTGGTCACCCAGGAAGACGGCAACAAGCGTTTCCAGATCAACGCGCAGAACTGCGTGCATTGCAAGACCTGCGACATCAAGGACCCGGCCCAGAACATCACCTGGGTCACCCCTGAAGGCGCTGGCGGGCCGAACTACCCGAACATGTAAGCCCTCCTTGCGGTAAGCAAAAGCCCCCTGGCCGTGCGGCCAGGGGGCTTTTTCATGGTCGCTGATCTCGAGCACAAGACCTGCCCTGAAGTGCCATTGACCGGTCGTCCGTTTATAGGACTGTCAGATCGGAGGTCATAGCCAGATTAGCCTTCTAGTCCACCGCCAGGAAGTCCTGACCATGGGTGAGCATGAACGAAATCTCACTGGGTAGGCCATGCCCCGGAGCCTGATCGCCACTCCTGCCATCCAGTGTTTTCAATAGGGAGAAATCGACCGTCTGCTGGCGTTGCGCACTGTCAGTCAAGAGCACGGCATGGCTGCTGGCGGTCAACTGGATACGGCTGATGTGGCGAAAGTCATGCAGCAGGTGCACGCCGGTCAGTTGCTTGCCATCACCGTAGACCACCATCCAGGCCTGATCAGGGTGCAGGCGGGACTCCAGCACGCAGGCCAGGCTGCGGCCCCAGCGGATCACCGGCGTTCTGGCTTGATCATCCGGTTTCGTGCTGGCGGGATTGGCAGCCGAAAAGCTCATCTGTGGCGGAAACGCAGGCAGCTGGGCCCGCGTCATCCAAGTGATGCTGAAACTGGACATGCATATTTCTCCTGACTGTATGAACGAATGGTCCATCAACGATCAGTCGAAATTACGTGCACAATCTCGAAGGCGCAGTAGGGGAGCAGAGCTGCAGACGCTCAAAATCCCTACCCTGCCTGTAGGACCTGTTGATTGCCTGGCCCGGAAGTCTGCCTCACTGCCCTGCAGCCTTTACCGCTTCATTTGTCACCACACATGAGCGGCATCGGCTGCGCCGCAAACCCCAACGGCTCACGGCGTCTGAAGTAGAGCGCCGTAAGCAATCCGACCATGCCCATGACCAGACAAAAGCCGACGCACACCCATGGGCTCCAGGGCATCAAGGCGATCAGCGCCAACGGCGTGGTGCTGGCCCACAGGGCGTACGCGACGTTGTAGGTGAAGGAGATGCCCGACACCCGGATCTCGGCCGGGAACAGCCCAACCATCACCGACGGCACCACCCCCACCACGCCACAGGACAGGCCAGCCAAGGCATAGGCCGCCCAGGTCTGCCCCCACTGCCCCACCAGGCTGGCGTACAAGGTGCCAATGCCCAAAGGCAGCAGCAGGCAGTAGAACATCAGCGCCCGCCAGGCGCCGATGCGGTCCACCAGCAACCCCGCCAACACGCAGCCGATATTGAGGAAGACGATGCCCACGCTGCTCAGGGCGAAGGTGTGCCCGGCTGTCATGCCGAACCGTTGCTGCATCACGGTCGGGGTGATCACTACCAGTACCACCACCGCCGAGGTCAGCACACAGGTCAGCAGCGCGGCTGGAATCAAGGCCCGTCGGTGAGTGCCCAGCACCCGTCGCAGGGGGAAGGCCACCGGCTGCTCCTGCTGCGCCCGCAGGGCCAGGAACACCGGGGTTTCACTCAGCCAACGACGCAGCCAGACACCGATCACGCCAAACACGCCGCCAAGCAGGAAGGGATAGCGCCAGGCGTAGTCGAGGATCTCCTGGGGCGTGAACAATTGCGCCAGCAGGGTCGCGGTCAGCGCCCCGAGCAGGTAGCCGAAGGTCAGCCCGGCCTGCAGGAAGCCCAGCGCATAGCCGCGACGTCCAGGTGGCGCATGTTCGGCGACGAAGGTCCAGGCGCTGGGCACCTCGCCGCCGACCGCCGCCCCCTGCAAGATGCGCAAGGCCAGCAGGATCAGCGGCGCGGCGTAGCCGATGTCGGCGTAGGTCGGCATCACCCCGATCAGCAGGCACGGCAGCGCCATCATCAGGATACTCAGGCTGAACACCCGCTTGCGCCCCAGGTGGTCGGCGAAATGGGCCATGAGGATGCCACCCAGCGGCCTGGCCAGGTAGCCGGTGACGAAGATCCCGAAGCTCTGCAGCAGGCGCAGCCACTCCGGCATCTCAGGCGGGAAGAACAGCTGGCTGAGGGTCAGCGCGAAGAACACGAAAATGATGAAATCGTAGATTTCCAGGGCGCCACCCAGCGCGGCCAGTCCCAGGGTCCGGTGATCGCTACGGCTGAACCGTGGCGGGCGGGTGGTATCGATGGCAGTCATGGCAGCTTCCGCAACGAGGCAAAAGGCCAGAGGATAGCAAATTCACTGATCGCTCAGGGATTGCGGCAAAACACGGTCTGCGCAAGGTTGGTACGCCGCCGGGCATAACTGGACGCCCCCGCCAACCCCGGCGGCAAGGGCAGTTGCCCAACCAGCACCGGCATGTCGATGATCGCCATGAACGACTCCAGCGCCTCGCTGTCGGGCGCCTGGGGCAGGCTGATGCTGACGGCGTGGCGATCGCTCGGCGGTACGACGGGCACTTTCAGGTGTGACGAGTGGTACAGCAGTGCGTGCTGGATCTGCGAACTGACCCTGCAGAAGCGCGCCAGGTCTACCCCAGCATGACTGGCCAGCTCTATGTTACCCACCAACAGGTTGAAGGGTTCCAGTGCGCTATGCACCAGGCGCTGCAGGTCGTCGAAACTCTCCACCGGGGCGATCCGGTAATAACCCAGCCCATTGAGCATTTTCTCCAGCTGCAGGCGCTGGCCGGGGTGCTCGTCGGCGATGAGGATGCGCATGGATTTGTTAGGCATCGTCCGGACCTGGGCAGTTGGGTGGTAACGGTAGCTCCATGACCATACTGCGCCGGCAACGGCAACGTCGGGCGCAATGCCTGAACGGGGGTCTTTATTGATAGTTGTCGTGATCCCGGGAGAAATCAAGTCGCCCACTCACGGAATTTTCACATCCGCAGGCGGCTCGCTCAGGACTCCCACTGGCGCATGCGCACACGGCAATGCTTCATGGCATTGACGATGTGCTTTTCCACCAGGCTGCGGGAAATACCCAGGCGCTCGGCGATCTGCTGGTGCGACAGGCCATCGAGCTTGCGCAGCAGGAAGCTGTCGCGGCAAGGCCCACTCAATTCATCCAGCGCCTGGCGCATCAGCGCCAGGCGCTGGTCGAGCTGCATGCTCTGGGTCAACGCCGGAGTATGCCAGCGCTCATCGTTGTCCAGAACCTCCAGCGGCTCGGCCTGACGCACCAGATGTCGACGGTGATGATCGACCACAAGATTCATGGCCGTACGATAGAGGTAGGCGCGCGGGTGCTCGATATGCTCGCCCTCCGTGCGCTCCAACACCCGGATGTAGGCATCGTGGGCGACGTCTTCGGCCGACTGGCGATTACCGAGTCGGGCGGACAGGAAGCTCACCAATTCGCGATAGTAATGTTCCACGACGGCACCTGGCGTCACCCTGCCCCAGCGTTGCGAGCCAAGGAAGAGGTCTGGATGATATCAGCGTGCGATCTTACAAATTATAATTATTCGCAGCAACACGCAGCCCCCTTCTCTGCGCTAAATCGTCATCGATATCATTCGTTTAACTGGGACCCCCGAGCGCACGCCCCATCGCGGCACTCGGCCACTACCTCCGGCTGGAAGCCCGCATGACACGCACATTCAATACCCGCCGCAGCGTGCTGATCGGCGCCCTGGGCCTGGCCGGTCTCGGCAGCCTGGTGGCCTGGCAGGTCCTGCCGCTCGGCGGCGCACCGGTCAGCACCGTGCCAGTGATCCGCGCCGACATCGAAAGCAGCGTCACCGCCTTGGGCACCCTGCAGCCGCGCCGCTATGTCGACGTGGGCGCCCAGGCCTCGGGGCAGATCCGCAAGCTGCATGTGGAACCCGGTGACGAAGTGCGCCAGGGCCAACTGCTGGTGGAGATCGACCCGTCCACGCAGCAGGCCAAGCTCGATGCCGGGCGCTACTCGATCGAAAACCTCAAGGCCCAGCTCGCCGAACAGCGGGCGCAGTACCTGCTCGCCCAGCAGCAGTACAAACGCCAGCAGGATCTGGCTGCGGCCGGCGCCAGCCGCCAGGAAGACCTGCAAACGGCAGCGGCGCAACTGAAGGTGACCCAGGCGCGCATCGACATGTACCAGGCGCAGATCCGCCAGGCCCAGGCCAGCCTGCGCAGCGACGAGGCGGAGCTGGGCTACACGCGGATCTACGCGCCCATGAGCGGCACCGTGGTGGCGGTGGACGCCCGCGAGGGCCAGACCCTCAACGCCCAGCAGCAGACACCGCTGATCCTGCGCATCGCCAAGCTCTCGCCAATGACCGTGTGGGCCCAGGTATCCGAAGCCGACATCGGCAAGGTCAAGCCGGGCATGACCGCCTACTTCAATACCCTGGCCGGCGGCAAGCGGCGCTGGACCAGCACCGTGCGGCAGATCCTGCCGGTACCGCCCAAGCCCCTGGACCAATCCAGCCAGGGCGGGGGCAGCCCGGCCAGCACCACGGCTGGCACCACGGGCACCAAGGTGGTCCAGTACACCGTGCTGCTGGACGTGGATAACCCCGACGGCGCCCTGATGGCGGAGATGACCACCCAGGTGTTCTTCGTCGCCGGCCAGGCCAGCCAGGTGCTCAGCGTGCCATTGGCCGCGCTGGACGAGACCCCCGAAGAGGGCTTGCGCCTGGCCCAGGTGCTGAACGGCAAGGGCCAGGTCGAGGCGCGCCAGGTGCGCACCGGCTTGAGCGACCGCCTGCGGGTGCAGATCCTTGAGGGTTTGAACGAAGGCGAGCGCCTGGTCATCGGCCTTCCTGCCGCCAGTGGGGGTTGAGATGGCCACGCCCCTGATCGAGCTGTGCGACATCCGCAAGGTCTATGGCGGTGTCGATTCGCCCAGGGTCGAGGTGCTGCGCGGCATCAGCCTGAGCATCCACCCCGGCGAGTTCGTCGCCATCGTCGGCGCCTCGGGCTCCGGCAAGTCGACCCTGATGAACATCCTCGGCTGCCTCGACCGCCCCACCTCGGGCAGCTACCGCTTCGCTGGCCGGGACGTGGCCGAACTGGACAGCGACGAGCTGGCCTGGCTGCGCCGCGAAGCCTTTGGCTTCGTGTTCCAGGGTTACCACCTGATCCCCTCGGGCTCGGCCCAGGAGAACGTCGAGATGCCGGCCATCTACGCCGGCACCCCGCCCGCCGAACGCCATGCCCGCGCCCGCGCCCTGCTCGAACGCCTAGGGCTGGCCAGCCGCACCGGCAACCGTCCGCACCAGTTGTCCGGCGGCCAGCAACAGCGGGTGTCGATTGCCCGTGCGCTGATGAACGGCGGGCATATCATCCTCGCCGACGAACCCACCGGCGCCCTCGACAGCCACAGTGGCGCCGAGGTGATGACCCTGCTCGACGAGCTGGCCAGCCAGGGCCATGTGATCATCCTCATCACCCATGATCGCGAGGTCGCGGCCCGCGCCCAGCGGATCATCGAGGTGCGCGACGGCGAGGTGGTCGGTGACTCGGCCACCCCGTCATCGGCCGATGCCCCGCCCCGACAGGTGCAAGCCGACGACCTGCGCCAACGCCTGGACTTCGGCGCCACCCAGCGCGGCGCCTGGAAAGGCGAACTGGCAGAGTCCCTGCAGGCCGCCTGGCGGGTGATGTGGATCAACCGCTTCCGCACCGCCCTGACCCTGCTCGGCATCATCATCGGGGTGGCCTCGGTGGTGGTCATGCTGGCGGTCGGCGAAGGCAGCAAGCGCCAGGTCATGGCGCAGATGGCCGCCTTCGGCTCGAACATCCTCTACCTCAACGGCAAGCACTCCTCCGAGGAGCTGACCGGTATCGTCACCCTCGATGATGTCGACGCCATCGGCGAACTGCCGCAGGTCAAGCGCGTCATGCCGGTGATCGGCGACAAGCTCATGGTGCGCCACGGCAACAAGGGCGAGCAGTTCTATGTCGGCGGCAACAACACCGGATTTCCCGAGATTTTCAACTGGCCGGTGGTCGAGGGCAGCTTCTACAGCGAGGCCGACGAAGCCAACGCCGCCGCCGTGGCCGTGATCGGACAGAAGGTGCGCGAGAAGATGTTTGGCGCAGGGAGCAATCCGCTCGGCCAGTACCTGCTGATCGGCAACGTGCCGTTCCAGGTGATCGGCGTGCTCCAGGGCAAAGGCGCCAGCTCCGGCAGCGAGGACAGCGACGAGCGCGTGGTGGTGCCCTACTCCGCCGCCTCCATCCGCCTGTTCGGCAGCCGCGATCCGGAATACGTCACCATCGCCGCCCTGGATTCCGGCCGGGTCAAGGAAACCGAGCAGGCGATCGAGCGCCTGATGCTGCAGCGCCACCAGGGCAAGCACGACTTCGTCCTGACCAACGATGCCGCGCTGATCCAGGCCGAGGCCCGCACCCAGAACAGCCTGTCGCTGATGCTTGGGGCGATCGCCGCGATCTCGCTGCTGGTCGGCGGCATCGGCGTGATGAACATCATGCTCATGACCGTGCGCGAGCGCACCCGCGAAATCGGTATCCGCATGGCCACCGGCGCGCGCCAGCGCGACATCCTGCGCCAGTTCCTCACCGAAGCGGTGATGCTGTCGATGGTCGGCGGCGTGACCGGCATCGTCCTGGCCCTGGCCATCGGCGGCGGCCTGTTGCTGGCCGACATCGCCGTGGCCTTCGCCCTGCCCGCCATCCTCGGCGCCTTCGCCTGCGCCGTGATCACCGGCGTGGTCTTCGGTTTCATGCCGGCCCGCAAGGCCGCCCGCCTCGACCCGGTCAAGGCCCTTACCAGCGAATAGTTCATGACGATTCCCAGCCGTACCAGCCTGTTGACCCTGAGCCTTTGCCTGGCCGCCTGCAGCAGCCCGCCGCCACCGGCGGCGAACATCGACACGCCACCCGCCTGGCAGGGGCCGGCCACAGCCCAGCCCCTGCCTGACAGCCAGTGGTGGCGCGCCTTCGCCAGCACCGAGCTGGACCGGCTGGTCGAACGCGCCCGCCTCAACAGCCACGACCTGGCCGCCGCCGCGGCGCGGGTGCGCAAGGCCCAGGCCAGCGCCGTGATCGCCGGCGCGCCATTGCTGCCCGAGGTGCAGTTGGGCCTGAACGGCAGCCGCCAGCGCTTGCTGCGCGGCGAGGGCAACGACCAACTCGACGCCAGCAGCAACGAACGCACCAGTACCTCGTTCGGAACCCGCCTGAGCGCCAGCTACGAGATCGACTTCTGGGGCGGTCTGCGCGCCACCCGTGACAGCGCCCTGCGCAGCCTCGACGCCAGCCGCTTCGATCGCCAGACCGTGGAGCTGACCCTGGTCAGCGCCGTGGCCGACAGCTATCTGCGAGGCCTGGCTCTCGACGAGCAACTGCGCATCGCCCGCCTCAACCTGAGCAACGCCCGCGACGTGCTGGGCCTGGTCGAAGCCCGTGAACGCTCGGGCTCGGCCACCCGCCTGGAACTGGCCCAGCAGCGCAGCCTGGTGGCCGCCCAGGAGCGCCAGTTACCACTGCTCGAACAACGCCGTCAGGACAACCGCATCGTCCTTGCCACCTTGCTGGGCGATCCTGTGCAGGCGCTGCCCGCCACCGACGAAACCATCGGCAACGTGCAGTGGCCAGCCATCGGCAGCGGCGTGCCCAGCGAACTGCTCGGCCGCCGCCCGGACATCGCCGCCGCCGAGGCACGCCTGGCGGCGGCTAGCGCCAATATCCAGGTAGCTCGGGCGGCGATGCTGCCGCGTCTGATACTGGGCGCGGACCTGGGCAGTGGCGCCCGGACCGTGCCCAATATCTTCGACAGCCCCTACTACACCCTCACCGCCGGGCTCACCGCGCCGATCTTCAACAACGGTCGGCTGAGTGCCGCCCGGGACGCGGCCCGTGCCGAACAGCAGGAGTTGCTGGAGCTGTACCGCGCCAGCATCCTGGCCGGGTTCTCGGATGTGGAGAAAGCCCTGAACGCCATCGCCGGCGTGGAGCGCCAGCGCCGCTGGCAGGACCAGGAAGTGGAACAGGCGCGTATCGCCTTTGATTTGGCCCAGCAACGCTACACCGCCGGTGCCGAGACCCTGCTCACCGTACTCGAGACCCAGCGCACGCTGTACCTGGCCCAGGACCAGCAAGCGCAGCTGCGCCTGGAGCAGTTACGGGGAAGCGTGGCGTTGTACAAGGCACTGGGCGGAGGCTGGCAGGCGCCGCAGACGCTGTAGGAGCAGGCTTGCCCCGCTAAAGCGCCAGGCCAGAGAACTTCATTGTCTGGTCTGGCGCTTTCGCACGGAGCCTCAGGAAACGATGTTCTTCAACGAAAGGTGTCGCGCATACCAGGGCCGTTGCGGCACCTTGCGCAGCAGGTTGTCGAGCTTGTCCTCGTCACCGAAGGTGATGCGCAGGGCCAACTTCATGGTCTCCACGTCCATCTCCACCGACTTGCCCGGGCGCATGCCCGGCTGCGTGCTGCAGCCATGGGTATCCGGACCCAGCCAGGGATCATCGACCTCCACCCAGCGCCCGGGAGCGAACCAGGGCACGCCGTTGACTTCGAGGCGACGTACCTGACCGGGGTGATGGCGCTCATGGGCACGGAACCAGTCGTCGATGCGATCGTCGATCCAGCCGTGAAACCCCCAGAAGACCGGGTGCACATGGGATGAGAACGGATCACCGAGGAAGTCGTTCTCAGGCTCGAACCAGCGCGCGGCGAAGTCCGCCTGGTCGCGGGCGAACGGCACCGGCGCGCCATTGTTGGGATCGCGCGGCACCGACGCCCAGCACATGTGCAGCCAATCGTGCAGGTTCATCTCCAGTTCCGAGCCGAAGGCGCCCAGGGTCAGTTTCGACAGGTACACCGGATCCTGGTACTGCGACTCCCACACCTGGAAGTTGCTGCAGTAGGTCTCGCCGGCCTTGATCGCTCCCACCCACTGGCCATAGGCGTCGTCGCCCGGCGCCTGCCAGCCTGGCGGCACGCAGTAGCCGTCGTGGTTGTCGAAGTAGCGGGCGAAACCTGTTCGATCGAACTCGACGCTGGGTTGCGGTAGCGGAAAGCGTTGCCAGGAAGGCAGGTCCTGCAGTGTGCGGGCATACATCAGCATGTGCCGGTGCATGAACAGGAAATCGATACCCGAACCATTGCGGTGCTTGCGCGGGCCGCGGGCATCACGCTCACGGTCGCGCGGCCCAGGTTGCCAGCCCAGGCCACGCAGCGCGTTCTGCTTGGTCTGCGGCAACTTGTGCCACTGGTCTCGGGTGGCATGCCAAAGCTGGTGGAACAGGCGATGCTCAGCGCCGACCACCCACTCGCGCATTTCGGGGGTATAGGGCAGACGCTCGCGGGCCTCGGGGAACAGACGCTTGACCGCGACGAAACGGCTGTCGGGCACCGGCAGGGTCAGCGGTCTATCCAAGCGTTGTACGCGGCCACTCAACGTGCCGCTACCGGCATTGGCGAACTCGGCCCAAACCTCGTCGAGACTCGCCACGCATTCATAACCCGGCCCGCCGTGCTGGTTGACCAGCCGCCAACGCACCTCGGTGCTGCTGGCACCGACCAGGTCACCGAGCACACGATAGGCCGGCTCGGCAGCACCGCGAAGACCCTCGCCGGTATCGACGAATCCGCGCAGGCCACGCCCCTTGGTGGCGACGTCGAGGAACATCTCGACGCCCTGTCGAGGCAGCCCGTCAAGTCCTCGTTCTGCACCGTCGAAGCGGATCTCCCACACACCGCGCAGCCGGTCGGCCAGGACCTGCCCGGCATAGTCGGCCAGTTCGACGCTGGCCTCGCCGGGCGTGACGATATCGTCTTCAGGGTCGTGGGTCAGCTGCTGGTGCGCGTAATAGGCCGCCGTGCCTGTGGCGCCCGCCACTGCCAGGCCAGCGATGAATCCTCGTCGGGAAATTGTCATTGCGCCTCAATCCGTCTTCGCGTGCCGCGACTTCTATCCAAGCTAGGACGTAGATAGGCCGGGAAAATTTAGCCGTCTAATTAACCACCCGGCGCGCTCGTCTGTTGGTTATCTCCCGCTGACAGAGGCATACCCATGACCTCCCTGCACGATCGCCTGACCGAATCGGTCAAGGCCACGCACTACCGGGTCTTCGACATTGATCTGAAGACCGTTGAACCCTTGAGCCCGTCACTGAGCCGCTTTGTCTTCACTGGCGAGGACGTGGCGCAGATGACCACCCTGGCCCCCGACCAGCGCGTCAAGCTGCTGTTTCCGACGCCCGCAGGAGCACCGCCAAGCCTGCCCAAGCACGCGCAATGGCAACAGGCGCGGCGCGAGCTGGCGGCGCAGGACATGCCACCGATGCGCACCTACACCATCCGCGCCCTGCGCCGCGACGCCCTGGAGGTAGAGGTGGACTTTGTCCTGCATGGCGTCAATGGCCCGGCCTCGGCCTGGGCCACCCATGCCCGTCCGGGTGACCGCCTGCAGATGGTCGCACCCAACCTGGCCTATGCCGACGACCCCGGCGGCTACGAGTGGAAGCCGCCGCACAGTGTCCGGCGTATCTTGCTGATCGGTGACGAAACTGCCCTGCCGGCCATCGCCGGCATCCTCGAGCAGTTGGCCACGAACACGCCGGAACTGCAGGTGGAGGCCTTTATCGAAGTGCCGCTGGAAGCCGACTGCCTCGACCTGCGCCACAGCCCGGCCACCCGCCTGCACTGGCTGCCGCGTGACCTGCTGCGCAGCGAACATGGCCAGGGCATGCAGCACGCCGTGCGCGAACTGGCCAGCCTGCCGGCGGTGCGCGGCGCATCGACGGTCGAGCTGGAAGACGTGGATATCGACGAGCGCATCCTCTGGGAACAGGCCAGCGGCGAGCACGGCGACTTCCATGCCTGGATCGCCGGGGAGTCGGGGACCGTCATGGATATCCGCCGGCACCTGATCAAGGAGCGCGGACTGCCAAGGGAGAGCCTGACGCTGATGGGCTACTGGCGCGCCGGTCGCACCTTCGACTAATACCTGCATCCTGCAGGAGATCACCCAGCCCTTCGGCCAGGGCGATCTCCTGCAGGGAATTTCGCCTGGATTCGAACACTCAGCCAGCTGATACCGCCGCCGCGACGGCCTCGGCAAACCTTGCCGCCACCTCGTCGATCTGCTCGGCACTGATGATCAGCGGCGGCAGGAAGCGCACCACCGCACCATGGCGGCCGCCCAGCTCGAGGATCAGGCCACGACGCAGGCATTCGCGCTGCACCTTCGGCGCCAGCTTGCGGCAGGCCGGCGGATGGCCTTGGACGTCGCGCTTGCCCGCCGGATCCACCAGTTCCACGCCCAGCATCAGGCCACGGCCACGGATATCGCCAAGCTGCGGATAGTCCTGCTGCAACCGTTGCAGGTGCCCGCGCAGGCGCTGGCCCATGGCCTCGGCGTGCTCGCACAGGCGGTGCTCCACCAGGTACTTCATCACCGCCGAGCCCGCGGCCATGGCCATCTGGTTACCACGGAAGGTACCGGCATGGGCACCCGGCGACCACTGGTCGAGCCAGTCGCGATAGACCATCACGGCCAGCGGCAGGCTGCCGCCAATAGCCTTGGACAGGGTGACCACGTCGGGCACGATGCCGGCGTGCTCGAAGGCGAACATCTTGCCGGTACGGGCGAAACCGCTCTGGATCTCGTCGACGATCAACGCCACCCCGGCCTGCTCGGTGATCCGGCGCAACCCGCGCAACCACTCGATATCGGCGGGGATCACCCCCCCCTCGCCCTGCACAACCTCAACGATCACTGCCGCCGGCAGCGCAACGCCGGCCTCCGGATCGCACAGCAGGTTTTCCAGGTAGTGCAGGTTGGCGCGCACGCCCGCCTCGCCGCCGAGGCCGAACGGGCAGCGGTAGTCATAGGGATAAGGCAGGAACTGCACGCCATTGTTCAGCAACGCGCCGAGCGGCTTTTTCGGCCCCAGGCTGCCCATCAGGCTCAGCGCGCCCTGGGTCATGCCATGGTAGGCCCCCTGGAACGCCAGCACGGTGCTGCGCCCGGTGACCGTGCGCACCAGCTTGAGCGCAGCCTCGACCGCATCGGTACCGGTCGGGCCGCAGAACTGGATCTTCGCTTCCCGGCGCAGGCCCTCGGGCAGCAGGGCGAACAGGTCCTGGACGAACTGATCCTTGACCGGCGTGGTCAGGTCCAGGGTGTGCAGCGGCAGTTCGTCGGCCAGCACACGCTGGATCGCGTCGATCACCACCGGATGGTTGTGGCCCAGGGCCAGGGTGCCGGCACCTGCGAGGCAATCGATGAACTGGCGGCCCTCGACGTCCTCGACGTACAGGCCACGGGCGCGCTTGAGCGCCAGGGGGATGCGCCGGGGGTAGCTGCGGGCGTTGGATTCCTGCTGCTGCTGGCGCAGCAGCAAGGGCGAATCCTCGAATTCGTACAGGGCGCGCGGCGCAGTGGCCGGCAGTACCTGGGCAAGACTGGAAGCGGTCGACATCGGAAAAACCCTCGCAAGCAAGCGAATGTGCCCGCCACGCGCCCTGTAACCGGATGTGTGTCGGGTTCTTATCGCTTGAAAAACGCTTCAGCGAGGTGCGGATTTAGCGGTTGTCATGGGATTTGTCGTAGATGGCGGCCTCTGTCGCGGAGCAAGCCCGCTCCCACGGTCTCATGACCAAGCTGCTTGGAAGCGGGCTTGCCCCACGATGGGTACAGCGCCGAACTCAACTTCCTGAACGCGCCGGCACCTGCAGGCTCACCCGCAAACCATCGGCCCGGCTGTCGAACCGCAGGCTGCCAGCGCAGCGCTGGACGATGGCCTGGACGATCGCCAGCCCCAGCCCGCAACCTCCGCTCTGGCCGTTGCGCCAGAAACGTTCGGTCAGGTGTTCGAGATCTTCCTGGGCAATCCCCGGCCCATGATCGCGCACCAGGAAGTCCACCTGCCCGTCCTGCGCCTGTACCTCCAGCTCCACGGCGGCATCGCCGCCATGGCGCAGGGCGTTGTCCAGCAAGTTGCGCAGCGCCGCCACCGCCAACGGCGCCGGCATGCTCAGGTAGACCTTGGCCGCCGCCTCGGGCAGGCGCAGGTGAATGCGCCGGTTGTCGCCGCCACCAGCGTCCTCGATGGCCTGTCGGGCAACCTGCTCGGCGCTGCACTGCACGCCATCGTCGAACGACAGGCTGCCCTCGACCCGCGCCAGCATCAGCAGTTGCTCCAGCGTGCGGTGCATGCGATCGGTACCCTGCTCGGCATGCTCCAACGCCTGCTCACGCACGGCACCGTCGGTCATGCGCGCCACCTGCAGATGGGTCTTGATGGCGGTCAGCGGGCTGCGCAGCTCATGGGCGGCGTCGTCAGTCAGACGGCGTTCGCGCTCGATGGTCTGGGCGATGCGCAGGAACAGCTGGTTCTGGGTATCGAGCAGCGGTTGCAGCTCGCTGGGCAGGCCGGCCACCTGCAACGGCTCGACGCTGTCGGCGCGGCGCCTGCGCAAGGCATCACGCATGCGATTGAGCGGCGCCAGCCCCTTGCCCAGGCCGATCCACAATAGCCCCAGGCTGCCCAGCAAGGCCATCAGCACAGGCGCCGAGGCCGCCAGCAGGATTGACTGGTTCAGCGCCTCGCGCTCCTGGTGGCGGTCGGCGGTGGTGATGCGCACATCGCCATGGTTGTAGGTGAAGGTACGCCAGGAGGCGCCATCGATGGTCTGGTCACGGAAGCCGCTGCGCTCGTCGTCCATGGCGCCGTCGTGCTTGTGGTTGCTGGCGAGGATCTCGCCGCGCAGCGAGCTGACCTGACAGGCCATGCCGTCCGGCACGCTGAACTGGTCGGCGGAAAAATGCGCATCCTGGCCCTTGGCAGTCAACGGTTGCGGCAACTGGTCGATCAGCCCCGCGACCATGCGCGCCGATGCCACCAGGCGCTGGTCGAGGGAGAACATCATCTGCTGGCGCAGGTCGCGCAGCATCCAGGCCGCCGCCAGCGCCCAGATGACGATGAACACACTGCCGAGAATCAGTGAAAGGCGAACCCGCAGGCTCATGACACACGCTCCTCCGGCGCCTGGGCCGGCCCCAGACGGTAGCCAAGGCCGCGTACGGTCTCGACGATGCTGTTGCCCAGTTTGCGCCGCAGGTGGTGGATATGCACGTTCAGCGCGTTGCTTTCGACCTCGTCGCTAAAACCGTAGACGCAGTCCTTGAGTTGCTCGCTGGACAGCACGCGCCCCGGGTTCTGCAGCAATGCCTGCAGCAGGGCCTGCTCGCGGCGCGACAGGTCCACCGCCTGGCCGCCCAGGGTCGCCGCGCAACTGCTGGGGTCGTAGCGCAGCGGGCCGTGCTCGATGACGTTCACCGCCCGCCCGGCGACGCGGCGCAGCAGGGTATGCAGGCGAGCGGCCAGTTCGCGCAGGTCGAAGGGCTTGAGCAGGTAGTCGTCGGCGCCGGCCTGCAGGCCGTCGACCCGGTCGGTGACCGCGTCGCGGGCGGTGAGCACCAGCACCGGCAGGGTCTCGCCCTGCTGGCGCAGGCGGCGCAGCAGCTTGAGGCCGTCCTCGTCGGGCAGGCCCAGGTCGAGGATCATCACATCAAACTTCGCGGTTCCGAGCATCTGCCGGGCCTGCGAGGCGCTGGCCACCCGGTCCACGGTCAGGCCCTGGGCCGAGAGGCCGGCGCAGATGCCGCTGGCGATCAGGTCATCGTCCTCGCAGAGCAGAACGTGCATATGGGGTCTCCTGGGTGGGGAAGCTGGCATTGCACAGGGTGGCGATTAAGGGGGGATTATGAACGGATTTGGAGGACTTCGTCGGGCTGATAGCATCGGGACAGACAAGGCTGTCGCCGATCCTAAGACCAACTTAACCTTCAGTTAATAACCCAAGGCCAGCATGGCCCTCTTCAAAGCTCTGCCAAGGCGTCGACATGCGTGTTCTCCTGCTCTTCCTGACATTCCTGCTCGCCGGCCCCCTCCAGGCCAACCCGTTTGCGGTCAAGCCGGACTTCCTGCCGGTCAACGAAGCCTTCGTCCTGACCCACGATCGCCTGGAAAACGGCCAGATGCGCCTGCATTTCCAGATCAAGGACGGTTACTACCTTTACCAGAAACGCCTGAAGTTCGACGGCCTGCCCCCTGAGCAGCACCCCGTACTGCCCCAGGCCGAGAACCACCACGACGAGTTCTTCGGCGACAGCGCAGTCTATCGCTCCGAGCTGGAACTGCTGCTGCCGGCCGGCGCCGGCGGTGAACTGCGCCTGGGCTGGCAAGGCTGCGCCGACGCTGGCCTGTGCTACCCGCCGCAGACCACGCCGATCGCTCTCGGCGGTAGCGCCACGCCAGTCGCCGCTGCCGAACAGGCCAGCGACCAGGCGCTGGCCGGCACCCTGCAACGGGACAGCCTGGCCTGGAGCCTGCTGGCATTCTTCGGCCTGGGCCTGCTGCTGGCCTTCACCCCCTGCTCGCTGCCGATGCTGCCGATCCTCGCCGGACTGGTCCTGGGCAACGGCGCCAGCGCCCGGCGCGGCTGGTGGCTGGCCGGTGTCTATGTGCTGAGCATGGCGCTGGTCTACGCCGCCCTGGGCGTGATCGCCGCGCTGCTGGGCGCAAGCCTGCAGGCCTGGTTGCAACAGCCCTGGCTGCTGGGCAGCCTGGCCGGCCTGTTCGTGCTCCTGGCCCTGCCGATGTTCGGCGCCTTCGAACTGCAGTTGCCGGCCGCCCTGCGTGACCGCCTGGACCGAGCCGGACAAGGCACCCGTGGCGGCAACCTCTACGGTGCGGCATTGCTGGGCGCGTTGTCGGGCCTGCTGCTGGGACCTTGCATGACCGCGCCACTGGCCGGCGCGTTGTTGTTCATCGCCCAGAGCGGCGATGTGCTGCAAGGCGCGCTGGTGCTGTTCAGCCTCGGGCTGGGCATGGGCGTGCCATTGCTGTTGCTGGTCACCCTGGGCAACCGCTACCTGCCACGCCCGGGTGCCTGGATGAACCTGGTCAAGGGCTTGTTCGGCTTCGTGTTCCTGGCCATGGCTCTGTACACCGTGCGTGGCCTGCTGGCGGAAACGCTGGTGCTGGCCCTGGCCGGCGCCTGGCTGATCGCCCTGGGCTGGGCCGCCTGGCCGGCCCTGCAACGCCTGCCCGCCTTGCGCGCCATTCCTCTGCTCGGCGCCCTGTGGGGTGGCCTGCTGCTGGTGGGGGCCGCTGCCGGGGGCAACGACCTGTGGCAACCTCTACAGCCCTTCGCCGGCAAGGGCACGGCAGCAGCCCCGGCCAACGCCCACGACGCCTTCGTCACCGTGAGCGCGCCGGCCGACCTGCAACGTGAGCTCGATGCCGCCAAGGCCCGCGGCCAATGGGTGCTGGTGGACTACTATGCCGACTGGTGCGTGTCGTGCAAGGTCATGGAAAAGCAGGTGTTCGGCCGTGGCGATGTCCAGGCCAGTCTGGCCGGCGTGCACCTGCTGCGCCTGGATGTGACCGCCGACTCCCCGGCCAGTCGCGAACTGCTGCAGCGCTACCAGGTACCAGGCCCGCCCAGCCTGATCTGGATTGGCCCGGAAGGCGACGAGCGCCGCGCCCGCCGCATCACCGGCGAGATCGACGCCACCGGCTTCCTGCAACACTGGGCCCAGACCAGGAGCCAAGGCTGATGCTGACCGTCACCCTCGGGCCACTGACCATGGCCCTGAACCACCTGCTGCTGCTCGCGGCGCTGGGCATCGCCAGCCTGGTCGGCTGGCGGGTGGCCAGGCGCGGCGGCGAGAATCCGGAGTCGGCGCTGTTCAACCTGTTCCTGCTGGGATTGCTGTTCGCCCGCCTGGGCTTCGTCCTGGCCTACTGGCCGATGTACCGCGACGACCCGCTGCAGGTCATCGACATCCGCGACGGCGGCTTCCTGCTCTGGGGCGGCCTGCTGGGCATCGTCCTCGGCACCCTGTGGCAGGGCTGGCGGCGCCCCGGCCTGCGCCGGCCACTGGGCTGGGCGTTGTTCAGCGGCGCGCTGTTCTGGGGGCTGTCCAGCCTGGCCAGCCACCTGTACAGCAAGGGCACCGAGCTGCCGGACCTGAGCCTGCGCGACAGCCGCGGGCAGGTGGTGGCCCTGCACAGCTACCGCGGGCGACCGCTGGTGATCAACATCTGGGCCACCTGGTGCCCGCCCTGCCGGCGCGAAATGCCGGTATTGCAACAGGCCGAGGACGACTACCCCCACGTGACCTTCCTGTTCGTCAACCAGGGAGAAACCCCGGAAAACGTCAGCACCTTCATGGCCACAACCGGCCTGACCCTGTCCCACGTACTGTTTGACGGCACTGGCGAACTGGCCCGCAAGGTCGGCTCCATGGCCCTGCCCACCACCCTGTTCTACAACGCCGAAGGGCGGCTGGTCGGCAGCCACCTGGGCGAGCTGTCGCGCGCCAGCCTGCGCCACGCCCTGGAACCCTTCGAACGCGCCGATGCGCCCGCCCCACAAGGAAACTGACATGCGATTGAATGCGCTGCTGCCCCTGACCTTCACCCTGCTCGCCGCGCCCCTGCTGCACGCCGAAGAGCTACCCAAGCCGATCCAGCAACTGCAGGCCAAGGGCGCCGTGATCAAGGGCAGCTTCGACGCCCCCAATGGCCTGCGCGGCTATGCCGCCGAGTACCACAACAACGGCATCGCCCTGTACCTGACGCCCGACGGCAAGCACGTGCTGGTGGGCAGCCTGTTCGACGAGCAGGGCAAGGACCTCAGTGCCGAGCCACTGGAAAAGCTGGTGTACGCACCGATGAGCAAGGCGGTCTGGGCGAAGATGGAAAAGACCGCCTGGATCCAGGACGGCAAGGTGGACGCACCCCGTACCGTCTACCTGTTCAGCGACCCCAACTGCCCCTATTGCAACATGTTCTGGCAGCAGGCCCGGCCCTGGGTCGAGTCGGGCAAGGTGCAGCTGCGCCACATCATGGTCGGCATCATCCGCGAGGACAGCCCGGGCAAGTCCGCCGCGCTGCTCGCCGCCAAGGACCCGGCCAAGGCCTTGCAGGAACACGAGAAGGCCGGCAAGGCCAGCACGCTCAAGGCGCTGGACAAGGTGCCGGAGACGGTTCAGAAGAGGCTCGAGGCGAATCTGGCGCTGATGGAAGAACTGGGCCTGGCCGCGACACCGGCGATCTTCTACCAGGATGAGCAAGGGCAGTTGCAGAGCCAGCAAGGGGCGCCGCGGCCGGAGATGCTGGGGAAGATACTCGGCAAGCGTTAAACGGCAATCTATCTGAAGGTGCAACGATAGCCTTTGGCGAATACCTCGACAGGGCTGTCGTAACCCACCAGCAGACAGCGCTTCAAGCCCAGCGACCCTGACGGGTCGCAAAGCGCTTTGCGTTCGCCTGGGCACTGTACGAAAAGTAATGCCATAAACACCGCCGCCAGCAAGCCATCCTGATCATTGCAGCAAAGCTTTCCGCCAGCTTGCAGCGGCGTGTACCCAGGCGGCGGTTCTCCTTCAGCCAACCAAATAGTCGTGGACAAGGAGATACGGTCGGCACACGGCCGGAGCCGTCCTTTACACGCTCATTGATACGCCCGCTTCACCCTCGACCTTGACCATGGCTCAAGCCATCAAGGTCTCGGAAAATAGAGTGTGTATACGCTGACAGAAATCTGATTTTTCGACACTGTCCGGCAACACCAATACATAGTAAAAAATTCGATTGAAGCGCAAATTGATATCGTACGGTTCGAAATCCGAATCACCTTCAAACTCGAATAGCGTAGCGATCCCGTTCAACGCTGCTGGCTTTGCCTCAACGCCGAAGCACCCCTCGCCCGTCGCCCCCAGATTGTAACCTTGCTCAAGGTGGGCCTTCAGCATCCCCTCATCTTTATAGAAAAGAATAAACTCCTCTCCCCGAATGCACTCCTGCTGTGACTGAAACCCCAGACGTGCTGCTTTTTCCGTCAATGCCGCGAGCCCTGCCTCCAGCGACGTATCGGTATAAAAGCCATACATGACACCCGACCAATCAGCCATTTCACTGTCTCCTATAGCTTGCATCCGGAAGCACCGTGACTGACATCAGCGCGAAGTCTTCTATTAGCGTCCCGGAGCTGAATATCTTCTTGTATATAGAGCCTTAGATAAGCATTCTGCCGATCCACTTTTTTAACTTTCCCGCTATCAACCTCAAATGAAACAAAATGGGTACTTTTCTCTTTGGTCAGCCCCATTTTACCTCTTACATTGGTGCTCTCCATTTCCTCAGGCGTTAGTGTCGTCACGTAGACACCTTTGGGCTTGCCTTGAATAGCGCCTCGCCCCCTGGCGCCGGGGTCACTTTGATTAATCACGCCTGTCCCCATGATTCCCTTATAACCTTCCTTGCTCGTGTAATGATAAACACGCACCACCTCCAAGCCTAACGGATCGATCCATGACAGAGGATTAGGCGCATATTGATAGAGGTTGATCCCGCCCCTCAAACCTAGCGGGTCTTGTTGGGTAAACCGCCCGATATCCGGGTCATAGAATCTGAATGTGTTGTAGTGCAGCCCAGTTTCCCGATCCAGGTACTGCCCCTGAAAACGCACATTCTGCCGGCTGACCTGCTCCGGCGCATGCCATTCCTCGCAGTTGTTGCCCCATACCTGGTACTGCCCCTGCCAGGCAGTTATCCCGTGTTCGTCGGTCAGTTGCTCTACCAGGCCGACCAGATTCGTATGAAAGTGGAAAACCTGCTCATGTCCAGGCAGCCCATCTACCCTGGCCAGTGGCTCATGGCCCGCCGCGTCTGCGTACAGATAGAGACTCGGTTTGCCGTCCTGAACTTCTCGCAACAGACGCAGGCCTTGCCACTGAAACTCGGTTCGGCTGACCGGCACGTCCAGCTCGTCACGGTAGACCCTTTTGTCGATGCGCCTGCCCAAGGGGTCGTAAGCAAACTCGATCCGTTCGCGAAGCGGCCCACGCCGCTGACGGATACAGACCAGCCGGTGCTCTGCATCGTACTCAAAACGCTGGAGCAGACGATTGCCGGAGCGTTTCTCCTCGAGCCGACCAAAGCGGTCGTAGCGATAGCGTCTGTCTTGGAACACCTTGACCCGGTTATGCCGTACCCGACCGTTGACCTGATATCCCTCTAGCAGGTTGCCGGCAAGGTCGTAGCCAAAGTGCTCGACCATCGGCTGTTGCTGAGGCAACTGGCGTGACGCGCCATGGATTCGTTCGGTGGGCCCATAGTCATAACCAATGCGCCCCTGGTAGCTGCCACGCCCACCGGCACCGGCCTGGAAACGACCGACCAGATGCTCAAGCTCGACCCCCAGCCCGCTACCAGCGCGCTGCGTCTGGGTCAGTACCTCGCCGACAAGGTTGTCTGTCGCATCGTACTCATAGTCCTTCTGCAGCAATGGCAAGCGGGTGGGCTCGCCATCCTGATATTCCACAGCCTTGCGCAGCAGGCGCCGCGTGCTGTCATAACGGGTTCTGGTAAGCAATGCGCCCTGGCTGCGCAAGACCTCGCCGTGTAGCGCATCGCGCTCGAAATCGCTGATCACCCGCCCATCGAGGTTGATCTGGTGCAGATGTCCGCTGCCGTAACACAGGTAGTTGATCCGGCGAGAGTCAGGCAGCGTCAAGGTCTGCAGGTTACCGAGGGGATCATAGGTGTAACCGAGTTGCCCTGGACCCTGACTTTCGCTCAGCAATCGCCCCATGGCGTCGTAGGTGAAGTCCAACTGCTGGACCTGACCATTACGGTGAGTGAAACGGATCGCCAGCAGATTGTCAGCAGCATCGTAGCGGTAGGTCGTCTCGCCATCGTCGGTCCGCCTGCACAACAGACGACCGACCGCATCGTGTTCATGGTAGTGAACCTGTGCAAACACTTCGGGCTCATCCGGGCTGCCCGGCAACACGGGCTCCGCTTCGCGGCATGGGTGCACGGTGCGTTGGGTGATCGCATCCAGGGCATCATAAAGCAGACTGAAACCGCCACCATCGAGGTTACGCTGACCAACCAACCGATCTAGTGCATCCCACTGGAAGCGATAGTGCTCGCCATTCTCGTTTTCCAACTGCTGCAAGCGGCCATAGGCATCCCAGTGCAACCGCACGGTGTGCCCCAGCGCATCAGTACGCTGCAGCAATCGACCGCTACCGTCGTACTGCCATTGCGTGACGCGCTGTGCTGGGTCGACATGGCGGGCCAACTGCCCCGCCGCATCGATCTGGTAGTGCTCGACCCTGCCGTCAGCCAACTCGCGCTGCAACAGGCGACCACGGCTGTCGAAGCGATAGCGCGTGGTGCCACCCTCGGCGTTGCGCACCTCACTCAGGTGCCCGCGCCAATCGTAGCGATAGTGGGTCTGTTGAGCAGAGCAGTCACGCGCACAGATCAGTTGGCCGCGATCATTCCAATTGAACGAACGCTCCTTGCCTATGGCGTCGACACTACGCACCATACGCCCCTGACGATCGTGGTCGTAACGTGTCAGTTGCCCGAGTGGATCGACTTCGGACAACAGGTTGCCCCGAGCATCATAGGTATAACGACGCTCATGCCCTGCTCCATCGACGATGCGGGTGGGCAAAGCCCAATGTTCGGTGTAGCCGATGCTTTCACGACGCCCCAACGGGTCGGCAGTGGCAACCACGCGCCCGAGCGCATCGTAGCTATAGGACCACTCGCCACCTTGTGGATCGAGGGTGCGTCGCAACAGGCCATCGACATAGTCGTGCCGCCAGCGATATCCCAGCGCATCGATGTAGGTGTGTACCTCGTTCAGCGCGCCCCAGTGATAGTGTTCCTCACGCCCCAGGCCATCGATGACCTGGGTATGGCCCTGCTCCAGGTCATAGATGAAGCGATAGTCCTCGCCGTCGCTGCCCCAGTGCCGAACCACGCGCCATTCATGCTCAGGCTGTGGCTCCAACAGCGCAGGCATGGCGTAAGGCGTGCCATCCAGACTGCACGGTTGGCGCGCCGGCGGTGGCGTGAAGCAGGCCCACTCGTAGTACCGGGTAGCCCCCATGGGCAGCGTATGGCTGGCCAGCAACCCTTGGTCGGTGTAGGTAAACTGCCTCAGCAATTGCCCTTCGGCATCGGCGACAGCCTCCAATTGCCCTGCCGAGGTGTAGCGATACTGCACCAGGCATTCGCGCTGCTCGACGGCAAAGGCCTGGCCGGGCCGCAAGGACAGTCTGTGGATCTCGGCTACCCGGCGCGGTTGCCCGTCGGCATAGCACAGTTCGATGAAGATCCGGGCCGAGCTGTCGCCGAGGAACTGCAATCGGCCGTGTTCATCGTAGAACAGCTCCAGGCAATTGAGGTTGCGATCACCGACCTTGACCAGGCGCGACCGCCGACTGTCCAGTGGATCGGTATGAAACACCCGGTACAAGCCGCTGTTGATGTCCTCGACGATGGTGAAGCCGTTGTCCTGATGAAAAAACGCCAGGCCATCGAGAATGCTGACAAAGGCACTGCCGACCTGCAGACGCCCGAGCTCCAGCCTGGCGCCCTCATCATCGACGTAGATCCACAACTCGCCCCCCTCAGGGTGCGCGACACGCTCCAGGCGCACTTCGTAGGGCACACTCCAACCCATGCCGAACAGGCCATCGCTACGCCGGTCGTTACTGTCATAGCGCCGCGCCCAAGTGATCGGGACCATCGCCGCGAGTGTGAAATCCACATCCTCGGGGCCGTCCTGGAATTTGCTGCCCATCGCGGGAGCCACCGGGTTGCCCACCCCGCAGCGGCGCCCCTTGAGCATGCCCCGGCGACTGATGAGCATCCCGGCAATCAGGCCAATGATCTTCGCCGCGGCGCTCTTGCCGTCGTGGATGTCGCGCACGGTGGTGGTGCCGCCACCGATGCGCACATTGGGCGAGTAGGTCATGCCGATCGGCCCGTCGCAGGTGGTCTTGTCTCCAACCCGCGCTGCCGGCTGACCATTGATGAACACCTTGTCCGAGCCCTGGGCAACGAACTGTTCGGGCATCGGTGGGTGCTTGCTGCAGACCGCCTTGTCCTCGGGCTTGGGAATCGATCCGGGCGCGGCCGGCGTGGTCACCGGCGGGTTGAAGATGCTGTTGATCTCCTGCGCCAGGCCGATCACCGGCAACACCATCGAGGCGCCGACCATGGCGTAGGCACCGATGTTTTCGAGGATCGACGGTTCATCGGCTGGGCCCGGCGCCTCGACCGGGCCACCACTCACTCCGGCGGCGCGCGCCGCGAAGATACCGTTGATGCGGGTGTTGTGCGAACCACTGCTGATCGAGCCGTACGGCTCGGGCGGAAACAGCGAATTGCCGACCCAGTTGCTGAAGTCGCTGATATGGTCGCCAATGCTCTTGTCTTCACCGGCCGGCAGCATGGCGGCGGCACTGACCATGACCCCGGCAATCAGCGGTGTGAGCACGGCGGCGGCGCCGCCGGTACCGACCACAGCGATCACCGCGCCACCGATGGCGGCGCCGACCGCGGCGACCGCCGCCGCATAGACGGCGGCCTCGACCAAGCCACTGACCAGCTCGGCCATCAGCGGGGGATGAAGAATGAGATCGCCCATGCGGGCGGCATGCAGGCTATCGTCCATGAAACCAGTGAAATCCTTGCGCAGTGTGTGCAGCGTAGCACCGGCAAGGGTGAGGATTACAGGGTGGCCATGCGCCACTTCGGCGCATCAGCGCAGGGCTTGCCTGATCCTGTGGGAACAGGCAGGCCCTGCGCTGACGTGCCGAAGTGGCTACAACGCCTCCAGCTCCGCCATCAGGTCGCTCAACCGATCGACCTTGGCGTCATCCAGCGCGCTGTCCTGCAGCCCGCGCACATAGTCCGCCAGCTCTTCGACCGTGCTGCACTCGAACATCGCCCGCAACGGCACATTCAACTGCAGGGCCTTCTGCACCCGCGAGGCGATCTGCGTCGCCAGCAGCGAATGCCCGCCCAGCTCGAAGAAGTTGTCGCGCACGCCCACCCGCTCGGCCTTGAGCACATCGGCCCAGATGCCGGCGAGGGTCTGCTCCAGATCGTCGCGCGGCGCCAGGTAGGCCTGGCTGTGCTGGCCGCCGATCTCGATGGCCGGCAGCGCCTTGCGGTCGAGCTTGCCGTTGGCGTTGTGCGGCAGGTTGTCGAACCAGCCCCAGTGCAGCGGCACCATGTACTCCGGTAGCTCGGCGCGCAGGCGCTGCTTGAGCTGGTCGAGCAGCGCGGCGTCGGCGGCGACGCCCTGGTGCGCCACCAGGTAGCCGACCAAGTGCTTGCCGTTGATTCCTTCCTGCACGCCCACCGCGGCATCGCGCAGCTCGGCTTGCTCGTGCAGGCGTGCCTCGATCTCGCCCAGCTCGATGCGGTAGCCGCGGATCTTCACCTGGTGGTCGATACGCCCGACGTACTCCAGCACGCCATCGGGACGGCGCCGGGCCAGGTCGCCGGTGCGGTACAGGCGCTCGCCCGGCGCACCGTACGGGTGTGGGATGAAGGCCTGGGCGGTGCGCAGCGGATCGCCGACATAGCCACGGCCAACACCGGTGCCGGCGACGCACAGCTCGCCCACCGCGCCCAGCGGCACCAGGGTCTGGTCCTCGCCGAGCAGATACAGGCGGTTGTTGTCAGTCGGCGTGCCGATCGGCAGGTAGCTGCCCTGGGTCGAGGCGGCGTCGACGCGGAAGAACGCCACGTCATCCGAACACTCCGCCGGGCCATAGGCGTTGACCAGGCCGATGGTCGGGTAACGCTGCAGCCACTGGGCGGCCAGCTCGGGCGGCATGGCCTCGCCGGTCGGCAGCATCCAGCGCAGGCCGTCGAGGGCCTGGTGGTCGTTGGCCAGCATGCCCTGGATCAGCGACGGCACGCTCTCCAGCACGGTGATGCCGGTGGCCTGCACATGGCTCAGCAGGCCCTGCGGGTCGTGGGCGATGGCGTTCGGCACGATCTGCACCTTGGCCCCGAACAGCGGCGCGGCGAGGAACTGCCACACCGAGATGTCGAAGCTCTGCGAGGCGGTCTGGGCGATCACGTCCTGCTCGTCCAGGGCCAGGTACGGCACCTTGCTCAGCTGGTTGTTGAGCATGCCGCGCTGCTCGACCATCACGCCCTTCGGCAGCCCGGTGGAGCCGGAGGTGTAGATTACGTAGGCGAGGTTGTCCGGCGCGCTGTGGATGCCGGGGTTGTGGCTGGCCACGGTGCTCGCCTGCACCTCTTCCCAGACCAGCAGCTTCGGCCGTGCCGCACCCGCCACTTCGTCGAGCAACTGGCGCGCCTGCTCGGCGCAGGCCGCGCTGCACACCAGCACCGGCGTGCGGCTGAGCTCGACGATGCGTTGCAGGCGCGCCGACGGCAGGCCCGGATCCAGCGGCAGGTAGCCGGCGCCGGCCTTGAAGCTGCCGACGATCATGCCCAGCAGCGCCAGGCCGCGCTCGGCCAGCAGCGCCACCGGTTGGTCGATGGCCACGCCGGCCGCGACCAGGGCATGGCCGAGGCGGTTGGCCGCCACGTTCAACCCGGCATAGTCGTAGGACGCCTCCAGGCAGCGGGCGACGGTGCGCTGCGGGTGCGCGGCGACCCGCGCCTCGAACAGCTCGACGTAGCTCTGCTCCAGGGCGTAGCTGTGCTCGGTGCGATTGCAGTCGTCGAGCAGGAAGCGCTGCTCCTCGGCGCCCAGCAGTGCCAGCTCATCCACCTCGCCATTGAAGCCCTCGACCAGCGCCAGCAGCAGGCGCTTGAACTCGGCGAGCAGGCGCTCGACGGTCGGATAGTCGAAGTAACGCTGGTCGAATGACAGGTGCAGGCCCAGGTCATCGCCCGGGTAGCACACCGCGGTCAGCGGGAAGTTGGTGTGGGTGCGGCCCGAGTCGGAGCTGGCGTCCAGGTGCTGGGCGTGGTCGAGCACGGCGGTTTCCACCGGGGCGTTCTCGAACACGAACAGGCTGTCGAACAGCGGCTGGCCCTTGGGCAGTTCGCTGCACTCCTGGATCGCCACCAGCGGCAGGTACTCGTACTCGCGCAGCTGCATGTTGTGCTCGAGCAGGCCTTGCAGCCAGTCACGCACGCTGCGCCGTTCGCCGGGCTGCGGCATCTGCACGCGCAGGGCGATGCTGTTGATGAACAGGCCGACCGTGCGCTGCATCTGCGGCAGGCTCACCGGACGCCCGGCCACGGTAACGCCGAACACCACGTCGCGGTCGCCGCTGTATCGGGCCAGGGTCAGGGCCCAGGCCGCCTGGGCGAAGGTGTTGACCGTCAGCTGGTGGGCCTGGGCCAGTTCGCGCAGGCGCGCGCCCTCGCTCACCTCGAGGCGGGTGTAGCAATCGCCCACTACCATGCCGTCACCGGCGTGATCGTGGCGCAGCGGTCGATCGCTGGGGATCGCCGTGGCCCGTTCGAAGCCGGCCAGGTTGGCCTGCCACCACTGGCGCGCCTCGTCGAGGTCCTGGCGCTGCAGCCAGCCGATGTAGTCGCGGTAGCGCGGCGGCACCGGCAGCTGGGCTTGGCGTCCCTCGCCCAGGGCCTGGTAGATCTCGAAGAAGTCGTTCATCAGCAGCGAGCGGCACCAGGCATCGATGAGGATGTGGTGGTTGCTCATCATGAACCAGTAGCGTGCCTCGTCGACGCGCACCAGGCGCAGGTGGAACGGCGCTTCGCGCAGCAGTTCGAATCCGGCCTCGCGCTCCTGCTTGTGCAAAGCCTGCAGACGCGCCTCCTGGGCGATCTCGTCGAGGCCGCGCCAGTCCTGGTAGTCCACCGGGGTCTTGCCGGGCTTGTGGATGATCTGCAGCATCGCTTCGCCGGCGTTCCAGCTGAACGATGCGCGTAACGCTTCGTGGCGCGCCACCACGGCCTGCCAGGCCTGGGCGAAGCGCTCGGGGTCGAGGGCGCTGTTGATGCGGTAGCGGTCCTGCATGTAGTAGATGCCGGTGCCCGGCTCGAGCAGGGTGTGCAACAGCAGGCCTTCCTGCATCGGCGTCAGCGGGTAGACGTCCTCGATCTCGGCGGTCGGGATCGGCAGCGCGTCGATCTGCTCCTGGGTCAGTTGCGCCAGCGGGAAGTCCGACGGCGTGAAGCTGCCGTTGCCGTCCGCCAGGCAGTGGTCGACCAGGGCCAGCAGCTCGTGGCGGTAGGCGTCGGCCAGACGGGCAATGGTCGCTTCGTCGTAGCGCTCGGCGCTGAAGCTCCAGCGCAGTTGCAGCGCGCCGCCGTACACCTGGCCATCTACACTCAGCCAGTTCGGCAGCGGCGCATCGAGGTCATGGGCCAGGCCCGCGGGGGCGTCCAGCGGCTGGAACAGCGCCGCCTGGTCGAACTGCTGGTCGAACTGGCCCAGGTAGTTGAAGGTGATGCGCGCCTGGGGCAGCGCGGCCATGCGTTCGCGCCCGGCCTCGTCGGCCAGGTAGCGCAGCACGCCATGGCCCAGCCCCTTGTGCGGCACCTGGCGCAGTTGCTCCTTGATGCGCTTGATCGACCCGGCACGGGCCGACTCGTCCTCGCCCATCTGCGGGCTCAGGCTCAGCGGGTAGGCATTGGTGAACCAGCCGACGCTGCGGGTCAGGTCCATGTCCTCGAACAAGCCGTCACGGCCATGGCCTTCCAGCTGCACCAGCACCTGTTGATCGCCGCTCCACTGGCACAGGGTGCGCGCCAGGGCGGTCAGCAACAGATCGTTGACCTGGGTGTGGTAGGCCGCCGGCGCCTGTTGCAGCAGCTGGCGGGTCTGTTCGACGTCCAGCTCGATGGCGATGCTGCGGGCATGCCTGTGCAGGTTGCCGCCCTGGGGATGGTCGCAGGGCAGTTCGCGACGGGCGCTGCCCAGTTGCGCCTCCCACCAGTCCAGCTCGTCACGCAGCGAATCGCTGCCGGCATAGCTGGCCAGGCGCGCCGCCCAGTCGCCCATGGCATGGGTCTTGGCGGCCAGCGTTTCACCCCGATAAAGCGCCTGCAAGTCTTCCAGCAGGACACGCCAGGACACGCCATCGACCACCAGGTGATGGATCGTCAGCAGCAGGCGCTGGGCGCCCTGCTCGTCGCTGACCAGCAAGGCGCGCAGCAGCGGCCCCTCGGCAAGGTCGAGGCTGCGCTGCGCATCGGTATAGAGGGCCTGGCAGTTCTCGAAATCGCTCACGGTCGCGGTCCACAGCAACGGCTGGGTGCTCGGCTGGGCGTACTCGGCCTGCCAGCGGCCGTTGGCCCGGCCGAAGCGCAGGCGCAGGCTGTCGTGGTGTTCGACCAGCGCGGCCAGGGCCTGCTCCAGCGCCTCGGCCTGCAGCGGCTGGCGTACCTGCAGCAGCACGGCCTGGTTCCAGTGCTGTGGTTGCGGCACTTCGCTGTCGAAGAACCAGTGTTGGATTGGCGTCAGGCCGGCTCTGCCCTCACGCGGGCCCTGCTCGATGCTGCCCGGCGCCTCGCTGCGGGTCACCACCGCCGCCAGGGTCTGGATGGTCTGGTGCTGGAACAGGTCGCGCGGGGTGAACTGCAGCCCCAGCTGACGGGCCCGGCTGACCACCTGGATCGACAGGATCGAGTCGCCGCCCAGTTCGAAGAAGTTGTCCTGCACGCCGATGCGCGGCAGGTTGAGCACTTCGCGCCAGACCTGCGCCAATTGGCTTTCCAGCTCATTGGCCGGTGCCTGGTAGTGCTGGCGCGCCTGCTGCAGGTCCGGCGCCGGCAGCGCGCGGCGGTCGAGCTTGCCGTTGCCCATCAGCGGCAGGCTGTCGAGCAGCACCAGGTGCGCCGGTACCATGTAGTCCGGCAGGTGCAGGCGGGCGTCGGCCTTGACCGCCTCGCGCAGCTGGGCCTGGGCCTCGCCTTCGGCGCTGGCCTGCGGGCACACCAGGTAGCCCACCAGTTGCTTGCCCCCCGGCAGGTCGAGGGCCAGGACCACCGCCTCCTCGACGTCGGCGTGCTCCTGCAGGCGGCTTTCGATCTCGCCCAGCTCGATACGGAAGCCACGGATCTTCACCTGCTGGTCGGCACGCCCGACATATTCCACCAGGCCATCGGCGCGCAGGCGTACCAGGTCGCCGGTGCGGTACAGGCGGCCACCGTCATGGCTGAACGGGTCGGCGACGAAGCGCTCGGCACTCAGGCCTGGACGGTCGTGATAAGCCTGGGCCAGGCCCGCGCCGCCCACGTACAGCTCACCGATGCCGCCCTGTGGCAGCAGGGCCAGGTCGTCGTCAAGGATGTAGGCCGTGCGGGCGCCGATCACCCGGCCGATCGGCACGCTGCCGGCATCGACGGGCAGCGTGTCCGGTGCCAGGCACGCCAGCGGCATGACCACGGTTTCGGTCGGGCCGTAGGCGTTGAAGAACTGTTGCGGGGCAAAGGCCTGGCGGATGCGCTGCAGGTGTTCGCCGGTCAGTGCCTCGCCGCCGGTGATCACCAGGCGCACCGGCAACTGCTCGCCCTGCCCGGCCAGGTACTGGGCCAGCTGGCTGCCGTAGCTCGGGGTGAAGCCGAGCACGCTGACCTGCTGTTCGCGCACCAGCTGGCAGATTTCCTCGGCGCCCCATTGGCCCTGGGCGCGCAGCACCACGCGGGCGCCGCACAGCAGCGGCACCAGCAGGCGCTCGCTGGCGGCGTCGAAGTTGATCGAATAGAAATGCAGCTCACAGTCGTCGCTGCGCATGCCGAACTCGGCGATCACCGCCTTGCAGTGCATGGCGATTTCACCGTGGCTGACTACCACGCCCTTGGGCTTGCCAGTGGAGCCGGAGGTGTAGATCAGGTAGGCCTGGTGCTGCGCCAGGTTGAGGTTGTCCAGGGCAGCGTCGCTGTAGGCGGACAGGCTCGCGGCATCGTCCTCCAGGCTCCAGCGCGCGACGCCCGGCGGCAGTTCGCCAAGGGTGTCGAGCAGGTCGCGCTGGCCGATCAGCAAGCCGAGGCGGCTATCCTCGATCATGTAGCGCAGGCGGTCGAGCGGGTATTCCGGGTCCAGCGGCACGTAGGCGCCACCGGCCTTCAGAATGGCCAGCAGGCCCACCACCATCTCCAGCGAGCGCTCCAGCGCCAGGCCCACCCTCACCTGCGGGCCGACGCCACGCTCGCGCAGGGCGCGGGCCAGGCGGTTGGCCTGCTGGTCGAGCTCGGCATAGCTCAGGTGCTTGCCGGCAAAGGTCAGGGCCAGGGCCTGCGGGGTGCGCTCGGCCTGGGCGGCGAACAGGCCGTGCAGCGTCTGGTTCAGCTCGACGTCCTGCTCGCCCTGGAGCTGGCCGATCAGCACCTGCTGCTCGGCTTCGGCGAGCATCGGCAGTTCGCACAGGCGCTGCTGCGGGTCATCGATCAACGCCACCAGCAACTGCTGCCAGTGCTCGGCCATACGGGCGATGCGCGGCTCGTCGAACAGGTCGCGGCTGTAGGTGAAGCAGCAGCCCAGGCAGCCGTCGAGGTCGGTGACCTCCAGGTACAGGTCGAACTTGGTGGCACTGGCGTCGTTGACCAGGTAGTCCACCTGCATGCCCACCAGCTCGCGGCTCTGCTGGAAGGCCCAGCGCTGCACGTTGCACATCACCTGGAACAGCGGGTTGTAGGCGCTCGAACGCGGCGGCTGCAAGGCCTCGACCAGTTGCTCGAACGGCAGGTCCTGGTGCGACTGGCCGTCGATGATGGTCTGGCGCACCTGGTCGAGCAGCGCGTCGGCGCTCATCTGCCCGTCCAGCTCGCAGCGCAGCACCTGGGTGTTGAGGAAGGCGCCGATCAGTCCTTCGCTTTCCGGACGGATGCGGTTGGCCACCGGCGCGCCGATGCGCAGGTCGCGCTGGCCGCTGTAGCGGTGCAGCAGCGCGGCCAGGGTGGCGGTCATGGTCATGAACAGGGTCAGGCCGCGCTGGCTGTTGAAGGCATGCACGCGCTTGACCAGCGCCGGATCGAGGTCGAAGCGGTAGAGTTCACCCTGGTGGCTCTGCACCGCAGGGCGCGGACGATCGGCCGGCAGCGCCAGCACCGGGTGCTCGTCACCCAGGCGGTCTTTCCAGTAGGCCAGCTGACGGGCGCCCTCGCCGCCTTCCAGCCACTGGCGCTGCCACACGCTGTAGTCGAGGTACTGCACCGGCAGCGGCGCCAGCGGCGACTCGCGCTCGTCGACGAAGGCCTCGTACAGTTCGCCCAGTTCACGGGCGAAGATGTCCATGGCCCAACCTTCGGTGACGATGTGGTGCAGGGTCAGGACAAAGTAATGCTCGCGCTCGCCGGCCTTGACCAGGCAGGCGCGCAGCAGCGGGCCGCGCTCCAGGTCGAACGGCTGGTGCGCCTGGTCGTCGGCCAGTTGCTGCAGGCGTTGCTGGCGGGCGTCGTCGTCCAGGGCGCTGAAGTCGTGCCAGTGCAGTTGCAGGTGGCTGTCATCGGCCACGCACTGGTAGGGCTTGCCGTCGATGCTGGGGAAGGTGGTGCGCAGGGTTTCATGGCGCACGATCAGCGCCTGCAGGGCGCGTTCGAAGGCGTCCACATGCAGCGGCCCCTGGAAGCGGGCCATGCCGCCGACGTTGTAGGCGGGGCTGTGCGGGTCCATCTGCCAGAGGAACCACATGCGCTGCTGCGAGTACGACAGCGGCACGGCCTGGCGGCGGTCGACACGGGCGATGGCGCCCTGGCGGTTGCGCTCGCCGCTGCCCTGCAGGCGGGCGATCTCGGCGCAGAACGCGCCCAGCTCGCTGGCGTCGAACAGGGCCTTGAGCGGCAGCTCGACATCCAGCGCCTGGCGGGTGCGCGAGACGATCTGGGTGGCCAGCAGCGAGTGGCCGCCGAGGGCGAAGAAATCGTCCTGCAGGCCGATTTGCGGCAGGTTCAGCACCTCGCGCCAGATCGCCGCGACCTGCTGCTGCAGCCCGCTCTGCGGCTCGACATGTCCACGTTGTTGCCAGACCGGCGCCGGCAGTGCCTTGCGGTCGACCTTACCGCTCGGCCCCAGGGGCATCTGCGCCAGGTGGATGAGCTGCGCCGGCACCATGTAGGCCGGCAGGCGCTCGGCCAGCGCGGCCAGCAGCGCGTCGCTCTGTTCAATGCCACTGTAGTAGCCCACCAGTTGGGCGCCGACGGCGTCCTGGTGGATCAGCACCAGCGCCTGGGCGACACCCGGCTGTGCCAGCAGCACCGCCTGCACTTCCTCGGGTTCGACGCGGAAACCGCGCACCTTCACCTGCTGGTCGAGGCGGCCCAGGTACTCCAGGGCCTGGCTCTGCACATGCCAGCGGGCGCGGTCGCCACTGCGGTACAGGCGCGCGCCGTCGCCATCGGGCTGGGGCACGAAACGTTCGGCGGTCAGCCCCGGGCGGCCGAGGTAGCCACGGGCCAGGCCCGCGCCCCCCAGGCACAGCTCGCCGGGCACGCCCGGCGCGCTCAGCTCGAATTCGTCGTCCAGCACCCGGCACAGCACGTTGCCCAGCGGGCGGCCAATGGGCGAGCGGGCGCCATCACTCGCCTGGCAGTGCCAATGGGTGACGTTGATGGCGGTTTCGGTCGGGCCGTAGCGGTTGTGCAATTGCACTTGCGGCAGCAGTTGCAGCACGCGGTCGCGCAGGGCCGCGGACAGCGCCTCGCCCCCGGAGAACAGCCGGCGCAGGCTGGTGCAGCCGGCGGCCAGCGGCTCCTGGACAAACACCTGCAGCAGCGGCGGCACGAAGTGCAGCGTGGTCACCTCGTGTTGCTGGATCAGCTGGGCGATGCGCTGCGGGTCACGGTGCTCGCCGGGGCCGGCCAGCACCAGCCGGCAACCGCTGACCAACGGCCAGAAGCACTCCCACACCGACACGTCGAAACTGATCGGCGCTTTCTGCATCAGCACATCGCTGTCATCCAGCGCGTAGGTGGCCTGCATCCACTGCAGGCGTTCGGCCAGGGCCGCGTGGGTGTTGCCCACGCCCTTGGGCTGGCCGGTGGAGCCGGAGGTGTAGATCACATAGGCAAGGTTGTCACCGTGCAGGTGCAGGCCGGGGGCCTGGCTCGGCCAGCTGTCCAGGTGCAACTGGTCGAGGGCGATGGCGCTGACGCCGTCCACCTGCGGCAGCTTGTCGAGCAGGCTGCCGTGACTGAGCAGCAGGCCGGCCTTGCAGTCGGCCAGCATGTAGGCCAGGCGCTCGGCCGGGTAGTCGGTGTCCAGCGGCACATAGGCGCCGCCGGCCTTGAGGATGGCCAGCAGGCCGACCAGCAGCTGTGGCGAACGCTCCAGGGCGATGGCCACGCAGGTATCCGGGCCGACGCCCTTGTCACGCAGGTAGTGGGCCAGGCGGTTGGCCTGCTGGTGCAGCTCGGCATAGCTGAGCTGGCCGCCCTCCCACACCAGCGCGGTGCGTTCGGGGGTCATGCGAGCCTGTTCATTGAGTTGCTCGACCAGCAGGCGCGGCGCGCTCGCCATCGGCGCCTGCCCCCAGCCGAGCAGTTGCGCGCGGCCTTGCTCGTCGAGCAGGCGCACTTCGCCAAGGGCCAGCTGCGGCTCGGCGCAGACCTGCTCGAGCAAGGCCAGCAGATGGCTGGCCAGGCGCTTGACGGTGGCCGCCTCGAACAACCCGGCGGCGTAGTCGAAGGCCAGCGTCAGACGGCCCTGGTGGTCTTCCTCGCTGTGCAGTTGCAGGTCGAACTTGGCTTCGCGGCTGTGCCACGGCAGCTCTTCGGCCAGCAGCCCGGGCAGGCGGCGCAGGGCCGACAGGTCGCGCTGCTGGTGGTTGAACATGACCTGGAACAGGCCCTGTTCACGGGCCTGCGGCAGCGCCTCGAGCAACTGCTCGAACGGCAGGTCCTGATGGGCCTGGGCCTCCAGGGTGGCCTGGCGCGCCTGGGCCAGCAGCCCGGCGAACGGCAGGCGGCCATCGAGTTCGGCGCGCAGCACCTGGGTGTTGATGAAGAAGCCGACCATGCCCTGGGTTTCCAGGCGCGGACGGTTGGCGTTGGGCACGCCGACGCGGATGTCGCCCTGGCCGCTGTAGCGGTGCAGCAGGGCCTGCCAGCCGGCGAGCAGGACCATGAACAGGCTGGCCTGCTGGTCGCGGGCCAGTCCCTTGAGGGCACTGGTCAGCGCCGCCGGCACCTTGAGGCTATGGCGCGCGGCGCGGGTGTGCTGTTGGCTGGCGCGGGGCTGGTCGGTGCACAGGTCGAGCACCGGTAGTTCATCACCCAGCTTGTTTTTCCAGTAGTCGAGCTGACGGGCGCTCTCGCCGTCGGCCAGCCACTGGCGCTGCCATTGGCCGTAGTCGGCGTAGCCCAGCGTCAGTTCGGGCAGTTGTACGGTCTGGCCTTGGGCGGCGTACAGGCGGGCGAACTCATCCAGCAGGATGTTCAGCGACCAGCCGTCGGCGACGATGTGGTGCAGGGTCACCCACAGCTGGTGCTCTTCATCGTCCAGGCGGGCCAGGGTCACCCGCAGCAGCGGACCCTGGCGCAGGTCGAACGGCTGCTGCGCCTCGTCCTCGCGGCGCGCGGCCACCTCGGCGGGCGACAGCCCATCGAGATCCAGATGACGCAGGCTGAACGACTGGCTCGGCAGGATACGCTGCACGGCCTGGCCGTCGACTTCGTCGAACAGCGTGCGCAAGGACTCGTGGCGGGCGACCAGGGCCTGGAAGCTCGCCTGCAGCGCCGCCTCGTCCAGCTCGCCGCGCAGGTGCAGACCGGCGGGGATGTTGTAGGCGGCGGACTGCGGCTCCAGTTGCCACAACAGCCACAGGCGATTCTGTGCCAGTGACTGCGGTAACGCCTGATCGCGGTCCTGGTTGCGGATCACGCCAACTGTGCTACCGCCTTCGGCGACAATGGCCGCCACGGCGGCGCTGTACTCGGCCAGGGTCGGTGCTTCGAACAGGGTGCGCAGACTCAGTTGCAGCCCCAGCTCGTCGCCCAGGCGCGCGGTCACCTGGGTGGCGGCGATGGAGTTGCCGCCCAGCAGCAGGAAGTGATCGTCCGCCGCCACCGCCTCGACCTTGAGCAGTTCACGCCAGATACCGGCGATCCGTGCCTGCAGGTCGTCACTGGCCAGGACATGGCCCTGCGCCGTTTGCGCCGTCGGGAACCGCGCATAGATATCCAGGCTGCCGTCGTTCATGCGCAGGCGGCAGGCCGAGCGCTGCAGCTTGCCGCTGGAGGTCTTGGGCAGCGCGCCGGGATTGAGCAGCAGGACCACGGCCGGCGCCTGGCGGCAGGCGTCGGCGATGACCCGGCGCAGGGTATTGATCAGCGCCTCGGGCGTATGCGCTTTCTGCACGTTGCGGCTGATCTCCACCGCCACGCCGATGCCTTCCTCGCCCTGATCGTCGACGGCGAACACCGCCACCCGGCCCTTGCGCAGCATCTCGACCTCACGCTCCAGGGTCTTCTCCAGGTCCTGCGGGTAGAGGTTCTGGCCACGGACGATGAGCATGTCCTTCAGGCGCCCGGTGACGAACACCTCGCCGTCGCGCATGAAGCCCAGATCGCCCGTGCGCAGCCAGGTCTGGCCGTCCATCTCGACGAAGGTATGGGCGCTGGCCTCGGGGTTGCGCCAGTAGCCCAGGGCGATGCTCGGGCCGCCGGCCCAGATCTCGCCCACCTGGTTGTCAGCCAGCACCTGCAGCTGTTGCGGCTCGACGATGCGCACCGCGTGGCCCGGCTGCGGATAGCCGCAGCTCATCAGTATGCTGCCCTTGCCCGGCTCGGCACGGTTGGCGGCGAAGGCCTCGGCATCCAGCTCCAGGGCACCGATGCCCTGGCCGCGGCGGCTGCCGCTGACGAACAGGGTGGCCTCGGCCAGGCCGTAGCTGGCGAAGAAGCTGCTGGCGTCGAAGCCACAGGCGGCAAATTTTTCGGCGAAGGTGTCGAGGCTGTCCTGGCGAATCGGCTCGGAACCGGAATAGGCCACGCGCCAGCGGCTCAGGTCCAGGCCGGCGAGCGCGGCCTCGCTGACCCGCTCGCTGCACAGCCGGTAGGCGAAGTCCGGGCCGCCGCTGATGGTGCCGCCGTATTCGCTGATCGCCTGCAGCCAGCGCAGCGGTCGGGCGAGGAAATAGCCCGGCGACATCAGCACGCAAGGCACGCCGCTGAAGATCGGCTGCAGCAGGCCACCGATCAGGCCCATGTCGTGGTACAGCGGCAGCCAGCTGACGATCACGTCATCCGGGTTCAGGTCGATGCCGAAACCCTGGCGGATCAGTTGCTCATTGGCCACCAGGTTGCCGTGGCTGACCTGCACGCCCTTGGGCAGCGCGGTTGAGCCGGAAGTGTACTGCAGGAAGGCGATGTCATTGCCCGTGAGCTCAGGCTCGCGCCACTGCTCGGCCAACTGCGGGTCCAGACGATCCACGGCCAGCAGGCCCGGAGCGCTGGCGCCAGCCAGGGCTTCGAGGCCCTGCAAACTGTCACTCAGCGCTTCTACCGTCAGCAGCAGGCGCGGCTCGGCGTCGTCGATGATCGACAACAGGCGCTCCTGGTGATGCTGGCGCGAAGACTCCGGCGGATAGGCCGGCACGGCGATCACCCCGGCATACAGGCAGCCGAAAAAGGCCGCGACATAGTCCGGGCCGCTGGGAAACAGCAGCACGGCACGCTCGCCGAACCCGGCCCGGGCCTGCAACGCCGCGGCGATGGTCCGCGCGCGTTGGTCGAGGTCCCGGTAGCTGAGCACTGCCTGCTCGCCGGGCGCGTCGGCCAGGAAGCGCAAGGCGATGCGCTCTGGGGTCTGGGCGGCGCGCTGCGCCAGGGCCTGGACCAGCGAGTGCGGGAGTTCGAAGGCGTCCGTCATGGAATGTTCCTGCCAGTGTCTGGGTGAGTCGCGCCTGACTGACCCGCGCACGACAGGCGGGCAGTGTTCGGCAGCCGAGATGTACACAGGGGAACGGATGGGCCGGGGAAGAAATTAGGCCTGTCGGACGGCCCGGGAAGGCCGGCCGCAAAGGGATGGAGTGAAGCAGTTCACAGCCTGGAGCTTAGAACCAAAATAGATCAAAACTCATTAACTTTCGTATTTGACAATCATTATCATTACGAATAGTTTGTCGCACGTCGTAGGAAGCCTCCTTCAGGGGGCGCTCCCACTCCTCTTCGAGACAAGGTGATTTCCATGGCGGAACAACTATCCACAAGTAAGTGCGATTCACCATTACTCCAGGCATTCGTCGACAACCGCAGCATCCTGGTGAAGATCGCCGCGCGCATCACCGGTTGCCGCTCCCGCGCCGAGGATGTGGTGCAGGACGCCTTTTTCAGGCTCAGCGCCGCCCCGCAGATCACCTCGTCCTTCAAGGCCCAGCTCAGCTACCTGTTCCAGATCGTGCGCAACCTGGCCATCGATCACTACCGCAAGCAGGCCATGGAGCTGAAATACACCGGCAGCGAAGAGGAAGGGATGAATGTGGTCATCCAGAATGCCTCGCCCGAGGCCACCCACATCAATCTCGCCACCCTGGAACACATCGCCGACGCCCTCGACGAGCTACCCAAACGCACCCGCTACGCCTTCGAGATGTACCGCCTGCATGGCGTGCCGCAGAAGGACATCGCCAAGGAGCTGGGCGTGTCGCCGACGCTGGTCAACTTCATGATCCGCGATGCGCTGATCCATTGCCGCAAGAGCAGCCGCCTGGGCTGAAACCGCCATCGCAGGGCAAATCTCCAGTTCCTCGCGTCGCGAAAGGGCCGCTACAGGCACGTTTGCCTCGGACCCTGCACAATCCTGCACACTCATTACTGAATACGCGGCGGCTTCGTCGAAATTTAGTCGTGCGGGGCTTCGACGGTGATCTTGTAGGGCTGGAAGATGCGCAGCAGCTCGCCATTTTCCCGCAACTGACGCAACAAGCCGGCAAAGGCTTCGGGGCTGATGGAAGCCCCTGGACGCAGCAAGGCGTAGTGATGGTAGACCTGATCGACCCGTTGCGACGCCAGCAACTGCCCGGCGCTGTCCGGGTTGCGCTTGAGGAAGTCACTGAGGTACGAGCGGGTGACCAGGGCGATGTCAGCACGCCCACGCTCGACCATGTTGAGGTTGCTGTCGTGGGAGTAAGTCAGCGTGGCACGGTAGCGCTTCTTCAACCAGGCCGGGTCCGCGTTGAAATCGGCAAAGGCATAGTGATAGCCATTGAACAGCGCCAGGCGCTTGCCCTCAAGATCGTCGAAGTAATGCTGGTCACGCCCTGACTGCTGGCGGCTGACGAAGATCTCGGCATCCTCCAGCCCCATGTCCACCGCCTTGTGCTCGATCTCCTGCCAGCCCCACTGCGGATTCTCGAAGATCGCCATGTCGGTGCGGCCCTGCTGGAAATCGCCGAAGCGCCGGGGAATCGAGGTGGGCACCAGGACGAAACGGTACAAGGACTGCAAGCGGTTCAGCGACTCCACCAGCTGCGGCAGCAGACCGGTGTCGGCGCCCTGCTCCGGACGCACGGTGTAGGGCGGGAAATGCGCGGCCCCGATCTTCACTTCCCGCACCACCTCGGCCTGTGCCGCGGCATTCAGCAAAACCGTCGCGAACAGCAACAGGAAGGACGACAGCTTGGCACTGGGCAGTGGAATCAAGTCGGGACACTCATCACGGGTAAGGGCCTGAATGCGCCTAAGCTAGGCGTTTTCCCGCACGGGCACAACCGCCGAATATGCCAAAGTGCCAGGGGATGTCGTGAACCTCGAGTTTGGCTACGCTCTACTGGCCCGCGCACGCGCCCCGGCAAGTGCGCAGGTTTTTCTGCATTGATAGGGAGCCTGGCATGGGCCACTGGTTGGTGATCGACCTGGAAGCCACTACCGACGACGGCGGCTGGCCGGTCACGGAGATGGAAATCATTGAAATCGGCGCAAGCCTGGTCACCCGCGACGGGCGCGAGGTCGACCACTTCCAGCGCTTCGTGCGGCCCCGGCGGCGGCCGCAGTTGACCTCCTTCTGTCGCGAGCTGACCCATATCGGCCAGGCCGAGGTCGATGCCGCCGCGCCCTTCCCGGAAGTCTGGGCCGCGTTCGAACGCTGGCTGGGTCATCACCAGGCACAATTGCAGGCCTGGGTAAGCTGGGGCGACTACGACCGCAAGCAACTGCTGCTGGAATGGCAGACGCACCATGTGCGCAGCCTGCTGGAGCAACTGCCGCACATCAACCTCAAGCAACGCTTCGCCAAGGCCCGCCACCTGCAGCGTCCGGCAGGCCTGAACAGCGCCCTGCAACTGGCCGGCCTGCAGTTTGCCGGGCAACAGCACCGGGCCCTGGAAGACGCCCGCAACACCGCACGCCTGCTGCCCCTGAGCCTGCCGCCAAGCAGCACCTGAAACAGATGACGCAGGGGCGGGCCTTGGGCATACTGGCCAGCCCTTTTTTCAGTCCTTTTTCAGGAGTCGCCCGATGTTCAAGGTCAATGAGTACTTCGATGGCACCGTCAAGTCGATCGCCTTCGAAAGCAAGGAAGGTCCGGCCACCGTGGGTGTGATGGCCCCGGGCGAATACGAGTTCGGCACCGCCAAGCGCGAGATCATGCACGTAGTCTCCGGCGCCCTGAGCGTGAAGCTGCCAGGTAGCGACAACTGGGAAACCTTCAACGCGGGCGACAAGTTCAACGTGGCCGCCGACAGCAAGTTCCAACTGAAGGTGGCCGTGGATACCGCTTACCTGTGCGAGTACCGCGACTGAGCTGAGGCCCTCATCGCGGGGCAAGCCCGCTCCCACGAAGAGCGGGCTTGCCTCGCGATGGCTACACCCGCAGGAAAGCCGCCACTCGCTGCGCCGCCGCCTGCATGTGCTGCTCATGACTGAACCCTGACGCCTTCAACGGCTTGAGGTCATGATCGGCCGCCACCAGCCAGCTCACCTCGATCGCCGGCGATAGCGCATACCCCGCCACCGCCTCACGATTGCCCAGGGCATCCCGCTCGCCCTGCACGATCAACGTTCGCGTATGCAGCCCGGCCAAGTGCTCCACGCGTGGCTTTTCAGGCTTGCCCACGGCATAGAACGGATATCCCAGGCACACCAGCGCATCGGCGCCCAGTTCGTCCGCCACGAGACTGGCCATGCGTCCGCCCATGGACTTGCCACCGACAGCCAACCGCCCTGCGACCAATGGTCGCAGCTGGTCGTAGACAGTCCGCCAGCATTCAAGCAACACCTTCTGCGGATTGGGCGGCCGCTTGCCGCCGCTCAGACGCCGCTCGGCCATGTAGGGGAACTCGAAGCGCACCACCCCTACCCCTTGCCCCGCCAGCCTTTGCGCCATGTCCTCCATGAACCCGCTGTCCATTGGCGCACCGGCGCCGTGGGCCAGGATCAGGCAGCTGGAAATGCCACGATCCTGCGGAATTTTCGGAGGATCGCAGCGCAAGCCTGGGACATTTCCGATCTTCGCCCATTGATCCCCGTCAATACCGGCACTTTGCCCATTAATCATGCTTGCCTCGCTGTCTAGCCTGCCTATAACCGTGGATGGGAACCCATACATGAACACAACCAGCAGTACCGCCTACAACTATCAGGTGGTCCGCCAATTCGCCATCATGACGGTGGTGTGGGGCATCGTCGGGATGGGGCTCGGCGTCTTCATCGCCGCCCAGCTCGCCTGGCCCGCCTTCAACCTCGACCTGCCGTGGACCAGCTTCGGCCGCCTGCGACCCTTGCACACCAACGCGGTGATCTTCGCCTTCGGCGGCTGTGCCCTGTTCGCCACCTCCTATTATTCGGTGCAACGCACCTGCCAGACCACCCTGTTCGCGCCACGCCTGGCCGCGTTCACCTTCTGGGGCTGGCAACTGGTGATCCTGCTGGCGGCGATCAGCCTGCCGCTGGGCTACACCAGCACCAAGGAATACGCCGAACTGGAATGGCCGATCGACATCCTGATCACCATCGTCTGGGTGGCCTATGCCGTAGTGTTCTTCGGCACGCTGATGAAGCGCAACACCAAGCACATCTACGTGGGCAACTGGTTCTTCGGCGCCTTCATCCTCACCGTGGCGATCCTGCACATCGTCAACAACCTGGAAGTACCGGTCAGCCTGACCAAGTCCTACTCGCTGTACGCCGGCGCCACCGATGCCATGGTGCAGTGGTGGTACGGCCACAACGCCGTGGGCTTCTTCCTGACCGCCGGCTTCCTGGGGATGATGTACTACTACGTGCCCAAGCAGGCCGAGCGCCCGGTGTATTCGTATCGCCTGTCGATCGTCCACTTCTGGGCCCTGATCACCCTGTACATCTGGGCAGGCCCGCACCACCTGCACTACACCGCGCTGCCGGACTGGGCGCAGTCGCTGGGCATGATCATGTCGCTGATCCTGCTGGCGCCAAGCTGGGGCGGCATGATCAACGGCATGATGACCCTCTCGGGCGCCTGGCATAAGCTGCGCAGCGACCCGATCCTGCGCTTCCTGGTCGTCTCGCTGGCGTTCTACGGCATGTCCACCTTCGAAGGCCCGATGATGGCCATCAAGACGGTCAACGCCCTGTCCCACTACACCGACTGGACCATCGGCCACGTCCACGCCGGCGCCCTCGGCTGGGTGGCGATGATCTCCATCGGCGCGCTGTACCACACCATCCCGAAAGTGTTCGGCAAAGAGCGCATGTACAGCCTTGGGCTGATCAACGCGCACTTCTGGCTGGCCACCATCGGCACCGTGCTCTACATCGCCTCGATGTGGGTCAACGGCATCGCCCAGGGCCTGATGTGGCGCGCGGTCAACAGCGACGGCACGCTGACCTACTCGTTCGTCGAAACCCTGGTGGCCAGCCACCCAGGCTTCGTCGTGCGCTTCGTCGGCGGCGCGATCTTCCTCAGCGGCATGTTCCTGATGGCCTGGAACACCTGGCGCACCGTGCGTGCCCCGGCCGCCGAGCAAGCCCCCGCCAACGCCCAGCTGGCTTGAGGAGTAGAGCCTGATGAACCATGAAGTCGTTGAGAAAAACATAGGCCTGATGGCCCTGCTGATGGTATTCGCCGTCAGCATCGGCGGCCTGACCCAGATCGTCCCGCTGTTCTTCCAGGACGTCACCAACAAGCCGGTCGAGGGCATGAAGCCCTACACCGCCCTGCAACTCGAAGGCCGCGACATCTACATCCGCGAAGGCTGCGTGGGCTGCCACTCGCAGATGGTCCGGCCATTCCGCGCCGAGACCGAGCGCTACGGCCACTACTCGGTGGCCGGCGAGAGCGTATGGGACCATCCGTTCCTGTGGGGCTCCAAGCGTACCGGTCCGGACCTGGCCCGCGTCGGCGGCCGCTACTCGGACGACTGGCACCGCGCGCACCTGTACAACCCGCGCAACGTGGTACCGGAATCGAAGATGCCGTCATACCCATGGCTGGTGGCCGCGCAGGTCGACAACAGCCACACCGACGTCAAGATGCGCGTCCTGCGCGGCCTCGGCGTGCCCTACAGCGACGACGACATCGCCGGCGCGAAGGACGCGGTCAAGGGCAAGACCGAGATGGACGCACTGGTCGCCTACCTGCAGGTGCTCGGCACCGCGATCAAGAACAAGAGGTGAGTGCGATGGAAATGGACATCGGCATGATCCGCGGCCTGGGCACCCTGGTGGTGATGATCGCCTTCATCGGCCTGTCGCTCTGGGTGTTCAACCGTCGCCGCGACCGTGATTTCGCCGAAGCGCGCCTGCTGCCCTTCGTCGACGACCGCCTGCCCCCCGCCGGGCAGGAACCTGCCGTATTGAGGAGTACCCAGCAATGACCACCTTCTGGAGTACGTACATCAGCGTACTGACCATCGGCAGCCTGATCGGCCTGACCTGGCTGCTGCTCGCCACCCGAAAAGGCCAGAGCAGCGACACCACCGACCAGACCATGGGCCACAGCTTCGACGGCATCGAGGAGTACGACAACCCGCTGCCCAAGTGGTGGTTCTGGCTGTTCGTCGGCACCCTGGTGTTCTCGGTCGGCTACCTGATCCTCTACCCGGGCCTGGGCAATTGGAAAGGCATCCTGCCTGGCTACGAGAATGGCTGGACCCAGGTGGACGAGTGGCAGAAAGAGATGGACAAGGCCGACGCCAAGTTCGGCCCGATCTTCGCCAAGTATGCCGCCATGCCGGTTGAGGAAGTGGCCAAGGATCCACAGGCGTTGAAGATGGGCAGCCGGCTGTTCGCCTCCAACTGCTCGGTGTGCCACGGCTCCGACGCCAAGGGCTCCTACGGCTTCCCCAACCTGACCGACAACGACTGGCGCTGGGGTGGCGAGCCGGAGACCATCAAGGCCTCGATCATGAACGGCCGCCACGGCGTCATGCCGGGCTGGTCCACGGTGATCGGCGAGCAGGGCGTGGCCGATGTGGCAGCCTTCGTGCTGACCAACCTCGATGGCCGCAGCCTGCCGGAAGGCGTCAAGGCCGACCCGGCCAAGGGCCAGGAAATCTTCGCCACAAACTGCGTGGCCTGCCACGGGCCTGAAGGCAAGGGCACCCCGGCCATGGGCGCGCCGAACCTGACCCATCCGCAGGCGTTCATCTACGGCTCGAGCTTCGCCCAGCTGCAGCAGACCATCCGTTACGGCCGTCAGGGCCAGATGCCGGCGCAGCACGACATCCAGGGCAACGACAAGGTCCACCTGCTGGCGGCCTATGTGTATAGCCTGTCGCAAGAGCAAGCAGCAGAAACGGTAACCGCCAAGTAAAACCCCGTGGGAGCGGTAGTGCGCCGCTCCCACGACTCCCTCCCTCGCCCCTCCCCGCCTTGCACCCCCTCCGAACGCAACTAAGCTTGTTGCCACAGTGGCTCCGCTCGCAGCGACCGGAACAGACGTGGTGCACAGCCTGACATCACGCATCGACTCCACGCTCACGAGCCTGCGGCTTTGGGATGACGCCTTGCGTGCCCGTCCCGATCAAAAAGCTTGACCGAACGATCAGAAAAACATGGAAAACGGTACACATTACAAATATTTATTTGTGTACAATCATCCAGCCCAAAAACCGCGGGACGGCGGTGAGAAGGGCCTGGACACGGGTCGGCGCAGGTTTCCTTGCGTTGCCATAACCCTGGTGGTTATCGATACTGGCGCCGATTTACCAACCAACAAGAACACCCAAACCGTGGAACCTTAGAATGAGCACTGCAATCAGTCCGACTGCTTATAACTATAAGGTCGTCCGCCAGTTCGCCATCATGACGGTGGTCTGGGGGATCCTTGGCATGGGGCTTGGCGTCTTCATCGCCTCGCAACTGGTATGGCCCCAGCTCAACCTGGACCTGCCATGGACGAGCTTCGGCCGCCTGCGCCCACTGCACACCAACCTGGTGATCTTCGCCTTCGGTGGCTGCGCCCTGTTCGGCACCAGCTACTACGTGGTGCAGCGTACCTGCCAGACCCGGCTGATCTCCGACAGCATGGCCGCCTTCACCTTCTGGGGTTGGCAGGCGGTGATCGTCGGCGCGCTGATCACCCTGCCGATGGGCTTCACCACCACCAAGGAATACGCCGAGCTCGAGTGGCCGCTGGCGATCCTGCTGGCCATCGTCTGGGTCACCTACGCCCTGGTGTTCTTCGGCACCATCGTCAAGCGCAAGACCAAGCACATCTACGTCGGCAACTGGTTCTACGGCGCGTTCATCGTGGTCACCGCGATGCTGCACATCGTCAACCACATCTCGCTGCCGGTGAGCCTGTTCAAGTCCTACTCGGCCTACGCTGGCGCCACCGACGCGATGATCCAGTGGTGGTACGGGCACAATGCCGTGGGCTTCTTCCTGACCACCGGCTTCCTGGGGATGATGTACTACTTCGTCCCGAAACAGGCCGAACGCCCGATCTACTCCTATCGCCTGTCGATCGTGCACTTCTGGGCGCTGATCACCCTGTACATCTGGGCCGGCCCCCACCACCTGCACTACACCGCACTGCCGGACTGGGCGCAGTCACTGGGCATGGTGATGTCGATCATCCTCCTGGCGCCGAGCTGGGGCGGCATGATCAACGGCATGATGACCCTCTCGGGGGCCTGGCATAAGCTGCGCACCGACCCGATCCTGCGCTTCTTGGTGGTGTCGCTGGCGTTCTACGGCATGTCCACCTTCGAAGGCCCGATGATGGCCATCAAGACGGTCAACTCACTGTCGCACTACACCGACTGGACCATCGGCCACGTCCACGCCGGCGCCCTCGGCTGGGTGGCGATGATCTCGATCGGCGCGGTCTACCACATGATCCCGAAACTCTACGGCCGCGATCAGATGCACAGCGTCGGCCTGATCAACGCGCACTTCTGGCTGGCCACCATCGGCACCGTGCTGTACATCGCCTCGATGTGGGTCAACGGCATTACCCAAGGCCTGATGTGGCGCGCCATCAACGACGACGGCACCCTCACCTACTCCTTCGTCGAAGCCCTGCAGGCCAGCCACGCGGGTTACATCGTCCGCGCCCTGGGCGGTGCGTTCTTCGCCTCCGGCATGCTGCTGATGGCCTACAACGTGCTGCGTACCGTGCGCGCCGCCAACCCGGTTCAGGCTGAGGAAGCCGCCAAGATCGTCGTCGTGGGAGCCCACTGATGAAGCATGAAGCAGTCGAGAAGAATATCGGCCTGATGGCCTTCTTCATGGTCATCGCCGTCAGCGTCGGTGGCCTCACCCAGATCGTCCCGCTGTTCTTCCAGGACGTCACCAACAAGCCGGTCGAGGGCATGAAGCCACGTACCGCGCTCGAGGTCGAGGGCCGCGACATCTACATCCGCGAAGGCTGCGTGGGTTGCCACTCGCAAATGATCCGGCCGTTCCGCGCCGAGACCGAACGCTACGGCCACTACTCGGTGGCCGGCGAGAGCGTGTGGGACCACCCGTTCCTGTGGGGCTCCAAGCGTACCGGGCCCGACCTGGCCCGCGTCGGCGGCCGCTACTCGGACGACTGGCACCGCGCCCACCTGTACAACCCGCGCAACGTGGTACCGGAATCGAAGATGCCGTCGTACCCGTGGCTGGTGGAAAACAAGCTCGACGGCAAGGACACCGCCAAGAAGATGGAAGTGCTGCGCACCCTGGGCACGCCGTACACCGACGAAGACATCGCCGGCGCCCGTGACGCGGTCAAGGGCAAGACCGAGATGGACGCCATCGTCGCGTACCTGCAAGGCCTTGGCACCCTCATCAAAAGCAAACGGTGACACTGATGGATATCGGGATGATTCGCGGCCTGGGCACCGTCGTGGTGCTGGTGGCCTTCGTGGGCCTGGCGCTGTGGGTGTTCAGCCCGCGGCGCAAGCAGGAATTCGACGAAGCGACGCAATTGCCGTTCGCGGACGATCCAGAAGCCACCCGCCACGTCGAGCAAGCAAAAGCTTCTAGGAGCAAACAACAATGACAACCTTCTGGAGTCTGTACGTCACCGTCCTGACCCTGGGCACCATCTTCGCCTTGACCTGGTTGCTGCTGTCGACCCGCAAGGGCCAGCGCGAAGAGATCACCGACGAAGTCGTCGGCCACGCCTTCGACGGCATCGAGGAGTACGACAACCCGCTGCCGAAATGGTGGTTCTGGCTGTTCGTCGGCACCGTCGTCTTTGCCCTCGGCTACCTGGTGCTGTACCCGGGCCTGGGCAACTGGAAAGGCATCCTGCCGGGCTATGCCTACGTCGACAACGACAAGAAGACCGAGTTCTCCAACGGCCAGGCCGGCTGGACCGGCGTGCACGAATGGGAAAAGGAAATGGCCAAGGCCGACGCCCGCTTCGGGCCGATCTTCGCCAAGTTCGCCGCCATGCCGCTGGAGGAGGTGGCCAAGGACCCGCAGGCCCTGAAGATGGGCGCTCGCCTGTTCGCCTCCAACTGCTCGGTATGCCACGGTTCCGACGCCCGGGGCGCCTACGGCTTCCCCAACCTGACCGACAACGACTGGCGTTGGGGCGGTGAGCCGGAGACCATCAAGACCACCATCATGAACGGTCGCCACGGCGTGATGCCAGGCTGGGCCTCGGTGATCGGCGAACAGGGCGTGGCGGACGTGGCGGCCTTCGTGCTGACCAACCTGGACGGGCGCAAGCTGCCCGAGGACGCCAAGGCCGACCCGGCCAAAGGCCAGCAGATCTTCGCCACCAACTGCGTGGCCTGCCACGGCCCCGAGGGCAAGGGCACCCCGGCCATGGGCGCGCCGAACCTGACTCATCCGCAGGCGTTCATCTACGGCTCGAGCTTCGCCCAACTGCAGCAGACCATCCGCTATGGCCGTCAGGGACAGATGCCGGCCCAAGCGCAGATGCAGGGCAACGACAAGGTCCACCTGCTGGCGGCCTACGTCTACAGCCTGTCGCACCAGGAGCAACAAGAGCCAAAAGCCGAGTGATGGGTCAACAGTGGGAGCGGCGGTGCGCCGCTCCCACGTTCATTCGAGCATAAAACGAGCCGAAACTGACCTGAATCAATTGACACCCGCCATAACACGATTCACACCACGAACCCAACGCGACTAAAGGTCGCAGCGCGCCCCGCACGCGCCATCTCAGGCGTATCATGGGCCGCAGAGCGCTAGCAGAACGCGCGAGACTGCGGCCGGCACGCACTGGCCGCGGCATTTCTCCACTGCCGTGGGACTTGATGATGAGCAAGCAAATTCCGGTACATGACGTCACCCCGCCTGCCAGCAAAGGGAAGGATTCCGTCGACCTCTACGCCTCGCGCGAAAAAATCTACACCCGCGCCTTCACCGGCATCTTCCGCAGGCTGCGGATGGTCGGTGGCGCGGCGCTGTTTTTGCTGTACTTCGGCACCGTCTGGCTGAACTGGGGCGGCCACCAGGCCGTCTGGTGGAACCTGCCCGAACGCAAGTTCTACATCTTCGGCGCCACCATCTGGCCCCAGGACTTCATCCTGCTCTCGGGGATCCTGATCGTCGCCGCCTTCGGCCTGTTCTTCATCACCGTGTATGCAGGGCGGGTCTGGTGCGGCTACACCTGCCCGCAAAGCGTCTGGACCTGGGTGTTCATGTGGTGCGAAAAAGTCACCGAGGGTGATCGCAACCAACGCATGAAGCTGGACAAGGCGCCCATGAGCGCCAACAAGTTCCTGCGCAAGCTGGCCAAGCACAGCCTCTGGCTGCTGATAGGCTTCGTCACCGGCATGACCTTCGTCGGCTACTTCTCACCGATCCGCGAGCTGGCCATCGAGTTCTTTACCGGCCAGGCCGATGGCTGGGCCTACTTCTGGGTCGGTTTCTTCACGCTGGCCACCTACGGCAACGCCGGCTGGCTGCGCGAGCAGGTGTGCATCTACATGTGCCCGTACGCGCGCTTCCAGAGCGTGATGTTCGACAAGGACACCCTGATCGTCTCCTACGACCCGCGCCGCGGCGAGACCCGCGGCCCGCGCAAGAAGGACATCGACTACAAGGCCAAGGGCCTGGGCGACTGCATCGACTGCACCATGTGTGTGCAGGTCTGCCCCACCGGCATCGATATCCGTGATGGCTTGCAGATCGAGTGCATCGGCTGCGCCGCCTGCATCGACGCCTGCGACAGCATCATGGACAAGATGAACTATCCCAAGGGCCTGATCAGCTATACCACCGAGCACAACCTGTCCGGGCAGAAGACCCACATGCTGCGCCCGCGCCTGATCGGCTACGCCCTGGTGCTGCTGGTGATGATCGGCGCCTTGGTCACCGCTTTCGCCACCCGTTCGCTGATCGGTTTCGACGTGGCCAAGGACCGCGTGCTGTACCGCGAGAACGCCCAGGGGCGGATCGAGAACGTCTACAGCCTGAAGGTGATGAACAAGGACCAGCACGACCACGTCTACGTGCTCGACGCCGCTGGCCTGCCCGACCTCAAGCTCGAAGGCCAGCGCGAGATACGCGTCACCGCCGGCGACATCGTCAACTTGCCGGTGCAGTTGTCGGTCGCCCCTGAACAACTGCCCTCGACCACCAACGAAATCACCTTCATCCTCAAGGACGCCGACGACAGCGCCAACCAGGTTGAAGCCAAGAGCCGTTTCATCGGCCCACAGATCCGCTGAGAGAGAACATCGACAATGCCTGCAGCCACCGCCGCCAGCCCCTGGTACAAGCACCTCTGGCCCTGGATCATCATCGGCATCCTGGCCACCTCGGTGTGCCTGAGCCTGACCATGGTCAGCATTGCCGTGCGCAACCCGGACAACCTGGTCAACGACAACTACTACGAGGCCGGCAAGGGCATCAACCGCTCGCTGGACCGCGAGCTGCTGGCACAGACCCTCAACCTCAAGGCCAGCGTGCACCTGGACGAGCTGACCGGCGAGGTGGAGGTGCGCCTGACCGGCAACAGCGACCCGCAGACGCTGGAACTGAACCTGATCTCGCCGACCCAGCCGGACAAGGACCGCAAGGTGCCGCTGATCCGCGCCGAGCAAGGCCGCTATGTCGGCCAGCTCGACGACAAGGTCCAGGGGCGGCGCTTCGTCGAGCTGCTGGGCAGCCAGGATGAGCATGTGTGGCGGTTGTTCGAGGAGGAGAAGGTCGAGCATGGGGTGACCTTGCAGCTGGGGGATGAAGCGCTGCAAGGGGCCGAGCACCAGTAACGGCGATATCACCAAACCTCGTGGGAGCGGGCTTGCCCCGCGATGGGGCCGGGCCTGAAAACGAGTATCCCGGGCCCATCGCGGGGCAAGCCCGCTCCCACGAGCCCGCACCGGCAAGAAGAGATGTCGATGACCCACCCCACCCCCTGCTACCACTGCGCCCTGCCCGTCCCCGCCGGCAGCCGCTTCACCGCCGTGGTCCTCGGCGAGCCGCGGCAACTCTGCTGCCCCGGCTGCCAGGCAGTGGCCGAGTCCATCGTCGCCGGTGGCCTGGAGCACTACTACCAGCACCGCAGCGACACCAGCGCCAACCCCGAGGCCCTGCCCCGCCAGCTCCAGGATGAACTGGCGCTGTATGACCGCAGCGACGTGCAGCAATCCTTCGTGCGCCATGCCGGCGAGCTGGCCGAAACCATCCTGATGGTCGAGGGCATCAGCTGCGCCGCCTGCGGCTGGCTGATCGAGAAGCACCTGCGCAACCTGCCCGGCGTCGACGACGCCCGCCTCAACCTGTCCAACCACCGCCTGCTGGTCAGCTGGGACGACCAGCAACTGCCGCTGTCCAGGTTGCTGGCCGAGCTGCGCCAGATCGGCTATGCAGCCCACCCCTACCAGCCCGACCAGGCCGCCGAACAGCTGGCCCGGGAGAACCGCGGCGCCCTGCGCCGCCTGGGCGTGGCCGGGCTGCTGTGGTTCCAGGCGATGATGGCGACCATGGCCACCTGGCCGGAATTCAATATCGACCTGTCGCCCGAGCTGCACACTATCCTGCGCTGGGTCGCGCTGTTCCTCACCACCCCCATCGTGTTCTACAGCTGCGCGCCGTTCTTCAAAGGCGCGGCCCGCGACCTGCGCACCCGCCACCTGACCATGGACGTCTCGGTGTCGCTGGCCATCGCCCTGGCCTACTGCGCCGGGATCTGGACCGCGATCACCGGCAGCGGCGAGCTGTACTTCGACACCGTCGGCATGTTCGCCTTGTTCCTGCTCACAGGCCGCTATCTCGAACGCCGCGCCCGCGAGCGCACCGCGGCAGCCACCGCGCAACTGGTCAACCTGTTGCCGGCCTCGTGCCTGCGCCTGGACGCCAACGGCCAGGGCGAGCGCATCCTGCTCGGCGAACTGCAGTGCGGCGACCGGGTGCAGGTGCTGCCTGGCGCGGTGATCCCGGCCGACGGGTTGATCGTCGACGGCCGCTCCAGCGTCGACGAATCGCTGCTGACCGGCGAATACCTGCCCCTGGCGCGCCGCGTTGGCGACCGGGTGACCGGCGGCACCCTCAACGTCGAGAGCACCCTCACCGTCGAAGTCCAGGCCCTGGGCCAGGACTCGCGCCTCTCGGCCATCGTCCGCCTGCTGGAGCGCGCCCAGTCGGAAAAACCGCGCCTGGCGGAAATCGCCGACCGCGCCTCGCAGTGGTTCCTGCTGTTCACCCTGGTGGCCGCCGCCGTAATCGGCGTGGTCTGGTGGCAACTGGATGCGCCACGGGCGTTCTGGATCGTCCTGGCCATGCTGGTCGCCACCTGCCCCTGCGCCCTGTCACTGGCCACGCCGACCGCCCTCACCGCGGCCACCGGCAGCCTGCACAAGCTCGGCCTGCTGATCACCCGCGGGCATGTGCTGGAGGGGCTGAACCAGATCGACACGGTGATCTTCGACAAGACCGGCACCCTCACCGAGGGCCGCCTGGCCCTGCGCAGCGTGCGACCGCTGGGCCAGCTGGACAGCGACCAGTGCCTGGCGCTGGCCGCCGCCCTGGAAAACCGCTCCGAGCATCCCATCGCCCGCGCCTTCGGCCGCGCCGCCCAGGCCGCCGAAAGCGTCAATGCCATGCCAGGGTTGGGTCTGGAAGGCGAGTTGGCCGGCCAGCGCCTGCGCATCGGCCAGGCCGCCTTCGTCTGCGCCCTCAGCGGCGCCGAGGTCCCCGCCGTGCCGGAGCCGCGCGGGCAATGGCTGCTGCTGGGCGATCGGCAAGGGCCGTTGGCCTGGTTCGCGCTGGACGACCGCCTGCGCGACGACGCCCAGGACCTGGTGACCGCCTGTAAAGCCCGTGGCTGGCAAACACTGCTGCTGTCCGGCGACAGTTCACCGATGGTCGCCGAGGTGGCCGCGCAGCTGGGCATCGACCAGGCGATCGGCGGCCTGCGCCCGGACGACAAGCTCGCTCGCCTCAAGGCCCTGCAAGGCGAGGGCCGCAAGGTGCTGATGCTCGGCGACGGCGTCAACGACGTGCCAGTGCTGGCCGCCGCCGACATCAGCATCGCCATGGGCAGCGCCACCGACCTTGCCAAGACCAGCGCCGACGCGGTATTGCTGTCCAACCGCCTGCAAGCGCTGGTACAGGCCTTCGACCTGGCCCGCCGGACCCGCCGCAATATTGTCGAGAACCTGCTCTGGGCGACGCTGTACAATGGCCTCATGCTGCCGTTCGCCGCGCTCGGCTGGATCACCCCGGTGTGGGCGGCAATCGGCATGTCGGTCAGCTCGCTGATCGTGGTGCTCAACGCCCTGCGCCTGACCCGGCTGCCCGCCGATGCGGCGCCGGCCGCGCGCGAGCCGGCGTCGCTCGAAAGGAAACCGCTATGCCCGCCCTCTACGTGATGATTCCCGCCGCCCTGCTGCTGGTCGGCGTTGCCGTGTACATCTTCTTCTGGGCGGTGGACAGCGGCCAGTACGACGACCTCGAAGGCCCGGCCCACAGCATCCTGTTCGATGACCAGGATCCGCGCCATCAGGCCGCCGTGAAGCCCGGGGACGAACAGCCCGACGACCAGGACCCCTCGCCACGTGCCTGAACTGATTCCGCTCCTGGGCTCGGCGCTGGTCCTGGGCCTGCTCGGCGGCGGCCACTGCCTGGGCATGTGCGGCGGCCTGATGGGCGCCCTCACCCTGGCCATCCCACCCGAGCAGCGTGGCCGGCGCCTGCGCCTGCTGCTGGCCTACAACCTCGGGCGCATCCTCAGCTATGCCGCCGCCGGCCTGCTGCTGGGCCTGGCCGGCGTGGCGCTGGCCAGCAGCCCGCTGGCCATCGGCTTGCGCGTCATCGCGGCGCTGCTGTTGATCTGCATGGGTCTGTACCTGGCCGGCTGGTGGAACGGCCTGACCCGTATCGAGGCGCTCGGCCGCGGCCTGTGGCGCCATGTGCAACCCGTGGCCACCCGACTGCTGCCGGTGTCCAGCCTGCCTCGCGCCCTGCTGCTGGGCGCCCTGTGGGGCTGGCTGCCGTGCGGGCTGGTATACAGCACCCTGTTGTGGGCGGCGAGCCAGGGCGATGCGCTGCACAGCGCGGCGCTGATGCTGGCGTTCGGCATCGGTACCTGGCCGGTGCTGCTGGCCACGGGGCTCGCGGCGGAGCGCGTCGGCGCCCTGTTGCGCAAGCGCGGCGTGCGCGTGGCCGGGGGCGTGCTGGTTATCCTGTTTGGTTTGTGGACGTTGCCTGGGCCGCACCAGCACTGGTTGATGGGACACTGATCGCGGGGCAAGCCCGCCCCCACGCCAGCCCCGCGACGGTCGCCAACTCACCTTGATACAAATCAACACGACTTCTTACATCCGCCCCTAGACTCCGGACACTGCAGCTCTATCCGGGGACCACCCACATGCTCGACGACCTACGCTGGGACGCCGACCTGATTCGTCGCTACGATCTGGCCGGGCCACGCTACACCTCCTATCCGACCGCCGTGCAACTGCACGGCGAAGTGGGCTCGTTCGACCTGCTTCACGCCCTGCGCGAAAGCCGCCGCGCCACGCGCCCGCTGTCGCTCTACGTGCACGTGCCGTTCTGCGCCAACATCTGCTACTACTGCGCCTGCAACAAGGTCATCACCAAGGACCGTGGCCGCGCCGCACCCTACCTGCAGCGCCTGGAGCAGGAGATCCAACTGGTCGCCTGCCACCTCGACCCGAAACAGGTGGTCGAGCAGCTGCACTTCGGCGGCGGCACGCCGACTTTTCTCAGCCATGTGGAACTGCGCCAGCTGATGGCCACCCTGCGCCAGCACTTCCACCTGCTGGACGACGATTCTGGCGACTACGGCATCGAGATCGACCCGCGCGAGGCCGACTGGTCGACCATGGGCCTGTTGCGCGAACTGGGCTTCAACCGCGTCAGCCTCGGCGTGCAGGACCTCGATCCGGCCGTGCAACGCGCGGTCAACCGCCTGCAGAGCCTGGAGCAGACCCGCACCCTGATCGAGGCGGCGCGCACCCTGCAGTTCCGCTCGATCAACCTCGACCTGATCTACGGCCTGCCCAAGCAGACCCCGGAAGGCTTCGCCCGCACCGTCGAGGAAGTGATCCGCCTGCAGCCCGACCGTCTGTCGGTCTTCAACTACGCACACCTGCCCGAGCGCTTCATGCCCCAGCGGCGCATCGACAGCGCCGACCTGCCGGCGCCGGCGGCCAAGCTGGAAATGCTCCACGCCACCATCGACCAACTGACTGCCGCCGGCTACCGCTACATCGGCATGGACCACTTCGCCCTGCCCGACGACGAACTGGCCATCGCCCAGGAGGAAGGCACCCTGCAGCGCAACTTCCAGGGCTACACCACCCACGGCCACTGCGACCTGATCGGCCTGGGCGTGTCGGCAATCAGCCAGATCGGCGACCTGTACTGCCAGAACAGCAGCGACCTCAACACCTACCAGGACACCCTTTCCACCGCCCAGCTGGCGACCCAGCGCGGCCTTTTGTGCAACCAGGACGACCGCCTGCGCCGGGCGGTGATCCAGCAACTGATCTGCCACTTCGAACTGGATTTCGAGGCGATCGAGCAGGCCTTCACCATCGATTTTCGCGGCTATTTCAAAGAGCTGTGGCCGCAGCTGCAGGCCATGCAGCGCGACGGCCTGATCAACCTGGACGCCAAGGGCATCCGCATCCTGCCAGCCGGCCGCCTGCTGGCGCGCTCGGTATGCATGGTGTTCGACGCCTACCTCGCGCAGCAGAATCGCCAGCGTTTCTCCCGGGTGATCTGAGGCGATTGAGGCGTTTCACCACATGGACAGCCCGCCTTTCGAGGCACACTATGGACAGTTGAACGGTAGCGGAACACCCCTTCCCTGCCGCCGCTAGCGTGCACCAAAAATGCGCACACTGGCCTACAGCCCATGCCGCAGGTTATCCTTACGGCTTATGTGTGCTTTCCCACAAGGATCGAAAGAAATGTCCGAGCCAGTAAAACTGCGCCCACACAACCAGGCCCACTGCAAGGATTGCAGCCTGGCCCCCCTGTGCCTGCCCCTGTCCCTGAACCTGGAAGACATGGATGCACTGGATGAAATCGTCAAACGCGGTCGCCCGTTGAAGAAAGGCGAGTTCCTGTTCCGCCAGGGTGACAATTTCGGCTCGGTCTATGCGGTTCGCTCTGGCGCCCTGAAAACCTTCAGCCTCAGCGATGCCGGCGAAGAACAGATCACCGGCTTCCACCTGCCCAGCGAGCTGGTCGGCCTGTCGGGTATGGACACCGAGGCCTATCCGGTGTCGGCCCAGGCCCAGGAAACCACCTCGGTGTGCGAGATCCCCTTCGAGCGCCTCGACGAACTGTCGGTGCAACTGCCGCAGCTGCGCCGCCAGCTGATGCGGGTGATGAGCCGCGAGATCCGCGACGACCAGCAGATGATGCTGCTGCTGTCGAAGAAGACCGCCGACGAGCGCATCGCCACCTTCCTGGTCAACCTGTCGGCGCGCTTCCGCGCCCGCGGCTACTCGGCCAACCAGTTCCGCCTGAGCATGTCGCGCAACGAGATTGGCAACTATCTGGGCCTGGCGGTGGAAACCGTGTCGCGGGTGTTCACACGCTTCCAGCAGAACGGCCTGCTCAAGGCCGAGGGCAAGGAAGTGCACATCCTCGACCCGATCCAGCTGTGTGCGCTGGCCGGTGGTGCGCTCGAAACCTGATCGCCGCGTGAACAGGGTATACTGGCGCCGAGTTTTTCCAGGATACCCGCCCATGCACAGCGACACCTTCGACCTCAAAGCCCTGATCCGCCCGGTAGTGGACTTCCCCAAGCCGGGCGTGATCTTCCGCGACATTACCCCGCTGTTCCAGTCGCCGCGCGGACTGCGCTATGTCGCTGACCAGTTCATCGAGCGCTATGTCGAGGCCGAGTTCAGCCATATCGGTGCCATGGACGCGCGGGGTTTCCTGATCGGCTCGATCATCGCCCATCAGTTGAACAAGCCGCTGATCCTGTTCCGCAAACAGGGCAAGCTGCCGGCCGACGTGTTGAGCGAGGGTTACCAGACCGAATACGGCGAGGCCTTCCTGGAAGTGCACGCCGACAGCCTCTGTGAAGGCGACTCGGTATTGATCTTCGATGACCTGATCGCCACCGGCGGCACCCTGCTGGCCGCAGCCAACCTCGTGCGCCGCACCGGTGCCCAGGTGTTCGAGGCGGCGGCGATCATCGACCTGCCGGAACTGGAAGGTTCACGCCGCCTGCAGGCGGCCGGGGTGCCGACCTTCTGCCTGACCGAGTTTTCCCTGAGCGAATACTGAGTTCGCCTTCAGAACAATCGCGGGGCTACAGCCAGCCCTTTCAAGGTGCTGAAAATTGGCGTCCGACTTGGAATTGCCGGGGCTGCTTTGCAGCCCCGGCAATGTTGAGCTGGAAACGTCATATCTCAAAAATCGCAAGACCTTGAAAGGGCTGGGTCTTACAGCGAAATCGGCCTGCGCCCGGCAAAGGCGTGCGCCAGCGTCCCGCCATCCACCAGCTCCAGCTCCCCACCCAACGGCACGCCATGGGCAATGCGCGTGGCGGTCAGGCCCTTCTCGGCCAGCAACTGGGCGATGTAGTGGGCAGTCGCCTCCCCTTCCACCGTGGGGTTGGTGGCCAGGATCACCTCGCTGAAGGTGCCCTGCTCTTCGATCCGCGCCATCAACTGCGGAATGCCGATCGCCTCCGGCCCCAGGCCATCGAGCGGCGACAGGTGTCCCTTGAGCACGAAGTAGCGGCCGCGATAACCGGTCTGCTCCACCGCGTACACGTCCATTGGCCCTTCCACCACGCACAGCTGGCTGTCGTCGCGGCGCGGATCGGCGCACTGCGGGCACAGCTCCTGCTCGGTCAGGGTCCGGCACTGGCGGCAGTGGCCGACGCCTTCCATGGCCTGGCTCAGGGCCTGGGCCAGGCGCGTGCCACCGCTGCGGTCGCGCTCGAGCAGCTGCAAGGCCATGCGCTGGGCGGTTTTCTGGCCGACGCCGGGCAGGATGCGCAGGGCGTCGATCAGTTGGCGGATCAGGGGGCTGAAGCTCATCTCGGCGGGCCGTCCAATTTCAGGAAACACAATGAACAAGGGAGCAACGTCCCACAGGTCGTTGCTCCCCGGTGTGAAGCGATCAGCCGATCAGAACGGCATCTTGAAACCAGGCGGCAGTTGCATGCCGGCGGTCATGCTGCCCATCTTGTCCTGGCTGTTCTGCTCGATCTTGCGCACGGCGTCGTTCAGCGCGGCGGCGATCAGGTCCTCGAGCACTTCCTTGTCGTCCTCGTCGGTCGACATCAGGCTCTGGTCGATGCTGACGCGCTTGACGTCGTGGCGACCGGTCATCACCACGCTGACCAGGCCACCGCCGGACTGGCCGGTGACTTCCGCGTTGGCCAGCTCTTCCTGCATCTTCTGCATCTTTTCCTGCATCTGCTGGGCCTGCTTCATCAGGCCGGCCATGCCACCTTTCATCATGGGGGTATACCTCGATTGGGTCATGTGATGCGGCCCCGCACAGGCGGGCCGCATGGTTATCCGTTATTGGCCCTGGCTGGCCAGGGCATCTACAGGCTCAATAGTATCCTGCCTGACCGTCGCGCCGAACTGCCGGATCATCTGCTGGATGAGCGGATCCTGCTCGATCGATACGACGGCGTCATGCTGGCGCTCGGCGCGCTTGCGCGAGGCCGCCTGGGCCGGCGTTTCCTGCTCGGGGCGAATCAGCTCGATCTTCAGGCGGATCTCGCGGCCCAACTGTTGGTTGAGCGCCTCATTCAGTCGGCGCTGCTGGGTCGAGTTGAACAGCGCGCCCTGCCCCGGGTCCAGGTGCAGCAGCCAGTCATCACCATCAGCGGCGATCAGCGTACAGTTTGCGGCGATGTTGCCTGTCATACCGGAGACAGGCAACTGTGGGAATAATTCCAGCCATTGCAGGGCCAGCCCGGTCGCCGGCATGGCCGCCGGCAGCGGCTCCGGCGCCTGGACGGGCGCCTCTTCCTGCACGTGCTCGGCCAGCTCATCCAGGTAGCTGAAGCCGGCCGGGTCGCTGTCGGGCGTGTAGTAGTCCTCGTCTCCCGGCGGCTCGTCGTCACGCTCCATGCCCGCCGGGCTGTAGGCCGACGGATCGAACGGCGGCTCGTCGTAGTCCGGCTGCGGGTTGGCGGCTTCGACCGCAGGTGCAGGCTCGGGCGGCTGCTCGGGTGCAACCGGCGCCGGCGCGGCAACGGGCTCCTCCCACGGCAGGTCGATGACCTCCTCGACGGGCTGCGGCTGTGGCTCGGGCTCTGGTTCCGATTGCGGCGCCTCGACAACCTCGGCAACGACCGGCACTTCGACGACTGGCGGCTCGGGCTGCTCGGGTGACTCAGCCATGGGCACCGGCGCGACCGCTTCAGCGACAGGGCTGGCGACAGCGGGCGGCGCCACGGCCACAGCCGCCGCTGCCACCGGTTGGGCCGGATCAGCTGTGGCCTGGCTGATCCCCAACGGCTTTAGTAGCGGCTTCGGCGCATCGTCGGTGTCGGCCGGGCGGAACGCCAGCATGCGCAGCAGGACCATCTCGAAGCCGCCACGCGGGTCCGGCGCCAGCGGCAGGTCGCGACGGCCGATCAGGCCCATCTGGTAATAGAATTGCACATCCTCGGCCGGCAGGGCCTGGGCCAGCGCCAGCACGCGTTCACGGTCGCCCTGGCCGTTGTCAACCGCCTCGGGCAGGGCCTGGGCGATGGCCACCCGGTGCAACACATTGAGCATTTCCGACAGCACGCCGTTCCAGTCCGGCCCTTGTTCGGCCAGGTCGCGCACCGCCTCCAGCAATGCCCGGGCATCACCTTCAAGCAACGCCTGCAGCACCCCGTACACCTGGCCATGATCGAGCGTGCCGAGCATCGCCCGCACGTCGGCGGCCAGCACCTTGCCCTCGCCAAAGGCGATGGCCTGGTCGGTCAGGCTCATGGCATCGCGCATCGAGCCATCGGCGGCGCGGCCGAGCAGCCACAGGGCATCTTCCTCGAACGGCACGTTCTCGGCGCCCAGCACATGGGTCAGGTGCTCGACCACCCGTTCCGGGCTCATGTTCTTCAGCGAGAACTGCAGGCAGCGCGACAGGATGGTCGCCGGCAGCTTCTGCGGGTCGGTGGTGGCGAGGATGAACTTGACGTAGGGCGGCGGCTCTTCCAGCGTCTTCAACAAGGCGTTGAACGAGTGGGTGGAGAGCATGTGCACTTCGTCGATCAGGTAGACCTTGAAGCGCCCGCGGCTCGGCGCGTACTGCACGTTGTCGAGCAGTTCGCGGGTGTCCTCGACCTTGGTGCGACTGGCGGCGTCGATCTCGATCAGGTCAACGAAACGGCCTTCGTCGATCTCCCTGCACACCGAACAGGTGCCGCACGGCGTGGAGGTGATGCCGGTCTCACAGTTCAGGCACTTGGCGATGATCCGCGCGATGGTGGTCTTGCCCACGCCCCGGGTACCGGTGAACAGGTAGGCGTGGTGCAGGCGCTGGTTGTCCAGGGCGTTGATCAAAGCCTTGAGCACATGGGTCTGGCCGACCATTTCGCGGAACGAGCGCGGACGCCATTTACGTGCAAGAACCTGATAACTCATCAAAAAACCATCGTGACCGGAGCGGGCGGAAAGAGCGCTAATGCTAGCGGAGCGGGGCCGAAATTGCACCCTGCCGATCTCGTCTAAGCTCATAGGCGGGCACACCAGCGGCAGATCAGGGAGGATGAGGCGTGCGGCGAGTCCTGGCCATCCTGTTACTGTGGACCACCCACGGCCTGGCGCAACCGCCGGTGCTGCGCTTTTCCGTCGCCGAGAGCTGGAGCATGCCGTTGATGCGCACCGAGGACCAGCAACCGGTGGAAGGCATCCTGTTCGAGCTGATGCAGGCCATTGCCCGGGAGACCGATGCCCGCCCGCAATACCACGTGATGGCCCGCCTGCGCCTGCAGGAGGCGATGCAGGCCGGCGAAATCGACGTGCGCTGCTATGTCTCCACCCAGTGGCTGACCGACCGGCCGGGCGACTACCTGTGGAGCATCCCCATCATCGAGCAGCGCGACCTGCTGATCGGCCGCCCCGGCCACAGCGGTCCCACCCGCCCGGAAACGCTGCCGCCGCAAGCCATCGGCACCGTGCTCGGCTACACCTATCCCACCCTGGAGCCCCTGTTCAGCCAGGGCCGCCTGCAGCGAGAGGACAGCCGCAACCAGCTACTGGCCCTGCAGAAGCTCGAGGCCGGACGCTTTCGTCACGCGATCAGCAACCAGCTGTCATTGCAGTGGTACAACCGCTCACTGCCACCGGGGCAGCGCCTGCAAGCCTTGGCCGTGCTGGAAGAGCAAGCGCTGGGCTGCATGGTGCGCAACGATCCCCAACTGCCGACCCAAGGTGTGCTCAGGGCGCTGGTGCGGATCAAGGAGTCCGGGGAGATGCAGCGAATCGTCGAGCGGTATACCGATGGTCGCCAGCCCCGCCAGTTCGCCGATGACCAAGGGCCTCAAATACCTGCTGCCACGACACCCAGCGCCGCCAGGTAGAGGCCGATCCCGAACACGCAATGCGTCACCAGGCTGCGCAGACAACTCTTCAAGGGCGATGGCGTATTCGCAGCGAAGTACCCTGCACCCAATGCAGGCTGCACCACCACCAGCGGCACCAGCACCGAGACCACCCCGAACAGCAACGCGGGCCACAGGACCGGCGCCAGCAACCACCCCTCCCCGGCAATAGCCACCAGCAGCGCCGCAAACACCAGCCCCGTGGCGTAGTGGAGCAACCAGCCCCACGCCAGCTCACCCCTGACCGGCGCGGCCTTGCCGATCGCCACATGCCGCCAGCGCCCCGCGAACAGGTGGCCCGCCCAGCGCCCGACCAGCGCGTAGTTCAGCGTGGTGACGCCCAGGCGCCTGAGCAGCAGGGTCCACAGGTCCATGACCAGGGTGGCGCCGATGCCGATAAGCAAAATGGAAAATGCGAGAGAAGAAGCGCTCATGACGAAAGCCCTTGGCGGATTGACGGAAAGGTCGATGCCAAGCAGCATGCAAGTTGAAGTCAACTTCAAGTCAAGGGAGCTAAGATGGACATTGCCGATGTCGCCAGGCGCACCGGAGTGCCGGCGTCGACCTTGCGTTACTACGCGAACAAGGGCTTGCTCACATCGCTCGCCGGCCATGGCCAACGGCGGCAATTCCCGGCGGATACGCCAGAACGCCTGGCCCTGATCGCCCTGGGCCAGGCGGCAGGCTTTTCGCTGGACGAAGTGGCGGCGATGCTGGATGAGCAACGGGTTGACCGAGCGTTGCTGCTGGTCAAGGCCGATGAGATCGAGCAGAGGATCAAGCGCCTGCAGGCGATGAGCAAAGGGCTGCGGCATGCGGCAGTGTGCCCCGAGGAGAACCACCTGCAATGCCCGACCTTTCGGCGACTGATGCAAGTGTCGGCCAGCAAGGGCAAGCGTGGGAGTCGCCCTGTCCCGCGATAAGGCCCGCCAGACCACAGTACGACAGCGGGCTCAGTAGCCGTGCAACTCGCGGAACGGCTGGCCCTTGTGGTAGTTGATCCACTCTTCCACGTCATAGGGCAGGTACAACTGCCGACGCGCCCGCGACAGGGCGATGTACACCGCGCAAATCCGCGCATCGAAGGCGTAGGCGTCCTTGAAGCGCTGGGTGGTCATCAGCTCCGGCGTCAACAGCACCTGATCGAACTCCAGGCCACCGGCCTCCTCGGCCATCAACAGCGTGAGGCTGGCAGGCTGCGCGGCGACCCGCGCGTCCAGGCCGGTCAGGTCGGCAAGCTTGAAACCCGCCTCCAGCCGCGCCTCAACCCACTGGAACGCGGCATCGAAACGCTCGGACTCGCGCACCTGCTGCCAGTCGAGCAGGTGCGCGAAGTACGCATGCGGCCCTTCGGCGTCCTGTCCCGGTGCATAGAACGCCGCCCTGAACAGGCCAATCGCGGTGACCATGAACCGTCGCATGTCAGGCCAGTCGGGGAAGTTCAGCAGGCAGTTGGACTCGGCCATCTCCATGGCCCAGCGCATCGTGTCCCAGCGCGAGGCGGTCAGCACCACGCAGCCCTCGGGCGGGACGAACCCTTCGGGGAAGTGCTCGATGCCGACATCGACATGCCGCGCCGCCTCGAACGCGACCTTGGACTTCTTCGAGTGCACACCGATCAACGGGTTGATCAGCCGTTCCACCTTGGGCCCGGAGCGCACGGCGAAGGCCATGTCCTTCTGGCGCACCTGACGCTCGCGCCTGACCACCTCGCCGGAGGCCTTCTGGTACTCGTCGCCCAGGGTGATCAGCACCTGGCGGCCACGCTCGATAACCTGCAGCAGCGAGGCCGGCACGTCCTGGCTCTCGTCGATGATCACATGGCTGAAACGCGCGGGCACACTGCAGCCACCCAGGCTGGCGCGCTTGAGCAGCAGCAACGCCTCGAACCCGGTCTGCGCGCCCCAGGTCGGCTGCGCCTCCAGGTAACGCCACAGGCGGCTGGCGTACTCGAGCAGCACCTGGGCATCGAGGCCGGACAGCGCCTGGCGAAAATGCGGCAGGTGGCGGCTGGACAGGCTGTAGTCCCGCGACTCGCAATAGTTGCGCAGCACTTCCAGGCAGATATCCAGGGCGTGCTCGGCGTCGTACTGGCGCAGCCCGACGATCCCCAGCTCTTCGGCCAGCCGGCGCTTGCCGGGACCGCGCTGGGCTGTCCGGGCGGGAACCGGCCGGGTGTCCTTGAGCAGGGCCCGGGCGAACTGGCCAAAGGTCATGCCGACCTTGGCCTGGGCATCCAGCCCCATGCGTCGACGCAGGGTACCCAGCTTGGCCGGCGTGCGCGCCAGGGCCAGCACCCGGCCACGGGGCAGGCATTCCATCAGCGCGCCGAGCAGGTAGCTCTTGCCGATCCCGGCGTAGCCCTGCACATGGATGTCCTCGTCGAGGTTGGCCTGGATGACCTTGAGCAGCTTGTCCTGCTCGACGGTCAGCCAACGCTCGCTGTCGAAGCCAGTGGTCACCCGCTGGCTGAACGGGTTGTCACTGTGGTGCAGGCGGATACGGTAGTCAAAATCCCACTTGCCGTCCGCCAGCAGGTACTCCCGCGCCTGAACCTGTTCGGTATCGAGCAGGCGCAGCTTGGAGCCCTTGATCACCTCGAGACCAAAATAGAGCTTGCGCGCATCGAACAGCCGACGGGCCTCGGACAGCAAGCCCACGCCAGGCGAGTGCGCGCCATCGACCGCCCATGCCAACAGCTTGCCGAGCACCTTTTCCGCCGCCCGCGCATCGACCTGCCCCTGTGCCTGGGCCAGGTTCTGGATCACCAGTACGGCCGCCAGTTCAGGGTCGCCCAGGGTATCGAGCGCAGGCGCGCCCTCGGCCTGCAGCAAGGCCTGGCACACCTCTGCGCTGACCGGCAGGTACACCGGATGGGAAAAATCGAAGTGTTCGGGCTGCATGTCGGTATGGGTCCGGGGATCACTCAAGATTTGTCGGATTCAGCGGCCTGCCCCACCACCAATTCGAAGCGGTAGGCCCCCAACGACCCCGACATGTCGCCGGGATAGCTGACACCCACCCGCGGTGCGTCGAGTACGCCATCGAGCTCATGCAGCGCCAGTTCCAGCAGCTTGCGCAAGTCGCGCACCGACTGCGCCGACACCTGCACCTGCAGCTCGAAGGCCGCCGCGTCAGCCGTTACTGCCACCGGCACGACCGCTGCCTCGAGAATACGCTCGTGTTCTTCTTCCATCTGGTCGAGCACCTGCGACAGCTCCAGCACACGCTCGGGGCTGGCGGCCATCTGGTCCTTGATTTCCAGGCGGCGCAGCTGCCACTCGCGGATCTTCTGGCGGGTGAGGTCGTCGACATGTTCCACGGTCGCTATCTCCTGGCCGAATGGGCCAACACGATGGGATGCATGATAAGGCGCTGCGCGGGATCGTGCAGGCGGAAAACGGTGCGAGGGTGTAAAGAAACGCGTCTGCTGGGCGACGCCTGACAGGTACGCCGGAAAATTCCTGCGCCCAAAATGGAGGCGGCCCCACCAGCCACACCCCGGCACTCGATGTTCCCGCTATGGCTGCTCCCTTCCGGGCCTGACCAGGTTAACGGGTAATCAATGCGGGGGGACCGATGGGGCCACCACGACGGTTCGTCAGTTGACGAGCCGCGCCATTGTACAGCGCCGGGGCGAAGTTACAACCTTTGATCGTGAAAAAACCATCATTTCTCAAGGACTTGTGGCAAATCTATCGCGGGGCAAGCCCGCGCCCACGCCTCATCACCCGCGGGAGCGGGCTTGCCCGGCGAAAGGCAAGCGGGTTCAGACGCCGATACCACGCTCCGCCAGGAAGCCCACGAACGCCTCCTCGTCCATCACCGCGACGCCCAGCTCGGCGGCCTTGGCCAGCTTGGAGCCGGCGCCGGGCCCGGCGACCACGCAGTGGGTCTTGCCGGACACGGAGCCCGCCACCTTGGCCCCCAGGCTTTCCAACTTTTCCTTGGCGATATCACGGCTCATGCGCTCCAGGGTGCCGGTCAGCACCCAGGTCTGCCCCGCCAGCGGCAAGCCCTCGGCGGACTTCTTCTCGCACGACCAGTGCATGCCGAAGTCCAGCAACTGGGCCTCGATGGCACGGGCCAGTTGCTGGTTGGCCTCGACCTTGAAGAACTCGCGTACGCCTTCGGCCTGCTTGGTGTTCAGGGCCTGGCGCAGGTCGATACCGTCGGCGGCGATAATCCGCTCCAGGGTGCCCAGCTTGTCTACCAGTTTCTCGGCGCCGGTCGGGCCGACCGAGGGGATGTCGAGCTTGGCCAGCATTCCGGCCAGCGTGGTGCTGGCAGCGAACTCGGCGCCCAGCTCACCCTCGTCCTGCAACTGCATGCCGCAGGCCAGCAACTGCGCGATGACTTCGCGGTTATGCGCGTCCTCGAAGAAGTTGTGGATCTCGTGGGCAACTTCCAGGCCGATGTCCGGCAGGTAGGTCAGTACCTGCGGCAACGCCACCTGCACTCGCGCCAGGCTGCCCAGGGACCGGGCCAGGACCTTGGCGGTCTCCTCGCCGACATCGGGGATGCCCAGCGCATAGATGAAGCGCGCCAGGCTCGGACGCTTGCTCGCCTCGATGGCAGCCAGCAGCTTGTTGCTCGACACCTCGGCAAAGCCTTCCAGCGCCACCACCTGGTCGAAGGTCAGGTGGTAGAGATCGGCCGGCGAGCGGATCAGGTTCTCGTCGACCAACTGCTCGACGCTCTTCTCGCCCAGGCCGTCGATGTCCATGGCCCGACGCGACACGTAGTGAATGATCGCCTGCTTGAGCTGGGCGGCGCAGCTCAGGCGCCCCACGCAACGGTACACCGCGCCTTCGCTGGTGGTTTCCTTGCCCTTGCTGCGCTTGACCAGCTGGGTGCGCTCGACCTGCGAGCCGCACACCGGGCACTGCGTGGGCACCTCGACCGGCCGGGCGTCCTGCGGACGGCGGTCGAGCACCACCTGCATCACCTGCGGGATCACATCGCCGGCGCGGCGGATGATCACCGTGTCGCCGATGCGCAGGCCCAGCCGGGCGATCTCATCCATGTTATGCAGGGTGGCGTTGGACACCGTCACGCCGGCCACCTTGACCGGCTTGAGCCGCGCCACCGGCGTCACCGCGCCGGTGCGCCCGACCTGGAACTCGACGTCGAGCACCTCGGTGAGCTCCTCCATGGCCGGGAACTTGTGGGCGATCGCCCAGCGCGGCTCACGGGCGCGGAAGCCCAGTTCACGCTGGGAGGCCAGGCTGTTGACCTTGAACACCACGCCATCGATTTCGTAGGGCAGGCCGTTGCGGCGGGCGCCGATGTCGCGGTAGTAGTCCAGGCACTCTTCGATACCAGCGGCATGGCGCAGCTCGCGGCTGATCGGCAGCCCCCAGGTCTTGAGCTTCTCGAGGATGCCGATATGGCTGTCGCCAAAGGCCTCGGACACCTGGCCAACGCCATAGCAGCAGAACTCCAGCGGGCGGCTGGCGGTGATCTTCGAGTCCAGTTGGCGCAGGCTGCCGGCCGCGGCGTTGCGCGGGTTGGCGAAGGTCTTGCCGCCGGCTTCGGCCTGCGCGGCGTTGAGCCGGTCGAAACCCGCCTTGCTCATGTACACTTCGCCACGCACTTCCAGCACCGCCGGCCAGCCCTCGCCCTGCAGCTTGAGCGGGATGTTGCGCACGGTGCGCACGTTGGCGCTGATGTCCTCGCCGGTGGTGCCGTCACCGCGGGTGGCGCCCTGCACCAGCTGGCCATCACGGTACAGCAGGCTCACCGCCAGGCCGTCGAGCTTCGGCTCGCAGCTGTAGTCCACCGCCGCCTGATCGCCGCCCGGCAGGTCCAGGCCTTCCACCACGCGACGGCCGAAATCACGCAGGTCGCCCTCCTCGAAGGCGTTGCCCAGGCTGAGCATGGGCACTTCGTGACGGACCTGGCTGAACGCCGCCAACGCCGCGCCTCCGACGCGCTGGGTCGGAGAGTCCGGGGTCACCAGGTGCGGGTGCTCGGCCTCCAGTGCCTTGAGCTCGTTGAACAGGCGGTCGTATTCGGCATCGGGCACGCTGGGTTCGTCGAGCACGTAGTAGCGGTAGTTGTGCTGGTCGAGTTCGGCGCGCAGGGCATGGATTCGGGATTCGGCGTTCATGGGTCGTCTTCTCTTGCAAAGCAAAAGAGCAGCCCCAGGCTGCTCTTTTGCTTGTGTCAGTGCGGCGCGGATCGAGGCTGGATCCGCCCGCTCGTAAACATCAGCGTTTCTGGGTCAGGGCGCGGCGCTCGAACTCGACGATGCGCTGGCGATAGTGCTCGATGGTCTGGGCGGTCAGCACGCTGCGCTGGTCGTCCTTGAGTTCACCGTTGAGCTCGTGGGCCAGCTTGCGCGCGGCAGCCACCATCACGTCGAAAGCCTGCTTGGGATGGCGCGGGCCGGGCAGACCGAGGAAGAAGCTCACCGCTCGGGTGCTGAAATGGTCGATGTCGTCCAGGTCGAACACGCCGGGCTTGACCGCGTTGGCCATGGAGAACAGCACTTCACCGTGGCCGGCCATGCTCTCGTGACGGTGGAAAATGTCCATCTCGCCGAAGCGCAGGCCGCTTTCGAGGATGTTCTGCAGCAGTGCCGGGCCCTTGAAGCCACTCTCGTCACGGGAAATGACGCTGATCACCAGCACTTCCTCGGCCGGTGGCAGCTCCTTGGCCGGCGTGCTCGGCGCGGTAAAGCCATTGGCGCGGGTGTTGTCGGCGGCGAAATCGTCGTCGCCACCCTCGAACAGGTCGGGCTCGCGGGGCTCGGCGGCCAGGTTCAGGTCACCCTGCTGCGGCTCGCTGTGGTTGCGCTTGCCGCGCTTGGCCTTGGCCGGCTTGGGTTCGCGCTCGCGCTCCCGTTCGCGCGCGGGGGCGCTCACCGACGGCAGGTCGGACTCGTCCAGCTCGGGCTCTTTGTGGGTTTCCAGCACACGCGCAGGGCCGAGCACCTCGGCGCTGCCGCTGTCGTCGTCCGGGGCGTTGGCGTAGCTACGGTCCAGACGGAACTTCAACTTGCCCTTGCCGCCGCGCATGCGGCGCCAGCCGTCGAAAAGAATACCGGCGATGACAATGATGCCGATGACGATCAGCCACTCGCGCAGACCGATTTCCATGTAATCCCGTGCCTCTATAAAAAATATGCTTGAAAACAAAGGCTTCAAAGGCCTTTAACACGTGGCGCCAACTCTATGTTCTGACAGGCGTTTTACCCACGCAAAAAACAAGTGACATTAAGCTAGCACGACCAAAGGCAACTTTACACCGTCTGTCGCGTCTGCTGAGGCTTTTGCCTACATGTTCACACCCTTTCTTTACCCCTTACGCATCGACCATGGCCATAGCCTCTTCCACATCAACTGCTACAAGGCGTGAACAGCCCGGTTCATGCATGGTCACCCCCATCAACTGGTCGGCCATTTCCATGGCGATCTTGTTGTGGGTGATGTAGATGAACTGCACGGTCTCGCTCATTTCCTTGACCAGGCGGGCATACCGCCCGACGTTGGCATCGTCCAGCGGTGCATCGACCTCGTCGAGCATGCAGAACGGTGCTGGGTTCAACTTGAAGATGGCGAACACCAGGGCCAGGGCCGTGAGTGCCTTCTCGCCGCCGGACAGCAGATGGATGGTGCTGTTCTTCTTGCCCGGCGGGCGCGCCATGATCGTCACCCCTGTATCGAGTAGATCTTCGCCCGTCAGTTCCAGATAAGCGCTGCCGCCACCGAAAACTTTTGGGAAAAGTGCCTGTAATCCGGCATTTATCTGATCAAAGGTATCCTTGAAGCGGTTGCGGGTTTCCTTGTCGATCTTGCGGATGACGTTTTCCAGGGTCTCCAGCGCCTCGACCAGGTCGGCGTCCTGGGCATCCAGGTAACGCTTGCGTTCGGACTGCTGTTCGTATTCCTCGATGGCCGCCAGGTTGATCGCGCCCAGGCGCTGGATACGTGCCTCGAGCTGCTCCAGGGCCTGCTCGGTGCCCTGCTCGCTGGCGTCGGCCTCGAGCGTGGCGAGCACGCCCTGAAGATCGTAGCCGTCGGCGAGCAATTGTTCCTGCAAGGTCTTGCGCCGCACATCCAACCCCTGGGACTCCAGGCGCTGCTGCTCCAGCTGGCCGCGCAGCAGTTGCGACTGCTGCTCGGCCTGGGTACGGCGCCGCTCGGCATCGCGCAGCTCGCGATCGGCCTCATCCATGTGCAGGCGCGCCTGACGCATTTCCTCGTCGACGCTCATGCGTCGTTCCAGCAGTTCCTCGAGCTTGAGGCGCAATTCTTCCAGCGGTGCCTCGCCCTCCTCCAGGTTCAGGTTCAACTGCTCCTGACGCTCGCTCAAGCGCGCGGCCTGCTGCTCCAGGCGTTCAAGCGCCTGGCGGGTCGAGTCGTGCTGGGCGCGCAGCGAGCCCAGGCGCACGGCCAGCTGGTGGGCATGGTCCTTGTGCTGGCGGGCCTCCTGACGGATGCGGTCAAGACCTTCGCGCAGGGTGTCGCGGCGCGCCATCAGCAGCTCTCGCTGTTCGGTATCCTGGGCCATCAGGTCCAGGGCTTCCTGCAGCAACAGGCGCGCCTCGCCCAGTTGCTCGTGCTCCAGGGCGCGCTGCTCCTGCAGCTCGGCCAGTTCTTCCTGCAGGCGGCGGCGGCGCAGCTCCAGCTGTTCGGCACGGGCACGGCCGGCGGACAGGCGCGCCTTGAGCTCGCCATGCTGGCGGCTTTCGTCCTGGCTGCGACGGCGCAGTTGCTCGCGCTGCTCTTCCAGATCGAGCTGCTGCTCGCGCAGGCGTTGCAGCTGCTCGTCGAGCTGCTCGAGCAAGGCCTCCTGTTCCAAACGCTCCCGGCCCAGGCGCTCGATCTCCTGGCCACGGGCCAGCACGCCACCTTGGGCCTCGCCCCCTCGGCTGACCCGCAGGAAATGCCGCCCGACCCAATAGCCGTCGCGGCTGACCAGGCTCTGCCCGGCGCCCAGCGAGCCCCGCCGGGCCAGGGCCTGCTCCAGGGTCTCCACCGGCATGACCTGGCCCAGCCAGGGCGACAGGTCGACGCTTCCTTCGACCTTGTCGAGCAGGCTGCCAGCAACACTCGCGCCCTGCGCGCCGGCCATCAGCAGGCGCAGCTCGCCCTGCTCCAGCGCGGCGAATTCCAGGCCTGTGAAGTCATCCAGCAGCACCGCCTGCAGATCGGCGCCCAGCACAGTTTCCACCGCCAGCTCCCAGCCGGGCTCGACCCGCAGCCCCTCGGCCAGCCGTGGACGCTGCTCCAGGCCCTGGGCACGCAGCCAGTCGGCGGCCCCGACTCCCGGCTCCAGCGCGGCCTGCTGCAAGGCTTCGAGAGACGCCAGGCGCCCGCCCAGACGCTGCAGGTCGCCCTGCTGCTGTTGCTGCGCCTGGTTGGCCTGTTGCATCTGCTCGCGCAATGCGTCCAACTGCTCGACCACCTGCCGCTCCTGCAACTGGAGGTCTTCGAGCAGCAACTCACTGCTGGCCACCTGCTCGTCCAGGTCGCAGGTCTCGGTATCTTGCGAATCGCCGCCGAGCTGGTCACGCTCCTCGCCCAGCTTGCGCTGGCGCTCGGCCAGGCGTTCCAGGCTGGCCTCCAGCTGCGCCAGGCGCGCCTGCTGCACTTCGGCCTGGCGGCGCGGCTCGGCGGAGCGGGTGTTGAAACTGTCCCACTGCTCCTGCCAGCCGTGCATGCCCAGCTCGGCCTCCTCCAGGGTCGCGGCGGCCTCCTCGGCCGCGGCCAGGGTCAGTTCCTGCTCGGGTTCGAGCATGGCCAATTCTTCACCCAGGGTCGCCAGCAAGGTGCGGTCGTGCCCCAGGTGCGATTCGGTTTCCAGACGGCTGCGTTCGGCCTCCTTGAGGTCATCCTGCAACTGACGCAGGCGCTGCTGGCCGTGCTGGATGCTCTGCTCGACCCGGGCGATATCGCCGGCCACCGAATAGAAGCGGCCCTGCACCTGGTTGAAGCGCTCGGACAGCTCATGATGGCCGTCGCGCAGGCGCTCGATGCTGGCATCGGCGTTACGCTGCTCGGCCACCAGGGCCTCGAAGGCGATCTCCTGGTCGCCAATGACCGTCTCGCGCTGACGCACCCGCTGGTCCAGGTCGCGCCAGCGCAGGGCCGCCAGACGCGCCTTGAGCTGGCGCTCCTCGGCCTTGTACTCGCGGTACTTCTCGGCGGCCTGGGCCTGGCGGTGCAGGCGCTCGAGCTGGCGTTCCAGCTCTTCGCGCAGGTCGGTCAGGCGCGCCAGGTTCTCCTGGGTGCGGCGGATGCGGTTTTCGGTCTCGCGGCGGCGCTCCTTGTACTTGGAGATGCCTGCCGCCTCCTCGATGAAGTTGCGCAGCTCCTCGGGCTTGGCCTCGATCAGCTTGGAGATCATGCCCTGTTCGATGATCGAGTAGCTGCGCGGCCCCAGGCCCGTGCCGAGGAAGATATCGGTGATATCACGGCGCCGGCACTTGGTACCGTTGAGGTAATAGGTGTTCTGCCCGTCGCGAGTGACCTTGCGGCGGATCGAGATCTCGGCGTAGGCGGCGTACTCACCGACCAGCGAGTTGTCGCTGTTGTCGAACACCAGCTCGATGCTGGCCTGGCTGACCGGCTTGCGGCTGGTGGAACCGTTGAAGATGACATCGGTCATCGACTCGCCACGCAGGTTCTTGGCCGAGCTTTCGCCCATCACCCAGCGCACCGCGTCGATGATGTTGGACTTGCCGCAGCCATTGGGGCCGACCACGGCCGCCATGTTGCTGGGAAAATTGACCGTGGTCGGGTCGACGAAGGACTTGAACCCGGCCAGGCGGATGCACTTCAAGCGCATCGATCAGACCCGCGCCAGCGCCGCCAGCACCAGTTCGCAACTGCGCTGGCAATAGGCGGTGAGCACCTCGCGGATGCGCGGCAGGTCGCGGGCGACCACGGCTTCGAGCAGGCAGGCGAACAGCTCCAGGTAGTCGACCATGTTGGCCTGGCGCTGGTCCAGGGCCAGGTAGTAGGCGCGGCTCATGGCCGGCTGCAAGTTCTCGACGGTTTCCTGCAGGTACGGGTTGTTGGCGAACGGATAGGCTGCGCGCATCACCGCGAAACTGTCGGCGACGAAGGCCTTGATGTCCTTGGCGGCGTGGGCCTGCTTGAGGCGCTGCTGGATGTCCAGGAACGGGCGCAGGTCGCTGTCGCTGCGCCAATGCTGTGCAACGGCGTTGCCCAGCAGGATGTAGAACTCGCCCATCAGGGTGCACAGGCTGCGCACGCTGTTTTCGTCCAGCTCGGTCACATGGGCCCCGCGGCGCGGCAGGATCGCCACCAGATGGCGGCGTTCGAGGATGAGCAGCGCCTCGCGCACCGAGCCGCGGCTGACGTTGAGGGCCTGGGTGACCTTCTGCTCCTGGATGCGCTCGCCGGGTGCGAGTTCGCCGCGGATGATCCGCTCGGCCAGGTAGTGGGCAATTTGCTCGGAGAGGCTGTCCGGCGCCTTGAACGTCATGGTTTTCCTTCGCGATCTGGGTAGCTGTGCACAAGGGCGCGATTGTAGCGCACTTGTCCCATGCCCGCGCAGCGGCGCGACGCGCTTTGTGCGACTGGCGGGTCAACTTTCCCACTCGGCGCGAACTATGCTTGGAGAAAGGCTCGATGAAGCGGTTCGGAAGGCCTCTGGGCAAAATCTTGACCTTTGGGTCAGAAAATTATTGACCTCAGGGTCAAGCGTTGCTTAGAGTCCGCCCGAACAACAATAAAACCATTGCGAGGCCCTCCCCCGTGATCCAGTTTCTCGTCAACCAGGAGCTGCGCAGCGAGCACGCCCTGGACCCGAACATGACGGTGCTGCAATACCTGCGCGAGCACCTGGGCAAACCCGGCACCAAGGAAGGCTGCGCCAGCGGCGACTGCGGCGCCTGCACCGTGGTCGTCGGCGAACTCGTCCAGGACGATCAAGGCAGCGACAGCATCCGCTACCGCAGCCTCAACTCATGCCTGACGTTCGTGTCCTCCCTGCACGGCAAGCAGCTGATCAGCGTCGAGGGTCTCAAGCACCAAGGTGAACTGCACAGCGTGCAGAAGGCCATGGCCGACTGCCATGGTTCGCAGTGCGGCTTCTGCACCCCCGGTTTTGTCATGTCGCTGTTCGCCCTGCAGAAGAACAGCGAGGGCCACGACCTGCACCAGGCCCAGGAGGCCCTGGCCGGCAACCTGTGCCGCTGCACCGGCTACCGGCCGATCCTTGCCGCCGCCGAGCAGAGCTGCGCCCAACCCTGTCGTGACCAATTCGACGCCCAGCAGGCGCAGACCATCGCTCGTCTCAAGGCCATCGCCCCGCAACAGACCGGCGAGCTCAACAGCGGCGACAAGCGCTGCCTGGTGCCGCTGACCGTGGCCGACCTGGCCGACCTCTACAGTTCGCACCCCGAGGCGCGCCTGCTGGCCGGCGGCACCGACCTGGCGCTGGAGGTCACCCAGTTCCATCGCACCCTGCCGGTGATGATCTACGTCGGCCATGTCGCCGAGCTCAAGCGCATCGACAAGACCGCCACCCACCTGGAGATCGGCGCCGCCACCCCGCTGACCGACTGCTACACCGCGCTCAACCAGGAGTACCCCGATTTCGGCGACCTGCTGCACCGCTTCGCCTCGCTGCAGATCCGCAACCAGGGCACCCTGGGCGGCAACATCGGCAACGCCTCGCCGATCGGCGACTCGCCGCCCCTGCTGATCGCCCTGGACGCGCAGATCGTCCTGCGCCAGGGCGAGCGCCAGCGTACCCTGGCCCTGGAAGACTACTTCATCGACTACCGCATCACTGCGCGCCAGGACAGCGAGTTCATCGAGAAGATCATCGTGCCGCGCGCCAGCAATGACTGGGCGTTCCGCGCCTATAAAGTGTCCAAGCGCCTGGACGACGATATCTCCGCCGTGTGCGCGGCGTTCAACCTGAGCATCGAGAACGGCGTGGTCAGCGGCGTGCGCATCGCCTTCGGCGGCATGGCGGCGATCCCCAAACGCGCCCGCGCCTGCGAGGCCGCGCTGCGCGGCAAGCCATGGAACCAGGCCAGCATCGAGCGTGCCTGCCAGGCCCTGGCCGAGGACTTCACCCCGCTGAGCGACTTCCGCGCCAGCCGCGAGTACCGCCTGCTGACCGCGCAGAACCTGCTGCGCAAGTACTTCATCGAACTGCAAACGCCGCACATCGAAACCCGGGTGACCGCCTATGTCTAACCATCACGCCGTCAAGAGCCAGGCCGAGATGGCCGCACTGTTCAGCCAGGACCTGACCACCGGGGTCGGCCGCAGCCTCAAGCACGACAGCGCCGACAAGCATGTGGCGGGCGAGGCGGTGTACATCGACGACCGCCTGGAATTCCCCAACCAGCTGCACGTCTATGCGCGCACCGCGGATCGCGCCCATGCGCGCATCCTGCGCATCGACACCACGCCCTGCTACCAGTTCGAAGGCGTGCGCATTGCCATCACCCACGAGGACATTCCGGGGCTCAAGGACATCGGCCCGGTGGTGGCCGGCGACCCGCTGCTGGCCATCGACAAGGTCGAGTTCTTCGGCCAGCCGGTGCTTGCCGTGGCCGCCCGCGACCTGGACACCGCCCGTCGCGCTGCCATGGCCGCCATCGTCGAATACGAAGATCTGGAACCGGTGCTCGATGTGGTCGAGGCGCTGCGCAAGAAACACTTCGTGCTCGACAGCCACACCCACAAGCGCGGCGATTCGGACGCAGCCCTGGCCAGCGCCCCGCACCGCATCCAGGGCAGTCTGCACATCGGCGGCCAGGAGCACTTCTATCTGGAAACCCAGATCAGCTCGGTGATGCCCAGCGAAGACGGCGGCATGATCGTGTACTGCTCCACGCAGAACCCCACCGAGGTGCAGAAGCTGGTCGCCGAGGTGCTCGACGTGCCGATGCACAAGATCGTCGTCGACATGCGCCGCATGGGCGGCGGCTTCGGCGGCAAGGAAACCCAGGCCGCCAGCCCCGCCTGCCTGTGCGCGGTGATCGCGCGCCTGACCGGCCAGCCGACCAAGATGCGCCTGCCCCGTGTCGAAGACATGATGATGACCGGCAAGCGCCATCCGTTCTACGTCGAGTATGACGTCGGCTTCGACGACACTGGCCGCCTGCACGGCATCAACTTCGACCTGGCCGGCAACTGCGGCTACTCGCCCGACCTGTCCGGCTCGATCGTCGACCGCGCCATGTTCCACTCCGACAACGCCTACTACCTGGGCGACGCCACGGTGCACGGCCACCGCTGCAAGACCAACACCGCCTCCAACACCGCCTACCGCGGCTTCGGCGGCCCGCAAGGGATGGTTGCCATCGAGCAGGTGATGGACCATATCGCCCGCCACCTGGCGCTGGACCCGCTGGCGGTGCGCAAGGCCAACTACTACGGCAAGACCGAGCGCAACGTCACCCACTACTACCAGACCGTCGAGCACAACATGCTCGAGGAGATGACCGCCGAGATCGAGGCGAGCAGCGACTACCACGAGCGCCGCGAATCGATCCGCCGCTTCAACGCCAACAGCCCGGTGCTGAAAAAGGGCCTGGCGCTGACCCCGGTGAAGTTCGGCATCTCGTTCACCGCCACCTTCCTCAACCAGGCCGGTGCCTTGATCCACATCTATACCGACGGCAGCATCCACCTCAACCACGGCGGCACCGAGATGGGCCAGGGCCTGAACACCAAGGTGGCCCAAGTGGTGGCCCAGGTGTTCCAGGTCGACTTCAACCGTATCCAGATCACCGCCACCAACACCGACAAGGTACCCAACACCTCGCCGACCGCGGCCTCCAGCGGCGCCGACCTGAACGGCAAGGCGGCGCAGAATGCCGCCGAGATCCTCAAGAAACGCCTGACCGAGTTCGCCGCCCGGCACTACAACGTCACCGAGGAAGACGTCGAGTTCCGCAACGGCCATGTACGCGTGCGCGACCAGATCGTCAGCTTCGAGCACCTGGTACAGCAGGCCTACTTCGCTCAGGTGTCGCTGTCGACCACCGGTTTCTACCGCACGCCGAAGATCTTCTACGATCGCGCCCAGGCCCGCGGCCGGCCGTTTTACTACTACGCCTTCGGTGCGGCGTGCGTGGAGGTGATCGTCGACACCCTGACCGGCGAGTACAAGATGCTGCGCGCCGACATCCTGCACGACGTCGGTGACTCGCTGAACCCGGCCATCGATATCGGCCAGGTCGAAGGCGGCTTCGTCCAGGGCATGGGCTGGCTGACCACCGAGGAGCTGGTGTGGAACGCCAAGGGCAAGCTGATGACCAACGGCCCGGCCAGCTACAAGATCCCGGCGGTGGCCGACATGCCGATCGACATGCGCGTCAAGCTGGTGGAGAACCGCAAGAACCCCGAGGACACGGTGTTCCATTCCAAGGCCGTGGGCGAGCCGCCGTTCATGCTCGGCATCGCCGCCTGGTGCGCGATCAAGGACGCGGTGGCGAGCATCGCCGACTACCGTGTACAGCCCGAGATCGACGCACCGTCGACGCCGGAGCGGGTGTTGTGGGGCTGCGAGCAGATGCGCAAGGCGGTGGCCGCGGCTCAGCCTGCCGAACAGCAACTGGAACCCGTGACGCACTGACGCCGCGCTCCCTGTAGGCGCGACCTTGCGTTGCGCCCACAGGGCACCGAGGAGGACTGAAGACATGCACCAATGGATCAACGCCCTCGCCGACCATCAAGCCCGCGGCGAACCCTGCGTCCTGGTGACCATCATCGAGGAACGCGGCTCCACGCCGCGCAACGCCGGCTCGAAAATGGTGGTCAGCGCCAGCGCGCTGTACGACACCATCGGCGGCGGCCACCTGGAATTCAAGGCCCTGCACATCGCCCGGCAGATGCTCGAGGAACATCGCAGCACCCCGCATCTGGAGCGTTTCAGCCTTGGCGCCAGCCTCGGTCAGTGCTGCGGCGGCGCCACCGTGCTGCTGTTCGAGCCGATGACCGGCGTCCAAGCCGAGATCGCGGTGTTCGGCGCGGGCCATGTCGGTCGCGCTCTGGTACCCTTGCTCGCCGCGCTGCCCTGCCGGGTGCGCTGGATCGACTCGCGCGAGCAGGAGTTCCCCGACATCATCCCCAACGGGGTGAGCCGGATCGTCAGCGAAGAGCCGGTCGACGAAGTCGCCGACCTGCCCGCCGGCAGCTACTGCATCGTCATGACCCACAACCACCAGCTGGACCTGGAACTGACCGCCGCGATCCTCAAGCGCAACGATTTCACCTGGTTCGGCCTGATCGGCTCGAAGACCAAGCGCGTCAAGTTCGAGCACCGCCTGCGCGAGCGCGGTTTCGACGACGCCCTGATGGCGCGAATGCGCTGCCCGATGGGCCTGGCCGAGGTCAAGGGCAAGCTGCCGATCGAGATCGCCGTGTCCATCGCCGCCGAGATCATTGCCACCTACAACGCCTGTTTCGGCCAGCACGACGCTGCCGCCAACTCAGGCTCCATCGCCCAGTTGCTGCCGTCCTCGCGACGCAGCCAGACCCTTTGACGAGAGCCCCATGAGCGCAACCCGCAAAGCCTACCGAGCCGCCATCCTGCACAGCATCGCCGACCCCGCCGAGGTCGGCCTGGAGGCGTCCTGCGAATACTATGAAGACGGCCTGCTGGTGGTCGACAACGGCCGCATCAGCGCCCTGGGCCACGCCAGCGAGCTGCTGCCGACCCTCGACGCCGATATTCCGGTGCAGCACTACCAGGACGCCCTGATCACCCCGGGCTTCATCGACACCCACATCCACTTCCCGCAGACCGGCATGATCGGCTCCTACGGCGAGCAACTGCTGGACTGGCTGAACACCTACACCTTCCCCTGCGAGAAGCAGTTCGCCGACAAGGCCCACGCCGACCAGGTGGCGAAGATCTTCCTCAAGGAACTGCTGCGCAACGGCACCACCACTGCCCTGGTGTTTGGCAGCGTGCACCCCGAGTCGGTCAACGCCCTGTTCGAGGAGGCCGAGCGCCTTGACCTGCGCATGATCGCCGGCAAGGTGATGATGGACCGCAACGCCCCCGACTACCTGACCGACACCGCCGAATCCAGCTACCGCGACAGCAAGGCGCTGATCGAACGCTGGCACGGCAAGGGCCGCCTGCACTACGCGGTCACCCCACGCTTCGCGCCGACCAGCACGCCGGAGCAGCTGAGCGTGGCCGGCCAGTTGCTCAAGGAGCACCCGGGCGTGTACATGCACACCCACCTGTCGGAGAACCTCAAGGAGATCGACTGGGTCAAGTCGCTGTTCCCCGAGCAGAAAGGCTACCTGGACGTCTACGACCACTTCGAGCTGCTCGGCGAGCGCTCGGTGTTCGCCCACGGCGTGCACCTGTGCGACGACGAATGCCAGCGCCTGGCCGAGACCGGCTCGGCCATCGCCTTCTGCCCGACCTCCAACCTGTTCCTGGGCAGCGGCCTGTTCAACCTGCCCCAGGCCGAGCGTTTCAAGGTCAACGTGGGCTTGGGCACCGACGTCGGCGCCGGCACCAGTTTCTCGCTACTCAATACCTTGAACGAGGCATACAAGGTGATGCAGTTGCAAGGCGCGCGCCTGCACCCGTACAAGTCGCTGTACCTGGCCACCCTCGGCGGCGCCCGCGCCCTGCGCCTGGACGACCGCATCGGCAGCCTGCGCCCGGGCAATGACGCCGACTTCGTGGTGCTCGACTACAAGGCCACGCCGCTGCTGGACTACCGTCTGCAGCAGTCGAAGAACATCGAGGAGACCTTGTTCGTGCTCACCACCCTGGGCGACGACCGCACCGTACGCGAGACCTACGCCGCCGGGCGTTGCGTGCACCAGCGCTAAGGCTGTTTCGCCAGGCCTCGATAGAGCGCACCGCCGATCGCCGCGCCGATCAGCGGTGCCACCCAGAACAGCCACAGCTGCTGGACGGCCCAGCCACCGACGAACAACGCCGGCCCCGTGCTGCGCGCCGGGTTCACCGAGGTGTTGGTTACCGGGATCGAGATCAGATGGATCAGGGTCAGCGCCAGGCCGATGGCGATCGGCGCGAACCCCGCCGGCGCCCGGGCATCGGTGGCGCCCATGATGATCACCAGGAACATCGCGGTCATCACCACTTCACTGGCAAAGCCTGCCGCCAAGGTGTACCCGCCGGGCGAGTGCTCGCCGTAGCCGTTTGAAGCCAACCCATTGGCCAGCTCGAAACCGGCCTTGCCGCTGGCGATGAAGTAGATCACCGCTGCGGCGAGGATCGCGCCGATCACCTGGGCGATCACATAGGGCAGCAACTCCTTCGCCGGGAAGCGCCCGCCCACCACCAGGCCGAACGACACGGCGGGATTGAGGTGACAACCGGAGATATGACCGATGGCGAAGGCCATGGTCAGGACCGTCAGGCCGAAGGCGAAGGCAACACCGAGGACACCGATGCCGACCGGGGAACTGGCGGCCAGCACCGCGCTGCCGCACCCGCCAAGGACCAACCAGAACGTGCCGACCAACTCGGCACCCATGCGCACACCCAGGGACGAACTCATGGAGCATTCCTCAAGTAATTGGACGCAACGACTGCGCAAGCCCAACTGCCTGATGAAGGTTTGCTGAAGAGAAATCTAGCAGAGCTTTGGCCGGTGGCCAGAAACGACCAGGGGCCGCAAAGCGGCCCCTGGTTCATGCAGGCAAACGATCAACCCTTGGCGGTGGCCTTGGGCTTTTTCAGCAGGTGCGAGAACACCGCGTGCAGATCGTCCGAGGCGCTCTCCTCGTCGAGGTTGAGCTTGCTGTCGATATGATCCATGTGGTGCATCATCAGGCTCACCGCCTGTTCGGCGTCACGGGCCTCGATGGCGTCGATCAGTTGCATGTGCTCGTCGTACGAGCAGTGCGAGCGGTTGCCGCTTTCGTACTGGGCGATGATCAGCGAGGTCTGCGACACCAAGCTGCGCTGGAAACTCACTAGTGGCGCATTACCTGCGGCCTCGGCCAGCTTGAGGTGGAATTCGCCGGACAGACGAATACCGGCGCCGCGGTCGCCGCGGGAGAAGCTGTCGCGCTCCTCGCGGACCATCTGGCGCAGTTCGTTGAGCTGCTCGGCGGTGGCGTGCTGCACGGCCAGTTCGGTGATGGCGCGCTCGACCATGCGCCGAGAGAAGAACACCTGGCGCGCCTCTTCCACCGTCGGGCTGGCCACCACCGCGCCGCGGTTCGGCCGCAGCAGCACCACGCTTTCATGAGCCAGGCGCGACAGGGCGCGGCGGATGATGGTGCGGCTGACGCCGAAAATTTCGCCCAGTGCTTCCTCGCTCAACTTGGTGCCCGGGGCCAGGCGCTGCTCGAGGATCGCCTCGAAGATGTGCGCGTAGACGATGTCGTCCTGGGTACCGCTGCGGCCGGCCTTGCCGGTACGCGCAGGTTTTTTCAGAGGTTGCAGCTGTTCGTTCATGGGCGCTCGAGCACAAGGGATCTGCCAGTCGGACCGTGACTGTAATGCCCGTCGACGGGGGGATGGCAAGTCCGGAAAGAAGATAATGGGCCAAGGTATGGCGCCATTGTACACAGGCTGACCCGTTTCTGCAGGTGGCCTTTTACCTATATAGCCGTTGTACGACCGTTTGTACGCACAAAAGATAAAACATTATTTGCTTTATTTGTACACAAAAGCATAATCCTGCGAGCAACTTCCTGACCCATAAGTCAACAAAATGGTCGGACGTCTGCCACACCCTCCCTCGCGAAGCCCCCAAGTGCGTCGGCTCAGGACCAGGCTTCGAACAACAAGAAAGACTTGAGGAGTACTCGCTGTGGAAAGCCGCAAATCCGAAGCACCTACGCTGGATCTCGCCCCACCGCTCGAATCGGGCTGGCTGGAGCGGATTTTCAAACTCAAGCGACACGGCACGACCGTCAGGACCGAACTGATCGCCGGGGTGACCACCTTCATCACCATGGCCTACATCATCTTCGTCAACCCCAACATCATGGCCGACGCCGGTATCGACCACGGCGCGGCGTTCGTCGCCACCTGCATCGCCGCCGCCCTGGGCTGCCTGCTGATGGGCCTGTACGCCAACTGGCCTGTGGGCCTGGCGCCGGGCATGGGGCTCAACGCCTTCTTCACCTACACCGTGGTCGGCACCATGGGCTACAACTGGGAAACGGCGCTGGGGGCGGTATTCGTCTCGGGCGTGCTGTTCATGTTCCTGACGGTTTCGCGGGTGCGCGAGTGGCTACTCAACAGCATCCCGGTAAGCCTGCGCCATGCCATGGGGGCCGGCGTCGGATTGTTCCTCGGGCTGATCGGCCTGAAGACCGCCGGCATCATCGTCGACAGCCCGGCCACCCTGGTCAAGCTGGGCTCGCTGCATGAGCCCGGCCCGCTGCTGGCGGCCGTGTGCTTCCTGTTGATCGCCATCCTCAGCTACAAGCGGGTGTTCGGCGCGATCCTGATCAGCATCATCGGCGTCACCCTGGCCGGCTGGGGGCTGGGCTTGGTCAAGTTCGGCGGGGTGATGTCGATGCCGCCGAGCCTGGCGCCGACCTGGATGGCCATGGACGTGGCCGGGGTGTTCAACGTCAGCATGATCAGCGTGGTGCTGGCGTTCCTGTTCGTGCACATGTTCGACACCGCCGGCACGCTGATGGGCGTGGCCCAGCGCGCCAACCTGGTGGCGCCGGACGGGCGCATCGAGAACCTGTCACGGGCGCTCAAGGCCGACAGCACCTCCAGCGTGTTCGGCGCGGTGGTCGGCGTGCCGCCGGTGACCAGCTACGTGGAAAGTGCCGCGGGCGTGGCGGCGGGTGGGCGTACCGGCCTGACGGCCGTGGTGGTCGGCGTGCTGTTCGTTGCCGCGATGTTCTTCGCCCCGCTGGCCGGGATGATTCCGGCCTATGCCACCGCCGGCGCGTTGATCTACGTGGCGATGCTGATGATGGGCAGCATGGCGCATATCGAGTGGGACGAAGCCACCGACAGCATTCCGGCGATCGTCACGGTGATCATGATGCCGCTGACCTTCTCGGTGGCGGACGGCATCGCCCTGGGCTTCATCAGCTACGTGGCGCTGAAGGCGGGTACCGGCAAGTACAAGGAAATTTCGGCCAGCCTGTGGGTGCTGTGCGCCATCTTCATTGCGAAGTTTGTGTTCCTCTAATCAGCGAGATTCATTCGACTCACCTCGGGCAGCCGCAGCGGCCCGAGGTGCCACGTTCGGCTGTGCCCTTCTGACATTTTTGATAGGTGTAAATCCGCTGCAAGCACGCTACTACTAGCAGGAAAAGCCCTCCTCGCAGGAGTATCAAAAATCATGTTTATTCACATATTGGCAACAGACTGGGCCCACTCAGTCATGCAAGCCCAGTCCATCCCAAACGCCTATACACCCTATGGAAGCAAGGTACACAGGCCAGGCGTACGGACCGGCTTCAGTGGGCAGATTCCAGACCCCAGCACCGGCCATTATCATCTGGGCAACGGTCACCGTCTGCTCCACCCCCACCTCATGCGCTTCATTAGCCCAGATCCGCTAAGTCCCTTCGGAGAAGGTGGCAGCAATAGTTACACCTATTGCGCAGGCGACCCGATCAATAAACATGACCCTACTGGCGGTGTCACTGCTTTCATCAAGGAGATGCATCAACAATTCACGACTTCGTTTTTACGCAATACCGTGCCCGGCGCCACACCGGGACGCGTCTTGGCCACGTCGGAAGCCAAGCAGATCGTCAATGCCCCAAACAAATCGTTTTTTGGAGAACGTGTCGCCGGCGCCTACATTGCAAAAGACAGTAATGGGGCCCCGCCCTTGCCCCAACATCTCCAAACTCGTTACGCAGAAACCGTGCAACAGGCGAATAGGGGGGAAATCCCCTCTGTCGTCGCCCATCTGGAGATGGCAAACACCTGGCTGAAATTCAACGGTACTCCAGAAGCGGTTGCCGCAAAAATCACACCCGGAACCATAGCAACCGCTGTAGTCGGCCACCTGCTGGGCGCAGCGACGGCTGGAGGCGCGGACATAGCTGCCTTGAAAACCGGAAGAGCATTGAATCTTTCCAGCACCGTAGAGAAAGTCAGGGAGTAAGGCTCCAGACGAAAAAAAGCCCGCCAGTGTGAGAGCGGGCCAAGGACCTACGAAGATTCTTCTAGCGACCAACTAGCTTCCACGATAGGTCGAATAGCTGTACGGCGAAATCAACAGCGGCACGTGGTAGTGCTCCTGCTGCTCGTCGATACCGAAGCGCAGCACGACCACGTCGAGGAACGCGGTGTCCGGCAGCTTCACGCCCTTGGCGCGGTAGTAGTCACCGGCGCTGAACTGCAATTGATAGACGCCGGTGCGATAGTCGTCGCCCTGCAGCAGCGGCGCGTCGACACGGCCATCACTGTTGGTCAGGGCGGTGTTCACCAGCTCCAGCTGCTGGCCTTCGACGCGGTACAGCTCGACCTTGATCGAGCTACCCGGGCAGCCGTGCGCGGCGTCCAGTACGTGTGTGGTCAAACGTCCCATTTGCTTGTCGCCTCTTGTCGTATGCGTGGGCAAAAAATACACGGCAATCACCGGGCACGGGGCCTGCGGCGTGCGGGAATGAAGTCATTAAGACAGTTTATCGGTAAATTGTACACAATTTTTTATCCCATCCTGCGCAACCTCTACAAAACAAGCCACCAGTCGCGAAGACAAGCGCCATGCTGCCGCTCTCACCATTTACTGACCAATCGGGCAGGTTTCTTGCAAGCCATTCTCACGCGACAAATGGGAAGAAATGCGGAAAAACAGGCTTACAAAAGATTTCAGAAGTTGTATACAATCAGCCCATCCGGTGGTGCGACATCCCGACGCGGCCCGCCCCACCCACCGCATTAACGAACAAGAAGGAAGACTGCAGTGAGCGCTGACTACCCACGCGACCTGATCGGTTACGGCAACAACCCACCTCATCCGCAATGGCCGGGGAATGCCCGCATTGCGCTGTCCTTCGTGCTCAACTACGAAGAAGGTGGCGAGCGCAACATCCTGCACGGCGACAAGGAGTCCGAAGCGTTCCTTTCCGAAATGGTCGCCGCCCAGCCGCTGCAGGGCGTGCGCAACATGAGCATGGAGTCGCTCTACGAATACGGCAGCCGCGCCGGCGTCTGGCGCCTGCTCAAGCTGTTCAAGGACAGCGGCGTGCCGCTGACCATCTTCGCCGTGGCCATGGCCGCCCAGCGCCACCCTGACGTGATCCGCGCCATGGCCGAGGCCGGCCATGAGATCTGCAGCCACGGCTACCGCTGGATCGACTACCAGTACATGGATGAAGCGCAAGAGCGCGAGCACATGCTCGAGGCCATCCGCATCCTCACCGAGATCACCGGCGAGCGCCCCGTGGGCTGGTACACCGGCCGCACCGGCCCGAACACCCGGCGCCTGGTGATGGAGGAAGGCGGCTTCCTCTACGACAGCGACACCTACGACGACGACCTGCCCTACTGGGAACCGAACAACCCGACCGACAAGCCGCACCTGGTGATCCCCTACACCCTGGACACCAACGACATGCGCTTCACCCAGGTCCAGGGCTTCAACTGCGGCGAGCAGTTCTTCCAGTACCTGAAGGACGCCTTCGACGTGCTCTACGCCGAGGGCGCCGAAGCACCGAAGATGCTCTCGATCGGCCTGCACTGCCGCCTGGTCGGCCGTCCCGCGCGCCTGGCCGCGCTCAAGCGCTTCGTCGACTACGCCAAGAGCCACGAACAGGTCTGGTTCGCCCGGCGCGCGGACATCGCCCGCCACTGGCACGCCACCCACCCGTACAAGAAAGAGAACGCCTGATGACCGCCTTCAAGACCCTCAAGCCTTCCACCCTCGAGCGCGCCGCCTTCGTCGCCGCCTTCGCCGACATCTACGAGCACTCGCCGTGGGTCGCCGAGAAAGCCTACGACCTGGGCCAGCTGGCCGAGCTGGACGAGATCGAGGCGCTGCATCAGCGCATGAGCGACATCCTGCTCAGCGCCAGCCATGCCGAGCAACTGGCACTGATCAACGCTCACCCGGACTTGGCCGGCAAGGCCGCCATCCAGGGCGAGCTGACCGAGTCGAGCACCAATGAACAGGCCGGCGCCGGCATCCACCAGTGCACCGCCGAGGAGTTCGCCCGCTTCACCGAACTGAACGACGCCTACAAGGCCAAGTTCCAGTTCCCGTTCATCATGGCGGTCAAGGGCAGCAACCGGCACCAGATCCTCGCTGCCTTCGAAAAACGCATCCACAACGACCGGGATGCCGAATTCAAGGAAGCCCTGGCACAGATCAACCTGATCGCCCTGTTCCGCCTGCTGCAGCTTTGAGGACTGCGTGCCCGCCTCGCCCGAGTGCGTGACGCGTCCGCACCCAGGGCCCGGCAGGCCGGTCCACCAGAATCCAGAACAACGAACATACAAGAGAGACCCGCATGCGCACCCTGATGATCGAGCCCCTGACCAAAGAAGCCTTCGCCCCCTTCGGTGACGTGATCGAAACCGACGGCAGCGACCACTTCATGATCAACAACGGCTCGACCATGCGCTTCCACAAGCTCGCCACGGTCGAGACCGCCGAGCCCGAGGACAAGGCGATCATCAGTATCTTCCGCGCCGACGCGCTGGAGATGCCGCTGACCGTACGCATGCTGGAACGCCATCCGCTGGGCAGCCAGGCTTTCATCCCGCTGCTCGGCAACCCCTTTCTGATCGTGGTCGCGCCAGTTGGCGATGCACCTGTATCAGGCTTGGTCCGAGCCTTCCGCAGCAATGGCAGGCAGGGCGTTAATTACCATCGCGGCGTCTGGCACCACCCGGTGCTGACGATCGAAAAGCGGGATGACTTCCTGGTGGTTGATCGCAGTGGTTCTGGCAACAACTGCGATGAGCATTACTTCCCCGAGGAACAGATGTTGATCCTCAATCCCCACCAATAAGAAAGGGTCGGTCATCGAGATGGTGACTGGCGAGAGGTACATACTGTGGAAGCACACCTTCACGAATGGCTGAACCTGAGCATTCGCTGGGTTCACATGATCACCGGCGTGGCCTGGATCGGTGCATCGTTCTACTTTGTCTGGCTGGAGAACCACCTGAACCGAAGCAACCCGCGCGATGGGTTGTCGGGTGACCTCTGGGCCATCCACGGCGGTGGTATCTATCACCTGGAGAAATACAAGCTCGCGCCGCCGAAAATGCCCGAGAACCTGCACTGGTTCAAATGGGAAGCCTACTTCACCTGGATGTCCGGGATCGCCTTGCTGTGCGTGGTGTTCTACTGGAACCCGAGCCTCTACCTGCTGGCGCCCGGCAGCACCCTGAGCGGCGCCGAAGGGGTGGCCATCGGTATCGGTTCGCTGGTTGCCGGCTGGTTCATCTACGACTTCCTGTGCGACTCGCCCCTGGGCAAGCAGCCGGCGCTGCTGGGCGCCGTGCTGTTCGTGCTGATCATCGCCGCCTGCTGGGGCTTCAGCCTGGTGTTCAGCGGCCGTGGCGCCTACCTGCACACCGGCGCGATCATCGGCACCATCATGGTCGGCAACGTGTTCCGCATCATCATGCCGGCCCAGCGCCAGCTGGTGGCGGCGATCGAGAACAACCAGACGCCCGACCCGGTGCTGCCGGCCAAGGGCCTGCTGCGCTCGCGCCACAACAACTATTTCACCCTGCCGGTGCTGTTCATCATGATCAGCAACCACTTCCCGAGCACCTACGGCAGCCAGTACAACTGGTTGATCCTGGCCGGGATCGCGGTGGCCGCTGTATTGATCCGTCACTACTTCAACACCCGCCACGACAGCAACAAGTACGCCTGGACCCTGCCCGTCGGTGCCCTGGCGATGATCTGCCTGGCCTATGTGACCGGTCCCAAGCCGCTGCCAACCGCACCCGAGCAGGCCGCCGCCAAGGTCGAGTACCAGCCGCTGCCGGCCACTGCCGTCGGTGGCAAGACCGCCGCCGAACTGCGCGCAGAGGAGGCCGCCAAGCCTGCCCAGGCACCCGCTGCGGAACCTGCCCAGGCCACGGCCCAGGCGGCCACCGGCAGCTTCGACAAGATCCACACCGTCATTCAGGAACGCTGCACCGTGTGCCACTCGGCCAAGCCGACCAGCCCGCTGTTCAGCGCCGCACCTGCCGGCGTGATGTTCGACACCCCGCAGCAGATCCAGGCCCAGGCCGCGCGCATCCAGGCGCAGGCCGTCGCCAGCCAGATCATGCCGCTGGGCAACATCACCCAGATGACCGTCGAGGAGCGCAAGCTGGTCGGCGACTGGATCGCCAAAGGCGCGCAGGTCAACTGAGACACCCCACGATTGCGTGGGAGCGGGCTTGCCCCGCGATGAGGCCGGTACTCCCGGCCTCGCTTCCAAGCTCTACGTAACAAGCAAGCATCGAGCGTTCGGCTTCACGTGGGTCCCCAGCCTCCTTCACCGGAGCCTGCCACGTGAAGCCGCCCGCTTGGATCCGAGAATAAAAACAAAACTCGAGGTGCTGCATGTCCGAGTCACCCAAGGCGTACATCCCTGTTGCGCCACCACGACAGCCCCTGCCCTTGTTCCAGCTGATCCTGGTGGGTCTGCAACACGTTCTGCTGATGTACGGGGGCGCCATCGCGGTGCCGCTGATCATCGGCCAGGCGGCGGGCCTGTCCCGCGAAGAAGTCGCCTTCCTGATCAACGCCGACCTGCTGGTCGCCGGCGTTGCCACCATCATCCAATCCTTCGGTATCGGCCCCGTGGGCATCCGCATGCCGGTCATGATGGGCGCCAGCTTCGCCGCCGTCGGCAGCATGGTGGCCATGGCCGGCATGCCCGGCGTCGGCCTGCAGGGAATCTTCGGCGCGACCATCGCCGCCGGGTTCTTCGGCATGCTGATCGCGCCGTTCATGTCCAAGGTCGTGCGCTTCTTCCCGCCGCTGGTGACCGGTACGGTCATCACCTCGATCGGCCTGTCGCTGTTCCCGGTGGCGGTCAACTGGGCCGGCGGCGGCCATGAGGCACAAGCCTTCGGCGCGCCGATCTACCTGATGGTCGCCGGCCTGGTGCTGGCGGTGATCCTGCTGATCAACCGCTTCATGCGCGGCTTCTGGGTCAATGTGTCGGTACTGGTGGGCATGGGCCTGGGCTATGTGCTCGCCGGCTCCATCGGCATGGTCGACCTGTCGGGCCTGAGCGAGGCGCCGTGGCTGCAGGTGGTCACCCCCCTGCACTTCGGCATGCCGACCTTCAGCCTGGCGCCGATCCTGTCGATGTGCCTGGTGGTGGTGATCATCTTCGTCGAGTCCACGGGCATGTTCCTCGCCCTGGGCAAGGTGACCGACCGTGAAGTCACGCCGGGCATGCTGCGACGCGGCCTGCTGTGCGATGCCGGCGCGTCGTTCATCGCCGGTTTCTTCAACACCTTCACCCACTCTTCGTTCGCCCAGAACATCGGCCTGGTGCAGATGACCGGGGTTCGCTGCCGCTACGTCACGGTGATGGCCGGCGCGCTGCTGATCCTGCTCAGCCTGCTACCCAAGGCGGCCTTCCTGATCGCTTCGATTCCGCCCGCGGTACTGGGGGGCGCGTCCATCGCCATGTTCGGCATGGTCACCGCCACCGGGATCAAGATCCTCCAGGAAGCGGACATCGCCGACCGACGCAACCAGCTGCTGGTCGCGGTCAGCGTCGGTTTCGGCCTGATCCCGGTGGTGCGGCCGGAGTTCTTCGCGCAGATGCCGCAGTGGATGGAGCCCATCACCCACAGTGGCATCGCCATGGCCACCCTCAGCGCCCTGGTGCTGAACCTGCTGTTCAACATCCTCGGCGGCGCCGACCGCGCCGCGCACAACGATGCCTGTCACCAGCATTGAGTGACCTGGGGCGGTGCCGTACCGGCCGCCCCGTTCCAACCACGCGGTAACGCTGGACCGTCGGCCCGCCGGAATGGGCCGCCCGGGGCGCTTGCGCGCCGAAAAAGCCCTTACAAAAACAATAAGTCCGGGAATCACAACATGAAGCGCATCACCACGTCCGTCCTGCTGGGCAGCAGCCTGCTGGCCACCCTCCCCGCCCACGCCGGCGAATGGCTGCAATGGCACGGCGAAAGCCTGTCCTACCTGTACGGCAAGGACTTCAAGGTCAACCCCGACATCCAGCAGACCATCACCTTCGAACATGCCAACAAATGGAAGTACGGCGACACCTTCCTGTTCGTCGACAAGATCTTCTACAACGGCAAGGCCGACCCCGGCAAAGGCGTGACCACCTACTACGGCGAGTTCAGCCCGCGCCTGTCGTTCGGCAAGATCTTCGAGCGCAACCTGGCCTTCGGTCCGATCAAGGACGTGCTGCTGGCCATGACCTACGAACGTGGCGAGGGCGACAACGAGGCCTACCTGATCGGCCCCGGCTTCGATCTGAACGTGCCGGGCTTCAACTACTTCACCTTGAATTTCTACGTGCGCAACACCGAAGGCAGCCGCCCCGGCGACAACGTCTGGCAGATCACCCCGGCCTGGTCGTACACCCTCCCGGTGGGCAGGTCCGACATCCTGATCGACGGCTACATCGACTGGGTGGTCGACAACGACCAGACCCGTCGCGGCACCTACCACGCCAACCTGCAGTTCAACCCGCAGGTCAAGTACGACCTGGGCAAGGCCCTGAACCTGGGCGCCAAGCAGCTCTACGTCGGCTTCGAATACAGCTACTGGAAGGACAAGTACGGCATCGACAGCCGCGGCAACGTGGACAGCAACCAGAGCGTGGCCAGTGCCCTGGTGAAGGTGCACTTCTGAAAAACTGACCGAACGCCCAAATTTGCACCACCGTGCTCCAGGACGGAGCACTTGAGGCCCGGCGCGCAAGTGAGTAATCTGCGCGCCCCTCGATCGGGGCGGGAAGGATCCCGCCCGCGTTTGCTGACCGCTCAGTCAATGTTTCCGGGCGGTTGGCCAACGTGTTGCCAGCGTGAAATACCCATTTCATCCGTTCAGAAAGACGTCGAGCAGGATGGTTGTGCCCAACGTGGAAAAGTTGGCGCAGCTCTTGCCAAACAGCTGTGGCCAATTGAAAAAAGCTGACCCAAAAGACAAGAACAGCGCCCGAGCGCTGACAACAGATCCAATCAAGGGAGCGACACTCGCAATGCGTATCATCAATAGCCTGATCCTCGCCGGTGGTCTGCTGGCCTGCGGCGCCAGCCAAGCCGGCGACCTGCTGCAATGGCAGAACAACAGCCTGACCTACTTGTGGGGCAAGAACTTCAAGGTCAACCCCGAGATCCAGCAGACCGTGACCTTCGAGCACGCCGATGCGTGGAAGTACGGCGACAACTTCTTCTTCCTCGACAAGATCTTCTACCAGGGCAAGAAGGACGCCAACAACGGCCCCAACACCTACTACGGCGAGTTCAGCCCACGCCTGTCGTTCGGCAAGATCTTCGACCAGAAGCTCGAGTTCGGCCCGGTGAAGGATGTGCTGCTGGCAATGACCTACGAGTTCGGCGAGGGTGATACCGAGTCCTACCTGATCGGCCCCGGCTTCGACCTGGCCATCCCCGGCTTCGACTACTTCCAGCTGAACTTCTACCAGCGCACCACCGACGGCAGCCGTCCGGGCGACAATGTCTGGCAGATCACCCCGGTGTGGTCCTACACCATTCCCGTGGGCTCGTCCGACATCCTGATCGACGGTTTCATGGATTGGGTGGTCGACAACGACGAGAACCGTCGCGGCACCTACCAGGCCAACCTGCACTTCAACCCGCAGGTCAAGTACGACCTGGGCAAGGCGCTGCACCTGGGCGAGAAGCAGTTGTACGTGGGTATCGAGTACGACTACTGGAAGAACAAGTACGGCATCAAGGACAGCGATGCCTTTACCACCGATCAGAACACCATGAGCTTCCTGGTGAAAGTTCACTTCTGATCTGATGCCAGTGTAAAGCCTGTAAAAGCGGCCTTGCGTCGCGAAAGTGCTGCGCAGCAGCCCCGACGATTTCGCATGATGCCGAGGTCCTGGGGCCGCTTCGCGGCCCTTTCGCGACACAAGGCCGCTCATACCAGGAGATCCGAGGCAAGGCCCGGTCGGGCGCCTCAGTTTGCCGGTTTTACCGCCCGCCACACCTTGCCCGCGACAGCAACCGCCGCCAGCACCACCGCCCCGGCGATCACTCCCGCCACACCATTGAGCAGTGCCCCGGTCAACGCCCCGCCCCGCCCTTCGCTGAACGCCTCGATGGCGTGATGCAGCGGCGCGATGCCGTGCACCAGGATGCCGCCGCCGACCAGGAACATGGCAGCGGTACCGACCACCGACAGGCCCTTCATCATGTAGGGCGCCGCGCGCAGGATGCCGTTACCGACCACGCGGGACAGGTTCGATGCCCGCTGCGTCATCCACAGGCCCAAGTCATCGAGCTTGACGATTCCCCCCACCAGGCCATAGACACCGATGGTCATGACCACAGCGATGCCCGACAGCACAACGATCTGCTGGCTCAACGGCGCATCGGCGACGATGCCCAGGGTAATGGCGATGATTTCGGCGGACAGGATGAAGTCGGTGCGCACCGCGCCCTTGATCTTGCTCTTCTCATAGGCGACCAGGTCGACATTGGCGTCGGCCAGCGCTTGCTTGCGCGCCTCGTGCTGCGCCTCGTCCTCGGCCTTGCTGTGCAGGAACTTGTGCGCCAGCTTCTCGAAGCCCTCGAAGCACAGGTAAGCGCCGCCGAGCATCAGCAGCGGTGTCACCGCCCAGGGAATGAACGCGCTGATCAGCAACGCCGCCGGCACCAGGATCGCCTTGTTCAGCAGCGAGCCCTTGGCCACCGCCCACACCACCGGTATCTCGCGTTCGGCGCGCACACCGGTGACCTGCTGAGCGTTGAGCGCCAGGTCATCACCCAGCACCCCTGCGGTCTTCTTTGCCGCGACCTTGGTCATCACCGAGACATCGTCGAGCACCGTGGCGATGTCGTCGATCAGTACCAACAAACTACTTCCTGCCATGCACTACTCCATAAAAAGCGATCTATTCATCCTACGCCACGCAGTCCCATTCCCTGCCGTTTGGGAAGATCTGGCCTGCATATCCTATGGCAGGGCATTCCTAGCATAGCGAAGCCACTCCATCGTGCTTCAGACGACAAGGAATACCCATGCTCAAACACGCACTCTCGCTCACTCTGCCTGCGCTGCTCGCAGGCAACGTCATGGCCGCAACCATGGAATTCTGCCCCGCGCCGGCCGAAATCCAGAACACCAACGGCGTACTCACCGCCAGAGCAGAAAGCGGCGATGGCCAATGGCTCGGGCTGCTGAAAGACCAGAACAGCGTCGTGATCTCGTTCGACAGCGCCATATTCTACCCGTCCGATGGCAAGGTCGACGGCGTAGGCAGGCTGCGCGCCTGCACCTACAAGACTTCGGGAAAGCAGAGCATAGACATGCGCTACCGTACTGAAGTCACCCCCGACATCCCAATCCGGCTCGCCAATGCACCAGCCTGGAAGCGACATGAGGGTCCCTTCGGCATCATCTATTTCGAGTGTCGCTCGCAAGACCTGCAGGGCTGTGCATTCCGGGAAGCCAGGTAATGCCATCCATGCCGGCCAGCACGGCTGGCCGGCATGGGCGTGGGATGCTTTGTACAAGGGTTCTTGCTACCATCCGTGCTCGCAGCGTCAAAGGACCGTCCCCCACCATGAGCACCATTCGCGAGCGCAACAAGGAACTGATCCTGCGCGCGGCCAGTGAAGAATTCGCCGACAAGGGCTTCGCCGCCACCAAGACCAGCGACATCGCGGCCAAGGCCGGCCTGCCCAAGCCGAACGTGTACTACTACTTCAAGTCGAAGGAAAACCTCTACCGCGAGGTGCTCGAGAGCATCATCGCGCCGATCATGCAGGCCTCGACGCCGTTCAACGCCGACGGTGATCCGAAAGAGGTGCTCAGCGCGTACATCCGCTCGAAGATCCGCATCTCCCGCGACCTGCCCCACGCCTCCAAGGTGTTCGCCAGCGAGATCATGCATGGCGCGCCGCACCTGTCGCCACGCCAGGTCGAGCAGCTCAACGAGCAGGCCCGCCACAACATCGAATGCATCCAGCGCTGGATCGAGCGCGGTCAGATCGCCCATGTCGACCCGCACCACCTGATGTTCAGCATCTGGGCGGCGACGCAGACCTACGCGGATTTCGACTGGCAGATCGCCGTGGTGACCGGCAAGGCCAAGCTGGCCGACAGCGACTATGACGCGGCGGCGGAGACAATCATCCGCCTGGTGTTGAAGGGCTGCGAGCCCGAGGCGGCCTGATAGGGCCAATGGGGCTGCTGTGCAGCCCGTTCGCGACACAAGGCCGCTCCAGAGGTTACGCATTTCCCTTTAGGAGCGGCCTTGTGTCGCGATGGGCCGCAGAGCGGCCCCAAAATGACGAGCCTTACGCAGCAACACCCGCATCCGCCGTCAGCCCCACCTCTTCGATCGCACTGATCGCGCACTGCTCGTCGATATCCGAGGTATCGCCGCTGATCCCGACGGCCCCCAGCACCTTGCCGTCCCGATCACGGATCAGCACCCCGCCCGGCACCGGCACCACCGGCCGCTCGCCCAGCCCGTTCAGCGCGGCATAGAACGCCGGCCGCTGCTGCGAATCCAGCGCCAGCAGGCGCGAGCCCTTGCCCAGGGCCACCGCGCCCCAGGCCTTGCCGATGGCCACCTGCGGACGCAGCAGGGTGGCGCCATCCTCACGCTGCAGCGCCAGCAGGTGCCCGCCGGCATCCAGCACCGCCACGGTCAGCGGCGCGGCGTTGATCTTGCGGCCCGCGGCCAGCGCGGCGTTCACCACGCCGACAGCGTCTTTGAGGGTCAATGCGTTCATGAAAAGGTCCTCTTCTTGTTGTGAGAAGCCCTGAGGGCAGTTGAAAACCAGTAGACAGAATAGAACACAACGAAGGCACGCTTTGTATACAATTATTTGGCTCAATCTCACCAAGTGCGACGAAATGCCGCCTCATCGCCCAATGACCACTCAGTCAACGCCGCCGACGAAAATGGATTGACCTTTTGCGCCGAGCATGAATACACTCTGCCGCAACGCAAGTTGTATACAATTACAAAATCGATGAGGCACAAACCATGAGCAAAATGAGAGCAATCGATGCAGCCGTTCTGGTCATGCGCCGTGAAGGTGTAGATACCGCGTTCGGCATTCCGGGGGCTGCCATCAACCCGCTGTACTCGGCCCTGAAGAAAGTCGGTGGCATCGATCACGTCCTCGCTCGCCACGTCGAAGGTGCCTCGCACATGGCCGAGGGCTACACCCGCGCCAACCCGGGCAACATCGGTGTGTGCATCGGCACCTCCGGCCCTGCCGGCACCGACATGGTCACCGGCCTGTACAGCGCCTCGGCCGACTCCATCCCGATCCTCTGCATCACCGGCCAGGCACCGCGCGCACGCCTGCACAAGGAAGACTTCCAGGCCGTCGACATCACCAGCATCGTCAAGCCGGTGACCAAGTGGGCAACCACCGTCCTGGAACCAGGTCAGGTGCCCTACGCCTTCCAGAAAGCCTTCTATGAAATGCGCACCGGCCGCCCGGGCCCAGTGCTGATCGACCTGCCGTTCGACGTACAGATGGCCGAGATCGAATTCGACATCGACGCCTACGAGCCGCTGCCAGTACACAAGCCACAAGCCAGCCGCGTACAGGCCGAGAAGGCCCTGGCCCTGCTCAATGACGCCGAGCGCCCGCTGCTGGTGGCCGGTGGCGGCATCATCAACGCCGACGCCAGCGACAAGCTGGTCGAGTTCGCCGAACTGACCGGCGTGCCGGTGATCCCGACCCTGATGGGCTGGGGCACCATCCCGGACGACCACGAACTGATGGTCGGCATGGTCGGCCTGCAGACCTCGCACCGCTACGGCAACGCCACCCTGCTCAAATCCGACCTGGTGTTCGGCATCGGCAACCGCTGGGCCAACCGCCACACCGGCTCCGTCGACGTCTACACCGAAGGCCGCAAGTTCGTGCATGTGGACATCGAGCCGACCCAGATCGGCCGCGTATTCACTCCGGACCTGGGTATCGTTTCCGATGCCGGCAAGGCACTGGACGTGTTCCTGGAAGTAGCCCGCGAGTGGAAAGCCGCCGGCAAGCTCAAGTGCCGCAAGGCCTGGCTGGAAGACTGCCAGCAGCGCAAGGCCACCCTGCAGCGCAAGACCCACTTCGACAACGTGCCGGTCAAGCCGCAGCGCGTGTACGAAGAGATGAACCAGGTGTTCGGCAAGGACACCTGCTACGTCAGCACCATTGGCCTGTCGCAGATCGCCGGCGCGCAGTTCCTGCACGTGTACAAGCCACGCCACTGGATCAACTGCGGCCAGGCCGGCCCGCTGGGCTGGACCATCCCGGCCGCCCTCGGCGTGGTCAAGGCCGATCCGAAGCGCAAGGTCGTCGCGCTGTCCGGTGACTACGACTTCCAGTTCATGATCGAAGAACTGGCGGTGGGCGCGCAGTTCAACCTGCCGTACGTCCACGTGCTGGTGAACAATGCCTACCTCGGCCTGATCCGCCAGGCCCAGCGTGGCTTCGACATGGATTACTGTGTACAACTGGCCTTCGAGAACATCAACGCCACCGACGCCGCCACCTACGGTGTCGACCACGTCGCCGTGGTCGAAGGCCTGGGCTGCAAGGCCCTGCGCGTGTTCGAACCGGCCGACATCGCTCCTGCCCTGCTCAAGGCGCAGAAGATGGCCGAAGAGTTCCGTGTGCCGGTGGTGGTCGAAGTGATTCTCGAGCGCGTGACCAACATTTCCATGGGCACCGAGATCAACGCGGTCAACGAGTTCGAAGACCTCGCCCTGGTCGGCAACGACGCGCCGACCGCCATCTCGCTGCTGGACTGATCGCCTGACGCCCCCGTGCCTTGCGCGGGGGTCTTCAACGCAAGGAGACGACTTATGCCTCGCTTCGCCGCCAACCTGTCCATGCTGTTCACCGAACAGGACTTCCTGGCCCGCTTCAAGGCCGCCGCCGACGCTGGTTTCAGCGGTGTCGAATACCTTTTCCCGTACGATTTCAGCGCCGCCGAGATCAAGCAGCAGCTCGACGCCCACGGCCTGACCCAGGTGCTGTTCAACCTGCCGGCCGGTGACTGGGCCAAGGGTGAGCGCGGCATCACCTGCCACCCAGACCGCGTCGCAGAGTTCCGCGCCGGCGTCGACAAGGCCATCGAGTACGCCAAGGTGCTGGGCAACACCCAGGTCAACGCCCTGGCCGGCATTCGCCCCGAGGGCCTGGACTGCGCCACCGTGCGCAAGACCTTCGTCGACAACCTGCGCTACGCCGCCGACAAGCTCAAGGGCGCCGGGATCCGCCTGGTCATGGAAATGATCAACACCCGCGACATCCCCGGCTTCTACCTGAACACCACCCAGCAGGCCCTGGAAATCCAGGCCGAGGTGGGCAGCGACAACCTGTTCCTGCAGTACGACATCTACCACATGCAGATCATGGAAGGTGACCTGGCGCGCACCCTGGAAACCAACCTGAAACTGATCAACCACGTGCAGCTGGCCGACAACCCGGGTCGCCACGAGCCGGGCACCGGCGAGATCAACTACCGCTTCCTGTTCGAGCACCTGGACCGCATCGGCTACCAGGGCTGGGTGGGCGCGGAGTACAAGCCCAAGACCACCACCGAGGCGGGCCTGGGCTGGCTCAAGACCCACAACGCAATTTAAGACCCACCCGGAACTGTTGTAGGAGCGGCCTTGTGTCGCGAAAGGGCGGCGCAGCAGCCCCCGGCAATCTTCCGGCGTGACTGAGATCGTGGGGCCGCTACGCGCCCCTTTCGCGACACAAGGCCGCTCCTACAGGGGCCTGGTCGCCTGTTCATACAAATACAAAGAGGCAGAACTCTCATGGCTAAAATCGGTTTCCTCGGCACCGGCATCATGGGCAAGCCCATGGCCCAGAACCTGCAAAAGGCAGGTCACAGCATCTTCGTTTCCACCCACCACGACGCGGCACCGGCCGACCTGATCGCCGCCGGCGCCGTGGCCCTGGCCAACCCGAAAGAAGTTGCCCAGGAAGCCGAGTTCATCATCGTCATGGTCCCGGATACCCCGCAAGTCGAGAGCGTCCTGTTCGGTGAGAACGGCGTCGTCGAAGGCGTCGGCCCGAACAAGGTGGTAATCGACATGAGCTCGATCTCCCCCACCGCCACCAAGGCCTTCGCCGAGAAGATCAAGGCCACCGGCGCCGCCTACCTGGACGCCCCGGTGTCCGGCGGCGAAGTCGGCGCCAAGGCCGCGACCCTGAGCATCATGGTCGGCGGCTGCCCGAAGGCCTTCGAGCGTACCCTGCCGCTGTTCGAAGCCATGGGCAAGAACATCACCCGCGTCGGCGGCAACGGCGACGGCCAGACCGCCAAGGTGGCCAACCAGATCATCGTCGCCCTGAACATCCAGGCCGTCGGCGAAGCGCTGCTGTTCGCCGCCAAGAACGGCGCCGACCCGGCCAAGGTGCGCGAAGCACTGATGGGCGGCTTCGCCTCGTCGAAGATCCTCGAAGTACACGCCGAGCGCATGATCAAGGGCACCTTCGATCCGGGCTTCCGCATCAACCTGCACCAGAAGGACCTGAACCTGGCCCTGCAAGGCGCCAAGGAACTGGGCATCAACCTGCCCAACACCTCCAACGCCCAGCAAGTGTTCAGCACCTGCGTGGCGCTGGGCGGCGGCAACTGGGACCACTCGGCGCTGATCAAGGGCCTGGAGCACATGGCCAACTTCTCGATCCGCGACGACAAGTGATTTGAATCCGGGGGCTGCTGTGCAGCCCGCTCTACAGGCGGTACGCAATCCCCTGTAGGAGCGGCCTTGTGTCGCGAAAGGGGCGCAAAGCGCCCCCACGATTCCAGATCCAACAACGCTGAACCTGCAACCACAGGTCCAGTGATGACACCGAGCAACACCCGCCCCTGGTTCGGCCTGCACGGAGGCAGTTCCAGGGGCGTTTTCGATTGTGCAAAACAACAAGAATCTGGGAGCCTGCCATGTCGGTCGATCCACAAAAACTCCTGCGCGAGCTGTTCGACACAGCCATCGCCGCCGCCCACCCCCGTCAGGTCCTCGAACCCCACCTGCCCGCCGACCGTAGCGGCCGGGTCATCGTCATCGGTGCCGGCAAGGCCGCCGCCGCCATGGCCGAAGTGGTCGAAAAGAGCTGGCAAGGCGAAGTCTCTGGCTTGGTGGTCACCCGCTACGGCCATGGCGCCAGCTGCCAGAAGATCGAGGTGGTCGAAGCCGCCCACCCGGTCCCCGATGCCGCAGGCCTGGCCGTGGCCAAGCGCGTGCTCGACCTGGTCAGCAACTTGAGCGAAGACGACCGCGTCATCTTCCTGCTGTCCGGCGGCGGCTCGGCCCTGCTGGCCCTGCCCGCCGAAGGCCTGACCCTGGCCGACAAGCAGCAGATCAACAAGGCCCTGCTCAAATCCGGCGCCACCATCGGCGAGATGAACTGCGTGCGCAAGCACCTCTCGGCGATCAAGGGCGGCCGCCTGGCCAAGGCCTGCTGGCCGGCCACCGTCTACACCTACGCGATTTCCGACGTGCCCGGTGACCTCGCCACGGTCATCGCCTCCGGCCCCACCGTGGCCGACCCGAGCACCTCGGCCGACGCCCTGGCGATCATCAAGCGCTACACCATCGACGCCCCCAAGGCCGTCATCGACTGGCTCAACAACCCGGCCTCCGAGACCGTCAAGGCCGATGACCCGGCCCTGGCCCGCAGCCACTTCCAGCTGATCGCCAGGCCCCAGCAGTCGCTGGAGGCCGCCGCGGTGAAAGCCCGCCAGGCCGGCTTCAGCCCGCTGATCCTCGGTGACCTGGAGGGCGAGTCGCGCGAGGTGGCCAAGGTGCATGCCGGCATCGCCCGGCAGATCGTCCTGCACGGCCAACCGCTCAAGGCCCCCTGCGTGATCCTCTCCGGCGGCGAGACCACCGTCACCGTGCGCGGCAACGGTCGTGGCGGGCGCAACGCCGAGTTCCTGCTCAGCCTCACCGAAAGCCTCAAGGGCCTGCCGGGTGTGTACGCCCTGGCCGGCGACACCGACGGCATCGACGGCTCGGAGGACAACGCCGGCGCATTCATGACCCCGGACAGCTACGCCCGCGCCGAGGCCCTGGGCCTGTCGGCCAGCGATGAGCTGGACAACAACAACGGCTATGGCTACTTCGCCGCCCTCGACGCGCTGATCGTCACCGAGCCGACCCGCACCAACGTCAACGACTTCCGTGCCATCCTGATCCTCGAGACTCCGCAATCATGACGCCTGATAAAAAAGTCAAAATCCTCGCCACCCTCGGGCCTGCGATCAAAGGCATCGATGACATCCGCCAACTGGTCGAGGCCGGGGTGAACATCTTCCGTCTCAACTTCAGCCACGGCGAGCACGCCGACCACGCCCTGCGCTACCAGTGGATCCGCGAAGTCGAGCAGCAGCTCAACTACCCGCTGGGCATCCTCATGGACCTGCAGGGGCCGAAGCTGCGGGTCGGCCGCTTCGCCGACGGCAAGGTCCAGCTGCAACGCGGCCAGGCCCTGCGCCTGGACCTGGACAAGACCCCGGGCGACAGCCGCCGGGTCAACCTCCCGCACCCGGAGATCATCGCCGCGCTGGAGCCGGGCATGGACCTGCTGCTGGACGACGGCAAGCTGCGCCTGCGCGTCACCGCCAAGCACGGCGACGCCATCGACACCGAAGTGCTGGCCGGTGGCGAGTTGTCCGACCGCAAGGGCGTCAACGTGCCCCAGGCGGTGCTGGACCTCTCCCCGCTGACCGAAAAGGACCGCCGCGACCTGGCCTTCGGCCTGGAGCTTGGCGTGGACTGGGTGGCGCTGTCGTTCGTCCAGCGCCCTGAGGACATCGTCGAGGCCCGCCAGCTGATTGGCGAGCGCGCCTACCTGATGGCCAAGATCGAGAAGCCCTCGGCGGTCGAGCAGTTGCAGGCCATTGCCGAACTGTCCGACGCGATCATGGTCGCCCGTGGCGACCTCGGCGTGGAAGTGCCGGCCGAGAGCGTGCCGCAGATCCAGAAGGGCATCATCGGCACCTGCCGTCAGCTGGGCAAGCCGGTGGTGGTGGCCACGCAGATGCTCGAGTCGATGCGCTTCTCCCCGGCCCCGACCCGCGCCGAAGTTACCGACGTGGCCAACGCCGTGGCCGAAGGCGCGGATGCTGTGATGCTGTCGGCCGAGACCGCCTCGGGCGACTACCCGCTGGAAGCGGTGCAGATGATGAGCAAGATCATCCGCCAGGTGGAGAACGGCCCGGACTACCAGGCCCAGCTCGACGTCGGCCGGCCCAAGGCCGAAGCCACGGTGTCCGATGCCATCAGCTGCGCGATCCGCCGTATCAGCGGCATCCTGCCGGTGGCGGTGCTGGTCAACTACAGCGAGTCGGGGGCCTCGACCCTGCGCGCCGCCCGCGAGCGGCCACGGGCGCCGATCCTCAACCTGACGCCGAACCTCAACACCGCGCGCCGCCTGAGCGTGACCTGGGGCGTGCACTCGGTGGTCAACGACCGCCTGCGCCAGGTCGACGAGGTGGTCTCCACGGCGCTGGAGATCGCCCAGGCGCAAGGCATGGCCAGCCGTGGCGACACGCTGCTGATCACCGCCGGTGTGCCTTTCGGCAAGCCGGGTTCGACTAATACGCTGCGCATCGAGACCTTGGTCTGAGATCGCCGGGGGCGCTGTGCGCCCCTTTCGCGACACAAGGCCGCTCCCACAGGGATCACACCCAGGCCTGAACACACGATCCCTATGGGAGCGGCCTTGTGTCGCGAAAGGAGGGCGCAGCCCTCCCCGTACACCGATGCAACAGAACTGCGGATAACCCGAGGCCCAAAGAGGCCCACCGCTCCCCCACCCACTTTACCGACTGCCCATGTACACCAAGAATTTCGTCAACCCGTGCCCGGACTGGGCCACGGCCTTGCTCAACGGCTTCAGCCAGGTGCTGCTGCTGCGCAATCCCCTGTGCGGCCTGTGCTGCCTGCTGGCCATCCTGCTGACCGCTCCGAACCTGGTCGGCGGTGCCCTGCTTGGCGCCCTCGCCGGCCTGCTCACCGCCCAGCGCCGCGGCTACGAACGCGCCGACCGCCAGGCCGGGCTGTATTGCTACAACGGCGTGCTGATCGGCATCCTGATCAGCGCCGTGCTGCCCTGGTCGGCGATCCTGCCGCCGCTGATCATCGCCGCCGGCGGCCTGTCGAGCATGCTCACCCACCAGTGGCGCAAGCGTGGCGGCAAGCTGCTGATCGCCTACACCGCGCCCTTCGTGCTGCTAGGCTGGGCCACCCTGCTGCTGGCCGAGCCGTCGGCCAACGGCTATGTCGAGGCAGACCCTGTGTATGCCCTGCTGCGCGGCGTGGGGCAGATCTTTTTGCTCGACAAGCCCATGGCCGGCCTGCTGATCGTCATCGGCATGTACTTCGCCAACCCCTATGCCGCCACCTGGGCGGTGATCGGCTCGGCCATCGGCGGCGGGGTCGCGCTGCTGGCCGGTGAAGCGCAAGGGGCCTGGTTGGGGCTTTATGGCTTCAATGCGGCACTGGCCGCGCTGGCCTTCAGCCGCCAGGGCGAGAAACCCTGGGTGACCTTGCTCGCCATCGCCTGTGCCTTGCTGCTACAGCCACTGTTCAACCTGCTACCGCTCGCCGGGCTGACCGCGCCGTTCGTCACCGCCTGCTGGCTGATGCACCTGGGCAACCATCTGGCCCAGCTCAACCAGCGCCGTAACGCGCCTCGCTTGCACAGCTGAAACACAGCCCCTAGGCTCTGCCCATTCGCACAATGGAACGCGCCCATGGACAACCCTTCGAGCCTGCGCGAGCGGCTCTACGTCATCGTCTTCCAGACCGACACTGTCGCTGGAAGACGCTTCGACAAGATCCTCCTGCTGATCATCCTCGCCAGCCTGGTCACGGTGATTCTCGACAGCATCGACGATGTTCACCAGAACTACGCCGGGCTGCTGGCCGGCATCGAGTGGGGTTTCACGGCGATCTTCCTCGCCGAGTACATCACCCGCCTGTACTGCTCGCCCAAGCCGCTACGCTATGCCTTCAGCTTCTACGGGCTGGTCGACCTGCTGGCGATCGTGCCGGGGATCATCGCCCTGTACTACAGCGACGCCCAGTACCTGCTGATCATCCGGGTGATCCGCATGCTGCGGATCTTCCGCGTGCTCAAGCTCAGCCCCTATCTGAAGCAGGCCCACTACCTGCTGGCGGCGCTGCAAGGCAGCAAGCAGAAGATCATCGTGTTCCTGGTCAGCGTGTCGACCCTGGTCACGGTGTTCGGCACGCTGATGTACGTGATCGAAGGGCCGGAGCACGGCTTTACCAGCATTCCCAAGGGCATCTACTGGGCCATTGTCACCCTGACCACGGTAGGCTTCGGCGATATCGTGCCGAAGACGCCGCTGGGGCAGGTGCTGTCGTCGCTGGTGATGATCACCGGTTACTCGATCATTGCCGTGCCCACCGGCATCTTCACCGCCGAACTGGCCAATGCCCTGCGTGGCGAGCAGTTGCAGCATGACTGCCCGACCTGCGCCAAGCACCACCACGAGCATGGCGCGGCGTTCTGTTCGCGCTGTGGCAATGCGTTGTTTCCAAAGCAATAGGCAGCGTCCCAAGGCGGGGCAAGCATAAGCAAAGAGCCATTTGATCTTTAGCGACCAAAGCGCCAAACGCTATAGTCGCTGGCATATCGCCAACCCTTTGAATCAGAACAAGGAATGCCCCCAGTGAAAAAACTCTTCAGCGCCTCGCTGCTCGCCGCGGGCCTGGCCCTGGGCAACCTCGCCCAGGCCGCCCCGACCCTGCTCAACGTCTCCTACGACGTGATGCGCGACTTCTACAAGGACTACAACCCGGCGTTCCAGAAGCACTGGGAGGCCGAGCACAAGGAGAAGGTCAATGTGCAGATGTCCTTCGGCGGCTCGAGCAAGCAGGCGCGCGCGGTGATCGATGGCCTGCCGGCCGACGTGATCACCATGAACATGGCCACCGACATCAACGCCCTGGCCGACAACGGCAAGCTGGTGCCGGACAACTGGGTGAGCCGCCTGCCGAACAACAGCGCGCCGTTCACCTCGGCCACCGTGTTCATCGTGCGCAAGGGCAACCCCAAGGCGCTGAAGGACTGGCCGGACCTGCTCAAGGACGGCGTGCAGGTGATCGTGCCCAACCCCAAGACCTCGGGTAACGGCCGCTATACCTACCTCTCGGCCTGGGGCTACGTGCTCAAGCAGGGCGGTGACGAAACCAAGGCCCGCGACTTCGTCGGCAAGCTGTTCAAGCAGGCGCCGGTCCTGGACACCGGTGGCCGCGCCGCCACCACCACCTTCATGACCAACCAGATCGGCGACGTGCTGGTGACCTTCGAGAACGAGGCCGAGATGATCGCCCGCGAGTTCGGCCGCGACCAGTTCGAAGTGATCTACCCGAGTGTGTCGGCCGAGGCCGAGCCGCCGGTGAGCGTAGTGGACAAGGTGGTAGCCAAGAAAGGCACCCAGGCCGTGGCCGAGGAATACCTGAAGTACCTGTGGTCGCCCGAGGCTCAGGAAATCGCCGCCAACAACTACCTGCGCCCGCGTGACGCCACCGTGCTGGCCAAGTACACCGACCGCTTCCCGAAAGTCGACTTCCTGTCCGTTGAAAAAACCTTCGGCGACTGGCGCACCGTGCAGAAGACCCACTTCAATGACGGTGGCGTGTTCGACCAGATCTATACCAACAAGTAACCGCCCTTCGCCGGGTCAGGCCTGCTGGCGGAACACCAGCGCCTTCAGGCCACCCTCCGGATCCGCATCCGGAAACTCCGGCGGATTCTTAAGCCGATCGACAAACACCAGCCCCGGCGCCTGCTCGGCCATCCCCTCGATGAGAAACTGCGGCCCGATCCCCGGATCGTTGACGCAGGCCAGCACCGTACCGCCTTCAGTCAACAACTCCGGCAAACGCCGAAGGATCTTGGCGTAGTCCTGGGTCAGCACGAAGCTGCCGCGCTGGAAGGTCGGCGGGTCGATGATGATCAGGTCATACGGCCCGTACTTGCGCACCTTGCCCCATGACTTGAACAGCTCATGCCCCAGGTACGCGACCCGCGAGGCGTCATGGCCGTTGAGTCGGTGATTGTCGCGGCCCCGGGACAGCGCCGACTTGGCCATGTCCAGGTTGACCACCTGCTCGGCGCCGCCGGCGATCGCCGCCACCGAAAAGCCGCAGGTGTAGGCGAACAGGTTGAGTACGCGCTTGCCGGCCGCCTGCTCGCGTACCCAGCGTCGGCCATAGCGCATGTCGAGGAACAGGCCGTTGTTCTGGCGCACGCCCAGGTCGAGCAGGTACTTCAGGCCATCCTCGACCACCTCGCGCTGCTGGCACGGCTCGCCCCACAACCACTGGCCAGGGCTGTCCGGCAGGTAGCGGTGCTGCAGCAGGATGGCCTGGCCGGTCCACTGCGGGCGCTCGGCCAGCGCCATCAGCATCGCTTCGAGCTCGGCCAGCTGGCCCTCGGGCGGCTCACGGAACAGCGCCACCAGCAACACGCCGTCGAGCCAGTCGACGGTGATCTGCTCGAGTCCCGACCAGCAACGGCCACGGCCATGGAACAGGCGGCGGGTCTCCAGAGGGGCGGGGTCGAGGGCGGCGAGCAGGTGCTGCTCGAGGGTGGCGATGGCTGGGCTCATGTCGGCTACGGTCAGGCAAAAGCGCCATTCTACCCGCTCAAGGCCGGGCCGGGCGGTCATCAATGAAGGGGATGAGAGGGTTTGCGGCACTTTTGTCGCTTTTTTCTTGCCGGGGCGCTGTGGATAGTGCGGCCATCCCTCCCTGAAACCGGATCACTGCCATGTCACCCCTGAAAGTCGAATTCTTCCACGATGTCGTCTGCGGCTGGTGCTTCGTCCTCGCCCCGCGCCTCAAGCAGTTGCAGGACGAACTCAACCTGGACATCCAGCACCGCAGCTTCATCCTGCAGACCAGCCGCGAGGCGATGGTCGAGCGCTTCGGCTCGATGCCCAAGGCCAAGGAAACCATCCTCAGCCACTGGCTGTCGTGCTCGCGCGCCGAGGACATCAAGCGCATCAACATCGAAGCCATGCGCCAGCAGGACTTCGAATACCCCACCGGCCTGCTCTCGGGCCTCGCCTGCCAGACCGCCAAGGCGCTGGGCGGCAACGAAGGCCACGAGCGTATGTTCGACCGCCTGCAGGAAGCCCACCTGGTGCAGGCCCGCAACATCGGCGACCGCGCCACCGTGCTGGCCGTGGCCGCCGAGGCCGGCTTCGACCCGCAGGCCTTCGCCACCGCATTCGACCAGCAGGCCCCGCAGATGCTCGATGAAGAGCTGGCCCTGGGCCGGCGTCTGGGCATCAGTTCGGTGCCCAGCCTGGTGATCGATGGCCGTTACCTCATCCCCGGCGCCCTGAGCCTCGAGCAGCTGCGCCAGACCTTCATCCAGGTCCGTGCCAACCAGAACCAGGCGCAAGGAGCCGCCCAATGAAAAACCGTTACTGGATCGCCGCCGGCACCTCGCTGTCGCTGCTGACCATGGCCCTGCTGCCCGCCCCGGCGGTAGTGGCCAACGACGCCCCCGCCGCCCAGGCCAACGCCACCCCGGTGGCGGTCGCCCGGGTGCAGTCCGGCCCCATGCCGCAGGTGCTCAGCGCCGTCGGCACCCTGGAGGCGGTGCACCAGGTCAATGTCTCGCCGGAAGTCGGCGGGCGCATCACCGCGCTGGAGTTCACCGCCGGCAAGGCCGTGGCCGCCGGCCAGGTGCTGGTCAAGCTCAACGACGCGCCCGAGCGCGGCGAGCTGGCCAAGCTGCAGGCCCAGGCCAAGAACGCCAAGCTGGCCCTGGAACGCACGCGCAAGGTGCTGCCGCTGGCCTCCACCCAGGCCCAGTTGGACCAGGCCCAGGCCAACTATGACCAGTTGCTCGGCGAGATCGCCCAGGTCCAGGCGCAGATCGCGCAGAAGACCATCCGCGCCCCGTTCGCCGGCGTGCTGGGTATCCGCAAGGTCAACCTCGGCCAGTACGTCAGCCCCGGCGACAGCCTGGTGACCCTCACCGAGCTGTCGCGCCTGCACGTCAACTTCCCGCTCCCCGAGCAGTCCGCCGCCGCCCTGCAGGCCGGCCAGGCCATCACCCTCAAGGTCGACGCCTGGCCGCAGCAGCGCTTTGTCGCCGCGGTGACCACCCTGGAGCCGCAGATCGACCCGGGCGCCCGCTCCATGCAGGTGCAAGCGACCCTCGACAACCCCGGCCAGCAACTCAAGCCGGGCATGTTCGCCAACGTCAGCATCGAGCTGCCGAGCCACGCCGATGTGCTCAGCGTGCCGGAAACGGCGATCAGCTACAGCGCCTACGGCAACTCGCTGTACGTGCTGCGCGAGAAGGACGGCGCGCTGCGCGTGGAGCAGGTGTTCGTCAAGCTCGGCGCGCGCCGCGACGACCGCGTGGTGGTGCTCGATGCGCTGACCCCGGGCGACCGCGTGGTGGTGTCCGGGCAGATCCGCTTGAGCAATGGCATGCCGGTGCGGGTCACCGACGACACCCTGGCCGCCAGCACCACGCGCAAGCCGGACCTGGCCCAGCAGTAATGGGTTTGCGTGCCACTGAAAAGGACCTGTAGCACCATGAAATTCACCGACCTGTTCATCCGCCGCCCGGTACTGACCCTGGTGGTCTGCGCGATGATCGTCATGCTTGGCCTGCTGGCGCTGCTGAACCTGCCGATCCGCCAGTACCCGCAGCTGGAAAGCGCGACCATCACCATCACCACCGAATACCCCGGCGCCCGCTCGCAGCTGATGCAGGGCTTCGTCACCCAGCCCATCTCGCAGGCCGTGGCCTCGGTCGACGGCGTCGACTACCTGAGCTCGACCTCGACCCAGGGCAAGAGCGTCATCAGCGTGCGCCTGAAGCTCAACGCCGACTCCAACAAGGCCCTCACCGAGATCATGGCCGCCGTCAACCAGGTCAAGTACCGCCTGCCCGAAGGCGCCTACGACTCGGTGGTGGCCAAGTCTTCCGGCGAAGGCACGGCGGTGATCTACGTCGGCTTCTCGAGCAAGGACATTGGCCTGCCGGCGATCACCGACTATATCTCCCGCGTGGTGCAGCCGCGCCTGGCGGCCATCGACGGCGTGGCCGAAGCGCAGATCCTCGGCGGCCAGAAGCTGGCCATGCGCCTGTGGCTGGACCCGGCGCGCATGGCCGCGCGCAACCTGTCGGCCAGCGATGTGGCCGAGGCCATCCGCCAGAACAACTTCCAGGCCGCCCCCGGCCAGACCAAGGGCCAGTACGTCTCGGCCAACATCAACATCAACACCGACCTGACCAGCGTCGACCAGTTCCGCCAGATGGTGGTGCGCCGCGACGGCGACACGCTGATCCGCCTGAGCGACATCGGCACCGCCGAGCTCGGCGCCACCTCCTATGACACCAGCGGCATCATGGACGGCGAGCCGGCGGTGTTCATCGGCCTGCACGCCACCCCCGCCGGCAACCCGCTGACCATCGTCGGCGCGGTGCAAGAGATGATGCCGCAGATCCGCGAGACCATGCCGCCGGGCATGACCGCCAACATCGTGTTCGAGGTGGCCCGCTTTATCCAGGCGTCCATCGATGAAGTGGTCAAGACCCTGATCGAGGCCGTGGTGATCGTCGCCGTGGTGATCTTCCTGTTCCTCGGCTCGCTGCGCAGCGTGCTGATCCCGCTGGTGACCATCCCGCTGTCGCTGATCGGCGCGGCGGCGATCATGAGCCTGTTCGGTTTCAGCATCAACCTGCTGACCCTGCTGTCGATGGTCCTGGCCATCGGCCTGGTGGTGGACGACGCCATCGTCGTGGTGGAGAACGTCCACCGCCATATCGAGGAAGGCAAGTCGCCGTTGCAGGCAGCCTTGGTCGGCGCCCGCGAGATCGCCGGCCCCGTGATCGCCATGACCCTGACCCTGGCCGCGGTGTACGCCCCGATCGGCCTGATGGGCGGGCTGACCGGCGCGCTGTTCAAGGAATTCGCCTTCACCCTCGCCGGCGCCGTGGTGGTGTCCGGCGTGGTGGCGCTGACCCTGTCGCCGGTGATGAGCGCCTTCCTGCTCAACCGCCAGGCCAGCGAAGGGCCGATGGCCCGTGGCGCCGAGCGCTTCTTCCAGTGGCTGGGCAAGGGCTACGGCCGCGTGCTGGACGTGTCCCTGCACCACCGCTGGCTGACCCTGGCAATTGCCGCGGCGGTATTCGTCAGCCTGCCGATCCTCTACCTCGGCGCCCAGCGCGAGCTGGCGCCGGTCGAGGACCAGGCCCAGGTGCTGGCGGTGGCCAAGGCCCCGCAGTACGCCAACATCGACTACACCGAGATGTACGCGCACCGCATGGACCGCCTGTTCGCCACCTTCCCGGAAACCGACATCACCTGGGTGGTCAACGGCAACGACGGCCCGCGCACCGCGTTCGGCGGCGCCAACCTGAGCACCTGGGAAAAACGCCAGCGCAGCGCCGACCAGTTGCAGGCCGAGATCCAGAAAGCCGTGGGCGAGATCGAGGGCGTGGCCATCTTCGCCTTCCAGCTGCCGCCGCTGCCCGGTTCCACCGGCGGCCTGCCGGTGCAGATGGTGATCCAGAGTTCCCAGGACCACCGCGTGGTGTTCGACGCCATGGACAAGATCAAGCAGGCGGCCATGGCCAGCGGCCTGTTCGCCGTGGTCGACTACGACCTGGACTTCAACAGCCCGCTGGTCAACATCAACATCGACCGCAGCAAGGCCAACGACCTGGGCATCAGCATGCAGGCCATCGGCGACGCCCTGGCGGTGCTGGTGGGCGAGAACTACGTCAACCGCTTCGCCCTCGACGGCCGCTCCTACGACGTGATCCCGCAGGTGGCACGGGCCCAGCGCCTGTCGGCGGAAATGCTGGTCGGCCAGTACGTCAAGGCCGCCAACGGCGCCCAGGTGCCGCTGTCGACCCTGGTCAGCTTCGACATGTCGATCGAGCCCAACAAGCTGACCCAGTTCAACCAGCTCAACTCGGCCACCCTGCAGGCGGTGCCGGCGCCGGGCGTGAGCATCGGCGACGCGGTGCAGTTCCTCGCCGCCCAGGCCAATGCCCTGCCCACCGGCTTCAGCCATGACTGGCTGTCCGATGCCCGCCAGTTCGTCCAGGAAGGCAGCGCCCTGGTGGTGACGTTCATCTTCGCCATCCTGGTCATCTACCTGGTGCTGGCGGCGCAGTTCGAAAGCCTGCGCGACCCGCTGGTGATCCTGGTCAGCGTGCCGATGTCAGTGTGCGGCGCGCTGATCCCGCTGTACCTGGGCTACGCCACGGTAAACATCTACACGCAGATCGGCCTGGTGACCCTGGTCGGCCTGATCAGCAAGCATGGCATCCTCATGGTCGAGTTCGCCAACGAGCTGCAGCAGGCCGACCAGCTCGACCGCCGCACGGCCATCGAGCGCGCCGCGCAGATCCGCCTGCGGCCGATCCTGATGACCACCGCGGCCATGGTGGTGGGCCTGGTCCCGCTGCTGCTGGCCAGCGGCGCCGGTGCCCACAGCCGCTTCAGCCTGGGCCTGGTGATCGTCATCGGCATGCTGGTCGGCACGCTGTTCACCCTGTTCATCCTGCCCACCGTGTACTCGCTGCTGGCCAAGGACCACCGCGCCAGCGAAGACCCACGCCTGCAGGAACTGGCCGCCTACACCCAGCCGGCCTGACCCCTTCGCCCGCCCTCCCCTGTGGCAGCCGTGATCGGCTGCCCCTGGGAGCGGCCGGCCCGGATAAAGAGAAACGACATGCTACGTAAGACCCTTCTGCCCCTGCTGTTCCTGGCGCCCCTGGCCCAGGCCGTTGCCGCCGAGCGTGCGACGCTGATGTCGGTGTACGCCCAGGTGGTCGAGCACAACAGCGACATGGCCGCCGCCCGCGAGAACTACCTGGCCCGCCGCGAGGCCGTGCCTCTGGCCCGCGCCCGCCTGCTGCCGCAGGTGGCCCTGGATGCCGAGGCCGGCGACGTGCGCAGCGACCGCCGCCAGGTCGAACAGCGCAGTGGCAGCCTGTACCGCCTGAGCCTCGACCAGCCGCTGTTCGACCTCAGCCGCTGGTTCGACTTCAAGGCCGCGCAGTCCGAGAACGAACAGGCCGAACTGGACTTCTCGGCGTTCCAGCAGCAACTGATCCTCGACACCGCCAGCCGCTACTTCGACACCCTGCTGGCCGAGGACAACCTGGCCACCGCCAAGGCCGAGCTGCGCGCCTTCGACCGCCAGTTGCAGCAGACCCGGCTGAGCTACGACGCCGGCCTGTCCGACCAGAACGACATGCTCTCGGCCCAGGCCAGCTTCGACCGCGCCAGCGCCAACCTGATCGACAGCCAGCGCCGCAGCGAAGACGCCTACCAGGCGCTGATGCGCCTGACCGGGCAGGCGCAACCGGCATTGGCCGGGATCCGCCACAGCCTGCCGGTGCAAGCGCCGGTGCCCGCGCGCGCCGAGGCCTGGGTCGAACAGGCCATGGCGCAGAACCTGCGCCTGCGCGCCAGCCAGGCCGCCGTCAACCAGGCCGGCCAGACCCTGCGCAGCAGCAAGGCCGATCACCTGCCGACCTTCAACCTGGCCATGGGCTACGCCGAGGGCGACAGCGACCTGATGGATTCCAGCGCGCACTTCGGCCAGCGCTCCGGCAACCAGCGCGACAGCTCGGTGATGGTGCAGATGAAGCTGCCGCTGTTCAGCGGCGGCGGCACCAGCGCGCGGGTACGCCAGGCCACCCATGAGCTGGCGCGCACCGAGTACGGCCGCACCAGCCTCGAACGCGAGGTGCTGGAAGGGTCGCGCAACGCCTTCCGCGCGGTGGTCAGCGATGTCGAGCAGGTGCGCGCGCGGCGCCAGAGCATCATCTCCAGCCAGGGCTCGTTGCGGGCCACCGAGGCGGGGTATGAGGTGGGCAGCCGCAACATCGTCGATATCCTCGATGCCCAGCGCGACCTGTACAACGCGGTGCGCGACTACAACGTCTCGCGCTATGCGTACATCGTCGACAGCCTGCGCCTGAAGCAACAAGCCGGCAGCCTGAGCCCGGATGACCTGCGTGAGCTGGCGGGGTATCTGAAGCTGGACTACGAGCCGGAGCGGGATTTCCTGCCGAGTGATTTGCGCGGGTGAAGCATTGGGATCGTCGGGGCCGCGCAGCGGCCCCAACGTTTTATCGATTCCTGTTGTTCATCCCCAACTCCATATCATCAATCAACGCCTTGGCCATGGCACTCAACATGCGCGCTGCGCTGCCCGCCATCAGGTCGCCTTCCATCTCGGCCTCGCAGGTGAGGTGGCGAATGCAGCCAAGCAGCACCGACAACTCGCTGAAGGCATCCGCGAAGGGAATGCCCGGCTCGACCTTGAACAGGTCCATGCAGCGGGTCCGGCCTGCGGTACGTGCGTTGGTCATGGCTGCACCTCTGGCTTGTGTTCGAGCAAGGCACAGGCCAGCTGGCCGAGGTAGTCGCTGGCGGCGAACAGACGGTCCTGGGCTTCGCCAGGGTCGGTCTTGAAGTAGATATCGAGGACATCGGAAATGGCGGTGGCCACTTCGACGGCGGCGGCCATGGCTTCTTCGCGGGTGAGGGTCGGGCGGATAGCGATGAAGGGGGCTAGACGGGGTGGGTCTGGGACGATCTTTTTCATGGTCAACACTCCTGCGCAGTTCAAGAATGCTGCCCTCCGGCGCCTTTCTCACGGGACAAAGGGTGGCAGCCGTGCACGGGGTGAGAAACCGAGGCGCAAGAGAAACTCGGCCAGACCGAAGTCTGCCCGGGCACGGCTGCCATAACTGGATTGCCGATACTTTACGCCTCGGGTTCTCACACCCGGTCACCTGATATGGCGACCCCGTGAAGTTATCCGTGGGGTATTTCCCCGACAACGCGGCGGCTTCCGGCAAGCGCGTAGGATAGTTCCCAAGCTTTGCTGGCTGAAGCATTTGGTTTCAGGTTCGGAAACATCTGACAGTTTTCGAGATGGCCGGGGCTGCTGCGCAGCCCCGGCGAGCTAAAGCCAAACGCTGACTCAGAACACCTTGAACCGCAGTGACCTGGAATCGACACCGCAAAAAAACACATCAAGCTGCCCCAACAATCACCCCGGCCGATACTCCCGACACCGCTCCCGCAGTATCTGCGCCAGCAACCGCACCTCGGGACTGTGCCGGTACTCCTCGGGATACCCCATGTACATCGGCACCTCCCGCTCCCGCTGATGCTGCAGGTTGACCCGCACCAACCGCCCTTGCGCCAGCCCCTGCTGCACCCGATGCTCCGGCAACCAGGCAAAGCCCATCCCCCGCTCGACGAAGCTCTCGGCCGCCGCCAGGCTGCTCACCGTCCAGCGCTGCGAGGTCCCCAGCCAGCCGCTGTTCTGCGAATTGCGCGTGCCGGAATCGCGGATCACCACCTGCCGGTGGTTCTTCATGTCGTCCAGGCTCAACTCCCCCTGCGCCGCGCTCAGCGGGTGGCTGGCCCCCACCACGCAGACCAGCGAGACATTGAGCAGGAACTCCTGCAGGTAACCGGAAGGCAGGCTGCTGGCGATGCCCAGCTCGACCTTGCCATCCTCCAGCAGCTCGCGGGCCCCGGACAATGCCGTTTCGTACAGGCGGATACGGTGATCCTTGTACTCCAGGGCAAACTCCTGCAATGCCTGTTGCAGCAATTCGATGGGGAACAGCACATCCACCGCCAGCGCCTGCTCGGTAAACAGCCCCGGCTGGTACTGGTTGGCCAGGTGCTCGAGCTTCTGCGCCGCCCCCAGCAGGTGCTTGGCCTGGGGCAGCAGGGCCTTGCCCAGGGAGGTGAGCACGGCCTTGCGGCCTTCGATGATGAACAGCTCCTGGCCCAGGAGCATTTCCATGCGGTTGACCGAGTGGCTGATGGCCGACTGGGACTTGTACATGTGCTCGCCGGCCTGCTGGAAACCGCCGCACTCGACCGTGCAGACGAACGCGCGCCACTGATCGAGACTGATCTTGGAAAACACCATCACCTCCTTGTGTACCCGAAAACCGGGCGACGAATCCTGTGTCCTGCGGCGTTGTACCACAGCTGCGCACGACACATGAAGACCATGCCGCGATGCACGCACTTTTTGTCACTATTCGCCCAGGCCACTTCGTGCGACAACAACGTCCCGGACAGTGTCCGGCACTAATGGATGAATAATGGACAAGGAGCGTCCCCCATGCAGAGATGCACACGCGACACGGCCTAAACCAACAGCCGGAACAACACGGCAAAGTATGCGGCGATAACGCCATAAAATTTTCATATTAATTTAATTGAAAATTTTAATTGCCATATTGTTCAACACCCTCCCCCAAACCTTTATGGAAGCCGCGTGGCAGCACGGGGCCTGCGCCTGCGCGCACTAAAAAACGCATAACTTAATAGCCAAAAAAACCATGAACAGGCGTCATCAATCCCATCGGAATTATTCGCTTTTTTTGGCAAAAGCTTCAGCCGCAATAATTAAATGGCCAGCAGGGACTGGCACCGGAACAACAAGACCGGTTGTGTATTTTGGGATTTTTTCAACAGTGAAAAATAATTGGGCATACACATGAAAATCGGCATTGATGATATTGGGCTGTCTGTACCGCAACACTTTTTCGCACTGGAAGAACTTGCCGAACGGCATGGTATCGATCCGCAGAAGTACCTGGTCGGCATCGGCCAGGAGTTCATGGCCGTGCCGGCCCCTGACGAAGACATCGTGACCCTGGCGGCCAACGCCGCCCTGCCGCTGCTCGATGACGCCACCCGCGCCTCGATCGCCACGGTGATCCTCGCCACCGAGAGCGGCATCGACCAGTCCAAGGCCGCCGGCCTGTTCGTCCACAGCCTGCTCGGCCTGCGCGCCGACTGCCGCGTGGTGGAGTTCAAGCAGGCCTGCTACGGCGCCACCGCCGGCTTGCAGATGGCCCGCGCACTGGTCGCCCAGCGTCCTCACGAGAAGGTGCTGGTGATCGCCACCGACATCGCCCGCTACGAGCAGAACTCCGAGGGCGAATGCACCCAGGGCGCCGGCGCCGTGGCCATGATCGTGGCCGAGAACCCGCGCCTGCTGGAGCTGCACCCGCACCAGGGCCGCTACAGCCTGGACGTCTCGGACTTCTGGCGGCCGAACCTGCGCAGCACCGCGCTGGTCGACGGCAAGCTGTCGATCGAGGTCTACCTGGAGTCGCTGCGCAACGCCTGGCAGAGCTACCGCGCCGACGGCGGCCTGGGCCTGGAAGACATGAGCTTCCTGTGCTTCCACCAGCCGTTCACCAAGATGGCGAAGAAGGCTTTCTCGGTGTTCGAGGCGATCGAGCCTGAAGCAGCCAAGGCCCTGGGCGAGAAGGCCTACTCCACCAGCCAGCTGTACGGCAAGGCCATCGGCAACTGCTACACCGCCTCGCTGTACATCGCCCTGCTGTCGCTGCTGGACAACAGCGACGAGGACCTGACCGGGCGCAACATCGGCCTGTTCAGCTACGGTTCGGGCAGCGTCGGCGAGTTCTTCAGCGCCACCGTGGTGCCGGGCTACCAGGCCCATTCGCGGCGCAAGGCGCATGCGCGCATGCTGGCCAGCCGCACCCGCCTGGGCCATGAGCAGTACAGCAGCTGGTTCTACGGCGACAACCACCCGGCCGTGGCCGACTACAGCACCCCGTACGTCACCGGCGGCGCGTTCCGCTACGGCGGTTGCGAGGGCTATCGCCGTCAGTACGAGAGCACCGCCCTGTCCCTGAAGATGGCGAGCTGACGACCATGAGCGACGTGCTGCTGAGCTGGCCGCAACCTGCGGTCGCCTGCCTGACCCTGAACCGTCCGCATGCCGGCAACGCCCTCGACGAGGCCCTGCTCGGGGCCTTGCACGAGCAGCTGCAGGCCCTCGCCGAGCACCCGGGACTGCGCGCCCTGGTGCTCGACGGCGCCGGCGAGCACCTGTGCACCGGGGCGGACCTGGAGTGGATGCGCCGCAGCCGCGAGTTCGACCATGCGCGCAACCTGGAGGACGCCAGCCTGCTGGCCAACGTCCTGCAGCGCCTGGACGATTTCCCGGTGCCGGTGCTGATGCTGGCCCGCGGCGCGGTGTTCGGCGGGGCTTTGGGCCTGCTGTGCTGCGCCGACCACGTGCTGGCCGCCGAGGATGCGCGGTTCTGCTTCAGCGAGGCGCGCCTGGGCCTGGCCCCGGCCTTGATCAGCCCCTACGTGGTGCGCGCCATGGGCGTGCGCCAGGCACGGCGCTACATGCTCTCGGCCGAGGTGTTCGGCGCCGAGGACGCGCTGCGCCTGCAGCTGGTCCACCGCCTGGTGCCCGCCGCCGAGCTGGCGCAGGCCCGCGACCGCTGGCTGGCCACCCTGCTGCAGACCGGCCCCCAGGCCAGTCGCGAGATCAAGCAGATGCTGGCGCGCCTGGCAGGCCGCGACCACCTGCTCGACGAGCAGGGTTGCAACCTGCAGCTGATCGCCCGCCTGCGCACCTCCAGCGAGGGCCAGCACGGTCTTGCCGCCTTCTTCGAACGCAGCCGCCCCGACTGGGCGCAATGAACCCTGGGTGCGCGGACCACGAAGCCCGCGCCGTTCCGGCGTCGCCGACGACGCCCGACCTATGAGAAAAGGATTTTGCCATGTGTGGTTTCATCGGTGTCTACCAGTCCAAACGCAACAGCATCAGCGACCAGTCGATCCTCGACGCCCTGGCCGCCATCAACCACCGCGGCCCGGACGAGCACAGCCTGTGGCGTGACCCGGGCGAGCGCGCCGTGCTCGGCCACACCCGCCTGAGCATCATCGGCCTGGACAACGGCATGCAGCCGATCGTCGCCGACGAAGGCGACCTGGCGGTGATCGTCAACGGCGAGTTCTACGACCACGAGCGCATCCGTGCCGAACTGCAGGCCGAAGGCGCGATCTTCAAGACCGCCTCGGACAGCGAAATCGCCCTGCACCTGTACCGCCGCTCCGGCATGGCCGGGCTCAAGGAGCTGCGCGGCGAGTTCGCCATGGTCCTGTTCGACCGCCGTCGCCGCCTGATGCTGGCGGTGCGCGACCGCCTGGGCATCAAGCCGCTGTTCTACACCCAGCATGAAGGCAACTGGTACTTCGCCTCCGAGATCAAGGCCCTGCTGGCCGCCGGCGTCAACCCGACCTGGGACGAGAACGCCTACGCCAGTCGCGCCTTCTACCTGCGCGACCACACCCTGTTCGAAGGCGTGCGCAGCGTACAGCCGGGCTGCTGGGTGATGGTCGACCACGGCGGCCTGCACAGCGGCCGCTACTGGGACATGGAATTCGCCCGCCGCGACACCCCGGCGCCGAGCGACGAGGCCGGCATGATCGAATCCGTGCGCGCCGCCATCGAAGAAGCGGTGCGCCTGCGCCTGCGCGCCGACGTGCCGATGGGCGTGTACCTGAGCGGCGGCATCGACTCCTCGGCGATGCTGGGCATGGCCACCGCCCTCAAGGGCGAGCCGCTGGACGCCTTCAACCTGTCGTTCACCGACATGGACGACTACGACGAGAACCGTTTCGCGCGCATGGCCGCCGAGCACAACGGCGCGCGCTTCCACACCATCGAGATCACCCAGGACGACCTGGCGGACAACTTCGAGCAGGCCGTGTGGCACAACGAGACGCCGTTCTTCAACGCCCACGGCGTGGCCAAGTACATCCTCAGCAAGGAAGTGCGCAAGGCCGGCCTGAAGGTGGTGCTGACCGGCGAAGGCGCCGACGAAGTGTTCGCCGGCTACCCGCACTTCCGCCGCGACATGCTGCTGTACAACAACGAACAACAAGACCCGAAAGTCATCGACCTGCTGCGCCAGCGCATCCAGGCCAACGAGCAGGGCTACACCAACGCGCACATGCCCCACGACATCCACTGGATGGTCGACCAGCTCAAGCACGGCGTGTCGTGGCTGGACAACCAGGCCGGCTGGTTCAAGGCCCTGGAGAGCCTGTACCGCGGTGACTTCCGCGACCACTTCACCGGTGTCGACCCGTATCGCCAGTTCTTCGACCGCCTCGACCACGGCAAGCTCGCCGACCGCGATCCGGTGCACAACTCCATGTACCTGTGGGCCAAGTCGTACCTGCCGAACTTCGTCCTCACCACCCTGGGCGACCGCATGGAGATGGCCAACAGCATCGAAGGCCGCGTGCCGCTGCTCGACCACCACGTGGTCGAACTGGCCTGCCAACTGCCGGTGTGGATGAAGGTGCGCGGCGCCACCGAGAAGTACGTGTTCCGCGAAGCCATGCGCCCTTACCTGCCCAAGGCCCTGTACGAGCGCAAGAAGCACTACTTCCGCGCCCCGCCGGCCACCCTGCAGCAGCAAGGCCGCCTGTGGCAACTGGTGCAGGACACCCTGCACAGCCGTGACCTGGACGCGCTGCCGTTCTTCGACGCGGCCAAGGTCCGCACCCTGCTCAAGCAGCTGCCGACCCTCAGCGTCCAGGAACAGGGCCTGCTCGACCCGATGCTGATGGAGCTGACCAGCCTGTGCCTGCTGCAACGCCGCTACCGCATGAGCGGCCAGAGCTGGAACACCTTGAACGAGGTGGCCGCATGAAGATCGCGATCATCGGCGCCGGCCTCAATGGCTTGGCCTGCGCCCTGATTCTCAAGCGCTTCGGCCTCGAGGCCACGGTGTACGAGCGGGCCAATGGCCCGCGCGACTCGGGCACCGGTATCTACGTCTGGCCCCAGGGCGTGCAGGTGCTGCGCTTCCTGTTCAACGACACCGGGTTCATCGGCCGCGGCAAGGCCATCGAGTTCCTCGACACCCATGGCCGCGACGGTCGCCTGATCCACAGCCAGCCGGTGCGCCCGGACGGCCTGGGGATCCCGGCGCCGGCGGTGATGTTCCCGCGTCCCGAGCTGTTCGGCCTGCTGCGCGAACGCCTGGCCCCCGGGCAGATCCGCTACCAGATGGGCTGCGAGAAGGTGGAGAAGGTCGGTGAACAGGCACGGGTCACCTTCAGCAATGGCGAACAGGAAGACTTCGACCTGGTGATCGGCAGCGACGGCGTCGGTTCCACCGTGCGCCAGTGCCTGGAACCGGGCCTGACGCCCTACGACACGGGCCTGGTGGCCAGCCGCGGCATGGTCGAGTTCGACTCGCCGCTGCTGCTGCCCGACCGTTGCCAGATCTTCGCCTCGGAGTTCTCGCGAGTGGTCACCTACCCGCTGGCGGCCGACCGTCCGTACCGCTACTGGTTCGCCGCCTACCAGCACCGCAACCAGCCGCTGCTCGACCGCGACGGCCTGGTGCGGCTGTTCGCCGACCTGCCGCCGGATGTGGTGCGGATGATGGAGGCCACCGAGCACGAGCAGATCCTCACCCACAAGATGATGGCGCTGACCGGCGCCGGCTGCTGGCAGAACGGCCGCGTGGTGATGCTTGGCGACAGCATCCACGCCATGCTGCCGACCCTCGGCTACGGCCTGACCCTGGGCCTGGAGAACGCCTTCATGCTCGCCCAGGCCCTGGTCGGCTGCTGCGACGAGCGCCTCGACAGCGCCCTGCAGCGCTACGAGATCCGCGCCGCCGAGCGCTCGCGGGTGATGCTGGAAGTGATGCGCGACATGACCGACCTGTACTACTTCGAGGAGGACAGCGCCATGACCTCCTCGCGGATCCGGCCGATCGTCGAGCGCTTCCACGACCTGGCCCTGACCACGGTGTTCTGAGGAGATCGCCATGACCGACGCATACCGCCAGCGCCTGCAGGCCTTCGTCAGCGAGCGCATCACGCCGAACGTGGCGGCCTGGGAGCAGCTCGGCGCCTACCCCGCCACACTCAACCGCGAGGCCGGCGCCGCCGGCCTGCTCGGCCTGGGCCACGACCACCGCCAGTTGCCGGACGACCCGCGGGCCGTGGCGGTGCTGATCGAGGAGCTGACCCGCAGCGGCGCCCAGGGCATCACCATGGGCCTGGGCTCGCACTTCGTCAGCCTCAAGGCAGTGCAGGCCACCGGCCACCCGATCGTCCACGACCTGGTGCCGGCGGTGCTCGACGGCCGCCAGAGCATCGCCCTGGCGATCACCGAGCGCCAGGCCGGCTCCGACCTGCGCGCCCTGGAGTGCCGGGCCACGCGCCAGGCCGATGGCTACCGGCTGAACGGGCACAAGGCGTTCATCTGCAACGCCACCCGTGCCGACTGGCTGCTGATGGTCGGCCACTGCGAGGACGGCCTGGCGCTGTTCCTGGTCGAAGGCTCCGCCGCCGGCATCCGCCACACCCCGCGCCAGGCCCTGGGCTGGCGCTGCCTGCCGCTGGCCGACCTGGAGCTTGTCGACGTGCCAGCGCTGCGCCTGACCGGCAAGGGCGGCGTCGGCCGCCTGCTGCAGGCCAGCCTGCAGCAGGAGCGGCTGAACCTGGCGGTAATGGCCATCACCAGCGCCGACATGGCCCTGCAGGCCGCCATCGACTGGTGCAAGAGCCGCCAGGTCGGCGGCAAGCCGCTGTTCGACAAGTCGGTGATCCGCCAGCGCCTGGCCGAGCACTACGCGCAGCTGACGGTCAGCCGCCAGTTCGTCGACACCTGCGTGGCCCGCCAGGCCGAAGGCACCCTGGACGCGCACCAGGTGGCCATCGCCAAGAACAGCGCCGTGCAGACCCTGGAAACCCTGGCCCGCGACGCCGTGCAGTTGCATGGCGCCCACGGCTGCGTCGAGCCCTCGCTGGTCGAACGCATCCACCGCGACGCCCGCCTGCTGGCCATCGGCGGCGGCACCCACGAAATCATGCTGGAAATCATTGCCCGGCACCTGTGAAGGATCACACCATGAGCACCATCAGCGACCACGCCGCCGCGCACTCGCGCGCGCTGCTCGAACACGCCTACCAGCGCTACTGCGGGCTGGAAATGCTGGAACAGTCCCCCGGCCAGTGCACCTGCCGGCTGACCGTCACCGATGCCATCGACAACCTGAGCCAGACCCTGCACGGCGGGGTGATCTACTCGATGCTCGACGTCACCAGCATGCTCGCCACCCTGCCCCTGCTGGGGCCGGACGAGTACGCCCTGACCAACAGTTTCAACACCCTGCTGCTGTCGGCCACGCCGCGCGACACCGAGGTGTTGTTCCACGCCAAGGTGATCCGCGACGGTCGCAACCTGATGTTCACCCAGGCCGAGGCCTGGCGGGTCAACGCCGACGGCAGCCAGACACGCATCGCCAGCGCGCAGCTGAGCAAGTTCAGGCTCAAGCGCGAGTGGTAATGGCGTAATCACCCATCACGTTCATCGCGGGGCAAGCCCGCTCCCACGCGAATTGTGGGAGCAGGCTTGCCCCGCGCTCGTTCCAGCCCAGAGCCCCTGGCGATACATGACAACCTTAAGGGTAATACCCTGATTATCTGCGCTTTTCACTCCCGCCCGATTGCTCAAGACTGGCTATCACACACATCACAGAAAGGATTCGCGCAATGAATCACAAGGTCCTGGTCATCCGCTCCTCGATCAAGTCCGATGGCGGCTTCTCCGGCCAACTGGTGGACAACTTCCTCAAGCAGCTCAAAGAGGTCAACCCCGAAGCGTCGGTGGCGGTACGCGACCTGCACGCCCAGCCTATCCCGCACCTCAATGCGGTGACCATGGACGCCCTGTTCGGCGGTGACGCCAGCAGCATCGAGGCGGCCGCGGCGCTGAAGCTGTCCAACGAGCTGATCGAAGAGATCCAGGAAGCCGACCGCGTGGTGATCGGCCTGCCACGCTACAACTTCGGCGCACCGTCGATCCTGCACACCTGGGTCGACTACATCGTGCGCGGCGGCGTCACCTTCACCTACGTCGACGGCGCCCCGGTCGGGCTGCTCGACGACAAGCCGGTGCACGTGCTCAACGCCAGCGGTGGCATCTACAGCCAGGGCACCGACACCCTGGCTGGCTGGCTGTCACAGACCCTGGGCTTCGTCGGCCTGAACAGCGTCGAGTTCATCTACGCCGAAGGCCTGGGCATGGGCGAAGAGAGCCTGGCCGCAGGCCTGGCCGCCGCCAACCTGAAGATCCAGCACAGCATCGCCGCCCTCGGCGAACGCCCATGCCCAAGCCTGGCCACCGCCGTAGGAAGGTAAGATGACCCGCAGCCAAGACAACCCGTCGGTCCAGGAGCTGTTCCTCAGCGAACTGGTGGCCGAGCCCAACCGCTACCACCTGTACATCTCCCACGCTTGCCCGTTCTCGCACCGGGTGCACCTGGTGCAGAGCCTGCTGGGCCTGGAAGACGCGCTGGACGTCACCTCGGTGGCGGCGCGCCGCCACGACCAGGGCTGGGAGTTCGACGAGCACGACCAGGACCCGCTGCACAAAGACGTGACCCTGCTGTCGAGCCTGTACGAGCGTTCGCGCCCGGGCTTCACCGGCAACCAGTCGGTGCCGGTGCTGTGGGACCGCCAGCAGAACCGTATCGTGCACAACGATTCGGCGGAGCTGGCGCTGCAGATGGCCACCCGCCTGCTGCCCCTGGCCAAGACCCCGATCGACCTGGTGCCCGACCGCTCCAGCTGCGACATCGTCGAGCTCAACCAGTGGCTGCACACCAACATCAACCGCATGGTCTACCACATGGGCTTCGCCCCGGACCAGGAGAGCTACGACCAGGCCTTCCAGCAGTTCTTCGCGGCCATGGACACCCTCGAGCACCGGCTGCGCAAGCAGCCGTACCTGGTGGGCGGCAAGCTGAGCCTGTCGGACCTGTTCCTGCTGCCCACGCTGATCCGCTACGAGGCGGTGTACTACGTGCACTTCAAGACCAACCACAAGACCCTGGCCGAGTACCCGGCGCTGTACCAGTACCTGGTGCGCCTGACGCAGATCCCGGCGATCTACCGCACCATCGACATGGCGCATATCAAGCTGCATTACTACTACTCGCACAACCACATCAACCCGACCCGGATCGTGCCCCAGGGGCCGGCGTTGAGCTGGTTGAACTGAGCTGTTGGCGTTTGCGGCCCTTTCCGGCCGGTCCGACGCCTCGGCAAGGCCGCTCCCACAGGAGGCCGCATCCCCCTGTAGGAGCGGCCCTTTCCGGCCGAGGCGTCGGACCGGTCGGAAAGGGCTGCATCGCAGCCCCGGCAGGTTGAAGCCGAATGCAGACTTCGAACAGCTTGAACTAACCGCGCTCAAGCAGGTGCAACATGGCACACCGGTACATCCGGCCAAGTACCCTAGACCGACAGACACACTACATCCTCAGTACTGTCGTCAAAAGAACGGCAAAGCTCACCCACGCATTTCATGGAAGGTGACCACCGGGCCATACTCCTGATCGGAGTTAATAGCCTCTACGTGAAATCTTCTATCAGGGAATTTCGCCTTCAACACCATTCGCCAGGACATGGCCAGCACATTGGACAGTTGCTCAAAAACCACCTCGTCCACCGAAGATCCACACCCTGAAAACACGTCGTACAGATGGGTGTGATTCAGCATCCTCTCAACACCAGCTTTATCGCCTGAAAAATGATCAAGCCACACACGAAATGCGGGCTCGTCAAATTTCATTTCCAGTATCACCGATTCCTCGAACACGACGAAATCCGGGAACAGCCATTTGCAAAAAATCAAACTATCCTCTGGACTGACGACATCTTCAATATAGGAAAATAGGTCGACGGACGCTGGTTCCTGTGAATCGCCCCTGGTTTCGTAGACACCTCCAAGCCTCATAATGAGGCCCAAATAGGAGGTGCCATGAGTCGTCAGCGTTACCCCGAAGAATTCAAGATC